>NZ_LGDG01000041.1 GCF_001279775.1 Streptomyces sp. MMG1533 | reverse complement strand
GCCGCTGACCGTGATGCGGACCTGGACGGCGCCGTACTGGGTCTGGGCGGCGGTGCCGGTGACGGTCTTGGCCTGGGTGCTGCCCGAGTCCTGGTCCTGCGACGATCCCGCGCTCGCGTTCGCCTTGTCGATGGCCGACTGCAGCGACTTCTTGTAGCCGGCGCTGGTGTACGTCGCTCCGGACACCGCGTCGATCTCGGCGCTCTGCGCGGCCACCGTCGCCTGGTTGAGCTTGGGTACGGCGTTGGCGGTGATCTGGTCGCTCTGGCCGCCCTTGGGTGCCTGAACCGTCTCGGCCTTGGTGATCTTGCCGTTGGCGACGGTCAGCCGGACCTGGACGGCGCCGTACTGGGTCTGGCTGGCGTCCCCGGTGACCATCCCGGTCCCGGCGGCCTGGGCGCCGCCCTGGGCCGACTCCTGCCCCGCGACCGGCGGCTGTGAGGCCGCCCCGCCCGCCGCCGAGGCGGCGGGGTCGGACGACGGTTTCAGTGACAGCAGCAGCACGACACCGGACACGGTGGCGGCGGTCGCGAGCACGACACGTCGGATGGGGTGACTCTTCCTCATCGCTTCTACAGCTCCTGAAGTCCCGTCGCTCACATCTCGAACGACTCGTGATGGATGCGGCGGGCGGGCACACCCGCGCCGCGCAGTGCTTCGTACACGGACTGCGCGAACCCGGGCGGCCCGCACATGAAGACGTCGTGGTTGTCGATGTCCGGCAGCTTCTGCCGCAGCCGCTCCGCGGAGATGTCGGGGCGTTCCCCGTCCGGGCTGTTGACCGCGTACATCAGCCGGGCCCCGCGCTCGTCCGCGATGGTGGCCAGCTCGTCCCACAGGGCCAGGTCGTGGGTGCTGTTGGCCCGGTAGAGCAGGGTGATGTCACCGGCCGCGCCGGGCAGCGTCTCGAACAGCGCCCGCATCGGGGTGATCCCGACGCCGCCCGCGACCAGCAGCACCTTGCCGCGGCTGCGGCGGGAGGCGGTCAGCGCGCCGTACGGGCCCTCGGCCCACACCTTGGTGCCGGGCGTCAGCTCGCGCAGCCGTTCGCTGTGGTCGCCGATCGCCTTCACCGTGATCCGCAGCATGTCGGGGCGGGGCGCCGCCGACAGCGAGTACGGGTGCGAGCTGAACCGCATCCCCGGCGCCAGGAACCGCCAGCGGAAGAACTGACCCGCCTCCGCGCCCATCCGGTGCAGCTTCCGCCCGCCGATCAGCACCGACACGATGCCCGGAGTCTCCTCGATGACCGCCGCCACGTACATCCGGTGTCGCAGGTTCAGCCGGATCGGGGTGAGGATCCGGTACCAGATCACCAGCGCCGTCACCGAGCCGTACAGCCCGTACCAGACGGTCTTCGCGGCCGGTTCGACGGCGAACTCGTTCCCGGTGGTGAGCTGGTGCCAGAACGTCAGGAACACCGCCGCGTACGTCAGCAGGTGCACGTGGTACCAGGTGTCGTACGGAATCCTGCGGCGGACCGGGCCGATCGAGAGCAGCCCGATGAGGAACAGCAGGCCGGTGCCGATCGCGGCCTTGCCCATGTCCGGCAGCTGGTTGATGGAGTCCATCGTCTGCTGGACGATGTCGCCGAGGCCCTTGCCGGCCTGGAGGGCGTAGCCCCACATGATCAGGAAGACGTGGGCGATCGTCAGGCAGAGCGTGTAGCGGCCGCTCATCGCGTGCCAGCGCGCCACCCGGTCGGAGCCCACCCGGCGCTCCAGCGCCGGCACCCGGGCCATCTGCAGCACCACCAGCGCCATGAGGTACCCGGCGAGCAGACCGGTGATCCGGCCCGCGTTGAGGATCTTGCCGTTGTTGTCGCTGATGGACGGGGTGTTGGCCCACCACAGCCACAGCACACCCACCGCTCCGCCCCACACGGCGAGCAGCAGCAGGGTCGCCGGGGAGCGGCGCGGGCGGATGCGGCGCATCGTCTGGCGGCGGGCGGCGCGGCCGCCTGCGAGCGTGGTGGTCACGGTTCCTCCGAGGGCGGGGCAAGGGGGGTGGCGTGGTCCCTTGGCCCTCAGATACGTGCCGAGACGGCCGTGTGTTCAGCCGCCTGCCGAGTCCAGTGCGGACTGGAGTGACTGGCGGTAACCGTCACTTGTGTACGTGGCACCCGACACCGTGTCGATGTCGGCACTCTGCGCGGTGAGGGCCTCACTTCGCAGCCGGGGGAGGGCGTAACTGTTGATCTCCTGGTCCCGGGGGTTGTCCGCGGGGTAGACGACGGCTGTGACGTCCGTGAGCCTGCCGTTCTCGAGGGTGACACGGACCTGAACCGGGCCCCAACGGGTCTGCACGGATTCGCCGTCGACGGTCTTCGTGCCGGTCGCGGACCCGGTGGATCCTGCGGACGGGGCGGCCGAGGGGGCCGCCACGGCGACCTGCGGCGTCGTGTGCGGCTTCAGCGACAGGAGCAGCACCATCCCGGAGACGGTGGCGGCACTCGCCAGCACGATGCGGCGCAGGGGGCGGGTCTTCTTCAACGCGTGCACTTCCAGGGCCTCACAAATCTCAGAGCTCGAACGACTCGTGGTGGATACGCCGGTCGGGCACTCCGGCGGCGCGCAACGCCTCGTACAGCTCCTGCGCCAAGCCGTGCGGCCCGCAGACGTACACGTCGTGCCCGGCGACGTCCGGTACGGCCGCGCGCAGGGAGTCCGCGGTGATGCTCGGACGTTGCCCGTCCGGCCCGTTGAGCGCGTACAGCACCCGCGAGCCGCGCCATCGCGCGACGGCCTCCAACTCCCCGCCCAGGGCGAGGTCTTCGGCCGTACGCGCGCGGTAGAGGAGGGTGACCTCGCCCGGCAGGGTCTCGAACAGGGCCCGCAACGGGGTGATGCCGACGCCCCCGCCGATCAGCAGGACCTTCGCCGCGGTCCGCCGCTCGGCGGTCAGCGACCCGTACGGCCCCTCCGCCCACACCCGCGTGCCCGGCCGCAGCAGGGGCACGGCCGCGCTGTGGTCGCCGAGCGCCTTGACGGTGATCCGCATCCGGTCGGCGCGCGGCGGCGCCGACAGGGAGTACGGCGTCGAGGTCCAGCGCATGCCCTCGGCCAGGAACCGCCAGCGGAAGAACTGCCCCGCCTGTGCCCCGAGTTGATCGAGCCGCCGCCCCCGCACGACGACGGACCACACGCCCGGCGCCTCCCGGTGCACGGACTCGACCCGCAGCCGGTGCCGCAGGTTCAGCCGCACCGGAGCGAGGATCCGGAACCACAGCACCAGGGCGGCGACCCCCAAGTACAGCGCGTACCAGGCGACTTGAGCGGGGCTGCCGCCCGCGAGGTCGGAACCCAGCTGGACCTGATGGAAGAAGGCGAGGAAGACGGCCGCGTAGGTGAGCAGGTGGACGTAGTACCAGAACTCGTATGTGACCCGGCGCCGCACGGCCCGCGCCGAGGTGATGCCGACCGCGAAGAGGATCAGGGTGCCGATGGTGGCCTTCAGCATCTCCGGATAGTCCAGGACGACCGTCGCGGTCTCGTGCAGGATCGACGCACCGTCCTGGGCGGCGTACCCGGCCAGGATCAGCACGAGATGCGCGACCAGCAGGCAGACGGTGTAGCGCCCGGCCATCGCGTGCCAGCGCGCCACGCGGTCGGACCCGATCCGGCGTTCCAGGAGCGGCACGCGGGCCATCAGCCCGACCAGCACGGCGCAGGCGTACCCGCACAGCAGCCCGGCGATCCGCCCGGCGTTCGTCAGCACGCCCGCCGTGCCGACCACCGGCCCGGCGTTCAGCCACCAGGCCGCGACGGCCGCCCCGGCACCCGCCCAGAGCAGGGCGAGCACCGGGCCCGCGGGGGAGCGCCGCGCGGCGAGCGGCACGGGTGGTGCCGTCCGCTGCTCGTACACGGTGGTCATGGGTGCGTCCCTTCCGCTGTCTTCGACGTCCGGAACGCCACTGTGCGGGCGGAAGCTCTCAGCAAGCTCTCAACCGGTACCCCGCCCAGCCCACTCAGAGGAAACTCAGAGCGTCCGGTGCCCCGCAGCGCCCCCGCGAGGGGCGATGCTGGTGAACGTCATGAACACCACCCGCTCCGGCCGCCCCGCCCTCACCCGCCCCGACGGCACGCCCCTGCGCGTCCTCGTCGTCGACGACGACCCCGACCTCGCCGAGGTGCTGTCCGGGGCCCTGCGCTACGAGGGCTGGCTGGTCCGCGCGGCCGGCGACGGGGCGTCCGCCCTCACCGCGGCCCGCGAGCTGATGCCCGACGCGGTCGTCCTGGACGTGATGCTCCCCGACACCGACGGCTTCGCCGTGCTGCGCGCCCTGCACACCGTGAAGGCGGACGTCTGCGTGCTCTTCCTCACCGCGCGCGACGCGGTGGAGGACCGGATCGCGGGCATCACGGCGGGCGGCGACGACTACGTCACCAAGCCCTTCAGCCTGGAGGAGGTAATCGCCCGGATCCGCGGACTGCTGCGCCGCGCGGGCATGGCCCGCCAGCTGGAGGAGGGGCCGCGGCTGACGGTGGGCGACCTGGTCATGGACGAGGAGGCCCGTGAGGTGACCCGCGCGGGCGAGCTGATCGAGCTGTCACCGACGGAGTTCGAACTCCTCCGCTTCCTGATGCGCAACCCGCGCCGCGTGCTGAGCAAGGCGCAGATCCTCGACCGGGTCTGGTCCTACGACTTCGGCGGCCGCGCCCATGTCGTCGAGCTGTACATCTCCTACCTGCGCAAGAAGGTGGACGCGGGCCGCGAACCGATGATCCACACAGTGCGCGGGGCCGGCTACGTGCTGAAGCCGGTGGCCCTGTGAGGGCGCGGTGGGCGAGGCGTCTGCCCCGCCCGCACACCCTCCGGGCCCGGCTCACCGTCGGCCTGGTCGTGCTGCTGGCGGTCAGCTGTGCCGCCGTCGGCGTGGCCGCCGTGATCGAGCTGAACGGCTTCCTCATCAACCGTCTCGACGAGCAGCTGGGCGAGGTCGGGACCAGGTTCCCGGCGAGCCTGGAGCACGGCGGCCGGCTGCCCGACGACCACGACGGCGACGAGCACGGCGACACCCGCCGCCAGGCGACCGGCACCTTCGGCGCCCGGCTGCTCGACGGCACGGTGACCAACGCGGCGGTCGTCCGCCCCACCGGCACCCGGAACGTCCCCCTGACCGCCCAGGACCGGAGGCGGCTCGCCGCGCTCCCCGTCGACGGCACGGGCCACACCGTCGACCTCTCCTCCCTGGACGACTACCGGGTCATGGCGGCCAAGGGGCTCGACGGCGACGTACTGATCTCCGGCCTGCCCCTGGAACCCGTCGAGGCCACCGTGCACCGCCTCGAACTGGTCGCCGGGATCGTCTTCGGCGCGGCCCTCACCGTCACCGGCGTCGCGGGCGCCCTCTGGGTGCGCTGGTCCCTGCGCCCGCTGAGCCGGGTCGCCGCCACCGCCACCCGGGTCAGCGAGCTCCCGCTGGCCAGCGGCGAGGTGGCCCTGCCGCCACGCGCCCCCGAGGCGGACCCGCGCAGCGAGGTGGGCCGGGTCGCAGGCGCCTTCAACCTCATGCTCGGCCACGTCGAGGACGCGCTGACCAAACGCCATGCCAGCGAGGAACGCCTGCGCAGCTTCGCCGCCGACGCCAGCCACGAGCTGCGCACGCCGGTCGCCTCGGTCCGCGGCCACGCCGAACTGGCCCTGCTCCACCCGAGTCCGGTCCCGCCCGAGGTCACCCGCGCCCTGGAGCGCATCGCCGCCGAGTCGTCCCGCATGGGCGAAATGGTCGACGACCTGCTCCTGCTGGCCCGCCTGGACGCCGGCCGCCCCCTGGAACGCGCCCCCGTCGACCTGACCCGCCTGGTTTTGGACGCCGTCACGGACGCGCGGGCCGCCGGCCCCGGTGATCGCTGGGAGCTGGAACTCCCGGAGGACCCGGTGACGGTGACGGGCGACGCGCACCGGCTGCAACAGGTGTTGGCCAACCTGTTGGCCAACGCACGTCTGCACACGCCGGTCGGCACCAAGGTGACGGTGACGCTGGAGACCGACCGCACGGCAGTCACCCTCACGGTCCACGACAACGGCCCCGGTGTCCCCGAGGACATCCGGCCCACCGTCTTCGAACGCTTCACCCGCGCCGACCGCCGCCGAACGGACGCCCCCGGCGGCGGCGCGGGCCTGGGCCTGTCGATCGTGGCGGCGGTGGTGGAGGCGCACGGCGGGAGCGTAGGGCTGGACAGCCGCCCGGGATCGACGACGTTCACCGTGCGACTCAGTACCGGGTGACCGCCGTACGGCCGCTCACCGTCCCGATCGCGATGTGCGGCCCCTTCCCGGGCTCCGCCCAGGCAAGGATCCGCCGCATGGCGTCCGCCGACACCGACACACAGCCGGCCGTGGCCCCACGCCCGTCGACATGCAGAAAAATCCCGGCGCCCCGACCCCGCACCGGCTCGGCGTAGTTGAACCCGACCACGAGCGCGTACGCGTACTGCGTGGTGTAGGAGATCAGCCGCTCGGCCTCCGCCGCCCCGCAGTCCGCGGGACGCGGCTCGACCCACCGGTTGTAGGACCGCGAGTCGTTGTCCTGGCACCACCAGGAGTTCTGCCGCACCGCCCGGTACTTGTACGTCGTCCCACCCGGCGGGGCCTTGATCCCGAACGCGTACGGAAGGTCGTACAGCCCGGTCGGCGTGGTGTTCGTGCCCTGCTTCCGCGAGGAGCCCTCCACCAGCCCGTTCGCCCCGAAGCGGGCCTTCGCGGAACCGGCCTTCCGCCACCGGCCGTCCCGCAGCTCCCACCACGTCACCGTGCCGGACGTCGAGCCGGTCCTCGCGGCCACCGCCGTGATCAGCTGGCTGCCGCCCCCGGTGTCGGCCATCCGTGCGGGCAGCGGCGGGTCGCCGCCGGGCGCGGCACCGAGGCCACCGAGGACGAGGAGGGACGCGGACACCAACGCGGCGACGACAGCGGAGCGCATGGCACCGACCGTACGGTCCCGCGGCGGCGACGGCAGTGAGGATGGGCCGTTCGGGCCGGTTCCCTGCCTTGGCTACTGAATCGGGCGCAGGGGCAACGGCAGCCCGGGGAGCCCGTCCATGCTCGTGGCGATGTGGTCCTTCTTGGCGAAGTACTTGCTGAGCGAGTCGTCGTCCTCGCGTGCGAAACGCTTGCCGTGCAGCTCGCGGTCCGCGTCGTACGACATGTACGGCACCGCGTAGCCGCAGGAGTCCCGGATGAGTTCGGCCCGTACGACGATGATCGCGCGCAGCCCGTGCGGGGTCGGGTCGATGTCCGGGAAGTGTCCGAGCAGTTCCTTGAAGCGCGGGTCGTCGCGGAAGACCGGCTCGCCGCGCCCGTGGACGCGAACGATGTTCGGCGGACCCTGGAAGGCGCACCACATCAGGGTGATCCGGCCGTTCTCGCGCAGGTGCGCGATCGTCTCCGCGGTGGATCCGGCGAAGTCGAGGTAGGCGACGGTGAGTTCGTCGAGGATCACGAAGGAGCCCTTGAGGCCCTTGGGGGAGAGGTTCACCGTGCCGTCCCCGGAGAGGGGGGCCGAGGCGGTGAAGAAAAGGGGTTGCTCCTCGATGAACGTGCGGAGCCGGCCGTCTATGCGCTCATAGGTCTTTCCCATACCTAAAGATTATGCGTGTAAGTCTTTTGCCTGTCTAAGGAATTCCGAGATCCACTTCCGCCTGGACATCCGAGACATCCGAGACATGTGAGGTATCCGAGACATTTGGATATCAGAGACGTCAGAGACGTCCGTGGCCGCCCCGGCCGACGCTCGCACGGGGCGGCCACAGCGCCTGTCACGTCACTCGGTGACCGTGCAGGCGGCCAGGGAGTTCAGACCCTCGGGCTTCTCGGCGGTGCGGCCGATGGAGATGGCGATGCGGTCGATGGTCGACGCGCGCTTGTCGGCCAGCGGGCCGAGGATGGCGTTCTCTGGCCGACGGTGTCGACGAGCCGCTTGTTGGCCTCGTCGATCTGGGTCTGGAGCAGGGTCAGGTTGCGGTCGACCTCGGCCTGCGCGGAGGCCGGGATCGCGGGCAGCTGCGACTCGACGTCGGGGCAGCTGATGGTGCCCACCGCGCCGGCGTCGCCCGTGTCGCCCGCCTCGCCGGTGTCCTCGCCGGCCTCCTCGGAGGCGGTCGCGCTCGGCGTGGCCTCGGCCTCGTCGCCCCCGGCCGCCTCCTCGCCCGCTCCCGCCTCCTCGCCGGTCTCGGCGGCGCCGTCCGCGTTGAGCGTGCACGGCGCGAGCGCGTCGAGGCCCTGCGGCTTCTCGGCGGTGCGGCCGATCGCGGTGGCGATGCGGTTGACGGTGGCGATCCGCTTGTCCTCCAGGGGGCCGAGGATGGCGTTCTGGACGAAGTTGGCTCCGCCCTGGCCGACGGTGTCGACGAGCCGCTTGTTGGCCTCGTCGATCTGGGTCTGGAGCAGGGTCAGGTTGCGGTCGACCTCGGCCTGCGCGGAGGCCGGGATGTCCGGCAGCTGGGACGCGACGTCCGGGCAGCTGATGGTGCCGGGGCCGGCCAGCGTCCGGGCGTTGGTGCTGCCGCTGTTCGACCCCGCCGACTCCCCGGCGAGCGCGGAACCGGCGATGACGGCGCCGGTCATGACCACCGCGGCGGCGCCGCCGATCAACGCGACGCGACGCTTGTTGTACTTCGGAAGAGCCCTGGACATGCGGATGCCTCACTCGGGTCAGGTGGTCTCAGTGTTGACAAACGCGGCGCCTGCGTTCGGCGAGAGGTACGGGAAAGCGGTTTCGCGTGTTCAAAGGCTCGTCAAATTCTTGGCCGACCCTGCCCGGGGGGTTCGCGGTCTACCCCGGCCGGAGGTCCGTGGTCGACCCCGCCGAGATTGACGAATCATGCAGAGTCCTGCATACTCATGCATGTCAGCGAAGCACTGTGAGGAGAAACCCGTGACCGAGCGCGTCGTACTCGCCTACTCGGGCGGTCTGGACACCTCCGTCGCCATCGGCTGGATCGCCGAGGAGACGGGCGCCGAGGTCATCGCCGTCGCGGTCGATGTCGGTCAGGGCGGCGAGGACCTGGACGTCATCCGCAAGCGCGCCCTCGCGTGCGGCGCGGTCGAGGCCGAGGTCGCGGACGCCAAGGACGAGTTCGCCGAGGAGTACTGCCTCCCGGCGATCAAGGCCAACGCCCTCTACATGGACCGCTACCCGCTGGTCTCCGCGCTGTCCCGGCCGACGATCGTCAAGCACCTCGTCGCCGCCGCCGCGAAGCACGGCGCCACCACCGTCGCCCACGGCTGCACCGGCAAGGGCAACGACCAGGTCCGCTTCGAGGCCGGCATCGTCGCCCTCGCCCCCGACCTGAAGTGCATCGCCCCGGTCCGCGACTACGCGATGACCCGTGACAAGGCCATCGCGTTCTGCGAGGAGAAGAACCTCCCGATCGCGACCACCAAGAAGTCCCCGTACTCCATCGACCAGAACGTCTTCGGACGTGCCGTCGAGACGGGCTTCCTGGAGGACATCTGGAACAGCCCGATCGAGGACATCTACGAGTACACCTCGAACCCGGCCGAGCCCCGTGACGCCGACGAGGTGGTCATCACCTTCAAGGAGGGTGTCCCGGTCGCCGTCGACGGCAGGCCCGTCTCCGTCCTGCAGGCCATCCAGCAGCTCAACGAGCGCGCCGGCGCCCAGGGCATCGGCCGGATCGACATGGTCGAGGACCGGCTCGTGGGCATCAAGTCCCGTGAGGTGTACGAGGCTCCGGGCGCGATCGCCCTGATCACCGCCCACCAGGAGCTGGAGAACGTCACCGTCGAGCGTGAACTCGCCCGCTACAAGCGGCAGGTCGAGCAGCGCTGGGGCGAACTGGTCTACGACGGCCAGTGGTTCTCCCCGCTCAAGCGGGCCCTGGACGGCTTCGTCAACGAGGCCAACCAGCACGTCACCGGCGACATCCGGATGACCCTGCACGGCGGCCGCGCGGTCGTCACCGGCCGGCGCTCCGAGTCGTCGCTGTACGACTTCAACCTGGCGACGTACGACACGGGCGACACCTTCGACCAGGCCGCGGCCAAGGGCTTCATCGACATCTACAGCCTGTCGTCGAAGATCGCGGCGCAGCGTCAACTGCGGGCGTAGCCCGACGGGACCTCGCGTAACCGATAGCGTGAATGCCGCCTCCCCGTCCGTACCCGGTGGGGAGGCGGCGGCACATCCACAGCCTTGAGGAGTAGAGCAAGTGAGCAGCAACAGCGGTGACGTACGGCTCTGGGGCGGCCGTTTCGCCGACGGTCCCGCCGAGGCCCTGGCGAAGCTGTCCGCGTCCGTCCACTTCGACTGGCGGCTCGCGCCCTACGACATCGCCGGTTCGCGCGCCCACGCGCGCGTGCTGCACAAGGCGGGGCTGCTCACGGAGGACGAGCTGACCCGGATGCTCGCGGGCCTCGACCAGCTCGAAGCGGACGTGGCATCCGGTGTCCTGGTCGGCACCATCGCCGACGAGGACATCCACACGGCCCTGGAGCGCGGCCTCCTGGAGCGCCTCGGCCCCGACCTCGGCGGCAAGCTGCGTGCCGGCCGTTCCCGCAACGACCAGGTCGCGACGCTCTTCCGGATGTACCTGCGCGACCACGCCCGGATCATCGGCGGTCTGATCGCCGACCTCCAGGACGCTCTCATCGGCCTGGCGGAGGCCCACCCGGACGTGGCGATGCCCGGCCGCACCCACCTCCAGCACGCCCAGCCGGTGCTCTTCGCCCACCACGTCCTCGCGCACGTCCAGCCCCTGTGCCGGGACGCCGAGCGCCTGCGCCAGTGGGACGAGCGGACGGCTGTCTCGCCGTACGGCTCGGGCGCCCTCGCGGGTTCCTCGCTCGGTCTGGACCCGGAGGCGGTCGCCAAGGACCTCGGCTTCGAGCACGGCAGCGTCGGCAACTCCATCGACGGCACGGCCTCGCGCGACTTCGTCGCCGAGTTCGCCTTCATCACGGCGATGATCGGGGTCAACCTCTCCCGCATCTCGGAGGAGATCATCCTCTGGAACACGAAGGAGTTCTCCTTCGTGACCCTGCACGACGCCTTCTCCACCGGCTCGTCGATCATGCCGCAGAAGAAGAACCCGGACATCGCGGAGCTGGCGCGCGGTAAGTCGGGCCGTCTGATCGGCAACCTGACCGGCCTCATGGCCACGCTCAAGGCCCTCCCGCTCGCCTACAACCGCGACCTCCAGGAGGACAAGGAGCCGGTCTTCGACTCCTGCGACCAGCTGGAGGTCCTGCTCCCCGCCTTCACCGGCATGATCGCCACCCTCACCGTCAACCGCGAGCGCATGGAGGAGCTGGCCCCGGCCGGCTTCTCGCTCGCCACCGACATCGCCGAGTGGCTGGTCAAGCAGGGCGTGCCGTTCCGGGTCGCGCACGAGGTCGCCGGCGAGTGCGTGAAGGTCGCCGAGGCCGAGGGCAAGGAGCTCGACGGCCTCACCGACGAGCAGTTCGCGAAGATCTCCGCCCACCTCACCCCCGAGGTGCGCTCCGTCCTCAACGTCCCCGGCGCCCTCGCCTCCCGCGACGGCCGCGGCGGTACGGCGCCCAGCGCGGTCGCCGTCCAGCTCGCGGAGGTCAAGGCGGACGTGGCGGTGCAGCACGAGTGGGCCACCGCCAAGGACAAGAAGTAGCAGGGCACGCGCGCGTGGAGTTTTTTCCGGGTCCACGCGCGCGTGCGGCTCATGAGGCGCACACGCACGCGTGAAGCGGGGGCATCGCGGTTACGTTGGTCATGACCCGCAAGGAGCCGACCCGAACGGAGCCCGCGATGCCCTTCGCCCGCCTCGCCTCAGCCACGACCCCCACCTGCCACATCGGTCTGGGTCTGGCCGCGGTCGGCCGCCCCGGGTACATCAACCTCGGCCGGGACCAGGACCTCCCGCCCGTGCGCAGTGTCGACGCCCTGCGCGCCCGCACCCACGAACTCCTCGACGCCGCCTACGCGCAGGGCGTCCGCTACTTCGACGTGGCGCGCTCCTACGGCCGCTCCGAGGAGTTCCTCGCCGACTGGCTCAACGCCCGCCCCGACATCGAAGACATCGTCGTCGGCAGCAAGTGGGGCTACACCTACACCGCGGCCTGGAGCACCGACGCCGAGAAGCACGAGGTCAAGGACCATACGCTCGCCACGTACGAACGGCAGCGCGCCGAGAGCGACGGACTGCTCGGCGAGAGGCTCGACCTCTACCAGATCCACTCGGTGACCCCGGACAGCCCGGCGCTCACCGACAAGGAACTCCACGCGAAGCTGGCGGAGGCCGCCGCGCAGGGCCTCACCGTCGGCTTCTCCACGAGCGGCCCCGCCCAGGCCGACGCGATCCGGGCCGCGCTCGCGGTGACGGTCGACGGCGAGTCCCTCTTCCGTACCGTCCAGTCGACGTACAACGCCCTGGAGACCTCGGCCGCCCCCGCGCTCGCCGAGGCGCACGAAGCCGGACTCACGGTGATCGTCAAGG
Organism: Streptomyces sp. MMG1533; assembly: GCF_001279775.1. Lineage (GTDB taxonomy): Bacteria > Actinomycetota > Actinomycetes > Streptomycetales > Streptomycetaceae > Streptomyces. Next base: position 232,065 of record NZ_LGDG01000041.1, on the reverse strand, counting down.
AGGGCATGGCCAACGGGCGCCTCGCGGCCCCGCACGCGCCGGACGCCCTGAAGGCCGTAGCCGAAGAAACGTCTCTCGGCTGCGACGCGGTCGCCCTCGCACTCGTCCTCCGCCAGCCCTGGGCCGGCGTCGTCCTCTCCGGTGCCGCCACCGTCAATCATCTCGCCTCCAACCTGCACGCGGCGGTCGTGGACCTGGACGAGGATCAGCTGACCCGGCTGGCCGGACTGGCCGAGGAGCCGCTCACGTACTGGGAGAAGCGCGGGCAGCTGCCCTGGCACTGAGAAAGTTCTGACGACGGACCCAGCCTGAGGGTGAGACGCTCATGCCCATTGTGAGACAAAGTTGTCTCACATGGGCTATCGTTGTCTCATGGCCGTCGATCGTGATCACGTACTGCGCAGTGCCGCAGCCCTGCTGACCCGCAAATCCACCGCGACCATGGACGAGGTCGCCAAGGCGGCCGGGATCAGCCGGGCCACGCTGCACCGCCAGTTCGCCGGGCGTGACGCGCTCGTCCGGGCGCTGGAGGCGCTCGGTATCGCGGAGTGCGAGGCCGGCCTGGACGCGGCCCGCCTGGACGAAGGCCCCGCGAGCGACGCCGTACGGCGCCTGGTGCGCGAGGTGGAACCCGCCGCCGGTCTGCTCGCCTTCCTCTACACCGAGAACCAGCTGTTCGAAGGCGAGGAACTGCACGAGGGCTGGTCCCAGATCGACGACCGGATCTCGGCCCTGTTCCGGCGCGGACAGCTGAACGGCGAGTTCCGCATCGACCTCACGCCCGCCTGGCTGACCGAAGCGCTGTTCGGCCTGCTGGCCTCCGGCGCCTGGATGGTGCAGAGCGGCAAGGGCGCCCCCAAGGACTTCCACCACATGATCGTCGAGCTGCTGCTCGGCGGCGTACTGCGGCATTCCGCACGACGGAGAGAGGAATCATGACCAGCATCCTGCAGCCGGCGAACCCGACCGAGGCGGTGAAGCGCCCCGGCCGTTGGCTCGCGCTGTCCGTCCTCGTGCTCGCCGTGCTGCTGGTGGCCGTGGACGCGACCGTCCTCGGCCTCGCGACTCCCTATATCAGCGAGGACCTGAAGCCCACCGGCACCCAGCTCCTCTGGATCGGCGACGTCTACTCCTTCGTCATCGCCGGTCTGCTCGTCTCCATGGGCAGCCTCGGCGACCGCATCGGCCGCAAGCGGATCCTGCTCGTCGGCGCCACCGCGTTCGGCGCGATGTCGGTCCTCAACGCCTATGCCACGACACCCGAGTTGATGATCGTCGCCCGGGCGCTGCTCGGCGTCGCCGGCGCGACCCTCATGCCGGCCACCCTCGCCCTGATCCGCAACCTCTTCCACGACCCGCGCGAACGCAGCCTCGCCGTCGGCATCTGGGGTGCGACGGCCTCCGCCGGTACGGCCGTCGGGCCCATCGTCGGCGGTTTCCTGCTCGAACACTTCTGGTGGGGCTCGGTCTTCCTGATCAACCTGCCCGTGATGGCGGTCCTGGTCCTCGTCGGCATCAAGCTGCTGCCCGAGTCGCGGAATCCGCGTCCCGGCCCCTGGGACATGACCAGCGTCGTGCTGTCGCTGGTCGGCATGATCGGTGTCGTGTACGCCGTCAAGGAGGCCGCCACCCACGGCGTCACCTGGGAGACGCTCACCGCGGGCCTGCTGGGTGCGGGCGCGCTGTACGGCTTCGTGCGCCGCCAGCTCACCCTGCCGACCCCACTGTTGGACATGCGGCTGTTCCGCGACCGGGGCTTCAGCGGAGCGGTCCTGGCCGACCTGCTGACCATCCTCGGCCTGTCCGGTCTCGTCTTCTTCCTCTCCCAGTACCTGCAACTCGTCCAGGACAGGGGCCCCTTCGAGGCGGGGCTGGCCGAACTCCCCGCCGCGGTCGGCGCGGTGGCGGCCGGTCTGGTCGCCGGCTCGGTGGCCCGACGCTTCTCGGTCCGGTCCGTCGTCTCCGTCGGCCTCGCGGCCGTCGGCCTCGCGCTGGCCTCCCTCACCGTGATCGACCAGTCCACCGGCTACCCGCTCCTCGGAACCGCGTTGCTTTTCGTCGGCATCGGAGCCGGCTTCTCCTTCACGGTGACCGCCGACGTGATCCTGGGTTCCGTACCCAAGGAACAGGCAGGCTCCGCGTCCGCCGTCTCCGAAACGGCGTACGAACTCGGCGCCGCCCTGGGCATCGCCGTACTCGGCTCGATCGTGACAGGCGTCTACCGCGACTTCAGGGGCCCGGTGGATACGCCGCCTGAGGCACACGAGTCGCTGGGCGGGGCGGTGGAGGTGGCGGCGGGCTTGCCCGCGCAAACGTCGGAGGCGCTCCTGGACGCGGCCCGGACGTCCTTCGTCGACGGACTCGCCCTGGCGGCGGGAGTGGGCGCGGTGGTACTGCTCGCCGCGGCGGTCGCGGCCTGGTTCCTGCTACGAGGCCAACGTCTGGACAGCGCCCCCTAGGTGGCGACGGATCGCCGGAGGAGCAGCCAACGTGACGACACGAACGCCGGGCCGGGTGCGCGCCCCCAGGGGCGCGGGGAACTGCGCGACCAGCCACGGCGGACCCGCAGGCGACACACAGCCGCGGACCGCAGCTCCGGGTCGGCCCGGCGGAGCGTTACGCGGCCTTCGCCTTGGTGGCGTACATGTCCACGTACTCCTGCCCGGACAGCCGCATGACCTCGGTCATCACGGAGTCGGTCACCGCCCGCAGGACGTAGCGGTCGCGGTCCATGCCCTCGTAGCGGGAGAACTCCATCGCCTCGCCGAAGCGGACCGTGACCCGGCCGGGGCGCGGCATGCCGGCGCCGCCGGGCTGGATCTTGTCGGTGCCGATGATGGCGAACGGTACGACAGGCGCGCCGGTCATCATGGCCAGCCGGGCGATGCCCGTACGGCCCCGGTAGAGCCGGCCGTCCGGGGAGCGCGTGCCCTCCGGGTAGATGCTGAAGACCTTGCCCTCCTCCAGCACCCGGCGGCCGGTCATCAGCGCGGCGACACCGCCGCGGCCACCGTCCCGGTCGACCGGGATCATGCCGCAGCCCGTGAAGAACCAGGCCATCAGCCGGCCCTTGACGCCCTTGCCGGTGACGTACTCGTCCTTGCCGATGAAGAAGACCTGCCGGTCGCAGAAGAGCGGCATGATCATCGAGTCGATGAACGTGAGGTGGTTCCCGGCCAGGATCACCGGACCGTCGCCCGGGATGTTCTCCGCGCCCTCCACCTGTGGGCGGAACATCAGGCGCATGATCGGTCCGAGCACTGCCTTGATGAGCGCGAAGCGGGACAACGGGCCCTCCGGTGTCAAGAGAATGGCGAGGGAATCAGTATGAGTCTGTGCAGGTGAGGACATTACTCGCGGCCCGGGGGGTCGCGCACATCGGGCACGTCGGATTCACCGAGGTCTTACGCACTGTTGACGCCCGTTTACCTGCACCGGCACCGCGTTGCCCGGCGGTAACCCGAACGGAACGATGTGACAGAGGTCGCGTACCCCGCGTCGCGGCCGTGAAGCCGACGGCGCATCAGACATCTGTTCCCATACGACATCCCGTGTCACCCGCGTGTTCCGCCGCAGGTCTCCCGCCCGCCATGGACACCCACCTACGATCGGCGCGCATCGACGAGCCGACGGCAGGGAGGGCGCTCATGGGAACGCAGAGGTCGCAGGGGTCGCAGGGGTCGCAGGGGTCGAACGAGCAGACGGACGGTACCGGGCGGCGGGCGCTCCTGGGCGCGGCGGTGCTCGGAGCCGGTGGAGCGGTTCTCGGACTGTCGGGCACGGCGAGAGCTGCCGGTACCGGGTACGGGAGCGGCGGGTTGAAGAGCCTGCCCGTGCCGACGATCATCGGCCACCGGGGCGCCAGCGGCTACCGCCCGGAGCACACCTTCGGCTCCTACCAGCTCGCCCTCGACCTGGGCGCCGACATCGTCGAGGCGGGCGACCTGGTGCCCACCAGGGACGGCCACCTCGTCTGCCGCCACGAGCCGGAGATCGGCGGCACGACCGACGTGGCGAGCCACCCCGAGTTCGCCGACCGCAAGACCACCAAGGTCCTCGACGGCGTCTCCACCACCGGCTGGTTCACCGAGGACTTCACGCTCGCCGAGCTCAAGAGGCTCCGCGCGGTCGAGCGCATCCCGGCCAACCGCCCGCACAACACCCTCTACAACGGCCGCTGGGAGATCCCCACCTTCGAAGAGGTCCTGAAGTGGCAGGACGAGCAGACCCGCAGGCGCGGCAAGCAGGTCTGGATCTACCCCGAGGCCAAGCACCCCACCTACTTCCGCAAGCTGGGCCTCGGCCTGGAGGAGCGGATCGCCGCTCTGCTGCGCAAGTACGGCAAGGACAGGAGGAACTCGCCGGTCATCCTCCAGTCCTTCGAGCCGACCAGCATCCAGCGCCTCGACAAGCTCGTGGACAACCCGCTGGTGGTCCTCCTGTCCACCGCGGGCAGCCGCCCCTGGGACTTCGTCGCGACCGGCGACCCCCGCACGGTCGCCGACCTCGTCACCCCCGAGGGCCTCAAGGAGATCGCCTCCTACGCCCAGGGCATCGGCCCCACCCTCGACCTGGTCATCCCGCGCGACTCCGCCGGCAACCTCACCGCACCGACCACCCTCGTCAAGGACACCCACGCGGCGGGCCTGATCCTGCACCCGTACACCATGCGCAACGAGAACCCCTTCCTGCCCGCAGACTTCCGCAAGGGCACCGACCCCGACGCCTACGGCGACGTCTTCGGCGCGTACCGGGCGTACTTCGCGACGGGCATGGACGGCGTCTTCACCGACAACCCGGACACCGGCCTCCTGGCCCGTCAGGACTTCGTCAACGTCTGAGCCACCGGCCCCGGTTGGGGTGACAGCCGGCCGCCCGGGCAACCCGCAGCCCGGGCGGCGGCGTCGCCCTGCATATGACGCACGACCTCGTCACCGCCCTGCGCCCCCTGCTCACCGCCGAGGCCTCCGCCGAGGCACATGCCACCGGTGCGGAACCGGGCGACCTGGAGCAGGCGGTCTGGCTCCGTCTCCTGGAGCACCTGGACACCCAGGGCCCGCCCCTCGACCCGCACGGCTGGCTCCGCCGCGCCGTCCGCTCCGAGTCCCGCCGCACCCGCCGTACGACCCGGCTCGAACGACCGTACGGCGCCGAGCCGGCCGACGAGGGCGCCCCCACCCCCGAACAGCTCGCCCTCGCCTCGGCCCGCCGCCGCGCCCTGCACGACGCGGTACGCCGCCTCCCCGGCCGCTGCCCGAGTCTGCTGGCGGCCCTCCTGTCGCCCCGGGACCTCACATACCGGGAAATCGCGGGGGAGTTGGGTATGTCACAGGGCAGTCTTGGCCCGGAACGTTCCAGATGTCTGGGATGTCTGCGCCGATTGCTCACACCGGAGGTTGCGGCCCGCGGAGCGCGGGGATAGGAGTGAGGGACGACAGGTGATCAGGTGAGCGGGAGGCGTGCGCACATGGGCATGAGCGTGACCATCTCGGCGGCGACCGAGCAGGATGTGGAGCAGATCTTCAGGCTGCAGTACCTGTGCTTCCAGAGCGAGGCCGCTCTGTACGGCAACTACCGCATCGACCCGCTCGTCCAGAGCCTGGACTCCGTCCGCGAGGAGGTCCTCGCGGACTGCGTCTTCGTGGCCCGGCTGGGCGACGAGGTCGTCGGCTCGGTCCGCGGCTCGGTGACCGAGGACGGCGCCGCCGCCATCGGCAAGCTCTGCGTCCACCCCCGCCTCCAGGGCCACGGAATCGGCGCGAGGCTGCTCCGTGCCGCCGAGTCGGCGCTGGCCGAGGAGCGCGGCGCCAAGAAGTTCCGCCTCCACACGGGCCACCGCAGCGAGGGCAACCTCCGCCTGTACCGCCGGGTGGGGTACGAGACGGTGGGTACGTCGAAGGGCGCCGACGGGGTGGAGATGATCGTCCTGGAAAAGCTTGCGGGGGCTTTCGCGGCAACGGCGTGACGACTCACATGTGACGGATGCCGCCCGACACCCTCAGGCGGCATTCCCCTGTCGCGCGGCCTTGCGCAGCCAGTACATCGCAGACAACGGCAGCAGCACGGGGATGAAGACGTACCCCATCCCGAAGTCCGACCACACGGTCGCGTCGGGAAACGCGGACGGCTCCACCAGCGTCCATGTGCCGACGGCCAGTACACCCACCAGCTCGGCACCACAACACACCAGTGCGGCCTTGCGTGCCGTCTCCCCACCCCGCACCAGCGAGTACGTGATGAACCCGTAGACGAGCCCCGCCACCGCGGACAACGAATACGCGAGCGGCGCCCGGTCGAACTCCGTGGAAATCTGCACGGCCGAGCGCGACACCGCCCCGACGACCATCACGCCGTACAGCCAGACCAGCAGCATCCCCGGCCCGCTGATCAGCCGCTGCCGCGTCGGCTTCTCCTCCGTCACGGCCACCTCAGCCTCCCCAGATGTCATAGAGCCGCACCTCGAGCACCGCCAGCACGACACCGCCGGCGGCGACCGTCACCGAGCCCCATCGCGTCCGCTCGGCCAGCGACATGAACCCCGCCACCGGGATGCACGCGAATGCGCCCAGCAGGTACGCCACGAAGATCGTCGTGCCCTGGTCCGGCTTCTCGCCCCGCGCCAACTGCACGATCCCGACCACCAGCTGGACGAGGGCCAGCACGGACACCACGGCCATCCCGATGAAGTGCCAGTCCTTGGTCGGCTGATCACGGTACGCGGCCCAGCCGCACCACGCGGCGAGCAGAAGTGCGGCGACGCCGGTCACGAGCGTCAGGGCATCAAGCATGCCGCGACCCTATTACGGGCCAAAAGGTCCGATGCGGCCGACCCCGGGGTGCACCGTAGGGTCGAAGGCATGAAGATCCATGCACAAGCCCTTCTGTTCGACAACGACGGAACCCTCGTCTCCTCCCTCGCCTCGGTGGACCGCTGCTGGACGCAGTGGGCCGTGGAGTACGGGATCACCGTCGAGGAGTTCGCACGCGTCGAACTGCACGGGCGGCCGGCCGCCGAGATAGCCGCCGACCTGCTGCCCTCGCACCTCGTCCCGGAGGCCGTCGCGCGGATCGAGAAGCTGGAGGTGGAGGACGTACCCAACGACGGCGTCCACCTGCTGCCCGGCACCAAGGCCTTCCTCGACGAGCTGCCCGCGGAGTGCTGGGCCGTCGTCACCTCCGCCACCCGGCGCCTCGCCGAGGCCCGCCTCGACGCCGTCGGCATCCTGCCCAAGACGCTCATCGCCGCCGACGACATCACGCGCGGCAAGCCCGACCCGGAGCCCTACCTGCTCGCCGCCCGCCAACTGGGCGTCGACCCGTCCCGCTGCGTCGTCTTCGAGGACGCCCCGGCCGGCCTCCAGGCGGGCCGCGCCGCCGGAATGACCACCGTGGCATTGACCACAACCCACCAGGCCCACGAGCTCACCGCCGACCTTGTGGTGAAGGACCTCTCGGCCTTGTCCGTACTGGTCACCGACGGGGGAGTGGAGATCTCCGTACGCGACTGACGGGTGTCCACCTCTGTCCGGCATCCGGACACCAACGCTTTGTCAGGACCGTAGGTCTGCTTTACTGATCGCATGACCACGACGAGCAGCCGCACCCTTGCGACCGAGGCGACCATGACGCCCGGTGCTCGTTGTATGTGTCGAATGTGCGCCTTCTAGAGGGCCCCTGCACCACCCTGAGCCTCGCGCCCCGAAGCGAGCCGCCGTGGCATGTCCGTACGCCGTGAACGTCGTACGTGACTGACGCCGCCCCCGCGCACCTGTTCTCCCCGGTTCCCCATGCCACCGCACGAGAACCGTGCCGCGTTCCGACCGAATGCACCCGCCAGGGCACACCCACGCCCTGCACACGACAGTGACGGAAACCCACGTGATCACCACATCGGGCCTGACGAAGATCTATAGGTCCCATCGCTCGAGCGGCCGTGAGGTCACCGCCCTCGACGGCGTCGATCTCCACGTCCGCGAAGGCGAGGTGTACGGCGTCATCGGCCAGTCCGGCGCCGGCAAGTCCTCGCTCATCCGCTGCGTCAACCTGCTGGAGCGCCCCACCGCCGGGACGGTGACCGTCGCCGGGCAGGACCTCACCGCCCTCGCCGGGCGCGGTCCCCGGGCCGGCCGGGAACTCCGCCGGGCGCGCAGCCGTATCGGCATGGTCTTCCAGCACTTCAACCTGCTGTCCACCCGGACCGTGCAGGACAACGTCGAGCTGCCGCTCGAGATCCTCGGCAAGTCGGGTCAGGAGCGCTCCCGCAAGGCCCTGGAGCTGCTCGACCTCGTCGGTCTCGCGGACAAGGCGAAGGCCTATCCGGCTCAGCTCTCCGGCGGCCAGAAGCAGCGGGTCGGCATCGCCCGTGCCCTGGCCGGCGACCCCAAGGTCCTGCTGTCCGACGAGGCGACCAGTGCCCTCGACCCCGAGACCACCCGCTCCATCCTTCAGCTGCTGCGCGACCTGAACCGGCAGTTGGGGCTGACCGTCCTGCTCATCACCCACGAGATGGACGTCGTGAAGTCGGTCTGCGACTCGGCCGCCCTCATGGAGCGGGGCCGCGTCGTCGAGTCCGGCACGGTCAGCGAGCTGCTCGCGACCCCGGGCTCCGAGCTGGCCTCCGCGCTGTTCCCGGTGGGCGGCGAGGCCTCCGGCGCCGACCGGACCGTCGTCGACGTCACCTTTCAGGGCGAGGCCGCGACCCAGCCGGTCATCTCCCAGCTCTCGCGCACGTACAACATCGACATATCGATCCTCGGCGCCGCCATCGACACCGTCGGCGGTCTCCAGATCGGCCGGATGCGCATCGAACTGCCCGGCCGCTACGAGGACAACGTCGTGCCGATCGGCTTCCTGCGCGAACAGGGTCTGCAGATCGACGTGGTCGGCGAAGAGGGCCAGGAGCCCGTGCTGGCGAAGGAAGGTGCCAAGTGACCTGGACCGATTGGTCTGAGATGCAGCCCCTGCTGGCGCAGGCGTGTTGGGACACGCTCTACATGGTCGGCTGGTCCGCGCTGATCGCCGTCGTCGGCGGTCTCCCGCTCGGCGTCCTCCTCGTCCTCACGGACAGGGGCGGACTGCTCCAGAACGTCGTCGCGAACAAGGTCATCGGGCAGGTCGTGAACATCGCCCGCTCCATGCCGTTCATCATCCTGATGGTCGCGCTGATGGGCTTCACGCGCTCGATCACCGGCACGACCATCGGCCGCGAGGCGGCCATCGTGCCGCTCGCGATCGGTGCGATCCCCTTCTTCGCGCGCCTGGTCGAGACGGCCGTCCGGGAAGTGGACGGCGGGCTCGTCGAGGCCGTGCAGTCGATGGGCGGCAACACCTGGACGATCGTACGGAAGGTCCTCGTGCCCGAGTCCCTGCCGTCGCTGATCTCCAGCACCACGACCACGATCGTCGCCCTCATCGGCTACTCCGCGATGGCCGGCACGGTCGGCGCAGGCGGCCTCGGCGACATTGCCATCCGGTACGGCTACCAGCGCTTCGAGACCGAGCTGATGTGGATCACCGTGGCCATCCTCGCGGTCGTCATCTCGGTCATCCAGTTCGCCGGCGACTACGCGGCCCGCTCCCTGCACCGCCGGGGCGGCCGGTCCGGCCCCGCGCCGAGGCTGCGCCTGCTGAAGGCGAAGGAGCCGGCGACGGCCGACATCGGCAAGGTCGTCTGACCCGCCCACCCCACCTGCAGATCTCCCCGCACACCCATCGCGGGGTCGCTCCACCCATAAGGAAAGGCACTTTTCGTGCGTAACACCACCAAAATCACCACCGCCGTCCTCGCCGCCGGAGCCCTCACCCTCGGGCTCACCGCATGCGGCTCGGACCAGGACTCCGCCTCCGACACCAGCGGACCGCTGGTCGTCGCCGCGAGCCCGACCCCGCACGGCGAGATCCTCGACTACGTCAAGGACAACCTGGCGAAGAAGGCGGGACTCGACCTGGAGGTCAAGGAGTTCACCGACTACACGACGCAGAACCCCGCGACCGAAGACGGCTCGGTGGACGCCAACTACTTCCAGAACAAGCCGTATCTCGACGACTTCAACAAGAAGAACGGCACGGACATCGTGCCCGTCGTCACGGTCCACCTGGAGCCGCTCGGCCTCTACTCCCACAAGGTCAAGAGCGTCGAAGCCCTGAAGAGCGGTGCCACCGTCGCCGTCCCGAACGACACGGTCAACGAGGCCCGGGCGCTCAAGCTGCTCGACGCCAACGGGATCATCACGCTCAAGGACGGCGTGGGCAACGAGGCCACCCCCTCGGACATCGCCAAGAACCCGAAGAACCTCACGTTCAAGGAGCTGGAGGCGGCCCAGACCCCGCGCTCCCTGGACGACGTCGACGCGGCCGTCATCAACGGCAACTACGCCATCGAGGCCGACCTCAAGCCCGCCGAGGACGCCCTCGTCCTGGAGTCCGCGAAGAACAACCCCTACGGCAACTTCCTCGCCGTCAAGAAGGGCAACGAGGACGACCCGCGCGTGAAGAAGCTCGCGGGGCTCCTCACCTCCGCCGAGGTCAAGAAGTTCATCGAGGACGAGTACGCCGGGTCCGTGCTCCCGTCCTTCTGAAGGACTGTCAGTTCCGACTGACGGGGCGTATACGGCGTATCGCCACGGACGGGGTCCACTCCTGCACAGTGGGGGAGGACCCCGTCGTGCGGTTCGGTGCTCACATGCTGCATGCTGGGCAGTTCAGCAGGCTGAAGGTTTCCCGACGGTTACGGAGCGGCGCATGACTGGCACCTTCCCCAACATCTCCATCAGCACGGAGCGGTTGGTGCTGCGTCCCCTCGACGAGGACGACGTGCCTGCCCTGGCCGAGATGATGAACGACGAGCAGGTCGCGGCCTGGACCGACGTGCCCCAGCCCTACACCGAGGAGCGGGCCCATACCTGGATCACCGAGTACGCGCCCACCGAACGCCAGGCGGGCCGCGGCCTCGACCTCGCCGTCACCGAGTTCCTCACCCAGCGCCTGGTCGGCATAGTCCAGCTCGCCAGGACGAACTGGCACATCAGGTCCACCGAACTGTCGTACATCATCGCCCCCTGGGCCCGTGGCGAGGGGTACGCCTCGGAGGCCGCCCTGGCCACCGCCCAGTGGCTCCTGCGCGACCGGAAACTCGAACGCATAGAGCTGCGCACGGCGGCCGACAACACCGCCTCCCAGCAGGTCGCCCAGAAGATCGGCTGTATCAGCGAGGGCGTCCTGCGCAACGCCTGCATAGCGCACGTCCGTACCGAGGACGGCACCTGGGCAGACCTCCGCACCGACTTCATCGTGTGGAGCCTGCTCCCGGAGGACCTCGACGGCGCGGGCGAGCAGCTTGCCGACTCCGGCGGTTTCACGTCGTTCTCGGACTGGAACTGAACGAGGTGGCCACCGGCTCGGTCGCCTCCACCAGGTACCCTCACGGAGCCCGGCATCCGGGCCCCTGACAACCTGCGCAAACCCCCTGGAGACTGAGAGACGATGGCCGACCGGGTCACGGTGATCGGCTGGGACGGCTCGCCGCTGACCGCCGCGGCGCGCTCCGCCCTCGGCGCCGCCACGCTCGTGGCCGGTGCCGCCCACCACCTGGCGCTCCCCCAGGTGCCACCCGGCGCCGAGCGCATCCGCCTCGGCAGCGTCGCCCTCGCCGCCCGCCGTATCGCCGGCCACCGCGGCAGCGCGGTGGTGCTCGCCGACGGCGACCCCGGCTTCTTCGGAGTCGTACGCACGCTGCGCGCCCCCGAGTTCGGCCTGGAGGTGGAGGTCGTTCCCGGTGTCTCCTCCGTAGCCACCGCCTTCGCCCGCGCCGGCATGCCCTGGGACGACGCTCAGGTGGTCGTCGCACACCGGCGCACCCTGCGCCGCGCGGTCAATGTGTGCCGCGCCCACACCAAGGTCGCCGTCCTCACCTCGCCCGGCGCGGGCCCCGCCGAACTCGGCCTCCTCCTCGAAGGCGTCCACCGGACCTTCGTCATCTGCGAGGAGCTCGGCACCGATCGCGAGCAGGTCACCGTCGTCACCTCCGACAAGGCCGCCGACCACACCTGGCGCGACCCGAACCTGGTCATCGTCATCGGTGGATCCGTCGCACCCGGTGTCGCGAAGGAGGAGGGCGGCTGGATCGCCGGACGCGCACCGGGCACCGCACCGCGCGGCTGGGCGCTGCCCGCCGAGGCGTACGGCGGTGATCTGGGCGAAGGCGAGGGGGAACTGCTCCGCGCAGCCCAACTCGCCCGGCTCGGACCGCGCGTCGGTGACCTCGTGTGGGACATCGGCTGCGGCAGCGGCGCCTTCGCCACCGAGGCGGCACGGGCCGGGGCGGCCGTCATCGCCGTCGACCGGGACCTGGAGGCGTGCGCTCGCACCGAGGCCGCCGCACGCGGCTTCGGGGTGCAGCTGCAGATCGTGCGCGGCACCGCACCGCACGTCCTGGAGAACCTGCCCGAACCGGACGTCGTCCGCGTCGGCGGCGGGGGAGCGGCCGTGGTCTCGGCCGTGGCCGACCGCCGTCCGCAGCGCATCGTGACGCACGCGGCGACCCGCGACGCGGCCGAACTCGTCGGCCGCGGCCTGACCGAGCACGGCTACCAGGTGGAGTGCGCCCTCGTTCAGTCCGTCGAACTCGACACGCGGGCCTGGACGGAGACCGAGCGGAGCGTCGCGTTCCTGCTCAGCGGCCTGCTGCCGGACCGTACGGCCTGACTCCGGTCCCATCCCGGATCCCGTCCCCGTGATCCTGTTGTCGTACTGCTCGCGGTAGGCTGGCCGATCGTTGTACCGCACTCGGATGTCCGGCGCTTCGTTGGTCAATGTCCGGAAAACGCGCCCCTTTTGGGGCGCGTGTGGTACGGCAGAACCGGAGGACGCGCAACGTGGCGCAGTCCACAGCGGGCCGTCGCGGGTGAAGCTGTCGCGACGGAGCAACGGCCGCGACAATGCCAGTTAATGGCTTTGTCGTCTTTTGGCGACGGGTCGTTCGTGCCGCTGGGCACGCGCGCTCGTTGTTCACTGCGGGGCGGTCGGTGCGCCGTTCCGGGTGAGCCGGCCGAAGAAGCACTAACCGATGGGCGAGGGGTTACGCATGACCGACACCGGCCAGGTCCCGGGCGAGGGACTGCCGGAGAACGCAGGCATGGTGGAGCAGCCGGGCGCCCCTGCGCACGGTGCGTACACCTACCTCTCCGAGACCACTGCCGAGGACGAAGACCTGTTGCTGCTGCCGGGCGCCCAGGGCGCTTGGGGCAACGAGGTCGCCCCGCCCCCGCCGGAGCCGGTCGTCGAGACCGTGCACGAGCCCGGCCCGCACGAGATGTCCGGCCGGGACAGCGGCTCGGTCGACCTGGGCGGCGTCCGCCTGCCCGATTCCGGGCCGCAGTCGATGCCGGTTGCGCCGCGCCGCCCCCTGCACCTCGGCCCGCCCATCCCCGACACCTCCGCGAGCCCGGTCCGCTCCCTCGCCGACCGCGGCGCCGTAGGCGCACCGGTACGGCAGTCCGGCCTGCCCGCGACCGGCGTCGAGTACCTCGACGCCCCCCAGCAGCTCCGGGAGATGTCGCCCCAGGGCGCGACACCCTGGGGCGCGGCCCCTGTCCAGGGCGCGGTCCAGGCACCGGTGAGCCCCGAGGCGGCGGCTGCCGAAACGGTTGTCCCGGCGCCCGTCCAGGAAGCCGAGCCGGTGGGTGCGGCCCAGGCCGCGGTGACCCGTCTCGCAACGGAGGCCGGCACGGCGACGGCTCCGCAGGCCGAGGACACCGTGCCTGCGTCGGAGCCTGCCCAGACGGTGGGCGACGGGTTCGGCGCGGAGGCCGCGGAGCCTGCGGAGCCGGCGGAGGGGCAGGGCGACGCAGTCGCTCAGGCTCAGGAGAGTCAGAACGGTGCGGTCGCTCAGGTCCCGGACGACCAGGACGCCGGGTTCGCGCAGGCGGATGCTCAGGGAGACGCGATGGCGCAGGCTTCCGACGGTCAGGACGCCGGGTTCGCGCAGGCTCCGCCGGTCCCGGACCCCGGCGGACTCGGCGCACCGACTGCTGAGGTCCACGCGCTGACTGCTGAGGTCCAGGAGGGCGGTTACGCCGAGGAGGCTCCGCAGGGTGGCGCGGTCGCGCCCGGTGGCGAGGCCGGGTTCGACGGTGACGTCCCGCAGTTTTCCGCGGAGACGCACGCTCTGGATGCCGAGCAGATGCCGGAGACCGTCCAGGTGCCCGACGCGGAGCAGGTTCCGGTGACCGCCCCGCTTGCGGACGAGGGGCAGGCACTGGGCGTCGTACAGGACGAGGCCGCCGGCGCCGTGGCGGCGGCCGAGCCCGAGCAGGCGGCAGCGCTCGCCGTGGACGGTGGACAGACCGAGGGAGTCTCCTCTGTTGCCGACGCCGGCCAGGAGCAGGGCGTCGACGCCCTTGCCGAGGCCGGCCACGACCTGGTCACCGACGCCGGGCAGCCACCGGCAGCCGACCTCGCCGTGGAGTCCGAGCCGGTCCTGGAAGCCGCTCCCGCTCCCGACGCCGTGGAGGGGCCGGAGGCAGTGCACATCGCCGAGGCCGACCCCGCGTCCGAGATCGCACCGGTGTCCGAGGCCGTCGCCCCTGACATCGCGCCGGGCTTCGAGACCGCCACCGGGCAACCCGCCACCGCGGAGCCCGGGACCGCTGGAGCCGACACCTCCCTGGACGCCGCGCAGATTCCGGCCCCCGACGCCTTCGCGAACGCGGCACAATTTCCCGAAGCCGCAGGTCAGGGCGCCGTGCCCTATCCCGAAGCCGCAGGTCAGAACACCGTGCCCTTTCCCGAAGCCGCAACTCAGGACGCCGTACAGCCGCTGCCTTCCGAGGCCCAGGTCGTCGAGCACGCGCAGACCGCACCCGAAGCCGTACCCTTCCCGGCCGCTGCGGAGGCCGCGCAGGCCCCGCAGCACGTGGACGGCTCGACGGCGCCCGTCGAAGAGGTCCCCGCAGCCGTGACCCCCGAGCCGTCTCCCCAGTACGCCGCAGCCGACCAGGCCGCGCCGGAGCAGAGCCAGGTGCCCCTCGCGGACGCCCAGCCCGTCCAGGACGTGCAGGGCCCGCAACTCGTCCCGGACGCGTCCCTCGCGCACGAGGGCACCGCGGACCCGGTCGCGACGGCAGCCGAACTCCCCGAGGCGCAGCCCCGGTTCGAGGCGCCCGACACCATGGCTCCGGCACCGGAGCCCCACGTCGACCAGCCCCTGGGCCAGTTCGTCCAGGTCGAGGGTTCGGTGCCGACCACTCCGCACCTGGCGCCGACACCCCCGCACGCCATGACGCTCCCTCCGGAGGACCCGCAGGCCCCGGAACCCGTCGCGGCGGTCCCCGCCCCCCGCGAGGGCGACCCCGCACTCGTACAGCACGCGGAGGACCTGGACACCAGGGCCGCCGACCAGGACGACCGGCAGGACCGGCAGGACCGGCAGAATCAGCAGGACCGGCAGGACCAGGAAGAGATGAGCACCGCGCCAGTGGAAGACGTACGACAGTCCACCGGCCCGGCCGCGCCCGCCTACGAAGACGCCGAGCGCGAGGCCGTCCTCAAGGTCATGCGTGAGCGCCGCGACATCCGCAACGGCTTCCGCAGCGACCCGATCCCGCACGAAGTGCTGCTCCGCGTCCTGGAGGCGGCCCACACCGCTCCCTCCGTCGGCCACTCGCAGCCCTGGGACTTCGTCGTCATCCGCTCGGCGGAGACCCGCAGCGGCATGCACGAACTGGCCATGCGCCAGCGGGACGCCTACGCGAAGTCCCTCCCCAAGGGCCGGGCGAAGCAGTTCAAGGAACTGAAGATCGAGGCGATCCTCGACACCCCGGTGAACATCGTCGTCACCGCCGACCCGACCCGCGGCGGCCGCCACACCCTCGGCCGGCACACCCAGCCGCAGATGGCCCCGTACTCCGCCGCGCTCGCGGTAGAGAACCTCTGGCTCGCCGCCCGCGCCGAGGGCCTCGGCGTCGGCTGGGTCAGCTTCTTCGACGAGCGCGAGATGGTCCGCGCCCTCGGCCTGCCCGAGCACCTCGAGGTCATCGCGTACCTCTGCGTGGGCTATGTCGACGAGTTCCCGGACGAGCCCGAGCTGATGCAGGCCGGCTGGTCCAAGCGCCGCCCGCTGTCGTGGGTCGTCCACGAGGAGATGTACGGCCGCCGCGCGCTGCCCGGCGAGGAGCCGCACGACCTGCTCGGCGAGACCGTCGCGCAGATCCGCCCGCTGGACGCCAAGGCGCTCGGCGAGGCGTGGGAGCGGCAGAAGCGGATGACGAAGCCGGCCGGCGCGCTCGGCATGCTGGAGATCATCTCCGCACAGCTCTCCGGTCTGTCCCGTCAGTGCCCGCCGCCGATCCCGGAACCCGCGGCCGTGGCGATCTTCGCGGGTGACCACGGCGTCCACGCGCAGGGCGTCACCCCCTGGCCGCAGGAGGTAACGGCCCAGATGGTCGCCAACTTCCTCGGTGGCGGCGCGGTCTGCAACGCCTTCGCCGCCCAGGTGGGCGCCGAGGTCTGCGTCGTCGACGTGGGCGTGGCGGCCGATCTCCCCGCGACCCCCGGTCTGCTGCCCCGCAAGGTCCGCGCGGGCACGTCCGACATGACCACCGGCCCCGCGATGACCCGCGAGGAGGCCAAGCAGGCCATCGAGGTGGGCATCGACACGGCCCGCGACCTGGTGGCGGCCGGCAACAAGGCCCTGTTGACGGGCGAGATGGGCATCGCCAACACGACCGCTTCGGCGGCCCTGATCTCGGTCTTCACCGACACGGACCCGGCCGACGTGACGGGCCGCGGCACCGGCATCAACGACGAGACCCTCGCCCGCAAGACCGAGGTCGTCCGCCGTGCCATCGAACTCCACCAGCCGGACCCGGCCGACCCCATCGGCGTCCTCGCCGCGATCGGCGGCTTCGAACACGCCGCCATCGTCGGCCTGCTCCTCGGCGGCGCCTCCCTCCGTACGCCGGTGATCCTGGACGGCGTCAGCGCCGGCGCCGCCGCCCTGGTGGCCCGGGCCATCGCCCCCGAGGTCCTCGCGGCCTGCATCGCCGGCCACCGCAGTGCCGAGCCCGGCCACGTGGCCGCGTTGAACAAGCTGGGCCTGCGCCCCCTGGTCGACCTGGACCTGCGCTTGGGCGAGGGCACGGGCGCGCTGCTGGCGCTCCCGCTGGTGCAGAGCACGGCGAGAGCGATGCACGAGGTGGCGACCTTCGACTCCGCAGGGGTAACTGAGAAGTAGGCCTCCGTGGTCCGTGGGCAGTCGTTCCGCATGGCGGAACGGGTGGGCACGGACCACGCACCCGCAGACGGCGACGTGCCCAGTCACTGGACCACCTGAGCCGTCATACCCCCCTGCCCTTTAAAATCCGCACGTCAGGGCCACCGCACCGCACCGAGGAGCCGCACCCTCATGGCCGAACACCCCGCCTACCCCGTAGGCCTTCGCCTGACCGGCCGCAGGGTCGTCGTCCTCGGCGGCGGCCAGGTCGCCCAGCGCCGCCTCCCGGCACTGATCGCGGCAGGTGCCGACGTCCACCTCGTGTCCCCCGAGGCGACTCCCTCGGTCGAGGCGATGGCGGACGCGGGCGAGATCACCTGGACGAAGCGCCCGTACGCCGAAGGCGACCTCGCCGACGCCTGGTACGCCCTGATCGCCACCAGCGACCCGGAGGCGAACACACACGCCTCCGCCGAGGCGGAGACGCACCGCGTGTGGTGCGTCCGCTCCGACGACGCCGACGCGGCGACCGCCTGGACCCCGGCGACCGGCACCAGCGAGGGCGTCACCGTGGCCGTGCTCACCACGAACGCCAAGGGTCGAGACCCCCGCCACACCGCCGCCATCCGCGACGCGGTCGTCGAGGGCCTGCGCGACGGCACCCTCGTCGCTCCCCACCACCGCTCCCGCACCACCGGCGTCGCCCTCGTCGGTGGCGGCCCCGGCGACCCGGACCTGATCACGGTCCGCGGCCGCCGTCTCCTCGCCGAGGCCGACGTCGTCATCGCCGACCGCCTCGGTCCGCGCGACCTCCTCGCCGAACTTCCCCCGCAGGTCGAGGTGATCGACGCGGCGAAGATCCCGTACGGCCGTTTCATGGCCCAGGAGGCCATCAACAACGCCCTGATCGAGCACGCCAAGCAGGGCAAGTCGGTCGTACGGCTGAAGGGCGGCGACCCGTACGTCTTCGGCCGTGGCATGGAGGAGCTCCAGGCCCTCGCCGAGGCCGGCATCCCCTGCACCGTCGTCCCCGGCATCTCCAGCTCGATCTCGGTCCCGGGCGCGGCCGGCATTCCGGTCACGCACCGCGGGGTCGCCCACGAGTTCACTGTGGTCAGCGGCCATGTCGCCCCTGACGACGAGCGCTCCCTGGTCGACTGGCCGTCCCTCGCCAAGCTGACCGGCACGCTCGTGATCCTCATGGGCGTCGACAAGATCGGCAGGATCGCCGAGACCCTGGTCGCCCACGGCAAGTCCCCGGACACCCCGGTAGCCCTCGTCCAGGAGGGCACGACCGCGGCGCAACGCCGGGTCGACGCGACCCTCGCGACGGTCGCCGAGACGGTCCGCACGCAGGAGGTCAGGCCCCCGGCGGTCATCGTCATCGGCGAAGTGGTGGGCGTAGGTCCGCAGAGCCTCGCGTAACCCCGGGTAACACAACCCGTCCCAAGCCGTTGGCACCGCACCCAGGACAAGGCAGTATCACCCTGTGGCCGATCTCATCACCGTCGAGGACCCCGACGACCCGCGCCTGCACGACTACACGGGCCTGACCGACGTCGAACTGCGCCGCAAGCGCGAGCCGGCCGAGGGCCTGTTCATCGCCGAGGGCGAGAAGGTCATCCGGCGGGCCAAGGACGCCGGGTACGAGATGCGGTCGATGCTGCTGTCCGCCAAGTGGGTCGACGTCATGCGCGACGTCATCGACGAGCTCCCGGCCCCGGTCTACGCGGTCGGCCCGGAGCTCGCCGAGCAGGTCACCGGCTACCACGTGCACCGCGGCGCGCTCGCCTCGATGCAGCGCAAGCCGCTGTCCACGGCGGCCGACCTCCTCCAGACCGCCCGCCGGGTCGTCGTCATGGAGTCGGTCAACGACCACACCAACATCGGCGCGATCTTCCGCTCGGCCGCCGCCCTGGGCATGGACGCGGTCCTGCTCTCCCCGGACTGCGCCGACCCCCTCTACCGCCGCAGCGTCAAGGTCTCCATGGGTGCGGTCTTCTCCGTGCCGTACGCCCGTCTCGACACCTGGCCCAAGGGCCTTGAGTCGGTCCGCGAGGCGGGCTTCACCCTCCTCGCCCTCACCCCGGACCCCAAGGCCAGGACGCTCGACGAAGCCGCCCCCCACAAGATGGACCGGGTGGCCCTGATGCTCGGCGCCGAGGGCGACGGCCTCTCCACCCAGGCCCTGGTGGCCGCCGACGAATGGGTCCGCATCCCCATGGCCCACGGAGTCGACTCCCTCAACGTGGGCGCGGCGGCCGCGGTCGCCTTCTACGCGGTGGCGACGGGCCGCCCCGCGCCCTAGTCAGCCGGCGCCGGGCGCGCGGGAAGCGCCTGGTCGGACGTCGTGAGTGTCGACTCGCACCGCTCGGACATCACCGGCGCGTCCTACGGCTCGTCGCCCCGCTGCACGTCCCGCACCGGCTGTTGCTGCTCATTCCGTACGACGTTCCCCTCGCCGCCGAGCCCTCGCGGGGGCCCCTGACAGCCCTGCGCCGCGGCGATGCCGAGCGCCACCAGCAGCGTGACCACGACGAACACGAACAGCCGCTGGCGCAGCAGTCGCGGATTGGCGGGCCGCCGCCCCGTGCCCGTGCCCCGCTGGGTCGGCCGACCCGTACCACTGCGCGGCGCCGGACGCTTCCCACCGCCGGAGCGCGTCGTGTTCCGCGCCGCCCCCGAGCGCGACGACGGACCGCCGCCCCGCGAAGCACTGCCACCCCGTGACGGAGCCCCGCCCCGCACCGGAGCGGGACCGCGCGAAGCGGGACCACTCCGCGGTGGGGGAGTCCCTTGGGTACCCGCGATGCCCTGCTGCCCCTGCGGACGCCGCTGCGGAGCCCGCTCCGGGTAAGTGTCGGCGAGCCGCCCGGTGGGCCGGTCCGTCTCACCGCCGCGCGGCGCGGGCGGCCGTACGTCCGCGAGGCCCTGCGTCTCCCGAGCGGCGATCTCCTTCAGCCGCAGCGACAGCTGGAGCGTGCTGGGCCGCTCCTCGGGGTCTTTCGCCAGACATGCCCGGACCAGCGGAGCCAGGGCGTCCGGTACGCCGTGCAGCTGCGCCTCCTCGTGCACCACGCGGTACAGCATCACCTCGGAACTGCCGTGCCCGAAGGGCGAGTCGCCCATCGACGCGTACGCCAGGGTCGCGCCGAGGGAGAACACGTCCGTGGCGGGCGTCACCGCGGCGCCGCGCACCTGCTCCGGGGCGAGGAAGCCGGGGGAGCCGACGGCCGTACCGACATGGGTGAGCGTCGAGGCGCCGGTCGCCCAGGCGATGCCGAAGTCGATGATCCGCGGCCCCTTGGGGGACAGCAGGATGTTGGACGGCTTGAGGTCCCGGTGCACCACACCGGCCTCGTGCACCGCCACCAGCCCCTCCGACAGGGCTGCCCCGACGGCGGCCACGTCGGCAGCGCCCAAGGCACCCTCGTCGGCGACCTTGTCGTGCAGGGAGGGCCCGGGGACGTACTGCGTGGCGAACCAGGGCCGGTCGGCGTCGAGGTCGGCGGCGACGAGCCGTGCCGTACACCCGCCGCGAATCCGCCGCGCCGCAGACACCTCGCGCGCGAACCGCGAGCGGAACTCCTGGTCCTCCGCCAGATCCGGCCGGATCACCTTGAGCGCCACCCGCTGACCCTTGCGGTCGGAGCCGAGGTAGACAACGCCCATCCCGCCCGCGCCGAGCCGTCTGTGAAGCCTGAACGAGCCGACGACGCGCGGGTCCTCGCGCCTCAGGCGCATCATCGCCATGTTCATCCCCGCTGCCCGGTCCGTGTGACGTGCCACAGCTTACGTTTCCACGGCCCGCCGCGCGCAGAGGCCGCGCCCTCTCGGCCCGGTCGATTGTCAGTGCCGGGTGGGAGACTTGAGGAGTGGTCAGGGAGGTCGCGGGCCGGGCGACTTGGGCTGGTCTGTGCTCCCAACCACCCGTCGCAGAAGGGGGATTGAACCCGTGAAGGGTGATCGCGTGGAGATAGTCGTGGACGCCGGGGACACGACGCGTACATACGAGGTGGTGGCGAGCAGGGCGGGCCGCCGGGTGGAGACAGCGGTACGCCGAGGGGTCGTGGAAGTGAGCGAAGTCACCCGCAGCGGCTCCGTAGTTCGCACGGCCCGTTTCATGGCGAACCGGGTTCTGGCGCTGGTCGAGCAGCCGATCCCGCGAGAGGACAGCTCGGAGAAAGCGGGGCACAGCGGGCGCCCCCTCCGGGAAGACCCCGAGACCTAGGTCCCCGTCTCCACCCACGGGAGTACTCCGCAGGTCATGGCTCATCCTCCGGGAGGCCCGGCAATCGGTACGAGGGCATGACGTGCGCCGAGCGCCGGACGCCTAGATTTGAGGTCAAGCGGCGGGTGCAGCACTCGTCCCCCGAGGTCAGACACCCGCCGCTGCCAATGACAACAGAGACGGTCAGGAGAGGGACCATGGCCTACACGGCACCGCGGACACTGGTCCGCACCCAGGAGCGCATCGCGCTCCGCCCCCGCCGCACAGGCCGTCGCCACCCCCTGGTGGCGACACTCATGGCCCTTCCCCTGGCGGCCCTGCTTCTCCTCGTCTTCGACGGCTGGGAGACAGTGGCCACACAAGCGTCGTCCGTGGGAGTGATGCTGGGGCGCTGAGCGGCGACCCCAGGCCCGGAAGAGCGGTCCGGGCGGGGACATCCACCCATGAAACCCCGTGGGGACGGGGGTGCGGCGGACGGCAAAAATGCCGGCGCAGCTGGGGAGCTGCGCCGGCATTGCTTTGCCCTGAACCCGAATCGGCCCGCACGGCATGCGTGCGGGCCGATTCGGGTTCAGGGCAGGCAGCCCCGGGGCGGGGTTCACCTCTCGACCGACCGAGACGGGCGGCTACCCTCGCCAACGACCCGCCGTCCCGCGCCAGGAGCCCAGTGACGCACCCCCTGCTTTCCGACCTCACCACCCGAGCCAAGGCCAAGGCCCACTCGGCAGCGTCCGCCTGCCCCTGCGGAGCAACGGGCGGAGCATCCGGCGCTGCGACCGCGACCCTCGCCGACCGCCCCGACGCCACAGTGGTCCGTCACGCCGGCACCGTCGCCAAGGCCCATGCCCCGGACACGGCCCGCACCGACCTGACCCCCCGCCTCACCGCCGCCGCCCACCTCCCCGGCATCCTCCTGCCCCCGCTCAGCCCGACGCCGGTCGACCTGCACGGCAGGCTCGTGACGTTCTGGCCGTACGGCACCCCCGTGGACCCGGAGTCCCCGGACGCGGCCCCCTGGGAGGACGCCGCCACCCTCCTCGCGCACCTCCACCGGACCCCCACCACGGCCCTGCCCCACTCCGCACCCGTGCCCCCCATGCGCGGCCCCGCCAAAGCCGCCCTCGCGGTCGCCCGCCTCCGCACGACAGCCGCTCACCACCCCGCCACGACCCCCGTCCTGCACGCCTGGTCCGCCCTGCCCGCCTGGGCCCGGGCCGAGGCCCCGATGCCGGACACCGCCACTCTCTGCCACGGCGACCTCCATCTCGGCCAACTCGTCCGCCATCCCGCCCCCGACGGCCCGTGGCTGCTCATCGACGTCGACGACCTCGGCGTCGGCGTCCCGGCGTGGGACCTCGCCCGTCCCGCGGCCTGGTACGCCTGCGGACTGCTCCCGCCCGACGAGTGGGCCCGCTTCCTGACCGCCTACCGCGCGGCGGGCGGACCCGCCGTCCCCACAGCCGGCGACCCCTGGCCCGCACTGGACGCCCCGGCCCGCGCCCTCACCGTGCAGACCGCCGCCCGGTCGATCGCCAAGGCCGTAGCGGCGGACCGCCCCCTGGACGACGTGGATCAGGCCCTGGTCGACGCCTGCGACCGGATGGTTTCCACCCCGTCGGAAATGGCGTGAGGTTTCCCCAAGTAGGGTGCAACCGACCGCAGCCGGACAGAGTCTGTCCTGGCGAAACACTAAGCAGGACCGACCGGCGAGGAGTTGAGCCGACCATGCAGTGTCCGAAGTGCCATGCGCCGATGCACACGTACAACCGCAACGGCGTCCAGATCGAGCAGTGCAGCGGCTGCCGCGGCATATTTCTCGACTACGGCGAGCTCGAGGCGCTGACCCGCCTGGAGTCCCAGTGGGGCGGCCCCGCCGTCCCGCCGCCCCCGGCCGCGCCGCAGTACCCGGCCGCACCCGGCGCTCACGCTCCCGCCTGGGGCGCCCCGCACGGCGGTCACGGCGGCCACCACGGCCACCACCGCGACAGGGGCTTCGGCCGCATGCTGTTCTCCAGCTGACGGCTGCCGGTCGGCCGGCAGCCGACCGGCACACGAAGAAGCCCCCGGCCGCAGGGCCGGGGGCTTCGGTGTGTGGACGATACTGGGATTGAACCAGTGACCTCTTCCGTGTCAGGGAAGCGCTCTCCCGCTGAGCTAATCGTCCTCGGGACCACGATCACTCCGCGTCACTCCGAAGAGCGGATCATGGGCACTGCGTGCGCGATACTGGGATTGAACCAGTGACCTCTTCCGTGTCAGGGAAGCGCTCTCCCGCTGAGCTAATCGCGCGGGTTCGGACCTTTGCCGTACGTGCTGCAAGATCCAGTGGACGATACTGGGATTGAACCAGTGACCTCTTCCGTGTCAGGGAAGCGCTCTCCCGCTGAGCTAATCGTCCTTGGAGGTGGAGACGGGATTTGAACCCGTGTAGACGGCTTTGCAGGCCGTTGCCTCGCCTCTCGGCCACTCCACCAGGAGTGCAGGGGGCCGGGAAGACCCCTGTTCCTTCGAGCGGACGACGAGGTTCGAACTCGCGACCTCAACCTTGGCAAGGTTGCGCTCTACCAACTGAGCTACGTCCGCCTGTCGTTTCGGTCCGCTCCCGCGTCCCGGCGACGACTGAACTCTAGCGGATTCCCGGGCCAGCACAAAAACGCGTTTGCGCAGCGTGCTGCGCTACGCCTGCTCAGGGACGTGCCCGGGTCTCCCCGAGGGACACGGCCAGGTCACGTGCCGGACCCCCCGTCCTAGACTCGTCAGCGTGCTCGACCTCCCTCCCCTCGCCCGTTTCGGCGACCGCGTCGCCACCGGTCTCCTCGACGTCACCAGTGATCCCGCGGCCCTCGACTCCACCGGTTTCTGGGCGGTCTGCGCCGACTT
Source organism: Streptomyces sp. MMG1533 (assembly GCF_001279775.1). Taxonomy (GTDB): domain Bacteria; phylum Actinomycetota; class Actinomycetes; order Streptomycetales; family Streptomycetaceae; genus Streptomyces. The sequence goes on along the minus strand of NZ_LGDG01000041.1, from coordinate 207,745 downwards.
CGAGGGCCGTCTGACCTGCGCCCGCTTCGGGGACGTACGGAAGGAGCCGGTGCCCGCCCCGGTGCCGGGGGAGTGGCGGGGGCCCGCCGCCGGTGACTGGACGTCCTCCCTCGACCGCGCCGCGTACACGGCGGGGGTGCGGCGCATCCGTGAGCACATCGCCACCGGTGCGGTCTACCAGGCCAACCTCTGCCGGGTGCTGTCCGCGCCCGTGGCCCCGGACGCCGACGTGGACGCCCTCACCGCGCTGCTGGCGCGCGGCAACCCGGCGCCGTACGCAGGAACGATTCGGCTGCCCGGCCACGGTGTGGAGATCGCCACGGCCTCACCCGAGCTGTTCCTGCGGCGCGATGGCCGGGTCGTCGAGTCCGGCCCGATCAAGGGCACCGGACGCACCGAGGCGGACCTCCTGGAGAAGGACTACGCCGAGAACGTGATGATCGTGGACCTCGTCCGCAACGACATCGGGCGCGTCTGCGCCACCGGCAGCGTGACCGTCCCCGACCTGTGCGCCGTCGAGAAGCACCCCGGCCTGGTTCACCTCGTGTCGACCGTCCGCGGCGAACTGCGCGAGGACGCCGGCTGGCCCGAACTGCTCGCCGCCGCCTTTCCGCCCGGATCGGTCACCGGTGCGCCCAAGTCGAGCGCGCTGCGGATCATCGAGGCGCTGGAGAGGGGGCCCAGGGGGCCGTACTGCGGCGGCATCGGCTGGGTTGACGCCGACCGTGGCGCCGGAGAGCTGGCGGTGGGCATCCGCACCTTCTGGATCGACCGTACGGAGGGCGTACTGCGCTTCGGTACCGGCGCCGGCATCACCTGGGGGTCCGACCCCGGGGCCGAGTGGCGGGAGACCGAACTCAAGGCATCCCGGCTGCTCGCGGTAGCGTCGGGATCGTACGAGGTGACAGGGGGACCCTGACGTGCTGTGCCGGCCCGGGGGACAACCCCCGGACCCCCGGCCGATGGCGCGCCCCCGGTACGGACTTGCGAGGTAGAGACCAGTGAAGCTTTGGCTCGACGGCGGGCTGCAGGACATCGAGTCCGCCCGCGTCTCCGTCTTCGACCACGGCCTGACCGTGGGCGACGGCATTTTCGAGACGGTGAAGGCGGTGGACGGCAGGCCGTTCGCGCTCACCCGGCACCTCGACCGGCTGACCCGCTCCGCGCGCGGCCTCGGCCTGCCCGACCCCGACCTCGACGAGGTGCGCCGCGCCTGCGCCGCCGTCGTCGAGGCCAACCCGATGCCGCTCGGCCGGCTGCGCATCACGTACACCGGCGGCCACGGTCCGCTCGGCTCCGACCGCGGCGAGCGCGGCCCGACGCTCGTGGTCGCCCTCGGCGAGTCCGCCCGGCGTCCCGACTCCACGGCCGTGATCACGGTCCCCTGGACCCGCAACGAGCGCGGCGCGCTCACCGGCCTCAAGACGACCTCGTACGCCGAGAACGTCGTCGCCCTCGCCCGAGCCCGCGAACAGGGCGCTTCCGAGGCGCTGTTCGGCAACACGGTCGGACAGCTCTGCGAGGGCACCGGGTCGAACGTCTTCGTCGTCCTCGACGGCCGGATCCACACCCCGCCGCTCGCTTCCGGCTGCCTCGCGGGCATCACCCGTGCCCTGGCCGTCGAGTGGACGGGCGCCAAGGAGACGGACCTGCCGCTGGACGTCCTGGAACGGGCCGACGAGGTCTTCCTGACCTCCACCCTGCGCGACGTACAGGCCGTGCACCGGGTCGACGGCCGCGAACTGGCGGGCGCACCGGGCCCGGTGACGGCCAAGGCCATGCGGATCTTCGACGAGCGGTCAGGGAACGACCTCGATCCGTAAAAGCGGAACATATTCGGCTGCCCCGAAGCGCGGCACCGGGTAGAACACCCGTGATGACCACGACCCTGCGGCCGACCGAGCCGCTCCAGCGCACCGCCGACGGAACGCGTTCACGCCGCTACCAGGTGTGCGTGAACAGCCGTCCCGTCGGCGAGATACACCTCGGCACCTCGCCCGCGTTCGGCGACTCGGTGGCCCGCGTCCACAAGATAGGCATCGAGGAGCCCGACCGGCGGCGCGGCCGGGGCACGGTGGCCATGCTCGCCGCCGAGGAGGTGGCACGGGGCTGGGGCTGCGGGCAGATCGAGTTCGGCGTGCCCGCGGACGCGGAGGCGGCGCTGCGGCTCGCCAGGGCGCTCGGCTACGTCCTGAGGAACCGTGGCATGGAGAAGCGGCTCGCCGACACCCCGCCCGAACTGCCCGCCGGCAGCAGGGCGCGCCCCATGACCGAGGCCGAGTTCGAGGCGTGGCAGGTCCATGAGGCGGAGGACTACGCGCGCACGTGGATCGAACGGGGAGTGCCGGAGGCCGAGGCGTACGCCAAGTCGCGGCGCGACCACGAAATGCTCCTGCCGCAGGGCCTCGCCACCGAGAACATGCTGTTCAGCATCCTGGAACACGAGGGCACCCGGGTGGGCGTCCTGTGGCTGGCCCTGCGCGCGGACAAGGCCTACGTCTTCGACGTCGAGGCCGACGAGGCCCACCGCGGCCGGGGCCACGGCCGTACGCTCATGCTGCTGGCGGAGAGGCAGGCGATCGCCGAGGGCCGACGGATCCTCGGCCTCAACGTGTTCGCGGGCAACACCCCGGCCGAGCGGCTCTACGAGTCGCTCGGGTACGAGACGACGCAGTACGCCCTCTACAAGCCGTTGCTGTAGGCCCGCCGACTCAGGCGTCCTGCTCGGTCAACAGCCGGTCCGCGATCTCCTCGATGCGCTCACGCAGCCCTTCCTGGCTCTTGCCGCCGTCGAGGAGCTCGCCGCCGATGACATAGGTGGGGGTGCCGGTCACGCCGATCGCCTTGCCCTCGGCCTGGTCGGCGTCCACGATCAGGATGTGCCGGCCGTCGATCAGCGCCGTGTCGAACTCCTCGGCGTCCAGCCCGAGTTCGCGGGCGACCTCGATCAGGAAGGGTTCTCCCTCACGGTCCAGCTCCTCCACCCGGCCCAGCACCGCCTCGACGAACGGCCACCCCTGCCCCTGTTCCACGGCCTCCTCGGCGGCCTGTGCGGCGGCGAAGGCGTGCTTGTGCTTCTCCAGCGGGAAGTGCCGCAGCCGCAGGTCCAGCCGGTCGCCGTAGCGGGCGCGCAGGGCCCGGAGGTCGTCCAGGGCGCTGCGGCAGTCCGGGCACTGGAGTTCGCACCAGACGTCGAGGACGGGGGCGGCGGAACGCACGGGGGAGGAGTCGCTCATGCCCCCAGTCTCCCAGCCCCGCCCCGGACGACCCAATCGGACCTCGGCCCCGGCAGCGCCGCCACTGCGACGGCGACCCCGGCCCGGCACCCGGTGGACGAACCTCCCGGCACCCGCGGCGGACGAACCTCCCGGCACCTGCGGGAGTAGGACTTCGACCGGCACCTGCGGAGGAGCCGACCCGGAGATGTCCCTGATGTCCGGTCGGAGGATGGCCCGGCGGGGTGCCGAAGGTGCAGGATGGAAGGGACGAAGTGCCCCTGCCCGACCGACCCCTGCCCTGGAGGACCGGATGATTGCCGAGACCGTCTGTTCCGCCGTCGCCGCGGCCGGCCTGGGCATCGCGGCGGTCACGGCGTACCGCAAGCGTTTTCTCTCCGCCGTCCGTATCGCCGCGTATTCGCTCGTCCCCCTCGGCCTGGTCATGACCGGTGTCGTCGAGTGGCTGGCGGACACCGCGTTCAGTCCGACGGCCTGGGCGGGCTTCGTGGTGCTCGGCGCCTCCTGGCTGCTGTTCGCCGGCACGCGTGCGGTGGAGCGCCGCCGAGGAGGCACCCGCAAGGAGCGCAAGGCGGCGGCCAAGGGTGCCGCCCAGCGCGAGGCGGTCGCGCCGGCGGCCTCGGCGCCCTCCCTGGGCCCGGGCACCCGCCCGTCGGCCAAACCCGCGGGCCGGCCCCGCAGCGAGACCGCCACGGACGACTTCAGCGACATCGAGGCCATCCTCAAGAAGCACGGCATATGAGGCCCGCTGCGGGACGGCATATGACTTCCGCATGAGGCACTGAAACGACACAGCGGGTCCCTGCACGCGCGGAAATGATCACGACCCGAACCGGACATCACGGAATTCAGCGAACTCCCGCTCATTACGGGCGTGTTGATCGCGCCACGCGTCCCGACTGCGTCATCATCGCCGCGAGATGCTGGACACGACACAGAGCGACACCGCGCCGCCGCAGGACGAGCCGCGCGGATGCCTCTTCGCCCTTTCCCAGCCACCGCTGATGATCTTCCTTGCGGTGATCGGGTGTCTGCTGCTCATGGCTGCGCTGCACGACCTGCTGTTGCTGTGAGCCATACCCGTGGTCCCCGGCGTCACCCGCCGGGGCCCACGAAGACACCGGTGTCCGGTCCGGATGTCGCCCGGGCCGTCTCGTCCGGGCGATCCCGTCCGAGCCGTTTCGTCCGGGCCTCAGCCCGCCGCCTCCTTGCGCCGCGCCCGGTAGGCGGCCACATGCAGTCGGTTGCCGCAGGTCCGGCTGTCGCAGTAGCGCCGCGAGCGGTTGCGGGAGAGGTCCACGAAGGCACGCAGGCAGTCGGGCGCCTCGCAGCGACGCAGTCGCTCCTGCTCGCCGGCCACCACGAAGAACGCCAGCGCCATCCCGCAGTCGGCGGCCAGGTGATCGGCGACGGAAGCGCCGGGCGCGAAGTAGTGCACGTGCCAGTCGTAGCCGTCGTGGTCCGTGAGCCGCGGTGTGGTGCCGGCGGCGGCGACCAGCTCGTTGATCAGCGAGGCGGCGGCCCGGGCGTCCGGAGCGGCGAAGACCGCGGCGAACCGTCCGCGGATCTTGCGCACCGCCGAGAGGTCGAACTCGGAGAGCACTCCGACATCGCTGATCTCGTGGTTTCGTACGAAATCCGCAAGGGCCGCGACATCCGACAGCGCGTCCTGAGCCGTGTCGTCCTCCGGTGCGGTGTTCACCAGATCCACCACGGTGTCGAGGGCGCACCGGGTGTCGTGGGTGATCAGCACGTTTCGCTCCCTGGCCTGGGGGTCGGGCGGACGCCCGCCGATGCTGGCCGATGGTAATGGGTCGCGCGCACCCGGAGGTCGGCGGCGGGCCAACGCACACCGGCGCCGCCCCCGTGAGGGGACGGCGCCGATGCATGCCCTATGCGGTTGTCTGAGCCCGAGCCGTCTCCCCGAGTGGACGGCGCCGGGCGGCTCTGTGCAGCCTCGCCCCTAGCTTTCCGCCAGGATGTGCGAGAGCTCCTGATCGAGATCGAAGTGCCGATGCTCCGTGCCGGGCGGCACGGCGGCATCAGTGCGCTTCAGGAAGGACTCCAGGGCCCGCGCCGGGGCCTCCAGCAGGGCCTCGCCCTCCGGAGAACTCAGGGCGATGCAGACGACGCCCTGACCGTGACTGCGCGACGGCCAGACACGGACGTCGCCGGTTCCGGTGGGCCGGTGGAGGCCCTCCGCGAGAAGGTCGCGGGCGAACACCCACTCGACGGTTTCCTCGGCTCCGGTGTGGAAGGTGGCGTGCACGGCGTAGGGGTCGGCCGTGTCGTACCGCAGGCCTGCGGGGACAGGCAGGGATGACTCGCTCGACACAACGAGGCGCAGGTGCAGCTCGCAGCTGACCGTGGTGTTCATAAGCGCCAGGGCCTTTCGCTCAGTGTGCGCTCGGGGGTTCGCACGTCGGCGAAATCGACATGCCACCTACGGTGCCGTTGTAAACCCCTCTGAGTGTTTTGCGTGCCTTTACGTAACTCTTCCGGCCGATAGCGCCTTCGTACGGTACGGCCATTCCGGTGACCGGTTTCCGTCCGGTAGGGTTTGGGCGTATGAATACGGGGAGTGACGAGCCGGGCGAGGTTGCCGTGGCGGCGGAAAAGACGCAGACCGACGGGGTGCAGGGCGAGCAGGGGCTCGGCTCCAAGGCGCCCGAATTCGTCAAGGCGCGCCGGATGCTGCACCTGAGCTGGCAGGTCGGTGTCTTCATCATCGGGCTCGCGGTCGTGGGTGCCGGAATCGTCATGCTGCCGCTGCCCGGACCGGGCTGGGTCGTGATCTTCGGCGGCATGGCGATCTGGGCGACCGAGTTCGTCTGGGCCCAGCTGGTGCTCCGCTGGACCAAGCGCAAGGTCACCGAGGCGGCTCAGCGCGCCCTCGACCCAAGGGTCCGGCGGCGCAACATCATCCTGACGTCGATCGGCCTCGTGATCGTGGCCGTCATCGTCGGCATCTACCTGTGGAAGTTCGGCCTCGTGATGCCCTGGAAGATCAAGGATCAGTGAGCCGAGACAGGTGTGTCCAGGCCGGTCGGCGCCGGTCACACGCACCCCCTGACATGGGGTAATGTTCTCTCTGCGTCCGGGCGATTAGCTCAGTGGGAGAGCGCTTCGTTCACACCGAAGAGGTCACTGGTTCGAACCCAGTATCGCCCACCACCCGGATACGTCGGCCCGTCCGCAGACACTGCGGACGGGCCGACGTCGTGAGCCCTCGGCGAGTGGGAACGGCGGTCGCGCGATCGCCCCTCGTGACGTGACCGTCCGCAGCCCCAAGTCCCCACCGCCCAGACCTTTTTCGGCCGCACGCCGATCTGGTGCGGAGGTCTGCTTCCTGTTCGGCCGGCCGACCCCACGCCTCTCACCTGGGGCATCGTCAGGCGCCTCGCGGGGTTCGGTGTCCTTCCGCTGACGGGCTGTCAGGTCGGGTCACAAGAAATTCCTGTCCGAATCATTGACGCACTCCGACGCCCTCCGTAGCTTGTGCCAGCAAGCGCTTACTTGAAACGATTCATGCAGGCGGCAATGACGCTGCGGGGAGGGGGCCCAACCATGGGAACCAGCAGGAATGTTGAGAGGCGTACGATCCTGAAGGTGGCCGGGGCCTCGGCGGCCACGCTCGGGCTGGCCGCGACGACGGGGTGTGGTGGCGACAGCGGTTCCGGAGACGGGAATGTGACGCTCCGTTACGCGTGGTGGGGTGGCGAGCCACGGACCATCGCCATCAAGAAGACGATCGCGCTCTTCGAGAAGAAGTATCCGAAGATCAAGATAAAGCCCGAATTCACCGACTACGAGGCATTCTGGGAGAAGTTCCAGACCCAGGCCTCCGGCGGGAATCCGCCGGACGTTTTCCAGAATGCGGTCGGTTTCCTGCGCAAGTACGACAAGCGCGGTGTTCTGCTGGATCTCAAGACGCAGGCGGACGCCGGGAATCTGAGCCTGGAGAACTTCCGCAACGGCGTTCTGGCGAACGGTCAGGTCGACGGCAAGCAGATCGGCATACCCGTCGGCGCCAACACCATGGCGCTGGTCATCGACCTCAAGGCCTTCGAGAAGGCGGGCGTGGAGGCGAAGTTCGGCTGGACCTGGGACGAGTACTTCGACGCGCTCCAGACGATCCAGGACAAGCTGAAGATCGCCGGTGACACCGGCTACTTCGCCATCATGTACCTCTACGACCTGTACCTGCGGCAGAACGGCAAGGCCTTCTTCACCGACTCCGATCTCGGCTTCACCGAGGACGACGTGACGCAGTGGTGGGCGGACGGCTACAAGCGCGTGAAGTCCGGGCTCGTCGCCGACCCGAAGAAGATCGAGCAGGTCAAGCCGAAGTCCGGTCTGTCGGCGGGGCTCGCCGCGTCCGAGTTCACCTGGGACAACTTCTCCATCCGCTACGAGGGAGAGGGCGAGTCGGACTACGGGCTCGCGCCGATCCCCACCACGGACGGCAAGGACACCGGCCAGTACCTCGGTTCGCTGATGCTCAGCGCCTTCTCCGGGACCAAGCACCCCAAGGAGGCCGCCCAGTTCATCGACTTCATGGTCCACGACCCCGAGGTCGGCAAGATCATGGGCTACGACCGAGGCATCCTCGCCACCACCGAGCAGTACGACGCCTTCAAGCCGACCGACGCCAACAACAAGGGTGTCGCTGCGTACGAGGACGAGGTCTCCGCGGCGGGCGTCCTCGGGAAGATCACCCCGCACCCGTCGGGTGCCGACATCATCGAGGCGGCGTTCCTGCGCATCGGGGGCGAGGTCGCCCAGGGCAAGACCAAGCCGGCCGATGCGGCGAAGGCGTTCTTCGGCGAGGCCAAGGCCGCGTTCGCGGGCTGAGGGGACGTACCACCATGACGCTCGTCAAGGAAGCGCCCGCGCGCCCGGCGAAGAAGCGGTCCGCCGCTCCTGCCGCCGGGCGGCGCGGGCGGCGCCGCGAGAACCTCGCCGGCTATCTCTTCATGTCGCCGTGGATCGCGGGGTTCCTGCTCCTCACGGCGGGGCCGATGATCGCGTCGCTGTACTACGCGTTCACCAGTTACAACCTGTTCACGCCGCCCCAGTGGGTGGGGCTGGACAACTTCACGACGATGTTCCAGGACCCGCGCTGGCAGAAGTCGGTCGAGGTCACACTGAAGTACGTCGTCGTGGCCACACCGCTCAAGCTGCTGCTCGCGCTCGGTGTCGCGCTGCTGCTCGCGCAGAAGCGGCGCGGAGAGGGCCTGTACCGGGCCGCGTTCTACATGCCGTCGCTCATCGGCGCCAGCGTCTCCGTGGGCTTCGTGTGGCGGGCGCTTTTCTCCGACGACGCCGTCGTGGACCGTACGCAGAAGATCTTCGGAGTCGACGTCGGCGGTTGGATCGGCAACCCGGACTACGTCATCTACGCCCTGGTGGCCCTGAGCATCTGGCAGTTCGGTGCACCGATGGTCATCTTCCTGGCCGGACTCAAGCAGGTCCCGCGGGAGCTGTACGAGGCCGCCGAGGTGGACGGGGCCGGTCCCTTCCGGCGGTTCTGGAACATCACGCTGCCGATGATCTCCCCGGTGCTGTTCTTCAACGTGCTGCTGGAGTCCATCCACGCGTTCCAGGTGTTCGGCTCCGCGTACGTCGTCTCCGATACCCGGTGCGGGCCTGCCGACGCCACGCTCGTCTACACCTGCTACCTCTACCAGAAGGGCTTCAAGGAGGCCCAGATGGGCTTCGCCTCCGCGATGGCCTGGACGCTGGTGGTCGCGGTGGCGCTCGTCACGGCGGTCCTGTTCTGGTCGCAGAAGAAGTGGGTGCACTACGAGGAGGCCGCCAAGTGACCAGTGCCACCAGCCCTGCCGTGCGCACCGCGAACGAGCGGCGGCGCATCGGATCGACCGCCTGGCACGTGGGTGCGCTCCTCATCCTCGCGGTCGTGCTGTATCCGGTGATCTGGGTGCTCGGCGCCTCGTTCAAGCCGAGCAAGGACATCATCGCCAGCCTCGACCTGCTGCCCACCAGGCCGGTCTGGGCGAACTTCTCCGGGCTCGCCGACGGTATCTCCGGCATCTCCATCAGCAGCTTCTTCGTGAACTCGCTGATGTACGCGGTCCTCGCCGTGGTCGGTGTCGTGATCTCCAGCTCCCTGACCGCGTACGCCTTCGCGAAGATCCGGTTCGCCGGGCGGAACCTGCTGTTCACGCTGATGATCGGCACGCTGCTGCTGCCGTATCACGTGCTGCTGATCCCGCAGTACGTGATGTTCCGCAAGCTGGAACTCGTCGACACGCTGGTGCCGCTCGTGGCGGGCAAGTTCCTGGCCACGGAGGCGTTCTTCGTCTTCCTGATGGTGCAGTTCATGCGCGGGCTGCCGCGCGAGCTGGACGAGGCCGCCAAGCTCGACGGCTGCGGGCACCTGCGGACCTACTGGTCCATCGTGCTGCCGTTGTGCCGCCCCGCCCTCATCACCAGCGCCATCTTCACCTTCATCAACGCGTGGAACGACTTCATGGGACCGTTGATCTACCTCAACACCCCCTCCAAGTACACCGTTTCGCTCGGCCTGATGATGTTCCGCGACCAGGAGGGCATCGCCAACTACGGCAGCATGATCGCGATGTCGCTGGTGGCACTGGTGCCGGTCATCGCCTTCTTCATGGCCTTCCAGCGCTACCTCATCGACGGTATGGCGACGTCCGGACTGAAGGGCTGAGGCGGTCACCATGGCGCAAGCACCCGTGAAGGCACGCTCCCCGCGCAAGGAGTCCGTGTTCGGCGAGCGCTTCGCGGTCTTCGCCGAGTCTCTGCTCACCGGCGTGTGGATCGCCGTGGCCTGTCTCGGGGTCGTCACCTACCCCGCGGCCTTCGCTGCCGGCGCACGGCACCTGCGGCGTCGTACGACCCACGAGGGCGGTGGCTGGCGGGAGTTCGTCGCTGACTTCCGTACGGCCGTGCGCGGCGGGTGGGCCGTCGGGCTCGCCGGGTGGGCGGCGGCCGCCGCGGTCTGGGTGGACGTCCTGGCCGCGCGGGCCGGGATACCCGGGGGGCCGTTCGTCGGAGCCGTCGGCATCTTCGCGCTGATCGGACTCGCCGTGGCTCTGCTGCGGGCGGCGGCGGTCTGGACGCCGGGCGTCTCCTGGCGGGTGCTGCTCGCGGACGCCGGGCGGCGGACCGTGCTCGATCCCGCCGGGTCCTTCCTGCTCATCTGCGGGCTGGTGATCGTCGCCGGTTCCGCGTGGTTCATCGCGCCGCTGGCGGTCCCCGTCCTCGGCGCCGTCGCGGCGGCGGCCGTCGCCGTGGAGGAGCGGTACCGGCACCGCTGACGGGCGGTGCCCTCGCACAAGGTCGGCGCCCCGGCGTCGCCCTCTCCCTGTCATGCCCCTGACCACCCCTGCACCCGCACGGAAAGGAAAGGCTGGTCTCTCATGTCTCCCATCCCCCGCAGGTCCATCCTCAAGGCAGCCGCCGTAGCCGGAGCCGCCGCGCAGTTCAGCTGGGCCCTAGGAGCCAAGGGCGCGCAGGCTGCGCCGAGAGCCGCCGACGGCGACGCCGATCCGGTGACCCTGGACTGGCTGGAGGACGGCGGCCTGGGCGCCGCCCCGGGCTCCACCCTCGGCGTCCCCTGGCCGAAGGGCACCTACCAGGACGACCAGAGCTTCGCGGTGACCGACGCGGACGGCAAGGCCGTGCCCGTGCAGTCGTGGCCGCTCGCGTACTGGCCCGACGGCTCGCTCAAGTGGACCGCGCACGCGGTGAGTTCGGGCTCCGGCAAGCTCACCCTGACCGCGGGCGACGCCGCCGCCCCCGACAAGTTGGTCACCGTCGACAAGAGCGGCGGCACCATCGACATCTCGACCGGCGTGATCACCGCGAAGATCGGCAAGTCCGGCGCCACGCTGATCAAGTCGGTCACCCGTGGTTCGACCGAGATCGCCAAGAACGGCCGGCTCGTGCTGATCCGCCAGCCCGAGATCGAGGACGAGGACCAGGGCGCGGTCAAGACCGAGCGCTTCGACGGAGCCATCTCCGGCGTCACCGTCGAACAGGACGGCCCGGTCCGCGCGGTCGTCCGCATCGACGGCAAGCACCGCAAGGGCAGCCGGAGTTGGCTGCCGTTCTCCATTCGGTTGTACTTCTACGCGGGCGCCGACTCCTTCCGCATGGTGCACACCATCACCTTCGACGGCACTCAGGAGCCCGGCAAGGCGAGCGGCGACTTCATCCGCGGCCTCGGCGTCCGCTTCACCGTGCCGATGCGCGACCAGGCGTACGACCGTCACATCCGCATCGGCGGCGACGGCACCGGTCTGCTGCGCGAGGCCGTCAAGGGCATCACCGGACTGCGGCGCGACCCGGGCGCGGCCGTACAGGCGGCCCAGTACGCGGGCGAGAAGCTGCCCGACCCGGCCACCTGGGACCAGCGCGTCACCACGCGGCTCCAGTACATCCCCGAGTGGGGCGACTACACCCTCTCCCAGCTCTCGGCCGACGGCTTCACGCTGCGCAAGCGCACCAAGAAGGGGCACGGCTGGATCGGCGCCGGCGGCGGCAGGCGGGCCTCCGGGTTCGGATACGTCGGCGGCGTGAGCGGCGGACTCTCCTTCGGCCTGCGGGACTTCTGGGAGAAGTACCCGGCCCAGCTCGACATCCGCGACGCCCAGACCGACGAGGCCGAGGTCACCCTCTGGCTCTGGTCGCCCGAGGCGCAACCCATGGACCTGCGCTTCTACCACGACGGCATGGGCCAGGACACGTTCGCCGAACAGCTAGAGGGCCTGAACATCACCTACGAGGACTACGAGCCCGAGTTCGGCACCCCCTACGGCATCGCCCGCACCTCCGAACTCCTCTTCTGGGCCAACGAGTCGACGCCGCGCGCCGAAAAACTCGCCGAACAGGTCGAGGCCGTACGGGTGTTGCCGCAGCTGGCCGCCCCGCCCAAGCAGCTCATCAAGGCCGGCGTCTTCGGCCCGGGCCTCTACTCCGAGCCCGACCGCTCCACGCCCGCCAAGGCCAAGATCGAGGACCACCTCGACTTCCTCTTCACCTATTACAAGGACCAGGTGGAGATGCGCCGTTGGTACGGCTTCTGGGACTACGGCGACATCATGCACACGTACGACACGGTCCGGCACCAGTGGCGATACGACATCGGCGGCTACGCCTGGGACAACTCCGAGCTGTCGCCGGACCTCTGGCTGTGGTTCGCGTACCTGCGCTCCGGGCGTGCGGACATCTTCCGGTTCGCCGAGGCGATGACCCGGCACACCGGTGAGGTCGACGTCTACCACCTGGGCAAGTGGGCCGGCCTCGGCACCCGGCACGGTGTGCAGCACTACGCCGACAGTGCCAAGCAGCAGCGCATCGCCAACACGACGTACCGGCGCTACTACTACTTCCTCACCGCCGACGAGCGGGTCGGCGACCTCATGCACGCCAACGTCGACTCCGACGAGACGTTCCTCGTCCTCGACCCGATCCGCAAGATCCGCACCGAGCCCTACACGCCCGACCGGCACGCCCTGTCGGTCGGCTTCGGCACGGACTGGAGCGGTCTGGTGTCCGCCTGGCTCACGGAGTGGGAGCGCAAGGGTCCCAAGTGGGAGAAGGCCAAGGCGCGCGTGCTGTCGACGATGGAGACGATCGCCGCCCAGCCCAACGGGTTCGTGCAGGGGACCGGCCTGTACGACCTGGACACCGGCAAGTTCGCGATCGCCTCGGCGCCCGTGGTCGGGGTCTCGCACCTGTCCGCCGTGTTCGGCCTCAACGAGCTGTGCGCGGAGCTCATCGACCTCGTCGACATGCCGAAGTTCAACGAGGCCTACTTCGACTACTGCCGCTACTTCAACGCCACCAAGGCCGAACAGGCGGCGCGCTACGGCTCCAACTTCGGCACCCTGCTGCTGTTCCAGGGCCACTCGCGCCTCGACGCGTACGCCGCCGTCCAGACCGGGGACGCGACGCTCGCCAAGCGGGCCTGGGACAAGTTCTACAACTCCGACGGCTACAAGGAGTCGGCGCCCTGGAAGACGGAGGAGCTGAGCGGCCCGGCCACACTGGTGCCGGGCAGCGAGGCCACCTGGGTGTCCACGAACGACACCGCCCTCTACGGCCTCGCCGCCATCGAGAACCTGGCGCTGCTGGGCGACAAGATGCCCTAGCCGAAAGCTAGTTCATCTTCCCCAGGACCTCCCGCACCCGCCGGACATCGCGGATCCGCTGCTCGTACGTCGCCCCGAGTGCGAGCAGCAACAGTCCGGCGAGGGCGGGAGGCACCCAGCGGGGGAGCGCGTCGGTGACCTGGACGAGGTAGGGCGCGAGTTCGTGGAGCGCGTCCAGGGTCAGTACCGAGCCGCCGAGCAGGAGCGGGGCCTGGATGTGGTGCCGGGCGCCCAGCAGGGTGACCAGCAGCGCCGCGAGGCCCAGCAGCAGGGGGCGCGACCAGTGTGCGTCGCCCCAGGCCGCGACCAGGCTCGGCACCAGGGTGGCGGCGAGGCCGGGGCCGTACGCCGTCCAGGAGGACGTCTGCGGGTCGCGGCGCCGGTGCAGGGCGCCGACCAGCAGCGCAGGGACGGTGACCGGGAGCGTGTAGGCCTCGGGCGTCTCGACGTCCCAGGCCGCCAGGCGTACCCAGGTGGCCAGTACGAACAGGGCGGCGGCCGCGTAGCCGACGGGGCGGCGGTCCGGGCGGATCGCCGTGCCCGCGGCGACCACTCCGCACAGGGCCAGCACCAGGGCCAGCAGCGGCGGGTCGGTGAGAGCGAGTCCTATGGCGAGCAGCCCGGCCACGGCCCCCGTCACTTCGACCGGCACGGTGGCCGGGGAGCCGCCCAGCCGTGCGGCCGGCAGGGCCGCGGCCACGGGAACGGCCAGGACGAGCAGCGCGGTGTGCGACGGCTGCCAATCCAGGGCGGCGCCGGTCGCGCAGGCGAGTGCCGCGGCGTGGGCGAGCGCGGCCGGGGCTGTGGCCGGGGTGAGGCGCGAGTGCCACGAGGCCGCGGCGAACAGCACGGTCGAGGCGGAGAGCACGGTGAGCGTCGCGGACTGCGAGGCGAGGGAGAGGAACGTGAGGCTGAGGGAGGTGATCAGGGCGAGGACGAGGGCGGTGAGCTGGGTGGGAGTGAACGGACGGGCCGGTGTTCCGCCCGGCACGGCCTCGCCTCGGCGTACGTATACCGCCGCCGCGAGCGCTCCGGCCGTCAAGGTCCCCTGAACCAACAGGCCGGTCGAATAGGAGAGTTCGAGCACCGCCGGGAGCACGAACACCGTCGCCCACGTCAGTCCCCACGCGCCGCACAGCGCCCGAGGCCGCCAGACCCCGTCACGGACCGCCAGGACGAGTACGGCCGCGACGGCCGCCAGGACGACGGGAACCGTCTCCGCGTGCTGCGGCCACGGCGCGTCGAGCGCCACCGCCACGCGGGCGTCCGACGGTGTGCCGGTCCACGCGCGCTCCGCCCAGCCGACCGGCCCGAGCACCGCCAGACCGACGACGGGCAGCGCCCACAGCAAGGCCAGCGCCTGTACGGCACCCGAGGCCCAGGCGAAGCCGTGCCGTACCGCGTCCGGCAGCCGGCCGGCCCTCGGCGCCGCCAACAGGGCGATCCCGCACGCCAGATGGACCGGAACCGTCCACGCCTCCGGCAGCACAGGGCGCGCCACGCCGCCGAACGCGGCGACCGTGAGCAGCCCGGCGGTGACGGCGAGACCCACGGCTCGCTTCTCGCCCTGGCTCCGCCACGCCGCGCCCAGCGCGATCGCCGCAGCAAGGAGGAGGAGCGCCGCCGCACGGGCGGCGGCGCTCGGGCCGGTGGCCGTCAAGGACAGCCAGCCGGCGGCCAGTACGCCCCAGGCGCCCGCGCCGTACGCGCCGACGGTGGCGGCGATCCGTACGGACCCGGCAGTCACCCGGAGCGCCACACCCGTGTCGAACCCGGCCGTCACCAGGAGCGCGGCCGTGACCCCGTAGGGAACGGCGTCGACGGCCAGCGACCAGAGCAGCAGCGGGAGTTGGGCCAAAGCCAGGGCGGCGGGGAGGGGCAGACGCAGGTCGGAAGTGGTCGGGAGCAGGCCGTAGGCGGCCCACAGCACCGCGAGCACGGCCGAAGCGACCGCTGCGTACCCCGTGCCGTCCGCGTCCGCGAGGGCGACCTCGTGCAGCGCGTACGCGTCGAGCACCGTCAGCGCGAGCCCGAGGCCCGCCACCGACTCCGCTGTCGAGCGCAGCCCCCGCTTCAGCAGCACCGCGGGCGCGGCGAGGGCGGCCAGCGTGACCGCGCCGAGCACCACGGCCCGCCCGGCGATGCCCAGATGACCCCAGCTGACCAGTGTGAACACCATCGCGGCGATGGTGAGCAGGACGCCGCCGAGCAGGAGCAGCACGTTCTGGACGCGCGGGGCGGGAGCCTCGGGGCGGGGCGGCGCGACAGGCGCGGGCCGCGCCTGGTGCAGGGCCGCGACCAGCCAGGCGCGGCGGGTCAGCAACTGGGCCCGGCGGGCGTCCAGGTGCCACAGTTCGGCGTCGAGGAGCCGCAACTCCTCGGCCGGGGGCGGGATGTGGGTCATACCGGCGAGTGTGGTCCGCGTCACGTCGTACGGCATGAGTGTGCGTACTCAGGGCGTACTCAAATACGCCTCACCGTGCCTGCGCACGGGCAGACTCCACTCATGGACTGGACCCGGTACCACTTCCGCAGCTTGTGGGCCCTGCCCGCGCCGCCCGCCGCCGTGTTCGAGGCGCTGGAGCGGGCCGAGGACTATCCGCGCTGGTGGCGGCAGGTGCGCGAGGTGAACCGGATCGACGACACGACCGGAGTGATCAGGATCCGCTCCCTCCTGCCGTACGACATGACCATCACCGCCCGTGAGGCGCGGCGCGATCCGGCGGCCGGTGTCCTGGAGATCGCCATGTCCGGCGACCTCGACGGCTGGGCGCGCTGGACGATCACCGTGGACGGCACGGGCAGCCTGGCCCGCTACGAGCAGGTGGTCGAGGTGCACAAGCCGTTGCTGCGGCGGTTCGCCGTACCCGGACGGCCGGTGTTCCGCGCCAACCACTGGCTGATGATGCGGGCCGGGCGGCGCGGTCTCGCCGGCCACTTGGAAGCGGTTTGAAGGAACGGCGCGGGGACCTGTATTGTTCAGTGCGTTCCCGGGCGATTAGCTCAGTGGGAGAGCGCTTCGTTCACACCGAAGAGGTCACTGGTTCGAACCCAGTATCGCCCACCGGGAAAGGCCGGTCCGTCCCAGACGGACCGGCTTTTTTGTCGCCCTTACGCGGCCGCCGCCGGCAGGTCCGGACGCAGCGGCCACGCAGGGTCCACCGCCTCCTCCGTGCCGCTGCGCGCGAACCACGCCTGCAGGCCCCGCGCCTGCGCCGCGTGCCACACCGCCTGCAGGGTGTGCAGTTCGGCGGGGCTCAGCCGCTCCAGCCGGGCCGCGAACCGGCGCCCCACCGCCCGTACGACGTCCAGCGCGGCCAGCGCGTCGGCGCCCGCGTCGTGCGCGCCCTCCAGCGAGACGCCGTAGTGCGCGCACAGGTCGGTGAGGGTGCGGCGGCCCTTGCGGTAGCGGTCCAGGTGTTTGTCCAGGACCCGCGGGTCGAGCACCAGCAGGGGGGAGGGCTCGAACCAGCGGTCCAGGGACGAGGCGCGATGGCGGCGCAACTCCCGGTCCAGGATGGTCAGATCGAACGGTGCGTTCATCACCACCAGCGGCCGGCCCGCCGAGGCCTGTTCGGCCAGCGCCTCGGCTATCTCGTACATCACCGGCGCCGGCCAGCGGCCGTTGAGCTGGAGATGCTCCTCCGTCAGTCCGTGCACCGCCGTCGCCCCGGCGGGCACCGGCACGCCCGGGTTCACCAGCCACCGGGTCACCCGCGGCCGGGTGCCCGGGGCGTCCTGGACGACGACGGCGGCCGACACGATGCGGTCGGTCTCGACGTCGACACCCGTGGTTTCCGTGTCGAAAGCGGCCAGGGGCCCTTCGTACCAGCAAGCCATACCAACACAACCCCTCATTCACCCGCGGCAGCTGACGCCCCGTCGTCTGCCCCGTTTGGTGATACCCGGGCTGTTTGCGCCGTACGCCGGAAGGACACAACAGGAGTACGGGTCTTTGCAGTTCAGCGGCCCGACGCGGGATTCACTCTGCCCAGGTGTGGGCATTTCACTTGGCTTGGAAGGCTGTTGGTCATGGCGATAGCGCAGCCCGAGCGGGGCGGGCTGCTGCCCGAACGCACGAGCCCGCAGCGCGGCTCACTCGCCACCACCGCCTGCATGGAGACACTGCAGGTGGGCTACTTGCACGCGGCCGCCGCCGGCTGCTCGCTGTCGCAGCCCTTTCCGGACAACGGCATCGACTGGCACGTCAGCCACAGCGCACCCGCGCACACCGTCGACGACGAGGTCACCATCAAGGTGCAGCTCAAGTGCACCTACCAGATCCCGCCGAAGCCCCCTGGCCGCACCTTTTCGTTCACACTCGACAACGACCACCTGCGCAAGCTCGCCCGTACCCCGGTCTCGGTCCACAAGATCCTTGTCGTGATGCTGGTGCCGAGATCCCAGGACGACTGGCTGCGCGCCGGCCACGACCGGCTCGACCTCAGGCACTGCTGCTACTGGATCAACCTCGCCGGTCACGCGATCACCGGCCGGACCCGGACCACCGTGCGCATACCGACCTCGCGCATCTTCGACGACCGGGCGCTCTGCGAGATCATGACGCGGGTCGGGACGGGAGGCAGACCATGACGCACCGCCCGCTGGAAGAGCCACTGCGACCCGTACGACCGCACCCCGCCGACGTGGTCTGGAACCGTTCCCCCGACCCCGCCGACGTCGACCCCGCCGTGCTCAGCGCCCTGCTGCACCGCCACGGCTGGCAGCGGCGCGGGGGAGCGGCCGGACGCTACGGCCGCTGGACCCCGCCGGGACCGGGCGCAGGCGGGACCAGCCTGCTCGTCCCCGAGAGCCTGGCCTTCCCCGACAGCGAGGACCTGCTGGGCGAGGCCCTTCTCGCGCTGTCCCGCAGCGGGACGCCCTCCGCGCGCGAGGTGCTGGTCTCCCTCGCCGTGCCCAGCGACGAGATCCGCTGGTGGCGCGACGTCCCTACCGGTCCGGTCGGAGCCGTCCCCTGGACGGTCGAGGAACAGCTGCGCTCGGCCGCCCGTCGGATGCTGCTAGCCGGAGCGCTCGCCACGCGTGCGCGTGCGGGCTATTACGGTGCCCGCTACCGGCGCACCGCCGCCGCATCCCTGGAGCACGTCCTCGTAGGCTCCGCGGCCGGCGGCCGCCGCCTGACCGCCTTCGTGCCCGTCGGCACCGGCCGCCCGCTCGCCGTACGCCTGCACCAGGCCCTGTACGCCGCCCGCGAGGCCGTCGACTACCAGCGGGCCACCGGCGGCATGGACGCCTTCGACGGCGCCGTCGAGGCGGGCGTCAGCCGCGAGTTCACCGAGGCGCTCATCGCCCTGGTGCGCGGTACCGAGGGCGCGCGCGTCGGCGTGGAGTGGGCACCGGCGGCGGGGGTCCCCGAAGGGTGCGCGGCACCCGCCGAGGCCGTCGAGTTCTCGCCCGGCGACCTGCCCGTGCTGCGCGAGGCCGGGGCCCGCTATCTGCGCGCAGAGCCCTCCGTGCCGGTGCGGATCACGGGTGCGGTGGTCCGGATGCGCAGGTCGGGGCCGCGCGGGGAGGGATCGGTACGGATGCGGGTGATCGCCGGCGCCGAGATCCCGCACGTACGACTCACGCTGGACGAGGAGTCGTACCGGATCGCCGGTCACGCGCACCTCGTCGGACTGCCGGTGCGGGTGCACGGGCGGCTGGAGAGCAGAGGCGGCTTCCGGCGGCTGACGGACGCCTCCGGGGTCGAACCGGTGCAGGTGGACGAGGCCGAGCGGGACCGGCTGATGAAGTCGCTGCAGGAGACCGCGGAGATCACGGCCTTCTTCGAGGAGGCCTGCGGCGGGGACTGATTTCGCGGTGGGCGGGCCCGGGTCGGTACGATCCCCTATTGCGCGCGCTCTCGGTATGGCGCCGCATCCGCCTTCAGTCAGGAGAGACCGGTGTCAGACGTCCGTGTGATCATCCAACGCGATTCCGAGCGGGAAGAGCGCGTGGTGACGACGGGCACCACGGCAGCCGAGCTCTTCGCCGGCGAGCGTTCGATCATCGCCGCGCGCGTGGGCGGCGAGCTCAAGGACCTGTCGTACGTCCTGTCCGAGGGCGAGGAGGTCGAAGGCGTCGAGATCTCCTCCGAGGACGGCCTGAACATCCTGCGCCACTCCACCGCGCACGTGATGGCGCAGGCCGTGCAGGAGCTCTTCCCCGAGGCGAAGCTGGGCATCGGCCCGCCGGTCAAGGATGGCTTCTACTACGACTTCGACGTCGAGAAGCCGTTCACGCCCGAGGATCTCAAGGCCGTCGAGAAGAAGATGCAGGAGATCCAGAAGCGGGGGCAGAAGTTCTCCCGCCGTGTGGTCACCGACGAGGCGGCTCGTGCGGAGCTGGCGTCCGAGCCGTACAAGCTGGAGCTGATCGGCATCAAGGGCTCGGCCTCCACGGACGACGGCGCGGACGTCGAGGTCGGCGCCGGTGAGCTGACGATCTACGACAACCTCGACGCCAAGACCGGTGACCTGTGCTGGAAGGACCTCTGCCGCGGTCCCCACCTGCCCACCACCAGGAACATCCCGGCGTTCAAGCTGATGCGCAACGCGGCCGCCTACTGGCGCGGCAGCGAGAAGAACCCGATGCTCCAGCGCATCTACGGCACCGCCTGGCCCACCAAGGACGAGCTGAAGGCGCACCTCGACTTCCTCGCCGAGGCGGAGAAGCGCGACCACCGCAAGCTGGGCTCCGAGCTCGACCTGTTCTCGATCCCCGAGCAGATCGGCTCCGGCCTCGCCGTCTTCCACCCCAAGGGCGGCATCATCCGCCGGGTCATGGAGGACTACTCGCGCCGTCGCCACGAGGAGGAGGGCTACGAGTTCGTCTACACCCCGCACGCGACGAAGGGGAAGCTCTTCGAGACCTCGGGCCACCTGGACTGGTACGCCGACGGCATGTACCCGCCCATGCAGCTCGACGAGGGCGTGGACTACTACCTCAAGCCTATGAACTGCCCGATGCACAACCTGATCTTCGACGCGCGCGGCCGCTCCTACCGTGAACTGCCGCTGCGCCTCTTCGAGTTCGGGACCGTGTACCGGTACGAGAAGTCGGGCGTCGTGCACGGCCTGACCCGCGCGCGTGGCTTCACCCAGGACGACGCGCACATCTACTGCACGCGCGAGCAGATGTCCGAGGAACTCGACAAGACGCTCACCTTCGTCCTCGGCCTGCTGCGTGACTACGGTCTGACCGACTTCTACCTGGAGCTGTCGACCAAGGACCCGGAGAAGTTCGTCGGCTCCGACGAGGTCTGGGAAGAGGCCACTCAGACGCTGCGCGAGGTCGCCGAGAAGCAGGGCCTGCCCCTGGTCCCGGACCCGGGCGGCGCCGCCTTCTACGGCCCGAAGATCTCCGTCCAGACCAAGGACGCCATCGGCCGCACCTGGCAGATGTCGACGATCCAGCTCGACTTCAACCTGCCGGAGCGGTTCGAGCTGGAGTACACGTCCCCCGACGGCTCCAAGCAGCGCCCGGTCATGATCCACCGTGCGCTCTTCGGTTCCATCGAGCGGTTCTTCGCGGTGCTCCTGGAGCACTACGCGGGCGCCTTCCCGGCGTGGCTGGCCCCGGTCCAGGCGGTCGGCATCCCGATCGGCGACGGGCACGTGGAGTACCTGGAGAAGTTCGCCGCCGCGGCCAAGAAGAAGGGCCTGCGGGTCGAGGTGGACTCCTCCTCCGACCGTATGCAGAAGAAGATCCGCAACGCCCAGAAGCAGAAGGTGCCCTTCATGGTCATCGCGGGCGACGAGGACATGGCGGGCGGGTCGGTGTCCTTCCGCTACCGCGACGGCTCGCAGGAGAACGGCATCCCGTTCGACGAGGCCATCGCGAAGATCGTGAAGGTCGTGGAGGAGCGGGCGCAGGTCTGATCCCTGCGACAGGCCCCCGGGAGGCTCAGCTTCCCGGGGGCCTGTCGTCGTCCTCCCGCGAGAAGACCTGGAGCAGCCACGAGGCGAAGGTCCCGGTCACGGTGCCGAGCAGGGCCAGGCCGATGGCCATCACCCCGACCGCGATCAGGCGTCCGACCGGAGTGACGGGGACGACGTCGCCGTAGCCGACGGTGGCGAGGGTGGAGCAGGTCCACCACACCGCGTCACCGAAGGTCCGGATGGTCGCGTCCGGTGCCGCGTGCTCCTGCTGGTAGACGCCGAGGGCACCGCTGAAGCCGAGGAGGACGGTCGACAGCCCGGCGTAGGCGATCACGCGCGCGTGCAGTGCCAGCCGGGGCCGTCCGTGCCGGCGCTGCACCGCCTCGTACATCTTGACGATCCGCAGCGGCCGCAGCAGCGGCAGGACCAGCACCGCGGTGTCCAGCAGGTGCGTCCGTACGAAGCGCAGCCGCTGCCCGCTCAGCCGCCAGCGCACCGCGTAGTCGATGCCGAACAGGACCCAGGCGGCCAGGTTCAGCGCGAGGCAGAGGTCGAGCAGATCGTCGGGCAGGTCGCGGACGAGCACGCGGACCGCGTACGCGGCGAGGAACACCAGCGAGGCCACGGCGAGCGGCACCTCGGTGCGTCGATCCCAGCGGGCCTCGGGCCTGTCGTCGTCCAGCTCAGCGTCCACCGGCCCAGCTTGTCCCGGGACGCTTTTCCCACAACCCGGCGACACGGCGCGAACGGGCGAAGTCATATGCTGCACTGCATGACGAGTGAGCCGGAGCAGCAGTGGGGCGTGGGGACCCAGGACGCGTTCCAGCGTCTGTGGACGCCCCATCGGATGGCGTACATCCAGGGCGAGAACAAGCCGACCGGCCCCGGTGCCGACGACGGCTGTCCCTTCTGCTCGATCCCGGCCAAGTCCGACGAGGACGGGCTGATCGTCCGGCGCGGTGAGCAGGTCTACGCGGTGCTCAACCTGTACCCGTACAACGGCGGCCACCTGATGGTCGTGCCCTACCGTCATGTGGCCGACTACACGGACCTGACGGAGCCGGAGACGGTCGAGCTCGCCGCGCTGACGAAGCAGGCGATGACCGCCCTGCGCAGCGCGTCCGGCGCCCACGGCTTCAACATCGGCATGAACCAGGGGTCCGTGGCGGGCGCCGGTATCGCGGCCCACCTGCACCAGCACATCGTCCCGCGCTGGGGCGGCGACACGAACTTCATGCCGGTCGTCGGGCACACGCGGGTGCTGCCGCAGCTGCTGGCGGACACCCGGAAGATGCTGGCGGACGCCTGGCCGACGGCCTGATCCTGCGGGCGGGGTGGGGGCTCCTGGCGGCCCCCACCGCACCTACGCGTCGTACACGTCCGCCTTGCGCGGTGTCGGGTCCTGCACCGCCGTGCTGAGGAACGCCGACCGGGTGCCGAACTTCTCCGTGTCCACGCCGTTCTCCTCCAGGACCCGGATCGCAGCCGCGTGCACGACCCGCAGCACCGGGGTGGCAGCGCGCAGCGCGTCGTCGGCCATGAAGCGGTGCCGCCACGGCTTGTCCGCCCAGGCGTGCCGCAGCCCGAAGGGCTCGGGGAGGGCCAGGGTGCCGCCGAGCCAGTTCAGCAGCGGCGGATACCAGGTCAGGGGCGCCCGGGCGGTCAGGCGCACCACCTCGTCGGCGTCGACCAGCGGGAGCTTCACCTTCCGGGTCTCCCAGAACTTGAGCTGCTTGGCGACTTCCTTCTCCTTGGCCTCCGGCTTCGAGGTGAACAGCGAGTGCACCGGACCCAGCGCGTGCCCGGTCACCTCGATGCGCAGCGTCTCGTGCAGCACGGTCACCGTGATCAGCATGGTGATGACCAGCTGCCCGTCCCACAGCGTCCACTGCACGCCCAGGTAGTGCCGGTCGCCCGCGCCGAACTGCTGCTTGTTGCAGATGTCCTGTATGGCGTGTGACTTGACCTGGTACGCGTCCACGTCCGTGCCCTCGGGACGGGAGACCGCCTTCGCGTTCTCCCCGACCGGGGTGACGATCCAGTGCCGTACGGACGCTTTCGGGAAGCCGCCGGTGTTCAGCGTGTTCCGCTCCAGCATGCGCAGCTTGTCGTGGATGGACCGTATGACGTCCCAGCTGCGGAAGGGATGGATCTCCCGGTCCGGATGGCGTGAGACCAGGTCCTCGGCGAGCTGCCAGCTGCCCCATCGGGTGCCCATGCCGAGTATGCCCTTGGGCCCGGCGTAGAACACGGCGTTGGACTGCTGCTCGGCGCTCAACTTGGCCAGCGACTGGCGCAGTTGCTCGGCCGCGGTCTCGCGGGGGCTGCTCGGCACCGCCTCGGGGACCTTGGCCCCGACGCTGCTGCCGGACAGCAGACTGTTCCAGCGCTCCCGGAGGTCCGTCGCCGTGCGCTCGCAGATCTGCTTGGCCCAGAACCAGCCGACCACCGGCATGACGACCGCCGCACGCGCGTACCACGCCCAGAAGCCGCCGAACGGCGTGCGTACGAGGAAGATCACTGCGAGGGCGCCCACTCCGACGAGCAGGGCGGTGGCGAAGGCTCCGGCCTGCTTGTTCTCGGTCTTCGCCACGGTGGTGCGGATCTGGAAGACCAGCAGCCAGATGAGGAGCCCGGGCAGGAAGAGCAGACCGCACAGCACCATGACGATGGTCAGCAGGCTGTCGCGGTCCCTGCGGATGTTGTTCGCCGCGAGGCAGTGCTCGACCACGACCTGCGGCTCGGCGCCGAAGGACTGGATGAGCGGCTTGCGGCCAGCGCCCAGCATGCGGGCGACCACGGCCGCGGAGAAGGCCTCGCCCAGGTTGGGCCGGAAGATCCGCGCCCATCTGCGGCCGTCCTTGACGGTCGACTCGTGCCACTCGCTGTTGGCAGCGAGGATGTCCTTGACGTCGTTGTCCCGATAAGCCGCGGAGGCCAGCGCGAACGTCGCCGTCTGTCCTCCGTCGCCTGTGCGCGGCACCTGCGGACCAAAGATGTCCGCGTAACCGCTGTCAACGGTCATTCCCGCCCCCGATCGCCGCCGGCCCTGCTCATGCGGCCTTCCCGACTTCCTTGCTTCGCACACCTGTTGATCAAGTCATCAGCGTATCCGCAGGCACCGACATCCGTCGGCGGACGTACAACATCCCGTCGGCGGAGTACCGACACCCCGGCGGCGGACGTACCAACACCCCGGCGGCGGACGGCCGTAGCCGCCCGCCGACGCGGAGGGGAGTGTTCCGTAAACGTCGATTGGGGGGCGCCCGCCGCCAACTACGAGGCTTCGCGCGTCTCTTCACGGATCCTTTCCGCGATCTGCGGCGGCATCGGCTCGTGCCGCGCGTACGAGCGGCTGAAACGGGCCGTGCCATGGGACAGGGAGCGCAGGTCGACGGCGTACCGCCCGATCTCGATCTCGGGCACCTCCGCGCGCACCAGCGTCCGTCCGCCGCTGGTCTGTTCCGTGCCGAGCACCCGGCCGCGCCGCCCGGACAGGTCGCTCATCACCGCGCCCACGTAGTCGTCGCCGACCAGGACGGTCACCTCGGCCACCGGCTCCAGCAGATGGATCTTCGCGTCGGCGGCCGCCTCCCGCAGCGCCAGCGCGCCGGCCGTCTGGAACGCGGCGTCGGAGGAGTCCACGGAGTGCGCCTTGCCGTCCAGCAGGGTGACCCGGATGTCGAGGAGCGGATGGCCGGCCGCAACTCCCTTGGCAGCCTGGGCCCGCACGCCCTTCTCGACGGACGGGATGAACTGGCGCGGCACCGCGCCGCCGACGACCTTGTCCACGAACTCGATGCCTGAGCCGCCCGGCAGCGGATCCACCTCGATCTCGCAGATGGCGTACTGCCCGTGACCGCCGGACTGCTTCACATGACGGCCGCGCCCCGCCGACCTGGCCGCGAACGTCTCCCGGAGGGAGACCTTGTGCGGGACCACGTCGACCTGCACGCCGTATCGGTTGCGCAGCCGTTCCAGCGCGACGTCGGCGTGGGCCTCGCCCAGGCACCACAGCACCACCTGGTGGGTGTCCTGGTTCTGCTCGAGCCGCATGGTCGGGTCCTCGGCGACCAGCCGGGACAGGCCCTGCGAGAGCTTGTCCTCGTCCGCCTTGCTGTGCGCCTGGATGGCGAGCGGCAGCAGCGGGTCGGGCATCTCCCACGGCTCCATGAGCAGCGGGTCGTTCTTGGCCGAGAGCGTGTCCCCGGTCTCCGCGCGGCCGAGCTTCGCCACGCACGCGAGGTCCCCGGCGATGCAGTGGGTGAGCACCCGCTGCTGCTTGCCGAACGGCGCGGACAGCGCGCCGATCCGCTCATCGACGTCGTGGTCCTCGTGCCCCCGGTCGGCGAGACCGTGCCCGGAGACGTGCACGGTCTCGTCCGGGTGCAGCGTGCCCGAGAAGACCCGCACCAGCGAGACCCGGCCGACGTACGGGTCGGACGACGTCTTCACGACCTCCGCGACCAGCGGCCCGTCCGGATCGCACAGCTTCAGCTCGCGCGGCTTGCCGTCGACCGTGGTGACCCTCGGCGCCTCGCGCTCCAGCGGGGTCGGGAAGCCGCGTGTGACCAGTTCGAGGAGCTCGACCGTGCCGAGCCCCTGCCGGGCGCCCTCGGCTGCGGGAGCGGCGGCCAGCACCGGGAAGAAGACCCCCCGCGCGACGGCCCGCTCCAGGTCCTCGATCAGCGTCCTGACGTCGACCTCCTCGCCACCGAGGTAGCGGTCCATGAGGGTCTCGTCCTCGCTCTCCGAGATGATCCCCTCGATCAGCCGGTTGCGGGCCTCCTCGATCAGCGGCAGCTGGTCCTCGCCCGGCTCGGACTCCTTGCGCTCCCCGGACGAGTAGTCGAACAGCTTCTGCGACAGCAGCCCGATCAGTCCCGTCACGGGCGCGTGCCCGTCCGGGGCCTGGGGGCCGTGCAGCGGCAGGTAGAGCGGCAGTACGGCGTCGGGGTCGTCGCCGCCGAAGGCCTCCGCGCAGATCCGTGTCATGTCCTCGAAGTCCGCCCGGGCGGACTCCAGGTGCGTGACGACGATCGCCCTGGGCATGCCGACGGCCGCGCACTCCTCCCACACCATGCGCGTCGAGCCGTCCACCCCGTCCGAGGCCGAGACGACGAAAAGGGCCGCGTCCGCCGCTCGCAGACCGGCCCTGAGTTCTCCGACGAAGTCGGCGTATCCGGGGGTGTCGAGAATGTTGATCTTGTATCCGTCCCATTCGACGGGTACCAGGGAGAGCTGCACCGAGCGCTGCTGCCGGTGCTCGATCTCGTCGTAGTCGGAGACGGTGCCGCCGTCCTCCACGCGGCCCGCCCGGTTCACCGCTCCCGTGGTGAGTGCGAGAGCCTCCACCAATGTCGTCTTGCCCGATCCGGAGTGGCCGACCAGCACCACATTCCGTACGGACGCGGGTTGGTCGGCCGCCGTTGCCCTGCCGGCGGCTCCGGGGTGTGTGTTCGCCTTGTCGCCCATGGCCTTGCCTCCCGTGCACGGTGAGGTCACTGTGGGCGCGGACATGCGGACCCGCGTGCGGTGGCGGCTCCGGTGACGCCCGCGGTGTTCTTCGAGCTTTCCACTCCCGTCACGGTGCGTCCATACGGCGGACGCGATCCCGCCGCCGGCCCCCGGCCCGGGCCGGGAGATCCCGCCGTGACCGGGAAGCGGTCGGGCCGTGACACCGGCTGACGGTGCCCGGCCGTCACCCACGCGCGCGCGTGGCTACGATGGGCCAGCCGGTGGCCAGCAGGGGCCGCTCGGCCACACCGACCCTCGGGAAGGCCATGCTGAACAAGTACGCGCGTGCATTCTTCACGCGTGTCCTCACACCGTTCGCCGCGTTTCTCATCCGGCGGGGCGTCAGCCCCGACACGGTGACCCTCATCGGCACCGCCGGTGTGGTCGCGGGCGCGCTGGTCTTCTACCCCATGGGCGAGTTCTTCTGGGGCACGATCGTGATCACACTCTTCGTGTTCTCCGACCTCGTCGACGGAAACATGGCCCGCCAGCTGGGCCGCTCCAGCCGCTGGGGCGCCTTCCTGGACTCCACGCTGGACCGGGTCGCCGACAGCGCGGTCTTCGGGGGCTTCGCCCTCTGGTACGCGGGCGGCGGCGACGACACCATCCTCTGCGCGGTCTCGATCTTCTGCCTGGCCAGCGGCCAGGTGGTGTCGTACACCAAGGCCCGCGGCGAGTCGATCGGCCTGCCGGTCGCGGTCAACGGACTCGTCGAGCGGGCCGAGCGCCTGGTGATCTCGCTGGTCGCGGCCGGTCTGGCGGGTCTGCACGCGTTCGGCGTGCCGGGCATCCAGTACCTGCTGCCCGTCGCGCTGTGGATCGTCGCCGTCGGCAGCCTGGTGACGCTGATCCAGCGCGTCGTCACGGTCCGCCGGGAGTCGGCCGAGGCCGAGGCGGCCGCCGCCCAGGAGAACCCGGAGACCCAGGGGAGCGAGGCGGCGAAGTGAGCGCCCAGGAGCGGGTCACCGACGCGCTGTACGGCCTCGGCTGGGGTGTGGTGAAGAAGCTCCCCGAGCCGGTCGCCGTGCGCCTCGGCCGGAGCATCGCCGACCTCGCCTGGAAGAAGCGCGGCAAGGGCGTCCGGCGGCTGGAGAGCAACTACGCGCGCGTGGTGCCCGACGCGAGTCCCGAGCGCCTGGCCCAGCTCTCGCGCGCCGGCATGCGGTCGTACCTGCGCTACTGGATGGAGTCCTTCCGGCTCCCCGCCTGGAGCGCCGAGCGCGTCAAGAACGGCTTCGACCCCAAGGACCTGCACCACCTCACCGACGGCCTCGCGGCCGGCAAGGGCGTCATCCTCGCCCTGCCGCACATGGCCAACTGGGACCTCGCCGGCGCGTGGGTCACCACCAAGCTCGACACGCCGTTCACCACGGTCGCCGAACGCCTCAAGCCGGAGACGCTGTACGACCGTTTCGTCGCCTACCGCGAGGGCCTCGGCATGGAGGTCCTGCCCCACAGCGGCGGCACCGCGTTCGGCACGCTGGCCCGGCGGCTGCGCGACGGCGGCCTGGTCTGTCTGGTCGCCGAACGGGACCTGTCCTCCTCCGGCGTCGAGGTCCAGTTCTTCGGCGAGGCCACCCGGATCCCGGCCGGCCCCGCGCTGCTCGCCCAGCAGACCGGCGCTCTGCTGCTCCCGGTGACGCTCTGGTACGACGACTCCCGCGTGATGCAGGGCCGTGTCCATCCCCCGATCGAGGTCCCCGAGTCAG
Organism: Streptomyces sp. MMG1533; assembly: GCF_001279775.1. Lineage (GTDB taxonomy): Bacteria > Actinomycetota > Actinomycetes > Streptomycetales > Streptomycetaceae > Streptomyces. Next base: position 179,255 of record NZ_LGDG01000041.1, on the reverse strand, counting down.
GTACGCGGGCCGAGAAGACGTCTGTCATGGCACAGGCGCTGGCCGACGCCTTCGCCTCGGGGATCGCCGACCATCCGGAGGACTGGCACATGCTGCAGCGTCTGTGGCTCAAGGATCTCGATCCCGCGCGTTCTCCGGCAGGGGGCACCGCGTGAGGATCGGCATCGTCTGCCCGTACTCCTGGGACGTGCCGGGTGGCGTCCAGTTCCACATCCGCGATCTCGCCGAGTACTTCCTCCGCCTCGGCCACGAGGTGTCCGTCCTCGCTCCGGCCGACGACGACACCCCGCTGCCGCCGTACGTCGTCTCGGCCGGCCGTGCGGTGCCGGTGCCGTACAACGGCTCGGTGGCCCGGCTGAACTTCGGCTTCCTGTCGGCGGCCCGGGTGCGGCGCTGGCTGCACGACGGCGCGTTCGACGTCATCCACATCCACGAGCCGGCCTCGCCGTCCCTCGGCCTGCTGGCGTGCTGGGCCGCGCAGGGCCCGATCGTCGCCACCTTCCACACCTCGAACCCGCGCTCCCGGGCCATGATCGCCGCGTACTCGATCCTTCAGGCCGCCCTGGAGAAGATCAGCGCGCGGATCGCCGTGAGCGAGTACGCCCGCCGCACGCTCGTCGAACACCTCGGCGGCGACGCGGTGGTGATCCCGAACGGCGTCGACGTCGACTTCTTCGCCCGGGCCGAGCCCAAGCCCGAGTGGCAGGGCGACACGATCGGCTTCATCGGCCGCATCGACGAGCCCCGCAAGGGCCTGCCGGTGCTGATGAAGGCCCTGCCGAAGATCCTCGCCGAGCGCCCGCAGACCCGGCTGCTGGTCGCCGGGCGCGGCGACGAAAAGGAGGCGGTCGAGTCGCTGCCCGCCGAACTCCGCCCGCGCGTGGAGTTCCTCGGCATGGTCAGCGACGAGGACAAGGCCCGTTTCCTGCGCAGTGTCGACCTGTACGTCGCCCCGAACACCGGCGGCGAGAGCTTCGGGATCATCCTGGTCGAGGCGATGTCGGCGGGGGCCCCGGTGCTCGCCTCGGACCTGGACGCCTTCACCCAGGTGCTCGACCGGGGCGCGGCGGGCGAACTGTTCGCCAACGAGGACGCGGACGCGCTCGCCATGGCCGCCGTACGGCTGCTCGGGGACCCGGTGCGGCTGGCCGAACTGCGCGAGCGCGGCAGCGCGCATGTACGGCGGTTCGACTGGTCGACGGTCGGCGCTGACATCCTGTCCGTGTACGAGACGGTGACGTCCGGCGCGGCTGCCGTCGCCGCGGCGGACGACGAGCGGGCGACGGGGTTGCGGGCGCGGCTGGGGCTGGCGCGGGACTGATGAATCCTCGGGGCGCGTCTGACCGCGCCGGTCCGGACAATGTCAGCCCGTCCGGCGTTTGAGGACGAGGCCGTTCAGGCCGAAGCGGGCGTCTGGGGGCGGCAGCCCCCACATCGACCACACCAACAGCCCGCAGGACACCCCGCCACCCCCGGCGGAGCGCCCCGGTAGCCTTGCCGCCCGTGACCGCAACCCTGATCTGGATCCTCGTCGCGCTGGTCGCGATCGGCCTGTATCTGAGCTGGACGGCCGGGCGACTCGACCGGCTGCACGCCCGCATCGACGCCACCCGTGCCGGGCTCGACGCCCAACTGCTGCGCCGCGCCTCGGTGGCCCAGGAACTGGCCACTTCCGGGGTGCTCGATCCGGCCGCCTCGATCGTCCTGTACGAGGCCGCGCACGCGGCCCGGCAGGCCGAGGAGGAGCAGCGGGAGGTCGCCGAGAGCGACCTGAGCCAGGCGCTGCGAGCCGTGTTCGCCGAGACGCAGCAGGTGGAGGCGGTACGGGAGGCGCCCGGGGGAGAGGCGGCCGCCCGGGAACTGACCGAGGCGGTGCGCAGGGTGCCGATGGCCCGGCGCTTCCACAACGACTCGGTACGGGCCGCCAGGGCACTGCGCCGGCACCGCAAGGTGCGCTGGTTCCGGCTGGCGGGACACGCGCCGTTCCCGTTGGCTTTCGAGATGGACGACGAGCCGCCGGCGGCACTGGTGGACCGGGCCGCGTAGGGTCCCCGGCCGGAAAACGATCCACCGCCTCTTCATTGGCCCTTGCTGTGGCCTGCTCCTGTCGCGTTTCCTCGGTGCTGCAGATCCCTCTTTCACTTCAGCGAGGTCACCCGTGTCCAGCACGCTCTCCGACAACCAGACTCCCGAGACCGGCACCGCGCGCGTGAAGCGCGGCATGGCCGAGCAGCTCAAGGGCGGCGTGATCATGGACGTCGTCACGCCGGAGCAGGCGAAGATCGCCGAGGACGCGGGCGCCGTCGCCGTCATGGCCCTCGAGCGCGTCCCGGCCGACATCCGCAAGGACGGCGGCGTGGCCCGCATGTCCGACCCGGACATGATCGAGGGCATCATCGAGGCCGTCTCCATCCCGGTCATGGCCAAGTCCCGCATCGGCCACTTCGTCGAGGCCCAGGTCCTGCAGTCCCTCGGCGTCGACTACATCGACGAGTCCGAGGTCCTCACCCCCGCCGACGAGGTCAACCACTCCGACAAGTGGGCGTTCACGACCCCCTTCGTCTGTGGTGCCACCAACCTGGGCGAGGCCCTGCGCCGCATCGCCGAGGGCGCCGCGATGATCCGCTCCAAGGGCGAGGCCGGCACCGGCAACGTCGTCGAAGCCGTCCGCCACCTGCGCCAGATCAAGAACGAGATCGCCAGGCTGCGCGGCTACGACAACAACGAGCTGTACGCCGCCGCCAAGGAGCTGCGCGCCCCGTACGAGATCGTCAAGGAGGTCGCCGAGCTCGGCAAGCTCCCGGTCGTGCTGTTCTCCGCCGGTGGCGTCGCCACCCCCGCCGACGCCGCGCTGATGCGCCAGCTCGGCGCCGAGGGCGTCTTCGTCGGCTCCGGCATCTTCAAGTCCGGCGACCCGGCCAAGCGCGCCGCCGCCATCGTCAAGGCGACCACCTTCTACGACGACCCGAAGATCATCGCGGACGCGTCCCGCAACCTCGGCGAGGCCATGGTCGGCATCAACTGCGACACCCTCCCCGAGACCGAGCGCTACGCCAACCGCGGCTGGTAAGTCACCCCCTTAGGACTGCACTTACATGACTGAGGCACCTGTCATAGGCGTCCTGGCCCTCCAGGGCGACGTACGGGAGCACCTCATCGCCCTGGCCGCGGCCGACGCCGTGGCCAGGCCGGTGCGGCGCCCCGAGGAGCTCGCCGAGGTGGACGGCCTGGTCGTCCCCGGCGGCGAGTCCACCACCATCTCCAAGCTGGCCGTCCTGTTCGGCGTGATGGAGCCGCTACGCGCACGCGTGCGAGACGGCATGCCCGTCTACGGCAGCTGCGCGGGCATGATCATGCTCGCCGACAAGATCCTCGACCCGCGCTCGGGCCAGGAGACGATCGGCGGCATCGACATGATCGTGCGCCGCAACGCCTTCGGACGCCAGAACGAGTCCTTCGAGGCCTCGCTCGACGTGAAGGGCATTGCGGGCGATCCTGTGGAGGGCGTGTTCATCCGCGCCCCCTGGGTCGAGTCCGTCGGCGCCGAGACCGAAGTGCTCGCCGAGCACGGCGGCCACATCGTCGCGGTCCGCCAGGGCAACGCGCTCGCCACGTCGTTCCACCCGGAACTGACCGGCGACCACCGCGTGCACGCCCTGTTCGTCGACATGGTGCGCGCGAACCGGACAGCGGAGTCCTTGTAGGATCTCTGGCGTTCGGAAAGAGCTGGGTTACGCGAAGGAGACAGGCAGATGTCCGGCCACTCTAAATGGGCTACGACGAAGCACAAGAAGGCCGTGATCGATGCCAAACGCGGCAAGCTCTTCGCGAAGCTGATCAAGAACATCGAGGTCGCGGCCCGGATGGGCGGCGTCGACATCGAGGGCAACCCGACGCTCTACGACGCCATCCAGAAGGCGAAGAAGTCGTCGGTCCCGAACAAGAACATCGACTCCGCGGTCAAGCGCGGCGGCGGCCTCGAGGCCGGTGGCGCCGACTACGAGACGATCATGTACGAGGGTTACGGCCCGAACGGTGTCGCGGTGCTCATCGAGTGCCTCACCGACAACCGCAACCGCGCCGCCTCCGACGTCCGCGTCGCGATGACCCGCAACGGCGGCTCCATGGCCGACCCGGGCTCGGTGTCGTACCTCTTCAACCGCAAGGGCGTCGTGATCGTCCCCAAGGGCGAACTGGCCGAGGACGACGTGCTCGGCGCCGTCCTTGACGCCGGCGCCGAGGAGGTCAACGACCTCGGTGAGTCCTTCGAGGTCATCAGCGAGGCCACCGACCTGGTCGCGGTCCGCACCGCCCTCCAGGACGCCGGCATCGACTACGACTCCGCCGACGCCAACTTCGTCCCGACGATGCAGGTCGAGCTCGACGAAGAGGGCGCGAAGAAGATCTTCAAGCTGATCGACGCGCTCGAGGACAGCGACGACGTGCAGAACGTCTTCGCCAACTTCGACGTCAGCGACGAGGTCATGGAGAAGGTCGACGCGTAACGCCGCCGCGGGCGGGGCGATTTCGGCGGGCCGATGGGACACGTCTCATCGGCCCGCGGCCGTTGTCGGTGCCAGGGGATAGCCTGGCGGGAGCCAAAGATCACCGTCCGGGGCCCGCAACATCAATGGAGGAACCCCGACGGTGCTCAGCCAGGTCCGCGAGAGCGGCGGCGGCTCAGCCGCAAAGAGGAGGGGGGCGGCGTGCGCGTACTCGGGGTGGACCCCGGACTCACGCGGTGCGGTGTCGGTGTGGTCGAAGGAGTCGCGGGCCGGCCGCTCACCATGCTCGGAGTCGGTGTCGTACGGACGTCGGCGGACGCCGAGTTGGGGCAGCGCCTCGTCGCCGTCGAGCAGGGCATCGAGCAGTGGCTGGACGAGCACCGGCCCGAATTCGTCGCCGTGGAGCGGGTCTTCAGCCAGCACAACGTCCGCACGGTGATGGGCACTGCCCAGGCCAGCGCCGTCGCCATGCTGTGCGCCGCCCGCCGCGGCATTCCCGTCGCCCTGCACACGCCCAGCGAGGTCAAGGCCGCCGTCACCGGCAGCGGCCGCGCCGACAAGGCCCAGGTCGGCGCCATGGTCACCCGTCTGCTGCGGCTCGACGCGCCCCCGAAGCCGGCCGACGCCGCCGACGCCCTCGCGCTCGCCATCTGCCACATCTGGCGCGCCCCCGCCCAGAACCGACTCCAGCAGGCCGTCGCCCTGCACGCATCGAAAGGCCGTACGGCATGATCGCCTTCGTCAGCGGTCCGGTCGCCGCCCTCGCCCCCGACTCCGCGGTGGTCGAGGTGGGTGGGATCGGCATCGCCCTCCAGTGCACGCCGAACACGCTCTCCGGACTGCGCATGGGCCAGCCGACGAAGCTGGCCACCTCCCTGGTGGTCCGCGAGGACTCGCTGACCCTGTACGGCTTCGCGGACGACGACGAGCGGCAGACCTTCGAACTGCTCCAGACCGCAAGCGGGGTCGGACCGAGGCTCGCGCAGGCGATGCTCGCCGTGCACTCGCCGGACGCCCTGCGCCGGGCCGTCTCCACCGGCGACGAGAAGGCGCTCATCGCCGTCCCCGGCATCGGCAAGAAGGGCGCTCAGAAGCTGCTCCTGGAGCTGAAGGACCGCCTCGGCGAGCCGATCGGCGCACCCGCCATCGGTACGGCGGTCACCTCCGGCTGGCGCGACCAGCTGCACGCCGCCCTGATCGGGCTCGGATACGCGACCCGCGAGGCCGACGAGGCGGTGTCCGCCGTGGCACCCCAGGCGGAGGCAACCGAGGGCGTGCCCCAGATCGGCCAGCTGTTGAAGGCGGCTCTGCAAAGCCTGAACCGCACCCGCTGACCGTCTGCTCCACCCAGCTAGGAGATCTCAGTGAACTGGGACGACACGACCGACACCCCGGCCGCCGAGCGGCCCGTCGGCCCCGCCGCGGAGCGGCTCGTGGACTCGGTCGCCGACCGTGAGGACCAGGCCGTCGAGGCCGCCCTGCGCCCCAAGGACCTGGGCGAGTTCATCGGCCAGGAGAAGGTCCGCGAACAGCTCGACCTCGTCCTGCGCGCCGCACGCGCGCGGGGCGCCACCGCCGACCACGTGCTGCTCTCCGGCGCTCCCGGCCTCGGCAAGACGACCCTGTCGATGATCATCGCGGCCGAGATGAACGCCCCGATCCGCATCACCAGCGGCCCCGCGATCCAGCACGCCGGCGACCTCGCCGCGATCCTCTCCTCCCTCCAGGAGGGCGAGGTGCTGTTCCTCGACGAGATCCACCGCATGTCCCGGCCCGCCGAGGAGATGCTCTACATGGCGATGGAGGACTACCGCGTCGACGTCATCGTCGGCAAGGGTCCCGGAGCCACCGCCATCCCCCTCGAACTGCCTCCCTTCACGCTGGTCGGCGCGACCACGCGCGCGGGCCTGCTGCCGCCTCCGCTGCGCGACCGCTTCGGCTTCACCGCGCACATGGAGTTCTACGAGCCCGTCGAGCTGGAGCGCGTCATCCACCGCTCGGCGAACCTGCTCGAGGTGGAGATCGAGGCCGACGGCGCCGCGGAAATCGCCGGCCGTTCCCGCGGCACGCCTCGTATCGCCAACCGTCTGCTGCGCCGCGTGCGCGACTACGCCCAGGTCAAGGCCGACGGCCTGATCACGCGCGACATCGCCGGGGCGGCCCTCGCCGTCTACGAGGTCGACGCCCGCGGCCTGGACCGTCTCGACCGCGCGGTTCTCGAGGCTCTGCTCAAGCTGTTCGGCGGGGGCCCGGTGGGCCTGTCGACGCTCGCCGTCGCGGTGGGGGAGGAGCGCGAGACCGTGGAGGAGGTCGCCGAACCCTTCCTCGTCCGGGAGGGCCTGCTCGCCCGGACCCCGCGCGGCCGGGTCGGCACGCCCGCCGCCTGGGCGCATCTCGGCCTCACCCCGCCGCGCTCCACGGCCACAGGAAACGGACAACAGGACCTGTTCGGGGCGTGACGGCGAGCGCGATGGCCGGGTCAGGAACCCTGGTGCCATGCTGAGCGTTGTTCCATGCGCGCGGACTCGCTTAGACTCCGCCGATGCCGCCTTTGTCGGCGGCGTACACACCCCCAACCATCAGGCCGCTCACCATCGCGGTCACGTGAAGGAAGTACCGACCCGTGAGTCTCGTGACCCTCCTCCCGTTCATCGTGCTCATCGGGGCCATGTTCCTGATGACCCGCTCGGCCAAGAAGAAGCAGCAGGCGGCCGCGAACATGCGGAACGAAATGCAGCCCGGCAGCGGCATCCGCACCATCGGGGGCATGTACGCGACGGTCAAGGAAGTCAATGAGGACACGGTCCTCGTCGATGCCGGTCCCGGCGTCGACCTCCTCTTCGCGAAGAACGCGATCGGTGCAGTCCTCTCGGACGACGAGTACAACCGCATCGTCCACGGCATCGAGCACGACCTGAAGTCCGACTCCGACGTCGTCCCGGACGACGCCTCCTCCCTCACCGAGACCGACGAGCCCGCCGCCGACGCTGCCGACGCTTCCGACGACAAGTCCGTCGACCTCGGCAAGAAGGACACGGCCGAGGAGCCTGCCGAGACCCCGGCCGACACCGAGGCAGAGGCCGAAACCGAGGCCGCCGGGGCGAAGACGGACGAGGAGCCGAAGAAGACCGACGGCGACTCCGAGGCGAAGTAGCCGCACTCCCGGGCGCGCGGGCCCGCTCCGCGTGCCCCTGGGACGTGCACAGCTCGCACGGGATCCCGACACCATGTCATGGCCGCCCGCCCGCAGATCCGGCGCGAGGCGGCCCGAGAGGGAGTACGAGAAGGTGGCAGCACCTAAGAAGGGCCGGAGCGCGAGCGCCCAGAGCAAGCCATGGCGCTCGCTGGCCCTCATCCTGATCGCCATCGTGGCGCTCACCGGAGGAATGTTCCTCTCCGGGCACACCACTCCGCGTCTCGGCATCGACCTTGCCGGTGGTACGAGCATCACGCTCCGGGCGGTCCCGGAGGCCGGCCAGGAATCCGCGATCAACAAGACCAACATGGACACCGCGGTCGACATCATGAACCGCCGTGTCAATGGTCTTGGCGTCTCGGAGGCCGAGGTTCAGACCCAGGGCGACAAGAACATCATCGTCAACATCCCCAAGGGTACGAACTCCGAGGAGGCCCAGAAGCAGGTCGGCACCACCGCCAAGCTGTACTTCCGACCGGTCCTCGCCACCGAGGTCTCGGGCGCCGCCGCGACGGCCAGCCCGTCGCCGAGCGCGTCGAGCACCGACAAGGCCACGGACAAGGCGACCTCGTCGTCGTCTCCCTCCAGTTCCACCACCCCGTCGGCGACCTCCACCTCGCAGGGCCGCGCGGTCACCGACGCCCTGAAGGCCGACCCCACGCCGTCGACGAGCGCCTCGGCCTCCGCGAGTGCCTCCGCCTCCCCGTCCGCGAGCAGCGGCGACGCCAGCGCGGCGGCCGCCAAGCTCGAGGCCCAGTACACCGCCCTCGACTGCACCGACGCGAAGGCCCGAGCCAAGGCCGGTGACGGCGCCAAGCCCACCGACTCCACCGTGGCCTGCGGCCAGAACTCGCAGGGTCAGTGGCAGAAGTACGTCCTGGGCCCGGCCGAGGTCGACGGCACCGACGTGGACGAGGCAAAGGCCGTCCTCAACACGACGACCGGCGCCGGCTGGACCGTCACCATGAAGTTCACGTCCGGCGGCGCCAAGAAGTTCGGCGACATCACCGGCAAGCTGGCCCAGAACCAGCCCCCGCAGAACCAGTTCGCCATCGTCCTGGACGGCGAGGTCGTCTCCGACCCGTCCGTCAGCCAGGCGCTGACCGGCGGCAACGCGGAGATCTCCGGCAACTTCAACCAGGAGTCGGCCCAGAGCCTCTCCAACATGCTGTCCTACGGCGCCCTGCCGCTGACCTTCAAGGAGGACAGCGTCACCACGGTGACCGCCGCGCTCGGCGGTGAGCAGCTGAAGGCCGGTCTGATCGCCGGCGCGATCGGCCTCGCCCTGGTCGTCCTCTACCTGGTGGCGTACTACCGCGGCCTGGCGCTCATCGCCGTCGCCTCGCTGCTGGTCTCCGCGGCCCTCACCTACGTGATCATGGCGCTGCTCGGCCCGGCCATCGGCTTCGCGCTGAACCTCCCGGCCGTCTGCGGTGCGATCGTCGCGATCGGTATCACAGCGGACTCGTTCATCGTGTACTTCGAACGGGTCCGGGACGAGATCCGAGAGGGTCGCACGCTGCGCCCCGCCGTGGAACGCGCCTGGCCTCGTGCCCGGCGCACCATCCTGGTCTCCGACTTCGTGTCGTTCCTCGCCGCCGCGGTGCTCTTCATCGTCACCGTCGGCAAGGTCCAGGGCTTCGCGTTCACGCTCGGCCTGACCACCGTGCTCGACGTGGTGGTCGTCTTCCTGTTCACCAAGCCGCTGCTGACGATCCTCGCGCGCAGCAAGTTCTTCTCCAGCGGCCACAGCTGGTCCGGCCTCGACCCGAAGCGACTGGGCGCCAAGCCCCCGCTGCGCCGCACCCGCCGTCCCTCGCACACTGCCGCAGGCCCTGTCGACCCGAAGGAGGCGTGAGATGTCGAAGCTCGGCAACCTCGGCGCCCGACTGCACCGTGGCGAGGTCGGCTACGACTTCGTCGGCAACCGCAAGATCTGGTACGGCCTCTCGATCCTGATCACCATCACGGCCATCGTCGGCCTGGCGGTGCGCGGCCTGAACATGGGCATCGAGTTCCAGGGCGGTGCCGTCTTCACCACCCCGAAGAACACGAGCGTCTCGGTGTCGCAGGCCGAGACGTACGCGGAAGAGGCCTCCGGCCACGACGCGATCGTCCAGAAGCTCGGCGACGGCACCCTGCGCATCCAGCTGGCGGGCATCGACACCGACAAGTCCAACCAGATCAAGAAGGTGCTCGCCGAGGACCTGAAGCTCGACAGCGAGCAGATCAACGCCGACCTGGTCGGCCCCAGCTGGGGTGACCAGGTCGCCGACAAGGCCTGGCAGGGCCTCGGCATCTTCCTGGTGCTGGTCGTGATCTATCTGGCGATCGCCTTCGAGTGGCGGATGGCGGTCGCCGCGTTCGTCGCGCTGATCCACGACATCACCATCACCGTCGGCATCTACGCCCTCGTCGGCTTCGAGGTCACGCCGGGCACGGTGATCGGTCTGCTGACCATCCTCGGTTACTCGCTCTACGACACGGTCGTCGTCTTCGACAGTCTCAAGGAGCAGACCAAGGACATCACCAAGCAGACCCGCTGGACGTACAGCGACATCGCCAACCGGTCGATCAACAGCACTCTGGTCCGTTCCATCAACACCACCGTGGTGGCGCTGCTGCCGGTGGCGGGCCTGCTGTTCATCGGTGGCGGTGTCCTCGGCGCCGGCATGCTGAACGACATCTCGCTGTCGCTGTTCGTCGGCCTCGCGGCCGGTGCGTACTCCTCGATCTTCATCGCCACGCCGCTCGTCGCCGACCTCAAGGAGCGCGAGCCGCAGATGAAGGCCCTCAGGAAGCGCGTGCTCGCCAAGCGGGCGCAGGCGGCCGCCACGGGCGAGTCCCTGGATGCCCCGGTCACCGATGCGGCGTTCGACGACGAGCCCGAGGACGACGACGCGACTCCCGCGGTCGTCGGCCCGCGCAACCAGCCCCCGTCCCGCAGCCGGGGCCGTGGCCGTCCGTCGGGGAAGCGCCGATGACCGGCATCGAGGAGCTGCTGCTCAGCCGGATCCGTGACGTGGCGGACTACCCGGAGCCGGGCGTGATGTTCAAGGACATCACCCCGCTCCTGGCGGACCCGGCGGCGTTCACCGCGCTCACCGACGCCCTCGCCGCAATCGCCGCGGACGCCGGCGCCACGAAGATCGTCGGCCTGGAGGCCCGCGGCTTCATCCTCGGCGCCCCTGTCGCCGTCCGCGCCGGCCTCGGGTTCATCCCCGTGCGCAAGGCGGGCAAGCTCCCCGGAGCGACCCTCAGCCAGGCGTACGACCTGGAGTACGGCTCGGCGGAGATCGAGGTGCACGCCGAGGACCTGACCGCGGCCGACCGTGTTCTGGTCGTCGACGACGTCCTCGCCACCGGCGGCACCGCCGAGGCCTCGATCCAGCTCATCCGCCGGGCGGGCGCCGAGGTCGCGGGCCTCGCCGTCCTGATGGAGCTCGGCTTCCTGGGCGGCCGCGGCCGCCTGGAGCCGGTCCTCGCCGGCGCCCCGCTGGAGGCGCTGCTCAAGGTCTGAGCACCTGTACAGAACCCCTGCGCAAGGCGTGTGCCACCCGCAGGACACCGCAGTGGCGGGCCCGGAGGAATCCGGCGCCCGCCTCTCGCGTTTCACGGGTAGACGGCCCTCACATCGGCCTGAAGGCGATCCTGGGGCGCAGGCTCGCTACCATGGGGTCTCCGGAGCCTGACCGGGGGACCCGGATCGCGCACGAGGAGTCCTCTTGCCAGACGAGGCCCAACACCTGACCGCCGCCAAGCCCGAGTCCGCCTCGGGGCCCGCGGCGAAGCCCGCGCCGACCGACGCGGGCCAGGCGAAGAACGACCCCCGCGGGCCGGTCGAGCACGCCCAGTCGGCGCCCGTCGACAAGTCGGCCGAGCAGGCGCGCCCCAAGCCGGTCCCGCCGTCGCCCACCCCCGACGCCGCCCGAGCGGGGGGACCCCCGTCGCCCCAGCAGCCCACGAACTCGCCCGCGGTGCGCCCCACCGCAGGCCAGCCTGCCCGCACCGGCTCCTCCAACCGTGTCCGCGCCCGGCTCGCCCGTCTCGGTGTCCAGCGCTCCAACCCGTACAACCCGGTCCTGGAGCCGCTGCTGCGGATAGTGCGCAGCAACGACCCGAAGATCGAGACGGCGACGCTCCGGCAGATCGAGAAGGCCTACCAGGTCGCCGAGCGCTGGCACCGCGGCCAGAAGCGCAAGAGCGGCGACCCGTACATCACGCACCCGCTCGCGGTGACCACGATCCTCGCCGAGCTCGGCATGGACCCCGCCACCCTGATGGCCGGGCTCCTGCACGACACCGTCGAGGACACCGAGTACGGCCTCGACCAGCTCCGCCGAGACTTCGGCGACTCGGTCGCCCTGCTCGTCGACGGCGTCACCAAGCTGGACAAGGTCAAGTTCGGCGAGGCCGCGCAGGCCGAGACCGTGCGCAAGATGGTCGTGGCGATGGCCAAGGACCCGCGCGTCCTGGTCATCAAGCTCGCCGACCGCCTGCACAACATGCGCACCATGCGCTACCTCAAGCGCGAGAAGCAGGAGAAGAAGGCGCGCGAGACCCTCGAGATCTACGCGCCGCTGGCCCACCGGCTGGGCATGAACACCATCAAGTGGGAGCTGGAGGACCTCGCCTTCGCGATCCTCTACCCCAAGATGTACGACGAGATCGTACGGCTGGTTGCCGAGCGGGCACCGAAGCGTGACGAGTACCTGGCCATAGTGACCGACGAGGTCCAGGCCGACCTGCGCGCCGCCCGTATCAAGGCGACCGTCACCGGCCGCCCGAAGCACTACTACAGCGTCTACCAGAAGATGATCGTCCGCGGCCGGGACTTCGCGGAGATCTACGACCTGGTGGGCATCCGCGTCCTGGTGGACACGGTCAGGGACTGCTACGCCGCTCTCGGCACCGTGCACGCGCGATGGAACCCGGTCCCCGGCCGGTTCAAGGACTACATCGCGATGCCCAAGTTCAACATGTACCAGTCGCTGCACACGACGGTCATCGGGCCCAACGGCAAGCCGGTGGAACTCCAGATCCGTACGTTCGACATGCACCGCCGCGCCGAGTACGGCATCGCCGCCCACTGGAAGTACAAGCAGGAGGCCGTCGCCGGCACCTCCAAGGTGCGTTCGGACCAGCCGAGGACCACCGGCAAGGACGACCACCTCAACGACATGGCGTGGCTGCGCCAGCTCCTCGACTGGCAGAAGGAGACCGAGGACCCCGGCGAGTTCCTCGAATCCCTGCGCTTCGACCTGTCACGCAACGAGGTCTTCGTCTTCACTCCGAAGGGTGACGTGATAGCGCTGCCGGCCGGAGCCACCCCCGTGGACTTCTCGTACGCGGTGCACACCGAGGTGGGCCACCGCACCATAGGGGCCCGAGTCAACGGACGCCTCGTACCGCTCGAATCGACCCTGGACAACGGCGACCTGGTGGAGGTCTTCACGTCCAAGGCGGCCGGGGCCGGACCGTCCCGGGACTGGCTGAACTTCGTGAAGTCGCCGCGCGCCCGCAACAAGATCCGGGCGTGGTTCTCCAAGGAGCGGCGCGACGAGGCGATCGAGCAGGGCAAGGACGCCATCGTCCGCGCGATGCGCAAACAGAACCTGCCGATCCAGCGCATCCTGACCGGCGACTCGCTCGTGACGCTCGCCCACGAGATGCGCTACCCGGACATCTCCGCGCTGTACGCGGCGATCGGCGAGGGGCATGTCTCCGCGCAGAACGTCGTGCAGAAGCTCGTCCAGGCGCTCGGCGGGGAGGAGGCGGCCACCGAGGAGATCGACGAGTCGGTACCGCCGTCCCGTGGCCGCAGCCGCAAGCGGCGCAGCAGCAACGACCCGGGTGTCGTGGTCAAGGGTGTCGACGACGTGTGGGTCAAGCTGGCCCGCTGTTGTACCCCGGTCCCCGGCGACCCGATCATCGGTTTCGTCACGCGCGGTAGTGGCGTATCGGTTCACCGCAGTGACTGTGTGAACGTGGAGTCACTCTCCCGCGAGCCCGAGCGCATCCTCGAGGTCGAGTGGGCGCCCACCCAGTCCTCGGTCTTCCTGGTCGCCATCCAGGTGGAGGCCCTGGACCGCTCCCGACTCCTGTCGGACGTCACGCGAGTCCTGTCCGACCAGCACGTCAACATCCTCTCCGCGGCCGTCCAGACCTCCCGCGACCGAGTGGCGACCTCCCGCTTCACCTTCGAGATGGGCGACCCGAAGCACCTCGGGCACGTCCTGAAGGCGGTCAGGGGAGTCGAGGGCGTGTACGACGTGTACCGGGTGACGTCGGCGCGCAGCAGGTAGCACCGCATACGCAGAGGGGCTCCCGTACCGGCAAGGTACGGGAGCCCCTCTGCGTGGATCAGTAAAGCCTCAGCCGCCGAACTCCTGCAGACCCTTCAGAGCCTGCTCCAGCAGGGCCTCGCGGCCCGCCAGCTCCTTCTCGAGCTTGTCGGCCCTGGCGTTGTTGCCCTGGGCCCGCGCCTGCTCGATCTGGCCCTTCAGCTTGTCGACCGCCGCCTGAAGCTGCCCGGTCAGACCCTCGGCACGCGCGCGTGCCTCCGGGTTCGTCCGGCGCCACTCGGTCTCCTCGGCCTCCTGGAGGGCCCGCTCGACCGCGTGCATCCGGCCCTCGACCTTCGGCCGCGCGTCGCGCGGGACGTGGCCGATGGCCTCCCAGCGCTCGTTGATCGTGCGGAAGGCGGCACGAGCGCTCTTGAGGTCACCGATCGGCAGGAGCTTCTCGGCCTCCTCGGCCAGCTCCTCCTTCAGCTTCAGGTTCTCGGACTGCTCGGCGTCCCGCTCGGCGAAGACCGAGCTGCGGGCGGCGAAGAACACGTCCTGGGCGCCGCGGAAGCGGTTCCACAGGTCGTCCTCGTGCTCGCGCTGGGCGCGCCCGGCGGCCTTCCACTCGGCCATCAGATCGCGGTAGCGCGCGGCCGTGGGACCCCAGTCCGTCGAACCGGACAGCGCCTCGGCCTCTCCGACCAGGCGCTCCTTGGTCCTGCGGGCCTCCTCGCGCTGCGCGTCCAGCGACGCGAAGTGCGCCTTGCGACGCTTGGAGAACGCCGAGCGCGCGTGCGAGAAGCGGTGCCACAACTCGTCGTCCGACTTGCGGTCCAGGCGCGGCAGACCCTTCCAGGTGTCCACCAGGGCACGCAGGCGCTCACCGGCCGCCCGCCACTGGTCCGACTGCGCCAGCTCCTCCGCCTCGGTGACCAGCGCCTCCTTGGCGTGCCGCGCCTCGTCGGACTGCTTGGCGCGCTGCTGCTTGCGCTCCTCACGACGCTTCTCGACGGTCTCCACGAGCTTGTCCAGCCGGACCCGCAGGGCGTCCAGATCGCCGACCGCGTGGTGGGCGTCGACCTGTTCCCGAATGTGGTCGATCGCGGTCTGCGCGTCCTTCGCCGACAGGTCGGTGGTCTTCACTCGCTTCTCGAGGAGGCCGATCTCGACAACCAGGCCCTCGTACTTGCGCTCGAAGTAGGCCAGCGCCTCGTCAGGGGAGCCGGCCTGCCAGGAACCGACGACCTGCTCGCCGTCGGCCGTACGCACATACACGGTCCCCGTCTCGTCGACGCGGCCCCACGGGTCGCTGCTCACAGCGCCTCCTCCACATGATGCCTGCGAGGGCCTCAGCGCCCCCGAGCATCGTCCACAGTTTCGTCACGGCCAACATAGGCGACCGGCGGGTTGCCTGTCCGCATCCCGCGCGACCGAAATTTCGCAGTTGGCGGTCAGGATTTGGTGACGGTTGCCTTGTTGATGACGACCGTTGCGTTCGGTGCTCCGTCGCCCGCTCCGGTGCTCTCGCCGGCGGCGGCGATCTTCTTCAGGACCTTCATGCCGGCCTCGGAAACCGTACCGAACGGTGTGTAGCTGGGCGGCAACTGGCTGTCCTGGTAGACGAGGAAGAACTGGCTGCCGCCGGTGTGCGCCTGGCCGGTGTTCGCCATCGCGATCGTGCCCGCCGGGTAGATGTTGTCCTTCAGGCTTTTGTCCTTCAGGTTCTCGTCCGGGATCGTGTAGCCGGGACTGCCGCTGCCGGAGCCGGTCGGGTCGCCGCACTGCAGCACGTAGATGCCGCTGGTGGTGAGCCGGTGGCACTTGGTGTGGTCGAAGTAGCCCTTGCCGGCGAGGAAGTTGAACGAGTTCACGGTGTGCGGGGCCGCCGAGGTCTTCAGCGCGATGTCTATGTCACCGCACGTCGTCGCCAGCTTCATCGTGTACTTCGCCGACTTGTCGATGGTGATCGCCGGCTCCTTCTTCCAGGTCGCCGTCTTGACCTTGCCGGCGGCGGCCTTCTCGCACGGGTCCGGCGCCTTGCTGGTCGCCGCCGCGCTCGGGGTCGTCTCGGAGCTGGCGTTGGTCTTGTCGTCGTCCTTGAGGGCGCCGGTCGTGTACAGCGCGACGCTGCCGATCACGACCACGCCGAGCACCGACGCGATCACCGAGTTGCGCATGCGCGCCTTGCGTCGCGCGGCCGTCCGCCGCTGCTGCTGCCGCAAGAACTTCTCCCGCGCGAGCTGCCGCTTCCGCTGTTCCTGGGTGACCACCGGGTTCTCTCCTCATGCGTCTCGTACGCCTGCTGGGACGCGTGCGTCTTGTGAGCCGACCGCCTGCGTGTGCCCCGTACCGTATATGGGTTCGCTGAGGAATCGGGAGCGCCGGTAGGCTCTGACCACAGGCGCAGTCGCCGAGCAGCCCACCCGTATCGACACAAACGAAGGACGATCGTGCTCATTGCCGGGTTCCCCGCCGGGGCCTGGGGGACGAACTGTTATCTCGTCGCCCCCGCCGCCGGTGAGGAGTGCGTGATCATCGACCCCGGCCACCAGGCCGCCCAGGGAGTCGAAGAGACGCTGAAGAAGCATCGGCTCAAGCCCGTCGCCGTCGTCCTCACACACGGCCACATCGACCATGTGGCCTCGGTCGTCCCGGTGTGCGGCGCACACGGTGTACCGGCGTGGATCCACCCCGAGGACCGGTACATGATGACCGACCCGTCGATGGGTCTCGGCCGTTCCATCGGGACGCAGCTGATGGGCGAGCTGACCGTGGGGGAGCCGGACGACGTCAAGGAGCTGACCGACGGCGCGAAGCTGGAGCTGGCGGGCATGGAGCTGTCCGTCGCGCACGCGCCCGGCCATACCAAGGGGTCGGTGACCTTCCGGATGCCCGAGACCGCGGAGATCCCGTCGGTCTTCTTCTCGGGCGATCTGCTCTTCGCCGGCTCCATCGGACGCACCGACCTGCCCGGCGGTGACATGGACGAGATGCTCGACTCGCTGGCCCGCGTGTGCCTGCCGCTCGACGACTCGACCGTGGTGCTGTCGGGCCACGGCCCCCAGACGACCATCGGCCAGGAGCGCGCCACCAACCCGTACTTGCGGCAGGTGGCTGCCGGCCAGGGAGAGGGTTCGAACACCCCTCCCCGACGAGGAATGTGACGAGAGACCTTCCGTGAGCACCTTCAAGGCCCCCAAGGGCACGTACGACCTGATCCCGCCGGACAGCGCCAAGTTCCTCGCCGTCCGCGAGGCCATCGCCGCACCGCTGCGCAACTCCGGGTACGGCTACATCGAGACGCCCGGCTTCGAGAACGTCGAGCTGTTCGCGCGCGGCGTCGGTGAGTCCACCGACATCGTGACCAAGGAGATGTACGCCTTCGAGACCAAGGGCGGCGACAAGCTGGCCCTGCGCCCCGAGGGCACCGCTTCCGTGCTGCGTGCCGCTCTTGAGGCCAATCTGCACAAGACGGGCAACCTCCCGGTCAAGCTCTGGTACTCCGGCTCGTACTACCGCTACGAGCGTCCCCAGAAGGGCCGTTACCGCCACTTCTCGCAGGTCGGCGCCGAAGCGATCGGTGCGGAGGACCCGGCGCTGGACGCCGAGCTGATCATCCTGGCCGACCAGGCGTACCGCTCGCTGGGCCTGCGCACCTTCCGGATCCTGCTGAACAGCCTGGGCGACAAGGAGTGCCGTCCGGTGTACCGGGCCGCTCTGCAGGACTTCCTGCACGGCCTCGACCTCGACGAGGAGACGCTGCGCCGCGCGGACATCAACCCGCTGCGCGTCCTGGACGACAAGCGTCCCGACGTCCAGAAGCAGCTGACCGACGCACCGCTCCTGCGCGATTACCTCTGCGACGCCTGCAAGGCGTACCACGAGGAGGTGCGCGATCTGATCACCGCGGCGGGCGTCTCCTTCGAGGACGACCCGAAGCTGGTGCGCGGACTGGACTACTACACCCGTACGACCTTCGAGTTCGTCCACGACGGTCTGGGCTCCCAGTCCGCGGTGGGTGGCGGCGGCCGGTACGACGGTCTGTCGGAGATGATCGGCGGTCCCGCGCTGCCGTCCGTCGGGTGGGCGCTGGGCGTCGACCGTACGGTGCTGGCGCTGGAGGCGGAGGGTGTCGAGCTCGAACTCCCCGCCGCCACCAGTGTGTTCGCCGTTCCGCTCGGCGAGGAGGCCCGTCGGATCCTGTTCGCCAAGGTCACCGAGCTGCGGAAGGTGGGGATCGCGGCCGACTTCTCCTACGGCGCCAAGGGGCTCAAGGGCGCCATGAAGAACGCCAACCGCAGTGGTGCCCGGTACACGATCGTCGCCGGTGAGCGTGACCTTGCCGAGGGTGTCGTCCAGCTGAAGGACATGGAGTCCGGTGAGCAGGCGGCGGTCGGGGTGAACGAGATCGTGGCGGAGCTGGAGTCGAGGCTGGGGTGAGGGAGCGGGGGTGCGCGCGGGGTGTTTCTTCGCCCCCGCCGCCCCCTTCCGGTCCCATCCCTGGGGGCTGCGCCCCAGACCCCCTTCGGCCCTGAAGGGGCCTTGTCCGGCCTTGTCCTCGAACGCCGGACGGGCTGGTGGTGGACGGCCTCAGTCCAGCAAGCCGTGCCGCATGGCGCTGGTCACCGCTGCTGTTCTGTCGTCCACCCCCAACTTCCCGAAGGCGCGCAGCAGGTGGGTCTTCACCGTCGACTCGCCGATGAACAACCGGCGCCCGATCTCCGCGTTGGTGCAGCCCTCCGCCACCAACCGCAGGACCGCCGTCTCGCGCTCCGACAACCGCGGCCGCTCCGGCCTCGTCCGCAGCTGGTCCACCAGCCGGGCGGCCACCGACGGCGCCAACACGGTCTCGCCCCGCGCGGCGGCCCGTACGGACTCCGCGAGTTCTCCCCGCGGCAGATCCTTCAGCAGATAGCCCGCCGCCCCGGCCTCCACCGCCCGCAGGATGTCCCGGTCCGTCTCGTAGGTCGTGAGGACGATCACCCGGCACGGCAGCCCGGCCTCGCTCATCCGCACGATGGAGTCCACGCCCCCACCGCCCGGCATCCGCAGGTCCATCAGCACGATGTCGGGCCGCAACTCGGCGGCCAGCGCCTCCGCCTGCGGCCCGCTGGACGCGTCGGCGACCACCTCCAGGTCCGGTTCCGCGCTCAGCATCGCCCGCAGTCCCTCCCGTACGACGGGATGGTCGTCGGCCAGGATGATCCGGATCACGATGAACTCCTCGGGGGAGGGACGGGCAGGTGCACGGTCACCGTCGTGCCGTCGCCGGGGGCGCTGCGCACCTGCGCCGTCCCGCCGACCTCGGTGGCCCGGGCCCGCAACCCCGCCAGCCCGTAGCCGCCGACACCGGGGCCGACGGCGGACGCGTCGAAGCCGCAGCCGTCGTCGCGTACGGACACGGTGAGCGTTTCGTCGGCGTAGGCAACCGTGACGGTGACCACCGCCGAACTCCCGGCGTGCTTACGGGTGTTGGCGAGCGCCTCCTGGCAGGCGCGCAGGGCGACCACCTCGGGGACGGCGGGGAGGGGACGTACGGGGCCGGTCACCTGCACCGCCGCCTCGTGGCGGGCGGCCAGCCTGCGCAGCGCGTCCGGCAGGGAGGCCCCGGCCAGGTCGGCGGGCGCGCCCCCGGCGACCAGGGCGCGGGCCTCGGCGAGGTTCAGCCGGGCCGTCTCGTCCATCAGCGCCAGATGACTGCGGGCCTGGGACACGTCGTGGTCGAGCTCCGCCTCGACGGCCTGGGTCAGCATCAGCAGGCTGGTGAAGCCCTGCGCGAGCGTGTCGTGGATCTCCCGGGCCATCCGCTCCCGCTCGGCGAGGGCTCCGTGCGCGGCCGACAGCCGGGAGATCTCGTGGCGGCTCGCGTCCAGCTCGGCGATCAGCTCGGCCCGCTCCTGGCTCTGCTCGATGATCCGGATGATCCAGGTGCCGACGGCCAGCGAGAAGACGAGGGTGACCACGGCGAACAGCCCGTTGAAGAACACGTCCTGGTCGCTCGGCCACCACAGCAGGGCCCAGCCGACGACGGGCGCGAGATTGATGACGGCCACCGCCATCAGCGCCCGCCGCAACCGCAACGACATGAAGCACTGGGGGACCAGCGCGAACGTCATCAGCCGGGTCTCGCCCACGAGGATCGCCGACGGCAGGAAGAGTGCCATCGCCGCCACGAGGTAGCCGAGGGCGTGCCGTTCCTCGGGCGGATCGCCCCGCAGGATGGGTCGCCCCACCCACACGAACAGGGGGATCAGAGGGACGAGCAGCGCCGCAGCGGTGACGCGGACCGGCCACCCCGGTTGCCCCGCGCCGAGCACGAACACCAGGGTGGCCAGCCAGATCAGCGCGAAGTAGACGTCCCAGATCCGGAACGACCGCGCCCAGGTGTAGGCGCCGACGACGTCGTCGGGACCGGTCACCCCTCGCGCCGGTTCTTCCACCGGAAGGTCAGCAGACACAGCAGCAATCCTCCGACGCACCACGCCCCCAGCACCAGGGCGATCCGCCCGAACTCCCAGCCCCCGGCCTGTTCCAGGACCTGTGCCGACTCCGGCAGGAACACCCCGCGCAGGCCCTGGCACATCCACTTCAGCGGGAACAGCGCGCCGATGTTCAGCATCCAGCCGGGGATGGTGTCGATCGCGATGTACACCCCGGAGATGAACTGCAGGACCAGGAACGGGAGTACGACCACGGAGGTCGCGCTCTTTCCGGTCTTGGGGACCGAGCTGATCGCGATGCCCAGCAGCGCGCACGCGGTCAACCCGAGCACGAAGATCCAGGCGAAGTCGAACCACCGGCCCGCGTCCGAGGGCAGATCGATGTCGTAGAAGGCCGTGCCGACGAGCAGCAGGATCACCGTCTCCAGCAGACCCGTGACCAGAACCAGCCAGATCTTGCCGAGGAAGTACGCCGCCGGAGGCATCGGAGTGCCGCGCAGTCGGCGCAGCACCTTCTCGTCCCGCTCGATCGCGATCGAGATGCCGAGGGACTGGAAACTCGTCGACATGATGCCGGCGGCCATCATCGCCGGGACGTACAGCTGCGAGGCGGTGATGCCGGCGTCCTGCACGTCGTCGCGGAAGATCGACGCGAACAGGAACAGGAACACCACCGGGAAGGCGAAGGTGAACACCACCTGGTCGCGCTGCCGGAAGAACTGCCGGAGCTCCAGGACGCCCCGCTGCAGGCCGAGGCCCCAGATACCGGGCAGCCTTTCGGCAACGGCGTCCGAGTGTGGTCGTACGGCGGTCGTGGTCATCGTGCGTCCTCCTGTCCGGTCAGCCGGAGGTAGACGTCCTCCAGCGTGGGGCGGCTCACCCGCAGCCCCGGGATCTCACCGTCGAAGCGGTGCATGAGCGCGGCGACCGTCCTGGTCGGCGTGTCCGTGCGCTCCGCGCGCGGGGCGCCGTCCGGCTCGGTCCACTCGACGGTGGCGCCGGTTCCGTGCCGCTCCCGCAGCCCGGCCGGATCGCCCTCGGCGACGACCTGGCCCTGGGCGACGATCGCCAGCCGGTCCGCGAGGGCCTCCGCCTCCTCCAGGTAGTGCGTGGTCAGCACGATGGTCGTGCCCTCGGCGGACAGCTTGCGGATCAGGTCCCAGAACTGGCGGCGGGCCGCCGGGTCGAAACCGGTCGTGGGCTCGTCCAGGAGCAGCAGCTCGGGACCGCCGATCACTCCGAGGGCCACATCGAGCCGCCGACGCTGCCCGCCGGAGAGCGCCTTGATCCGGCTGCCCGCCTTGGCCTCCAGGCCCACCAGGCCGATGACCTCCTCCGGGTCGCGCGGCCTCGGGTAGTAGCGGGCGAAGTGCCGCACGGTCTCGCGGACCGTCAACTCCGCGGGCGCGGATTCGTCCTGCCAGACGATTCCGACACGTGAGCGCCACGCGCGCGTGCCGTGCGCCGGATCCGCACCCAGGACGGCCACCTCGCCCGCGTCCCGCGAGCGGTTGCCCTGGAGGATCTCCACCGTCGTGCTCTTGCCCGCCCCGTTGGGTCCCAGCAGGCCGAAGACCTCTCCCCTGCGGATACGGAGATCGATGCCGTCGACCGCGGTCACGTCGCCGTACTGCTTGCGCAGCCCCCGTACGTCCACCGCGAGTTCGTTCGCGTGTGCTGTCATGCGGTCGAGCCTCGTCCGGAACCGAACGCTCCGGGACGACCGCACGTACTTCCTTATGTCCACCGAACGGTGGACACGCGTCTCAGTACGGCAGAATGAGCCCTGTCCGCGGAAGGTCCACATCTCAAGTGACGGAATCGGCGTGATGAGCAAGACGACAGTCAAAGACGTCTCCACCGAACGCGAGCCGGAGCGCGCCGAGGCCGCACCGCGGTCGGTGGGCGGCAGCCGAGCGTTCGCCCTGCTGCTGGTGATCACCGGCGCGGCGGGTCTGCTCGCGGCGTGGGTCATCACGGTCGACAAGTTCAAGCTGCTCGAGGCCAAGGTCGAGGGCACGTCCTTCACGCCCGGCTGCAGTCTGAACCCCGTCGTCTCCTGCGGCAGCGTCATGGAGAGCGACCAGGCCTCGGTCTTCGGCTTCCCCAACCCGATGCTCGGCCTCGTCTGCTACGGCATCGTGATCGGCGTCGGCGTGAGCCTGCTGGCCAGGGCCCGCTTCCCGCGCTGGTACTGGCTCACCTTCAACGCCGGCACCCTCTTCGGCGTCGGCTTCTGCGCCTGGCTGATGTTCCAGTCGCTGTACCGGATCAACGCGCTGTGCCTGTGGTGCTCCCTGGCCTGGGTCGCCACGATCATCATGTTCTGGTACGTGACGTCGTTCAACATCCGCAACGGCTTCCTGCCCGCCCCGCGCTGGCTGAAGAGCTTCTTCGGCGAGTTCACCTGGGTCATGCCGGTCCTGCACATCGGCATCATCGGCATGCTGATCCTGACCCGCTGGTGGGACTTCTGGACCAGCTGACCGTCCGGACTCCGGGCCGTTCGACGGCCCGGAGTGGATTGTCAGTGGTGTGACATAGGGTTTTCAGCGTGGAGCCCGACCTGTTCACCGCCGCAGCAGAAGAACGCCAGGAGAAGGACCCGTCCAGCAGCCCCCTGGCGGTCCGGATGCGCCCGCGCACCCTCGACGAGGTGGTGGGTCAGCAGCACCTGCTGAAGCCGGGCTCGCCTCTGCGGCGACTGGTCGGCGAGGGCGCGGGCGGCCCCGCCGGACCCTCCTCGGTGATCCTCTGGGGCCCGCCCGGCACCGGCAAGACCACCCTGGCGTACGTCGTCTCCAAGGCCACCAACAAGCGTTTCGTGGAGCTGTCCGCGATCACCGCCGGCGTCAAGGAGGTCCGCGCGGTCATCGACGGAGCCCGCCGCGCCACCGGCGGCTACGGCAAGGAGACCGTCCTCTTCCTCGACGAGATCCACCGCTTCAGCAAGGCCCAGCAGGACTCCCTGCTCCCGGCCGTCGAGAACCGCTGGGTGACCCTGATCGCGGCAACCACCGAGAACCCGTACTTCTCGATCATCTCCCCGCTGCTGTCCCGCTCCCTCCTGCTCACCCTCGAACCCCTCACCGACGACGACCTGCGCGATCTCGTCCGCCGTGCGGTGAGTGACGAGCGTGGACTCAAGGACGCCGTCACCCTCCCCGAGGACACCGAGAACCACCTGCTGCGCATCGCCGGCGGCGACGCCCGCCGTGCCCTGACCGCCCTGGAGGCCGCCGCCGGGGCCGCACTCGACAAAGGCGAGACGGAGGTCGGCCTCCAGACGCTGGAGGAGACCGTCGACCGGGCGGCCGTGAAGTACGACCGGGACGGCGACCAGCACTACGACGTGGCCAGCGCCCTCATCAAGTCCATCCGCGGCTCCGACGTCGACGCGGCCCTGCACTACCTCGCCCGCATGATCGAGGCCGGCGAGGACCCCCGCTTCATCGCCCGGCGCCTGATGATCTCCGCCAGCGAGGACATCGGACTCGCGGATCCGAACGCCTTGGCGATCGCGGTCGCCGCCGCCCAGGCCGTCGCCATGATCGGCTTTCCCGAGGCCGCCCTCACCCTCAGCCACGCCACCATCGCCCTCGCCCTGGCCCCCAAGTCCAACGCCGCGACCACCGCGATCGGCGCCGCCCTGGACGACGTACGAAAAGGGCTGGCCGGACCGGTGCCCCCACATCTGCGCGACGGGCACTACAAGGGCGCCGCCAAGCTCGGCCACGCGCAGGGGTACGTGTATCCGCACGACCTGCCCGAGGGCATCGCCTCCCAGCAGTACGCCCCGGACGCGATTGAGGGCCGCGAGTACTACACCCCCACCCGGCACGGCGCCGAGGCCCGCTACGCGGACGCGGTGGAGTGGACCAGGAAGCACCTCGGTCGCAAGCGGTCCTGAACACCCTGTAGAATCGCCAGAAGTGCTGCGTCCCGTGTCCGGCCCAGGCCGGTTCACCAGAACGGGACATCCAGCCGGAGGCCTGGTTCGCCAGGATCTCCAGGAGCGTCGCGCACCGTCGAACGGTGTCGCGGGCAGCCCACCACCACCCGGATTCCCGGGAGAGGTCGGTGGGCCACTCGCGTGCTGCACGTTGTGCCCAGACCAGGGAGCGGCTGCCCGCCCCGTCCGTCAGGACGAGGAGGGTTTCCCCGGCTGCGGATTGCGACCTCCCCTAACCCTGGTGAAGCCGTATTCGCATCAGAAACACGAGGTGTTTGGTTCATGCCGAACCAGTCCCGCCCCAAGGTCAAGAAGTCGCGTGCCCTCGGTATCGCGCTGACCCCGAAGGCCGTCAAGTACTTCGAGGCCCGCCCCTACCCGCCGGGTGAGCACGGCCGTGGCCGCAAGCAGAACTCGGACTACAAGGTCCGTCTGCTCGAGAAGCAGCGCCTGCGCGCGCAGTACGACGTGTCCGAGCGCCAGCTCGTCCGCGCCTACGAGCGTGCCGCCAAGACCCAGGGCAAGACCGGTGAGGCCCTGGTGATCGAGCTCGAGCGCCGTCTCGACGCGCTGGTCCTGCGTTCGGGCATCGCCCGCACGATCTACCAGGCCCGCCAGATGGTCGTCCACGGCCACATCGAGGTCAACGGCCAGAAGGTCGACAAGCCGTCCTTCCGCGTCAAGCCCGACGACGTCGTGATGGTCCGCGAGCGCAGCCGCGAGAAGACCCTGTTCTCGATCGCCCGTGAGGGTGGTTTCGCCCCCGACGGCGAGACCCCGCGCTACCTCCAGGTGAACCTCCGCGCCCTGGCCTTCCGCCTGGACCGCGAGCCGAACCGCAAGGAGATCCCGGTGATCTGCGACGAGCAGCTCGTCGTCGAGTACTACGCCCGCTGATCACCAGCAGGCAGTAGCACCACCTCTAAGCCCGCCGTCTCCCCGCCCTTCCGGGTGGGCGAGGCGGCGGGTTTGTGCATGCCCGACGCTTGTCCAGGACCAGGACCAGGACCAGGACCAGGACCAGGACCAGGACCAGGACCAGGACCAGGACCAGGTCCAGATCGAGATCCAGGGCCGCCGCCGCCCGCCGCACCGGCCCGCGCGGCGTCGGCGCCGTATCGAGAGACGACCGCTCCCGCCAGCGCCCCAGCGCCCGGACGACCCACGCCGCCCGGCTGCGCCGCGCATCCCTCCGTAAGCCCTCCTCGTACCGCACGTCGCCCGGTTCCTCCCGGGCGAGCGCCTCGCACAGTTCGTTCGGCGCGTGGAAGTACGCCTGACCGAACAGCGCAGACCCACCGAGCAACCAACCGCTCCTAGGGCGTGCACAGTTCGTGGCTCCGGCCGGAGAACCCGCAGGCCCTGCGTCCGGCGCAGCAGCTCGGTCACCGGCTCGGCGCACGCGTCCACCAGGTGCTCGAACCCGTCGAGGACCAGCAGGAGTCGGCGCCCTGTGAGGTGTCCTTGTCCTCCCCGCCCACACCCGTGACCGTCAGGAGCCGCGAGGAGCCTAGGTCCCGCGTCAGCCCGGACAGTTCGGCCGACCCGGCCCGCGAACGCGTCGAGCTCCAGAGGCAGGTTGCCGTTCACCGAAGTGCCGCCGGGCTGAGGCTGCACGTGGAACACGGAGCGTACTGAACCGTGTTCATTCCGTACAATCGCTCCGCGCAACTCGGCTGTGCGCGGGCGGTAATCCGGTTCGGAGCCGGACCCCCGGCGCGATAGGCTCGCCGTACGACTTTTTCGATATGCAGGCACGTTTCAGGGAGCGGGTGCACAACAGTGTCCGGTGGAGAGGTGGCCGGGATCCTGGTGGCCGTTTTCTGGGCGATCCTGGTCTCCTTCCTCGCCGTCGCGCTGGCGAGGCTGGCCCAGACGCTCAGGGCGACCACCAAGCTCGTGGCGGACGTGACCGACCAGGCCGTCCCGCTGCTGGCCGAGGCCTCCACGGCGGTGCGCTCCGCGCAGACCCAGATCGAGCGGGTCGACGCGATCGCGTCGGACGTCCAGGAGGTCACGTCGAACGCTTCGGCGCTGTCGACCACCGTCGCCTCCACCTTCGGCGGCCCCCTCGTGAAGGTCGCCGCCTTCGGCTACGGCGTGCGCCGGGCCCTCGGCGGACGCAAGGACGACGTGCCCGTCAAGGCACCCCGGCGTACCGTGATCGTGGGCCGCACGGTCTCTCGGCGGGACAAGCGAGACCTCCGCAAAAAGAAGGACTGAGAGCCAGCGATGTTCCGCCGTACCTTCTGGTTCACCTCGGGCGTCGCCGCCGGTGTGTGGGCCACCACCAAGGTCAACCGCAAGCTGAAGCAGCTGACCCCCGAGAACCTGGCCGCGACCGCGGCGAACAAGGCGCTCGAGGCAGGTCACCGCATCAAGGACCGCGCGGTGGGCTTCGCGCTGGACGTCCGCGACAACATGGCCCAGCGCGAGGAGGAACTCGGCGACGCGCTCGGGCTGAACGCCTCCGTCGAGCACGAACTCCCCGCACCCCGGCGGTACGCCGCCATCGAGAACCGCAACAACCCGAAGTCCGTCGACAGCGACAGGACCACGTACTCGTACAACCGGAATGAGGACCACTGATGGAGTCGGCCGAGATTCGTCGCCGCTGGTTGAGCTTCTTCGAGGAGCGCGGGCACACCGTCGTCCCTTCGGCGTCGCTCATCGCGGACGACCCGACTCTGCTCCTCGTCCCGGCCGGCATGGTGCCCTTCAAGCCCTACTTCCTGGGTGAGGTCAAGCCGCCCTTCAGCCGCGCCACCAGCGTGCAGAAGTGCGTGCGCACGCCCGACATCGAAGAGGTCGGCAAGACCACGCGGCACGGCACCTTCTTCCAGATGTGCGGCAACTTCTCCTTCGGCGACTACTTCAAGGAAGGCGCCATCAAGTACGCCTGGGAGCTGCTCACCACGCCCCAGGACAAGGGTGGTTACGGCCTGGAGCCGGAGAAGCTCTGGATCACCGTCTACAAGGACGACGACGAGGCCGAGCGCATCTGGCACGAGATCGTCGGCGTGCCCAAGGAACGCATCCAGCGCCTCGGCATGAAGGACAACTACTGGTCCATGGGCGTTCCCGGCCCGTGCGGCCCCTGTTCCGAGATCAACTACGACCGCGGCCCCGAGTTCGGCGTCGAGGGCGGCCCCGCCGTCAACGACGAGCGGTACGTGGAGATCTGGAACCTCGTCTTCATGCAGTACGAGCGCGGTGAGGGCATCGGCAAGGACAACTTCGAGATCCTCGGCGACCTGCCCAGCAAGAACATCGACACGGGCCTCGGCATGGAGCGGCTCGCCATGATTCTGCAGGGTGTGCAGAACATGTACGAGATCGACACCTCCATGGCCGTCATCAAGAAGGCCACCGAGCTGACCGGTGTCGAGTACGGCGACTCGCACGACTCCGACGTCTCCCTGCGCGTGGTCACCGACCACATGCGCACGTCCGTGATGCTCATCGGCGACGGCGTGACCCCCGGCAACGAGGGCCGCGGCTACGTCCTGCGCCGCATCATGCGCCGGGCCATCCGCAACATGCGTCTGCTCGGCGCCACCGGTCCGGTCGTCAAGGACCTGATCGACACGGTCATCGAGATGATGGGCCAGCAGTACCCGGAGCTCGTCACCGACCGCGAGCGCATCGAGAAGGTCGCCGTCGCCGAGGAGAACGCCTTCCTCAAGACGCTGAAGGCCGGCACCAACATCCTCGACACCGCCGTCACCGACACCAAGGCCTCCGGCGGCAAGATCCTCGCCGGCGACAAGGCCTTCCTGCTCCACGACACCTGGGGCTTCCCGATCGACCTCACCCTGGAGATGGCCGCCGAGCAGGGGCTGTCCGTGGACGAGGACGGTTTCCGCCGCCTGATGAAGGAGCAGCGGGAGCGCGCCAAGGCCGACGCCCAGGCCAAGAAGACCGGCCATGCCGGCGTCGGCGCCTACCGCGAGATCGCCGACAAGGCCGGCGAGACCGACTTCCTCGGCTACGCGGACACCGAGAGCGAGTCCACGATCGTCGGCATCCTCGTCGACGGCGCCTCCTCCCCGGCCGCCACCGAGGGCGACGAGGTCGAGATCGTCCTGGACCGCACCCCGTTCTACGCCGAGGGCGGCGGCCAGATCGGCGACACCGGCCGCATCAAGGTCGACACCGGTGCCGTCATCGAGATCCGTGACTGCCAGAAGCCGGTCCCTGGGGTGTACGTCCACAAGGGCGTCGTCCAGGTCGGCGAGGTCACCGTCGGTTCCAAGGCCCAGGCCTCGATCGACTCCCGTCGCCGCACGGCCATCGCCCGCGCCCACTCGGCCACCCACCTGACCCACCAGGCCCTGCGCGACGCCCTCGGCCCGACGGCCGCCCAGGCCGGTTCCGAGAACCAGCCCGGCCGCTTCCGCTTCGACTTCGGTTCGCCGTCCGCCGTTCCCACGGCCGTGATGACCGACGTGGAGCAGAAGATCAACGAGGTGCTCGCCCGCGACCTCGATGTGCACGCCGAGATCCTGAGCCTCGACGAGGCCAAGAAGCAGGGCGCCATCGCCGAGTTCGGCGAGAAGTACGGCGAGCGCGTCCGTGTCGTCACCATCGGCGACTTCTCCAAGGAGCTGTGCGGCGGCACGCACGTGCACAACACCGCCCAGCTGGGCCTGGTGAAGCTGCTCGGCGAGTCGTCGATCGGCTCGGGAGTGCGCCGGATCGAGGCCCTGGTCGGTGTCGACGCCTACAACTTCCTCGCCCGTGAGCACACGGTCGTCGCCCAGCTCCAGGAGCTGATCAAGGGGCGTCCGGAGGAGCTCCCGGAGAAGGTCTCCGCCATGCTCGGCAAGCTGAAGGACGCCGAGAAGGAGATCGAGAAGTTCCGCGCCGAGAAGGTGCTCCAGGCCGCCGCCGGTCTCGTCGAGTCCGCCAAGGACGTGCGCGGGGTCGCCGTCGTCACCGGCCAGGTCCCGGACGGCACGACCCCCGACGACCTGCGCAGGCTGGTCCTCGACGTGCGCGGCCGCATCCAGGGCGGGCGGGCCGCCGTGGTCGCCCTGTTCGCGGTCAACAACGGCAAGCCGCTGACCGTCATCGCCACCAACGAGGCCGCCCGCGAGCGCGGCCTCAAGGCCGGCGACCTGGTCCGTACGGCCGCCAAGACCCTCGGCGGCGGCGGTGGCGGCAAGCCGGACGTCGCCCAGGGCGGCGGCCAGAACCCGGCTGCCGTCGGCGAGGCCGTCGACGCCGTCGAGCGGCTCGTGGCGGAAACGGCCAAGTGAGCGCCGAAGCTGAGGCGAGTGGCGACGGCCGGGGCATGCGCCGCGGCCGTCGACTCGCGATCGACGTCGGGGACGCCCGCATCGGGGTCGCCTCGTGCGACCCCGACGGGATCCTCGCCACCCCGGTGGAGACGGTCCCCGGCCGGGACCTTCCCGCAGCTCACCGTCGTCTCCGGCAACTGGTCGAGGAGTACGAACCGATCGAGGTCGTCGTCGGCCTCCCCCGCTCCCTCAAGGGGGGCGAGGGGCCGGCCGCGGTCAAGGTCCGCGGCTTCGCCCAGGAGTTCGCCCGGGGGATCGCTCCCGTCCCGGTCCGGCTCGTGGACGAGCGGATGACGACGGTGACGGCCAGCCAGGGACTGCGCGCTTCCGGCGTGAAGTCGAAAAAGGGCAGATCGGTCATTGACCAGGCAGCGGCCGTGATCATCCTTCAACAGGCCCTGGAATCGGAACGGGTGTCAGGTAAAGCACCCGGCGAAGGCGTCGAAGTGGTCATCTGATCGCGATACGGTAACGTTCCGCGCGATGCGGAGGTGTTCGAACAGCCACCGCACAAAGAGAGGCGGAACGGGAGCCGAGCCGTAACAAGGTGACCGCCGCCTCGCGGCTCTAGGGGATCGATGACTGAGTATGGCCGGGGCGAAGGCTCCGAACCGTGGCATCCGGAGGACCCGTTGTACGGGGACGGCGGATGGGGCGGACAGCAGGCCCACACGGGCCGACAGTCCCCCTACGGCGGCCAGCCG
This sequence comes from Streptomyces sp. MMG1533, assembly GCF_001279775.1. GTDB lineage: Bacteria > Actinomycetota > Actinomycetes > Streptomycetales > Streptomycetaceae > Streptomyces. The sequence goes on along the minus strand of NZ_LGDG01000041.1, from coordinate 148,868 downwards.
CAGCACCATCCAGAGCAGCCGCAGCAGCCGCAGTACGACAATGGAGGCTGGGGCGACGGCCAGCAGGCCGCATACGGTCAGGCGCAGCAGCAGCACTACCAGCAGCAGTACGGCGAGCAGCAGTACGACCGGCAGTACGGGCAGCAGCAGTACGACCAGCAGCAGTACGCGCCCCAGCCCCAGCAGCAGTACGACAACGGCGCCTGGGGCACCGGCACGCACACGCACGTCCAGTACACCGACCCGTCGGACCCGTACGGGCAGCAACAGAGCATGGCGTACGGCGGGGAGCAGCAGCCCGACTTCTACGGCACTCCGGACGCCTACCCCCCGCCGGAGCCGCCCGTCCGTCGGGGCGCTGAACCCGAACCGCGGCAGACCGACTGGGATCCCGGCCCCGATCAGGGCGAACACGCGTTCTTCTCCGGCGTTGACGACGACGAGGACGACGCGTACGACGCGGACGACCCGAAGGGCTCCCGCGGCGACCGCAGGGGCCGTGGCGGCAAGCCCAAGAAGCGCCGCAGCGGGTGCGCCTGTCTGGTGGTCCTGCTGGTGTTCGGCGGAGGACTGGGCGGGGTCGGGTATTTCGGCTACCAGTTCTACAAGGATCGTTTCGGCACGGCTCCGGACTACGCGGGCGACGGCACGAAAGAGACCGTGACCGTCGAGATTCCCAAAGGCGCGGGCGGCTACGAGATCGGCCGTCGGCTGAAGGAAGCCGGCGTCGTCAAGAGCGTCGATGCCTTCGTCTCCGCGCAGGGGGAGAACCCCAAGGGGAAGACGATCCAGGCGGGCGCCTATCTGCTGAAGACGCAGATGTCCGCCGAGAGCGCCGTCGAGATGATGCTCGACCCCAAGAGCCAGAACAACGTGCTGGTCAAGCCGGGCGAGCGCAATCTCAACGTCTACAAGACGATCGACGAGCAGCTCGAATTGTCGTCCGGCACCACCAGGAAGGTTGCCGAGAAGCAGTACAAGAGCCTCGGACTGCCGAGCTGGGCGAACAGCGACAAGGACATAAAGGACCCGCTGGAGGGCTTCCTCTACCCGGGCACCTATCCCGCGGCCAAGGGCATGAAGCCCGAGACGGTCCTGAAGGAGATGGTGAGCCAGGCCGTCGAGAAGTACGAGGCGTACGACCTGTCTGCCAAGGCCAAGGCGCTGAAGCTGGACAACCCGCTGCAGGTCATCACGGTCGCGAGCCTCGTCCAGGCGGAGGGCAAGACCGAGGATGACTACCGGAAGATGGCAGAGGTGGTCTACAACCGCCTCGACCTCGCGAACCCCGAGACGTATGGGTTGTTGCAGTTCGACTCGACCTTCAATTACCTGAAGAACGAATCGAACATCAACATCAGCGAGTCGGAGATCAACAGCAACCAGGACCCGTACAACACGTACACCCAAAAGGGTCTGCCGCCCGGCCCGATCGGAAATCCGGGCGACGATGCGATCAAGGCGACGCTGAATCCGACGGATGACGGCTGGTACTACTTCGTGGCGACCGACGGTGTGAGCAAGACCGAGTTCGCCAAGACGCACGCCGAATTCCTCAAGCTCAAGGAAAAGTTCGATGCCAGCACGGGCAGCTGACGCCCGCCGGGCCGCGGTGCTCGGCAAGCCCATCGCCCACTCCCTCTCGCCGGTGCTGCACCGCGCCGCGTACGCGGAACTGGGACTCGCGAACTGGTCGTACGACCGGTTCGAGCTCGACGAGGCCGCCCTGCCCGGGTTCTTCGCCGAACTCGGGCCGGAGTGGGCCGGACTCTCGGTGACCATGCCGCTCAAGCGGGCCGTCATCCCGTTGCTCGACGAGATCAGTGAGACGGCGGACTCGGTCGGGGCGGTCAACACGGTCGTGTTCACCGAGGACGGCCGCCGGGTCGGTGACAACACCGACATCCCCGGCATGATCGCCGCGCTGCGCGAACACGGCATCGAACAGGTCGACTCCGCCGCGATCCTCGGCGCCGGCGCCACCGCCTCCTCCGCGCTCGCCGCGCTGGCCCGGATCTGCACCGGCGAGGTCGTCGCCTACGTCCGCAGCGAGGCCCGGGCGGCCGAGATGCGGCAGTGGGGCGAGCGGCTGGACGTCGAGGTCCGTACGGCGGACTGGGCGGACGCCGAACAGGCCCTGCGCGCACCCCTCGTCATCGCGACCACGCCGGCCGGTACGACCGACGCGCTGTCCTCGGCCCTGCCGGAACGGCCCGCCACCCTCTTCGACGTGCTCTACGACCCGTGGCCGACCGAGCTCGCCGCCCGCTGGTCCGCGTACGGCGGGGCCGTGGTCAGCGGACTCGACCTGCTGGTGCACCAGGCGGTACTGCAGGTCGAGCAGATGACGGGACGCGCCCCCGCCCCGCTGGACGCCATGCGAAAAGCGGGCGAACACGCGCTCGCCGCTCGCTAGGGTCCTCTCGCTGACAGCGCTCTCCGCTGTCGCGCACCGGGGCGTGCGGATCAAGCGCGAGATCGCTTACCGGCGTGCGGTGCGCGCCGGCCGACCCGTGCAGGCGGCGGCGCATTGCGGGCGGGCGCGGGAGGCCGACTGCCCGGGCTCGTACCCTCCGCGCCGGCGACAGGAGAACGGCTCGGAGCGAGTCGATGCCACTGCGGTGCGGTCCTTGTCCCGTCCGCCCTGTGGACCGGCGGCCAGTTCCGGAGCCCGGACGTGGGAGGATCGGGGGTGGCGGGCCAGGGCCGCGCACCTGGTCGAGCCGTCGCCGTACGCGAGGACGCGCGTACGAAGGGCAGTACCAGGGCGCGAGCACTGAGGAGCACCGTTGAGCAGGTTGCGCTGGCTGACCGCGGGGGAGTCCCACGGTCCCGCACTCGTCGCGACGCTGGAGGGCCTTCCCGCCGGCGTGCCGATCACCACGGAGATGGTGGCGGACCACCTGGCCCGGCGCCGGCTCGGTTATGGACGCGGTGCGCGCATGAAGTTCGAGCGTGACGAGGTCACGTTCCTCGGCGGTGTGCGGCACGGGCTCACCCTGGGCTCGCCGGTCGCGGTCATGGTGGGCAACACCGAGTGGCCGAAGTGGGAGCAGGTCATGGCGGCCGACCCCATCGACCCCGAGATCCTGGCGGGCCTGGCCCGCAACGCCCCGCTGACCCGTCCGCGCCCCGGCCACGCCGACCTCGCCGGCATGCAGAAGTACGGCTTCGACGAGGCGCGGCCGATCCTGGAGCGTGCCTCCGCCCGTGAGACGGCGGCCCGGGTGGCGCTGGGCGCGGTGGCCCGGTCGTACCTGAAGGAGACGGCCGGGATCGAGATCGTCTCGCACGTCGTCGAGCTGGCCGCCGCGAAGGCGCCCTACGGCGTGTACCCCAAGCCTTCGGACGTCGAGAAGCTGGACGCCGACCCGGTGCGCTGCCTGGACGCGGACGCGTCGAAGGCGATGGTCGCGGAGATCGACCAGGCCCACAAGGACGGCGACACCCTGGGGGGTGTGGTCGAGGTGCTGGCGTACGGCGTACCCGTGGGCCTGGGCTCTCACGTGCACTGGGACCGCAGGCTGGACGCCCGGCTGGCCGCCGCGCTGATGGGCATCCAGGCGATCAAGGGCGTCGAGGTCGGCGACGGCTTCGACCTGGCGCGGGTGCCGGGCTCCCAGGCGCACGACGAGATCCTCGCCACCGATGAGGGCATCAAGCGGGCCACCGGCCGATCCGGCGGTACCGAGGGCGGTCTGACCACCGGTGAGCTGCTGCGGGTGCGGGCGGCGATGAAGCCGATCGCGACCGTGCCGAGGGCGCTGCAGACGGTCGACGTGGCCACCGGCGAGGCCGCGCAGGCCCACCACCAGCGCTCGGACGTGTGCGCGGTGCCGGCCGCCGGCATCGTCGCGGAGGCGATGGTCGCGCTGGTCCTCGCGGACGCCGTCGCGGAGAAGTTCGGCGGCGACAGCGTGGCCGAGACCCGCCGCAACGTGCGGTCCTACCTCGACAACCTGCCGGTCCGATGAGCGCCGAGCCACTGGTCGTCCTGGTCGGCCCGATGGGCGTCGGCAAGTCCACGGTCGGGCAGCTGCTCGCCGAGCGGCTCGGCGTCGGCTACCGGGACACCGACGACGACATCGTCGCCGAACAGGGCCGTAGCATCGCCGAGATCTTCGTCGACGAGGGCGAGTCGGCCTTCCGCGCGATCGAGAAGCGGGCGGTGCACACGGCACTCGCCGACCACGACGGCGTCCTCGCGCTGGGCGGCGGCGCCATCCTGGACGAGGACACGCGGGCGCTGCTCGCCGGGCAGCGCGTCGTCTACCTCTCCATGGACGTCGAGGAAGCGGTCAGGCGCACCGGTCTGAACGCGGCCAGGCCGCTGCTCGCGGTCAATCCGCGCAAGCAGTGGCGCGAGCTGATGGAGGCGCGGCGGCACCTGTACGAGTCGATCGCCACGGCCGTCGTGTCCACGGACGGCCGTACGCCCGAAGAGGTCACCCAAGCCGCCCTGGACGCACTGGAGTTGAAGGAAGCATGAGCGAGGCAGTCACCCGGATCCAGGTCGGCGGCACCGCGGGCAGCGAGCCGTACGAGGTCCTGGTGGGCCGGCAACTCCTGGGCGAGCTCGCCGGGTTGATCGGCGACAGGGCCAAGCGCGTCGCGATCGTCCACCCCGAGGCGCTGGCCGAGACCGGTGAGGCGCTCCGCGCCGACCTGGCCGGGCAGGGCTACGAGGCCGTCGCCATCCAGGTGCCGAACGCCGAGGAGGCGAAGACCGCCGAGGTCGCCGCCTACTGCTGGAAGGCGCTCGGCCAGTCCGGCTTCACCCGCACGGACGTCGTCGTCGGTGTCGGCGGCGGCGCGACCACCGACCTCGCCGGGTTCGTCGCCGCGACCTGGCTGCGCGGGGTGCGCTGGATCGCCATCCCGACCACCGTGCTCGCCATGGTGGACGCGGCCGTCGGCGGCAAGACCGGCATCAACACCGCCGAGGGCAAGAACCTCGTCGGCGCCTTCCACCCGCCGGCGGGCGTGCTGTGTGACCTGGCCGCCCTCGACTCCCTGCCGGTCAACGACTACGTCTCCGGGCTCGCCGAGATCATCAAGGCCGGCTTCATCGCCGACCCGGCGATTCTCGAACTCATCGAGTCCGACCCCGAGGCCGCGCGCACTCCGGCGGGCCCGCACACCGCGGAGCTCATCGAGCGGTCCATCCGGGTCAAGGCCGAGGTCGTCTCCTCCGACCTGAAGGAGTCGGGCCTCAGGGAGATCCTCAACTACGGCCACACACTCGCGCACGCCATCGAGAAGAACGAGCGCTACAAGTGGCGCCACGGTGCCGCGGTCTCGGTCGGCATGCACTTCGCCGCCGAACTCGGCCGTCTCGCGGGCCGGTTGGACGACGCCACGGCCGACCGCCACCGCACGGTCCTGGAATCCGTCGGCCTGCCCCTGCACTACCGCTACGACCAGTGGCCCAAGCTGCTGGAGGCCATGAAGGTCGACAAGAAGTCCCGCGGGGACCTGCTGCGCTTCATCGTCCTGGACGGTCTGGCCAAGCCCACCGTCCTGGAGGGCCCCGACCCGGCCGTTCTCCTCGCCGCGTACGGCGAAGTGGGCGAGTAAGTCCTCGGGTACGCCTTCCGCCCGATTCGCCTTGCGGGACCGGGCACTTCGGACCGCCCCCGGCCGTTTCACCAAACGACGGCCGGGGGCGGTACCGTTCGGATGGGGGTACCTCCCACGCCCTTTAGGCTGTGTGGGAGGGCGGGAGTCACCCGCGCTGTCAGCACCCATTGCCTGTACGAGACGGAGTGGCACCGGATGCAGCACGCAGTGGGTTCTCCGCTGCCGCCGCCCCACCAGCCGGGGCACGGACCGGCCGCACACCACCCGGGTCCGCACCACCCGGGCGCACACCAGGGTTCCGCTCCCGTGCCCCCACCGCCCGCTCCCGCTCCGGGCTTCACCGGCGCGCCCGCGGTGCCGGTACCGCCGGCACCGCAGCACGCCCCGGTCCCCTCGGCGCCCGACACCACAGGCCATGTGCCGCTGCCCCCCGGCGGCCCTGTCGCCATGCCGAGCGCTCCGCCCGCCACGGCCGCCGCCGACCCGGCCGCCACGACCCTCGCGGTCCTGCTCATCGGCCCGGCCGGCGCCGGGAAGACGAGCGTCGCCAAGTACTGGGCGGACCACCGCCGGGTCCCCACCGCCCACATCAGCCTCGACGACGTACGCGAATGGGTCCGCTCGGGCTTCGCCGACCCGCAGTCCGGGTGGAACGACCACTCCGAGGCCCAGTACCGCCTAGCCCGCCGCACCTGCGGCTTCGCCGCCCGCAACTTCCTCGCCAACGGCATCTCCTGCATCCTCGACGACGCCGTCTTCCCCGACCGCCCGGTCGTCGGCCTCGGCGGCTGGAAGCGCCACGTCGGCCCCGGTCTGCTGCCGGTCGTCCTCCTCCCCGGCCTGGAGATCGTCCTGGAGCGCAACGCCGAACGCTCCGGAAACCGCCGCCTCACCGACGAGGAGGTCGCCCGCATCCACGGCCGCATGGCGGGCTGGTACGGCTCAGGCCTGCCGATCATCGACAACTCCCAGATGGACGTACCGCAGACGGCCCAGGTCCTGGACGACGTCCTGGCAAGGTCGATAGCGAGCCCACCGAGCTGGTAGCCGTACGGGACTGAACCCGAACACCACACCCGGGCACCCCCGTCCCCCGAACGGCACCCTCCCAACCGGCACAATTCGGATACTCCTCCTACGCTCGTGTCATGTCAGAGGTGTACGCAGCACGCCGAACCCGAGTCCGGGACCGCTGTCACGCGGCCGGCAGCGCGGCAGCACTCGTCTCCCGCCCCGCCAACGTCCGCTACCTCGCAGGCACCGCCCCGCACGGAGCCGTCCTGCTGCTCGGCAGGACCGAGGACCTGCTGCTGTGTCCCGGCCCGCCGGACGACCGCCCTGCGGAGGGCCGGCCCGACGAGGCGCTGCGGGTGCAGAGGCTGCCCGGACCCGGCGGCGATCCCGCCGTGGCCGCCGCCGACCTCGCGGCGGCGCAGGGCGGCGAGTCCCTCGCCGTCGAGGAGCATCACCTGACCGTCGCCCGGCACCGCGCCATCCGCTCGGTCGTGCCCCGGCTGCGCCTCGCGGACCTGGGCGGCGGGGTCGAGCAGCTGCGTGTGGTCAAGGACGAGGAGGAGATCTCCTGCCTCAGGATCGGCGCCGAAATCGCCGACCAGGCCCTCGGCGAACTGCTCGAGTCCATCCTCGTCGGCCGCACCGAGCGCCACCTCGCCCTCGAACTGGAGCGGCGCCTCGTCGACCACGGCGCCGACGGTCCCGCCTTCGCGACTTCCGTCGGCACCGGCCCGAACTCCGGCAGACGCGGCCACCGTCCCACCGACCGGAGGGTCGAGGAGGGCGACTTCCTCTCCGTCTGCCTCGGCGCGACCTACCGCGGCTACCGGTGTGAGATCGGCCGTACCTTCGTCATCGGTACGTCCCCCGCGGACTGGCAGATCGAGCTGTACGACCTCGTCTTCGCCGCTCAGCGAGCCGGCCGGGAGGGCCTCGCACCCGGCGCCGCCTGTCGTGACGTGGACCGCGCAGCCCGCCAGGTACTGGACTCCGCGGGGTACGCGGAGGGTCTTCCGGCGCTGACGGGACATGGTGTGGGACTCGAAATCGACGAGGACCCGCAGTTGGCTCCCGCGGCCATGGGTAAACTGGACGCTTGCGTGCCGGTCACCGTCGAACCGGGGGTCCACCTCCCGGGCCGGGGCGGTGTCCGGATCGATGACACGCTCGTCGTCCGCCCCGAGGCGGACGGCGGCCCAGAGCTACTCACCATCACGACCAAGGAGCTGCTCGCCCTCTAGACAGGTGCGTGCGCCGGGGTCGTCCACGTCAGTCCAGGAGATTCCGCAACCGTGGCTTCCACGAACGACCTCAAGAACGGCCTGGTGCTCAAGCTCGACGGAGGCCAGCTGTGGTCCGTCGTCGAGTTCCAGCACGTCAAGCCCGGCAAGGGCCCGGCCTTCGTGCGCACCAAGCTGAAGAACGTGCTTTCCGGCAAGGTCGTCGACAAGACGTTCAACGCCGGCGTCAAGGTCGAGACGGCCACGATTGACAAGCGCGACATGCAGTTCTCCTACATGGACGGCGAGTACTTCGTCTTCATGGACATGGAGACCTACGACCAGCTCATGGTCGACCGCAAGGCTGTCGGCGACGCCGCCAACTTCCTGATCGAGGGCTTCACCGCCACCGTCGCGCAGCACGAGGGCGAGGTGCTCTTCGTCGAGCTGCCCGCCGCCGTCGAGCTCGTCATCCAGGAGACCGAGCCGGGCGTCCAGGGCGACCGCTCCACCGGTGGCACAAAGCCCGCCATCCTGGAGACCGGTCACCAGATCAACGTCCCGCTCTTCATCACCACCGGTGAGAAGATCAAGGTCGACACCCGCACGAGCGACTACCTCGGCCGGGTGAACAGCTAACCGTGGCTGCCCGCAACACGGCCCGCAAGCGCGCCTTCCAGATCCTCTTCGAGGGTGACCAGCGCAACGCGGACGTCCTGACGGTCCTCGCGGACTGGATCCGGCTCTCCCGGGGCGACACCCGGCAGCCGCCGGTGAGCGAGTACACGATGCAGTTGGTCGAGGGGTACGCGGAGCACGCGACGCGCATCGACGAGCTGATCGCCCAGTACTCGGTCGGCTGGACGCTCGACAGGATGCCCGTCGTCGACCGCAACATCCTGCGCCTCGGCGCGTACGAGCTGATCTGGGCGGACGAGACGCCGGACGCCGTCGTGCTCGACGAGATGGTGCAGCTGGCGAAGGAGTTCTCCACGGACGAGTCGCCCTCGTTCGTGAACGGCCTGCTCGGCCGGCTCAAGGACCTCAAGCCCTCGCTGCGCCGCGACGAGGCATAAGAGGCACCAGCAGAGACCGGCGCAGAGTACGCATTGCCAGAGGGCCCGCAGCAGTGACGCTGCGGGCCCTCTGGCGTTCACCCCGGCGGCACGTTTCTGCTGAAGCGGGGAGCGGGTCAGCTCTCCTCGTGGGAGGCCACCGCGCGGCGCGCGTCCGCGTCCAGGACGCCCCAGCTGATCAGCTGCTCCGTGAGGACGGAGGGCGACTGGTCGTAGATGACGGCGAGTGTGCGCAGGTCGTCCTGACGGATCGAGAGCACCTTGCCGTTGTAGTCACCGCGCTGGGACTGGATCGTGGCGGCATACCGCTGAAGGGGTCCCGCCTTCTCGGCCGGGACGTGGGCCAGCCGCTCCAGGTCGAGGACCAGCTTCGGCGGCGGCTCGGCCGCACCGCCCGGAGTGGTGCCCGGCAGCAGCTCCTGCACCGGAACGCCGTAGAAATCCGCCAGCTCGGCAAGGCGCTGCACGGTCACGGCGCGGTCGCCACGCTCGTACGAACCGACCACGACGGCCTTCCAACGACCCTGGGACTTCTCCTCGACACCGTGGAGGGAAAGGCCCTGCTGGGTGCGGATGGCCCGGAGCTTGGCCCCGAGCTGTTTGGCGTATTCGCTGGACATATAGCTCCCCGGACACTGTGTCGACGCGACTGGCTTGGTTTCCATGCCGCGCGGCTGGTAACTCACTGTGAGGTTACGCAGCGTTACTCTGCTGCGTCAAGCCGAATGGTCCGCACCGACTCTTCCGTGGTATCCGAGGCCGGTTGGGCCAAGGGGGTGATCAGGGGCGTTGCCGCGGCCTGCTACCGTGGGTGGCGCAAATCCGACGTCCTTTAAGATCCGTCCCGTGAGGCGGAGAAGGAGGTCCGTTTTCTATGGACACTCAAGCGTCCGATGCAAGGCCGGTACTCGAAGGCCCTGACATCGCGCGGGTACTGACCCGCATCGCCCACGAGATCGTCGAGCGCGCCAAGGGCGCCGACGACGTGGTGCTCCTCGGCATTCCGACGCGGGGCGTCTTCCTCGCCCAGCGGCTCGCCGCCAAGCTCGAAGAGATCACCGACCGCAAGATCCCGGTCGGCTCCCTCGACATCACCATGTACCGCGACGACCTGCGCATGCACCCGCCGCGTGCGCTGGCCCGCACCGACATCCCCGGTGACGGCATCGACGGCAGACTGGTCGTCCTCGTCGACGACGTGCTCTTCTCCGGCCGCACCATCCGAGCCGCCCTCGACGCCCTGAACGACATCGGGCGCCCCCGCGCGGTGCAGCTGGCGGTCCTCGTCGACAGAGGCCACCGCGAACTGCCCATCCGCGCCGACTACGTCGGCAAGAACCTCCCCACGTCGCTGCGGGAGACGGTCAAGGTCCAGCTCGCCGAGGAGGACGGTCGCGACACCGTGCTGCTCGGTGTGAAGCCGGCCGCCCCGGGCGAGCAGCAGCAGTAGTAGCACTCCGGCGTACGGCACCGCCGTACGCCCTGCTCCCGCCTGTCCGGAATCTCCCCGACCCTGAACTGCCTTACGGAGCCTGACAGATGCAGCGTCATCTCATCTCGGCCGCCGACCTCACCCGCGACGACGCCGTCCTGATCCTCGACACCGCCGAGGAGATGGCCCGGGTCGCCGACCGGCCGATCAAGAAACTGCCGACCCTGCGCGGCCGTACCGTAGTCAACCTCTTCTTCGAGGACTCCACCCGGACCCGGATCTCCTTCGAGGCCGCCGAGAAGCGGCTGTCCGCGGACGTCATCAACTTCTCCGCCAAGGGGTCGAGCGTGTCCAAGGGCGAGTCCCTGAAGGACACCGCCCAGACCCTCGAAGCCATGGGTGTGGACGCCGTGGTGATCCGGCACGGTGCCTCCGGAGCGCCGTACCGCCTCGCCAACTCGGGCTGGATCGACGCGGCCGTCATCAACGCCGGTGACGGCACCCACCAGCACCCCACCCAGGCCCTGCTGGACGCCTTCACCATGCGCCGCCGGCTCGTCGGCCGGGACGCCGGGATCGGGCAGGACCTCGCCGGCAAGCGGATCACGATCGTCGGCGACATCCTGCACAGCCGGGTCGCCCGCTCCAACGTCGATCTGCTGCACACCCTCGGAGCCGAGGTCACCCTCGTCGCCCCGCCCACCCTGGTGCCGGTCGGTGTCGAGACCTGGCCCTGCGAGATCTCGTACGACCTGGACAGCACGCTTCCCAAGTCCGACGCGGTGATGATGCTGCGCGTCCAGCGCGAGCGGATGAACGCCGCATTCTTCCCCACGGAGCGTGAGTACGCGCGGCGCTACGGCCTCGACGGCGAGCGCATGGCGCGGATGCCCGAGCACGCCATCGTGATGCACCCCGGGCCGATGGTCCGCGGCATGGAGATCACCGCCGAGGTCGCCGACTCCGACCGCTGCACCGTCGTCGAGCAGGTCGCCAACGGAGTCTCCACCCGAATGGCCGTTCTGTATCTGCTGCTCGGTGGAAACGAACCCGCCGTCTCCCACACCCGTATCGAGGAGAAGTAAGACAGATGAGCAAGATCCTGATCCGTGGTGCGAAGGTGCTCGGCGGCGAGCCGCAGGACGTCCTGATCAACGGTGCGCTGATCGAGGCGGTCGGCAGCGGCCTCACCGCCGAGGGCGCCGAGGTCGTCGAGGCCGACGGCAAGGTGCTGCTGCCGGGCCTGGTCGACCTGCACACCCATCTGCGCGAGCCGGGCCGCGAGGACTCCGAGACCGTGCTGACCGGCACACGGGCGGCCGCCTCCGGCGGGTACACCGCCGTGTTCGCCATGGCCAACACCTTCCCGGTCGCCGACACCGCCGGTGTGGTCGAGCAGGTCTACCGGCTCGGCCAGGAACACGGCTACTGCGATGTACAGCCCATCGGTGCCGTCACCGTCGGCCTGGAGGGCAGGAAGCTCGCCGAGCTGGGCGCCATGCACGAGTCGGCCGCCGGCGTCACCGTCTTCTCCGACGACGGCAAGTGCGTCGACGACGCCGTGATCATGCGCCGGGCGCTGGAGTACGTGAAGGCCTTCGGCGGGGTCGTCGCCCAGCACGCGCAGGAGCCGCGGCTGACCGAGGGCGCCCAGATGAACGAGGGCGTCGTCTCCGCCGAGCTGGGGCTCGGGGGCTGGCCCGCGGTGGCCGAAGAATCGGTCATCGCGCGGGACGTCCTGCTCGCCGAGCACGTCGGTTCCCGCGTCCACATCTGCCATCTGTCGACCGCCGGGTCGGTGGAGATCGTCCGCTGGGCCAAGTCCCGCGGCATCGACGTCACCGCCGAGGTCACCCCGCACCACCTCCTCCTCACCGACGAGCTGGTACGGACGTACAACCCGGTCTTCAAGGTCAACCCGCCGCTGCGCACCGAGCGGGACGTGCTCGCCCTGCGCGAGGCGCTCGCCGACGGCACGATCGACATCGTGGCCACCGACCACGCCCCCCACCCGCACGAGGACAAGGACTGCGAGTGGGCCGCGGCCGCCATGGGCATGGTCGGTCTGGAGACCGCGCTGTCGGTGGTCCAGGAGACGATGGTCGACACCGGGCTGCTCGACTGGGCGCAGGTCGCCGACCGAATGTCCGTCAAGCCCGCGCAGATCGGGCAGGCCAAGGGGCACGGGCGGCCCGTCTCGGCAGGTGAGCCCGCCAACCTCACGCTCGTCGACACGGAATACCGTGGGTCCGTGGACCCCGCGGGCTTCGCCTCGCGCAGCCGCAACACCCCGTACGAGGGTCGCGAGCTGCCGGGCCGTGTCACGCACACGTGGCTCCGGGGCAAGGCCACGCTCGTCGACGGGAAGCTCACGTGACACCTGTAATTCTGCTGGCCGCCGAGAAGGAATCGGCTCAGGTCACCGACTGGGCGGCCCGCATCGGCTGGCTCGTCGGACTCGCCCTCTTCGTCGCGCTCGTCTACTGGCTGATGCGCGAGGGCTGGAAGTGGCGCGGCACGCTCCAGGGCGACCTGCCCGAGCTCCACACCGCGCCTTCCGAGCCGGGTGCGGCCAGACTGGCGATGAGTGGCCGCTACCACGGCTCCACCACGGCCGGGCAGTGGCTCGACCGCATCGTGGCGCACGGTCTGGGCACTCGCAGCCGGGTCGAGCTCACGCTGACGGACGCGGGGCTGGACGTCGTACGCCCGGGAGCGACCGACTTCTTCGTCCCCGTCGAGGCGCTGCGCGAGGCCCGGCTGGACAAGGGCATCGCCGGCAAGGTGCTGACCGAGGGCGGGCTGCTGGTCGTGACCTGGGCGCACGGCGAGCGGCTGATCGACTCCGGTTTCCGCTCCGAGCGCGCGGCCGAGCACAACGAATGGGTCGAGGCCATCAACTCCATGATCAACAAGACGGAAACGGAAGGCGCACGATGACGACCTCCACAAGGGGAGCCGCCAAGACTCCCGCGGTACTCGTCCTGGAGGACGGCCGGATCTTCCGCGGCCGCGCCTACGGGGCCGTGGGGGTGACCTTCGGGGAAGCCGTCTTCTCCACCGGCATGACCGGTTACCAGGAGACGCTCACCGACCCGTCGTACCACCGCCAGGTCGTCGTGATGACCGCCCCGCACGTCGGCAACACGGGCGTCAACGACGAGGACCCCGAGTCCAAGCGGATCTGGGTCGCCGGATACGTGGTGCGCGACCCCGCGCGCGTGCCGTCCAACTGGCGCTCCCGCCGCTCGCTCGACGAGGAACTGCGCACGCAGGGTGTCGTCGGGATCTCCGGCATCGACACGCGCGCGCTGACGCGCCACCTGCGGGAGCGCGGCGCCATGCGCGTCGGCATCTTCTCCGGCAACGCGCTGCCCGACGACGGCACCATGCTCGCCGAGGTGCGGCAGGCGCCCGAGATGAAGGGCGCGAACCTCTCCGCGGAGGTCGCCACCAAGGAGACGTACGTCGTCCCGGCGATCGGTGAGAAGAAGTTCACCGTCGCCGCCGTCGACCTCGGCATCAAGGGCATGACCCCGCACCGCATGGCCGAGCGCGGCATCGAGGTGCACGTGCTGCCCGCCACGGCGAGCATCGAGGAGGTGTACGCCGTCCAGCCCGACGGTGTGTTCTTCTCCAACGGGCCCGGCGACCCGGCCACCGCCGACCATCCCGTCTCCGTCATGCAGGCGGTCCTCGAGCGCGGCACGCCGTTGTTCGGCATCTGCTTCGGCAACCAGATCCTGGGGCGGGCGCTGGGCTTCGGCACCTACAAGCTGAAGTACGGCCACCGCGGCATCAACCAGCCGGTGCAGGACCGTACGACCGGCAAGGTCGAGGTCACCGCGCACAACCACGGCTTCGCGGTCGACGCCCCGCTCGACGGGGCCGCCGAGACCCCCTACGGCCGCGCCGAGGTCTCCCACGTGTGCCTCAACGACAACGTGGTGGAGGGGCTGCAGCTCCTCGACCGCCCCGCCTTCAGCGTCCAGTACCACCCCGAAGCGGCAGCCGGCCCGCACGACGCCGCCTACCTGTTCGACCGCTTCGTATCCCTGATGGAGGGCCAGCGTGCCTAAGCGCACCGATATCCAGTCCGTCCTGGTCATCGGCTCCGGCCCGATCGTCATCGGCCAGGCCGCCGAGTTCGACTACTCCGGCACCCAGGCGTGCCGCATCCTGCGCGCCGAGGGGCTCCGGGTCATCCTGGTCAACTCCAACCCGGCGACGATCATGACCGACCCGGAGATCGCCGACGCCACCTACGTGGAGCCGATCACCCCGGAGTTCGTCGAGAAGATCATCGCCAAGGAGCGGCCGGACGCGCTGCTGCCGACGCTCGGTGGCCAGACCGCCCTCAACACCGCGATCTCCATGCACGAGCAGGGAGTGCTGGAGAAGTACGGTGTCGAGCTGATCGGCGCCAACGTCGAGGCGATCAACAAGGGCGAGGACCGCGACCTCTTCAAGGACGTCGTCGAGGCCGTCCGCGGGAAGATCGGGCACGGCGAGTCCGCCCGGTCGGTCATCTGCCACTCCATGGACGACGTGCTCGGGGGCGTCGAGACGCTCGGCGGCTACCCCGTCGTCGTCCGGCCCTCCTTCACCATGGGCGGCGCCGGCTCCGGCTTCGCGCACAACGAGGAGGAGCTGCGCCGGATCGCCGGCCAGGGCCTCACCCTGTCTCCCACCACCGAGGTGCTCCTGGAGGAGTCCATCCTCGGCTGGAAGGAGTACGAGCTGGAGCTCATGCGCGACAAGAACGACAACGTCGTGGTCGTCTGCTCCATCGAGAACTTCGACCCGATGGGCGTCCACACCGGCGACTCGATCACCGTCGCGCCCGCGATGACGCTGACCGACCGCGAGTACCAGCGCCTGCGCGACATCGGCATCGCGATCATCCGCGAGGTCGGCGTCGACACCGGCGGCTGCAACATCCAGTTCGCGGTCAACCCCGTCGACGGCCGCATCATCGTCATCGAGATGAACCCGCGTGTGTCGCGCTCCTCGGCCCTCGCGTCGAAGGCCACCGGCTTCCCGATCGCCAAGATCGCCGCCAAGCTGGCCGTCGGCTACACCCTCGACGAGATCCCGAACGACATCACGGAGAAGACGCCGGCCTCCTTCGAGCCGACCCTCGACTACGTGGTCGTGAAGGCCCCGCGCTTCGCCTTCGAGAAGTTCCCGAGCGCCGACTCCACGCTGACCACGACCATGAAGTCGGTCGGCGAGGCCATGGCGATCGGCCGCAACTTCACCGAGGCCTTCCAGAAGGCGCTGCGCTCGCTGGAGAAGAAGGGCTCGCAGTTCACCTTCGTCGGCGAGACGGGCGACAAGAAGGAGCTCCTGGAGGCTTCGGTCCGCCCGACCGACGGCCGGATCAACACGGTCATGCAGGCGATCCGCGCCGGTGCCACTCCCGAGGAGGTCTTCGAGTACACGAAGATCGACCCCTGGTTCGTGGACCAGCTGTTCCTGATCAAGGAGATCGCGGACGAGCTCTCCGCCGCCGAGCGCCTGGACGCCGAGCTGCTCGCCGAGGCCAAGCGGCACGGCTTCTCCGACCAGCAGATCGGCGAGATCCGGGGCCTGCGCGAGGACGTCGTGCGCGAGGTGCGGCACGCGCTGGGCGTGCGCCCGGTGTACAAGACGGTCGACACCTGCGCCGCCGAGTTCGCCGCGAAGACCCCGTACTTCTACTCCTCCTACGACGAGGAGAGCGAGGTCGCGCCCCGCGAGAAACCGGCCGTCATCATCCTGGGCTCCGGCCCCAACCGCATCGGCCAGGGCATCGAGTTCGACTACTCCTGCGTCCACGCCTCCTTCGCGCTGAGCGACGCCGGGTACGAGACCGTGATGGTCAACTGCAACCCGGAGACCGTCTCCACGGACTACGACACCTCCGACCGCCTGTACTTCGAGCCGCTGACGCTGGAAGACGTGCTGGAGATCGTCCACGCCGAGTCGCTCGCCGGCCCGATCGCGGGCGTGATCGTGCAGCTCGGCGGCCAGACCCCGCTGGGCCTGTCGCAGGCGCTGAAGGACAACGGCGTGCCGGTCGTCGGCACGTCCCCCGAGGCCATCCATGCCGCCGAGGACCGCGGCGCCTTCGGCCGCGTGCTCGCCGAGGCAGGCCTCCCGGCCCCCAAGCACGGCACCGCCACCACCTTCGCCGAGGCCAAGGCCATCGCCGACGAGATCGGCTACCCGGTCCTCGTACGGCCGTCGTACGTCCTCGGCGGGCGCGGCATGGAGATCGTGTACGACGAGACCCGGCTGTCGTCCTACATCGCCGAGTCGACCGAGATCAGCCCCTCCCGGCCGGTCCTGGTCGACCGCTTCCTCGACGACGCGATCGAGATCGACGTCGACGCCCTGTACGACGGTGAGGAGCTCTACCTCGGCGGCGTCATGGAGCACATCGAGGAGGCCGGCATCCACTCCGGCGACTCGGCGTGCGCCCTGCCCCCGATCACGCTGGGCGGCTTCGACATCAAGCGCCTGCGGGCCTCGACGGAGGCCATCGCCAAGGGCGTCGGAGTGCGCGGCCTGATCAACATCCAGTTCGCGATGGCGGGCGACATCCTCTACGTCCTGGAGGCCAACCCGCGTGCCTCCCGCACCGTCCCCTTCACCTCGAAGGCGACCGCGGTACCGCTGGCGAAGGCCGCCGCCCGGATCTCCCTGGGCGCGACCGTCGCCGAACTGCGCGCGGAAGGACTGCTCCCGGCGACCGGTGACGGCGGCGAACTCCCGCTCGACGCGCCGATCTCCGTCAAGGAGGCCGTCATGCCGTGGTCGCGCTTCCGCGACATCCACGGACGGGGCGTCGACACGGTCCTCGGCCCGGAGATGCGCTCCACCGGCGAAGTCATGGGCATCGACTCCGTCTTCGGCACGGCGTACGCCAAGTCGCAGGCCGGCGCGTACGGCCCGCTGCCCACCAAGGGCCGCGCCTTCATCTCGGTCGCCAACCGCGACAAGCGCTCGATGATCTTCCCGGCGCGTGAACTGGTGGCCCACGGCTTCGAGTTGCTCGCCACCTCCGGCACCGCCGAGGTCCTCAAGCGCAACGGCATCAACGCCGTCGTCGTGCGCAAGCAGTCCGAGGGCACCGGCCCGAACGGCGAGAGGACCATCGTCCAGCTCATCCACGACGGCGAGGTCGACCTCATCGTCAACACGCCGTACGGCACCGGCGGCCGCCTCGACGGCTACGAGATCCGTACGGCGGCCGTGGCGCGGTCCGTGCCGTGTCTGACGACCGTCCAGGCGCTCGCGGCGGCCGTCCAGGGCATCGACGCCCTCAACCACGGTGACGTGGGCGTCCGTTCGCTCCAGGAACACGCGGAACACCTGACCGCGGCCCGCGACTAGCAGCCCTGAGGGGGACACCGGAAACGGTGTCCCCCTCTTCATGAGGACCCCAGAGGACTCTCGCGATGTACAAGCTCTTCTTCCGTCTGGTCTTCACCCGGATGGACCCCGAGAAGGCCCACTACCTGGCCTTCCGTTGGATCCGGCTCGCCGTCGGGATCCCCGTACTGCGTACGTTCGTCGCCGCCGCCCTCGCGCCCCGCCACAGGGAGCTGCGCACGGAGGCCTTCGGGCTGCGGATGCACGGCCCCTTCGGGCTCGCAGCCGGCTTCGACAAGAACGCGGTCGCCATCGACGGCATGTCGATGCTCGGCTTCGACCACGTCGAGATCGGCACGGTCACCGGGGAGCCGCAGCCCGGCAACCCCAAGAAGCGGCTGTTCCGGCTCGTGAAGGACCGCGCGCTGATCAACCGCATGGGCTTCAACAACGAGGGCTCGCTGGCCGTCGCCGCCCGCCTGGCCTCGCGTACACCCGTCTTCAGGACGGTCGTCGGCGTCAACATCGGCAAGACCAAGGTCGTCCCGGAGGAGGAGGCCGTCCTCGACTACGTGAAGTCGACCGAGCGCCTCGCGCCGTACGCCGACTACCTGGTCGTCAACGTGTCGTCGCCGAACACGCCGGGTCTGCGCAACCTGCAGGCGGTCGACCATCTGCGTCCCCTGCTGAGCGCCGTCCGTGAGGCCGCCGACCGTACGGTGACCTCGCGCCGCGTTCCGCTCCTGGTGAAGATCGCACCGGATCTGGCCGACGAGGACGTCGACGCGGTCGCCGACCTGGCCGTGGAGCTCGGCCTGGACGGGATCATCGCCACCAACACCACCATCGCGCGCGAGGACCTCGGCCTGAAGTCGGAACCCGGCCTGGTGAAGGAGACCGGCGGCCTGTCCGGCGCGCCCCTGAAGACCCGCTCCCTGGAGGTGCTGCGCCGCCTCTACGCGCGCGTGGGCGACCGGATCACCCTCGTGGGCGTCGGCGGCATCGAGAACGCCGAGGACGCCTGGCAGCGCATCCTGGCCGGCGCCACGCTGGTCCAGGGATACAGCGCCTTCATCTACGAGGGTCCCTTCTGGGGCCGCGCCATCCACAAGGGACTCGCCGCGCGCCTTCGTATGAGCCCCTACGCCACCCTTGCCGACGCGGTCGGCGCCGACGTAAGGAAGACGGCATGACTCTGGAGCCCTTCGGCGCACGCCTGAGCCGGGCGATGGACGAGCGCGGCCCGCTCTGCGTCGGTATCGACCCGCACGCCTCCCTGCTCACCGAGTGGGGTCTGAACGACGACGTGGCGGGCCTGGAGCGGTTCAGCCGTACGGTCGTCGAGGCGATGGCCGACCGGGTCGCCGTGCTCAAGCCGCAGAGTGCCTTCTTCGAGCGCTTCGGGTCGCGGGGCGTGGCCGTCCTGGAGAAGTCGGTCGCCGAGGCGCGGCAGGCCGGCGCGCTGGTCGTGATGGACGCCAAGCGCGGCGACATCGGCTCGACCATGGCCGCGTACGCCGAGTCCTTCCTCCACAAGGACGCCCCGCTCTTCTCCGACGCGCTGACCGTCTCGCCGTACCTCGGCTACGGCTCGCTCGAGCCGGCCGTGGAGCTGGCGCGGGAGAACGGCACCGGTCTCTTCGTGCTGGCGCTGACCTCCAACCCCGAGGGCGGCGAGGTCCAGCACGCCGTCCGTGCGGACGGCCGTAACGTCGGAGCGACGATGCTGGCCCATCTGGCCGTCGAGAACGCGGGAGAGGGGCCCCTGGGGTCCTTCGGGGCCGTCGTGGGCGCCACGCTCGGCGACCTGTCGTCGTACGACCTGGACATCAACGGTCCGCTGCTGGCGCCCGGAATCGGTGCCCAGGGGGCGACTCCGGCCGACCTCCCCGGCGTTTTCGGCACAGCCGTGCGCAACGTCGTGCCGAACGTCAGCCGGGGTGTGTTGCGCCACGGTCCCGACGTGGTCGCTCTGCGTGACGCCGCTGACCGCTTCGCGGAGGAGATCCGGGCCGCGGTGGCTGCCGCCTGAGGCCCTCGTCCCACTCGCTCGAGTCATCCGATGAGTGGTTCGAAGTCGACTTGAGTCTGAATACATTCTCAAATCCGGGGCAGTATGTCTGAAATGTCTGGCCTGACGGAGGCTGACCAGGACTTTTCCGCTGTTCTCGCTGACTCTGGCGCACTTGGCCGCTAGTCTCCGACGAGAGTGAACGGGCAAGCGTGTTGCTCGTAGCTCCCCAGGTGTGGGGCGACTAGGTTCCTCACCGGTCCGTATCCGACAGTTCGACATCCGAGGTGACGTAGGCGTGGCTCTTCCGCCCCTTACCCCTGAACAGCGCGCAGCCGCGCTCGAAAAGGCCGCCGCGGCTCGCCGGGAGCGGGCCGAGGTCAAGAATCGACTCAAGCACTCCGGCGCCTCCCTGCACGAGGTCATCAAGCAGGGCCAGGAGAACGACGTCATCGGCAAGATGAAGGTCTCCGCGCTGCTTGAGTCCCTGCCTGGCGTGGGCAAGGTCCGCGCCAAGCAGATCATGGAGCGACTCGGCATCTCCGAGAGCCGCCGTGTGCGCGGCCTCGGTTCCAACCAGATCGCCTCCCTGGAGCGTGAGTTCGGCAGCACCGGCTCCTGATCCCGGGTACTCCGGGAAGGGAGTCCCGGGCACTCCGGGATTGCTGGAATAATCGCTGCATGAGTGAACGTCCGCGGCTGACCGTGCTCTCCGGCCCCTCCGGGGTCGGCAAGAGCACGGTCGTCGTCCATATGCGCAAGGAACACCCCGAGGTATGGCTCTCGGTGTCGGCGACGACCCGCAAGCCCCGCCCCGGCGAGAAGCACGGAGTCCAGTACTTCTTCGTCACCGACGAGGAGATGGACAAGCTGATCGCCAACGGTGAGCTGCTGGAGTGGGCCGAGTTCGCCGGCAACCGCTACGGCACGCCGCGTGCGGCCGTGCTGGAGCGCCTGGAGGCGGGTGAACCCGTACTCCTGGAGATCGACCTCCAGGGTGCCCGGCAGGTCCGCGAGTCCATGAAGGACGCCCAGCTGGTGTTTCTGGCTCCTCCCTCCTGGGAGGAGCTCGTGCGCAGACTCACCGGACGGGGCACCGAGCCGCCCGAGGTGATCGAGCGCCGCCTGGAGGCGGCGAAGATCGAACTGGCGGCCGAGCCGGAGTTCGACGTGACCCTGGTCAACACCTCCGTCGAGGATGTAGCGCGTGAGCTGCTAGCCTTGATGGATGTTGTGTGATCACGATTCATGTCATCACGAGTCATGTCGTCACGACTGATGTGATCACGACCGATCTTTTCCCATCCATCGGAAGGTAGAGCGTGTCCTCTTCCATCTCCGCGCCCGAGGGCATCATCAACCCGCCGATCGACGAGCTTCTCGAGGCCACGGACTCGAAGTACAGCCTCGTGATCTACGCGGCCAAGCGGGCCCGCCAGATCAACGCGTACTACTCGCAGCTCGGCGAGGGCCTCCTCGAGTACGTCGGTCCGCTCGTGGACACCCACGTCCACGAGAAGCCGCTGTCGATCGCCCTGCGCGAGATCAACGCGGGTCTGCTGACGTCCGAGGCCGTCGAGGGCCCGGCGCAGTAGTATTTTCGGTTTGCAGTTGACTTTTCCACAGGCCCGGCAGCGCGACTGCCGGGCCTGTGGTGTGTGATGGGGGTGTGCGCCGGGAGCCGCGGCGCACACGTTCCGAGGTGCGGGGAGAGACGGTGGACAAGCCGAAGGTCGTTCTGGGCGTCAGCGGTGGCATTGCCGCCTACAAGGCCTGCGAGCTGCTGCGCAGACTGACCGAGTCCGGGCACGACGTCCGGGTCGTGCCGACCGCCTCCGCCCTGCACTTCGTCGGCGCCGCCACCTGGTCCGCGCTCTCCGGCAACCCGGTCTCGACCGAGGTCTGGGACGACGTCCACGAGGTGCCGCACGTCCGCATCGGTCAGCACGCCGACCTGGTGGTCGTCGCGCCGGCCACCGCGGACATGCTCGCCAAGGCCGCCCACGGCCTGGCCGACGACCTCCTCACCAACACCCTGCTCACGGCCCGCTGCCCGGTCGTCTTCGCGCCCGCCATGCACACCGAGATGTGGGAGCACCCGGCCACCCAGGAGAACGTGGCGGCACTGCGCCGCCGGGGCGCCGTGGTCATCGAGCCGGCCGTCGGCCGCCTCACCGGTGTCGACACGGGCAAGGGCAGGCTGCCCGACCCCGCCGAGATCTTCGAGGTCTGCCGTCGTGTGCTGGCCAGGGGAGTGACGGAACCGGACCTCGTCGGCCGACACGTGGTCGTCAGCGCCGGAGGCACCCGCGAGCCCCTCGACCCGGTCCGCTTCCTCGGCAATCGCTCCTCCGGCAAGCAGGGCTACGCCCTCGCCCGCACCGCCGCCGCCCGGGGCGCCCGGGTCACGCTGGTCGCGGCGAACACCGGCCTGCCCGACCCGGCGGGCGTGGACGTCGTCCCGGTCGGGACGGCCGTACAGCTGCGCGAAGCGGTGCTGAAGGCCGCCGCGGACGCCGACGCGGTCGTCATGGCCGCCGCGGTGGCCGACTTCCGGCCGGAGACGTACGCGGCCGGGAAGATCAAGAAGAAGGACGGCCAGGACCCGGATCCCATAGTGCTCGTACGGAATCCGGACATCCTCGCGGAGATCTCGGCCGATCGCGCCCGCCCGGGTCAGGTGGTCGTCGGCTTCGCCGCCGAGACGGACGACGTGCTGGCCAACGGCCGTACGAAGCTGCGCCGCAAGGGCTGCGACCTCCTCGTGGTGAACGAGGTGGGGGAGCGCAAGACGTTCGGCTCAGAGGAGAACGAGGCCGTGGTTCTGGGCGCGGACGACAGCGAGACCCCGGTCCCGTACGGTCCGAAGGAAGCCCTGGCCGAAACCGTGTGGGACTTGGTGGCCGAACGCCTGAACTGAGTGTTTCTTCCGGCTCAAGGATCGCCGAGGCCTCGTAGATTTGGGCGTGGCGCCCCTGGCCAAGCCCGCTCGGGATTGGGCAGAATGCACCGTGCCGCAGGTCACAGCACTCCCGAGAGGCGAGACAGGGGGGTGGGTGGCCGAGTGCGACCGATAAACTGTTCTCGGACGACGCCGGGCGCAGCCCCCGTCCCGTCCGCCAATGATCAGCCAGCAGCCGCTGCAACCCCAGGGAGCGTTGTGTCCCGTCGCCTGTTCACCTCGGAGTCCGTTACCGAGGGCCACCCCGACAAGATCGCTGACCAGATCAGCGACACCATTCTCGACGCGCTCCTGAAGGAGGACCCGACCTCCCGGGTCGCCGTCGAGACGCTGATCACGACCGGCCTGGTGCACGTGGCCGGCGAGGTCACCACCAAGGCCTACGCACCCATCGCGCAGCTGGTGCGCGACAAGATCCTGGAGATCGGCTACGACTCCTCGAAGAAGGGCTTCGACGGCGCCTCCTGCGGCGTCTCGGTGTCCATCGGCGCGCAGTCCCCGGACATCGCGCAGGGCGTCGACACCGCCTACGAGTCCCGGGTCGAGGGCGACGAGGACGAGCTGGACCGCCAGGGCGCGGGCGACCAGGGCCTGATGTTCGGTTACGCGACCGACGAGACCCCCACCCTGATGCCGCTGCCGATCTTCCTGGCGCACCGTCTGTCCAGCCGCCTGTCCGAGGTCCGCAAGAACGGCACCATCCCCTACCTGCGCCCGGACGGCAAGACGCAGGTCACCATCGAGTACGACGGCGACAAGGCCGTCCGCCTCGACACGGTCGTGGTCTCCTCGCAGCATGCGTCGGACATCGACCTGGAGTCGCTGCTGGCGCCCGACATCCGCGAGTTCGTCGTGGAGCCGGAGCTGAAGGCGCTGCTCGACGAGGGCATCAAGCTGGACACCGAGAACTACCGCCTCCTGGTGAACCCGACCGGCCGCTTCGAGATCGGCGGCCCGATGGGCGACGCCGGCCTGACCGGCCGCAAGATCATCATCGACACGTACGGCGGCATGGCCCGCCACGGCGGCGGTGCCTTCTCCGGCAAGGACCCGTCCAAGGTCGACCGCTCCGCGGCGTACGCGATGCGCTGGGTCGCCAAGAACGTCGTCGCCGCGGGCCTGGCCACCCGCTGCGAGGTGCAGGTCGCGTACGCGATCGGCAAGGCCGAGCCGGTCGGCCTGTTCGTGGAGACATTCGGCACCGCCAAGGTCGACACCGAGCGGATCGAGAAGGCGATCGACGAGGTCTTCGACCTCCGCCCGGCCGCCATCATCCGCGACCTCGACCTGCTCCGCCCGATCTACGCCCAGACGGCGGCGTACGGCCACTTCGGCCGCGAGCT
Organism: Streptomyces sp. MMG1533; assembly: GCF_001279775.1. Taxonomy (GTDB): domain Bacteria; phylum Actinomycetota; class Actinomycetes; order Streptomycetales; family Streptomycetaceae; genus Streptomyces. The sequence goes on along the minus strand of NZ_LGDG01000041.1, from coordinate 124,871 downwards.
TCCGGAGTTCACCTGGGAGAAGACGGACCGGGTGGACGCGCTGCGGAAGGCTGCGGGGCTGTAGTTCCCCAGGCTCTTCAGCGGGCCCGGTTCTCTCGTGTTCGAGAGAACCGGGCCCGTCCCGTTGTGCGGATCAAAGGCTGTAGTCGTCCAGATCGGGCGGCTCGGCCTTGGGGTTCTCCTCGTCCGGCGGCTCAGAGGCGTACGACTCGCCCGACGGCGTGCTACCGGTCCAGAAGCGGTCGAGACGACGCCGTAGCGCCTGGGCCATCTCCGACTGCCCCGCTGCCTCGGCGTCGTCCGCGACTCGCTTGAGGAAGAGCAGATGACGCGGGTCCGCTTCAGGGAGGCCGACGAATTCCAGGAGCAAGTCCGCGTACTCGTCGGGTGTGCGGGGTGCCGTCATAACCGATTCGGGCTGCGGCTCCTGCGCCACGTCCGTCGCCGATTCCACGGAAAGGCCGGGGACGAAGCGGTGGAAATCGGCGGGCACAGGCTGGTCGTGTGCGGCCGACGCGAGTTCCGCCAGCAGCCCGATGTCTGAGACCGTCTTGTCGATCCGATCGTCGTTCTTCGCCAGCCACCACACCACCGCGCTGCCCGGCGTCCTGAGCACGTCGTCGCCCAGGTAGGCGCGCTTGTTCTGCTCCCACTTGCGCTCGTGCTCCCACACCGCCTCGTCCTTGCGTACTGTGGCCAGCTTCTCCAGACGCTCGCGGTCCGCTTCCTCCAGTCTCAGCTGCACGCTCTCCGCCATCGCGATGACGCGGCCGTTCGCGTCGGGCAGCATGGTCGCCAGTTCGCCGTTCAGCCGGTGCTGGACGAGGGAGCTGCGGTGAGGTGAGGAGATTTGGGTGACTTGGCGAGCGCGCTCCAGCACTGCGTCCACCGCCAGCCCGCCGGCGTTGACGGTGGGCGCGTTCGAGGGGGCGTCCTGCGGCAGCCAGCGGATGGTGGCGGAGAACAGGAAGTCGTAGTCCTCGGACAGCGAAGGCAGTGCGATGTCCCGGACGACGCACTCCCAGCGCTCGACCGGAGCGATGGGCAGGTCGGGTTCGAGCTGCCGCTCGGACGGGATCACCGGCCTGTGCCGGCCCTCGCGGGCGAGTGAGACCGCCACGTAGACGACGAGGGCGGCGACCGAGAGGGGCCACGCCCACAGCGGCCACCGGGTCGTCAGTCCGACGATCGTGATCAGCAGCGCGAGGATGACGGCGACGAAGCCCGTCATGGCCTTGTGACCGGAGTGCATCAGTCGTCTCCCGGGGGACGGTCAGGGGCGGTTTCCGTGGAGGCATTGGACGGCGTCGATCTTCTGCTGGACGAGCCGGGCCACCCGGTGGGGATGGGCCAACTGGTAAAGGCGACCCAGGTCGAGGGGCCTGCCGCGGCAGGCGCGTACCAGGACGTCGATCAGTTGATCGCGGTGCTGCGGGATCGTGTGCCCAGCGGCCGACAGCCACTCGTCGGGCAGGTCGTGCCATTCGGCCAGCGGGACTGACTCGAACAAGGCCGCCCAGCACATAGTGAGTTGCTCTTGTACCCCTCGTTCGTCGAGCAGAGCGGTGCTCGCCCCGTCGCGCAGCAGGGTCAGATGGCGAGGCGATGCCAGAGCGGCGAACAGGCGGATGTCCGCGTCCCGGGATTTGCCCAACTCGCGTGCCAGACGTTCCAGCATCCGGCGGTGCAGCCGATGGTCGGGCAGGACCAGCCTGATCAGGCGCGACTGGGCCGCCCGGCCCCGGCTGTGATGTCGGCTCATATGGTGCAGCCGCACCATGGCCTGCTCCGGGTACCGCAACGCGATTCCTCCGGAACAGACGGCGAGGAGGACATCGGCCCGTGCGTCCGACAGTGCGGGGAAGACCGCCCAGTCGTACAGCTCCTTGCGGACCCTCCGGCCGTGGTCCCGATGAAGTGCTCCGTAAGAGAGTGCCCGTGCCGCCGCCGGACGTGCCAGGAGACCGCCTTGGTCGGCCCAGTCCCGCGCGCGCCTCAGAAGGTCGCCGGGACCGCTGATGCGCAGCGATTGCTCGGCGTACCGCTCGGCCAGCACAAGCCGGTCCCCAGGTGCCAGCGACGCCAGGCCGAGGGTCTGGCCGACCCAGTCACCCAGGCGGCTGCGGAGACCCGGCATGTTGTTCCAGAAGTGGGTGCGGATGGCGATGTCGTAGTCCATCTCCGCGAACGACACGCGGCCGTGCGCGTCGGGAGTCGCCTTGATCTCGGCAAAGCGGGAGGACAGGTCCTCACGTTCGAGCAGCGGTCGGTCGTCCGCCGGGTGCCGCACCGACGAGAGCAGCGACTCGCACGCTTCGTACACGGCGTCCGAGCGAGCGCCCTGGAGCATGGCCGTGGCCAGCAACAGGGCCCTGAGCCGGCCGTCCTGCAAAGCGACGACTCGTTGGGCCACGTCCTCTGGGCGCCGGGTGAGCGCCGCCACCGCCGTGCGGCACCAGTCGTCGAACCTGTCCGACCGACCCGCACCGGCTTCGGTCCGGATGAGCCACGCGAGGTGGGCGACGTGGTCCAGGGGCGGCCGGTGACCTAGGAAGCGCTCGACTTCGTCCGGCAGGTCTTCCAGTTCGTGGGTGTCGCGCAGCCCGGCTTCGCGCAAGGCACCGAGCAGGACCTGGTGGAAGGACGGACGGCCGATGACCGCGCGGAGCGGGGCCAGGTCCGAGTGCAGGGTCTCGGGGAGCGGGTTCGGCAGTACGACCGCGAGACGTGAGCCGTTCTTGCATACGGCGGCATGGAAGCTCGGCAGGCTGTCATGAATCGTCTTCCAGCTCTCCCCGTCGGCCTCCGACAGGTCGAGCAACAGGCCTTCCGCCTCCCCTGCCGGGAGCGGATCGAGCTGTACGTTCCCGGCGTCGTCCTCCGCCAGCACTTCGTGGAGGCTGTTCCGCAGCGGCTGGTACTCGTACAGCAGCATGCGTGCAGCCGCGTTCCTGCCGCCGCCCGGCTCACCGTCGATGAGGACCGTGTGGGTGTCGTCCAGGATCTGCCGGGCGTGGTCGAATCCCTCCGGGTGGGCGAAGCGTCGTTTGAGGCCTGCGAGGAAGTCGGAGGCGAGAGGCCGCGAGCGGGACTCAGGGCTGTCCCTTCCGCCGCCGTAGTGCTGGTAGTACACGTGCTGCGGCCCGCTTCCGGTGTGAAACGTGTTCTGCCAGCCGTCGAACTTGTTGTCGAACGTGGGGCTCACCGCCGACGATCCTCATCGCCCGTAAACCGCAGGGAGCCTGTGTGGTGATGGGTGTGCTGGTCGCCCGAACCCGTGTGGAACGGGCCGGTGTTGTTCTTGTAGATGGCCCCGGCGATGTCCCCGCTGAAGTCACGGCCTTGCACCAGCGTGCCCTGGTCACCCCCGGAGACGGAGTTGCCCGGGCCGGCCTCCGGGGCGGAGGAAGGGTTTTGCCGTCGTTGGTCCGTCAACTCTGGTATCAATAGGGCCAGTTCGTCGCCTATCCGGACCAGATCCGTGCTCGAGTCGTACGGGACGTACCGCAGTGACTGGTATTCGGACAGCCAGGACAGCGCGGACGGCAACTCGTCTTTGCGCAGCCACGCGACGTTGGCGCCGCCGAGAATCGGGATGATGGGGATGCGACAGGCGTGCGCCTCGGTGATCTCCCGTCGGACCCAGTCGTCCTCGCGACGCAGCCCGGGGGCCGCTGCCCAGCCAGGCCCGATGACGACGAGCACGGCGCGACTGCGGCGAAGCTGGGTCAACAGCTCGTGAGGGTACTCGGACCCCGGCCGGATCGACCGCCCGTCGCGGAAGACCGCGTCGACTCCGAAGCGATTGCGCAGGGCCTCGTCCAACGTGGCGGCGAGGTGGTCCCCGTCGTCGGTGCGGTAGTTGATGAAGATTTCGGGCACGGCGAAGTCTCCCCAAGTCGTGACGGGTGCGTGGTCGGGAATGCCAGAGCGGTGGTGGTCCGCGTGTCAGCCACCGTGCGGGTGCAAGGCGGCCGTGAGAACGGGGGACAGGTCGGCCACGGCCTGACTGTTCCGGAAGCGGGCGAGGGTGCGGGCGAGTCGACGTACGTCGAGGCGGATCGTTGCCGAGTCGGCGGTCTGCACTGCGGGAATGAGATCACGGATGAGGGCGCAGGCGTGATCGACCTCGCCGCTGCGGGCGTGCGCCAGGGCCCTGCGGATGCCGTAGCGTGCCCGGGTGCGCAAGGCGTGGGCCGGCAGCCGGGTGCAGGCCTCGTCGAGTACGGCCGCGGCCTCCCGAGGGCGGCCCAGGTCGACCAGGCACCATCCGGTGATCATGGTGATCGGGTCGACGAGGTGGGTCGTGCCCAGCTGTGGCGTCGCGGGGTCCGGCCGGTCGGCGTCCAGCAGCGTGCGCGCCTGATCGAGGTGACGCAGGCATGCGGCGCGGTCGCCCGCCAGTGCGTGAGCCTGGCCGACGTGCTGGGCCGCCAGTCCGCGGATGCGCACCGGAAGCCGCGGCGAGCAGGCAGCCGATGCGAGCGAGATCGCGTCGGCTGCATCGCCTCGGTAGTAGCTGATCAGCGCGCGCCGAGTGAGCGCGTACGCGGCGAGGTCCGGGTCCCCGGCCTCTTCTGCGAGCCGTACGGCGTCGTCGGTCCAACCGAGGGCGGCCGCGTCGTCCCCTGCCTCCTGAGCCATCCAGCCGACGAACTCGGCATAACGCGCGGACAAGTTGAGCAATCCCGGTCGGGTACGAGCCCCACAGCGTGCTGCCAGGTCACCGAGGGCCCGCGTCTGCTCGGCAAGTACGGGGAGCAGCGCGCCTGGCGGGGAGAGCTGTCCCAGCCGGCGGTACTGGTCGAAGAGGTCCCGGGACACCGACAGGAGATCGGGGCCGGGGTCTGGACAGCCGGTGTCCGGGTGCAGGGGCTGTGCGGAAGCAGGTGGCCCGGCCGTGGCGGTGGCACTCAGGACCGACACGGCGCCCACTGCCATGAGCTGTCGCCGGGTGGGTGCTGACCGGCCGGGCGGATTATGGGCGGCTGTACCGCGTCGCATGGTTGCTCCTGCCGGTTCGTCGGACGGACTGGGGCGGGAGGCGACCAGAGTGCCCGGTGCGAGATCGGAAAGGGCGCCGTCCGCGTCGAGTGCCGCGTCGCACAAGCGGGCGAATTCCGGAGTCGGACGCTTTTGTCCGGTCTCGATCTTGCTGAGTTGGCCCTTGCTGTAGTGCACTGACGAGGCGAACTCCGTGAGCGTGAGCCCGGCGGATATGCGTAATCGGCGTAGTTCGACGCCGAACGTCGGCCTTTCGTACAGCATGTGCCCCCCTCGTGCCGATGCCCGCCGATACCGTTGGATGCCTGCGACCCGTGACAGCGTCGGCCGGGCGAGGTGGTCCGGGCAAGACGGTCGGCGGAGTTTCCCGTTTCCACTTCGGACACCGGATCTTCTACCTGGCCAAGGGGCCGGTGCATGCCCGAGAGGCCCGGTGACGGCCGGAAGGCGGGCGGAAATGGCTGGCCGATTGGGCTTGTGGATTCGTAGGGTGGTGATCTCCCGGTGCGATGGTCGCGGGTACTTCTGTGGAGTGTGCCCAAGGTGCGCTGTGAAGCTGAGCTTTGCGTCCCGCTGCCGCTTTTGATCTCGGGAGGTTCGACGCCGGGGCGTCCGGTGCGAAGGTGACGGATACTTCGGGGCCGGCAGGTCACCGCGGGTTCGAATCCCGCCGCCGGCCGGGGTGTGGTCCCGGTGGTGTGGCCGAGTGGTCCAAGGCAGAGTGTGTGCCGTTGCCGTCGGAGATCTCGGGCGCCGTCGGTTGTCAGTGGGGTTTGGTAAGAATGCAGGTGTGAGCAGCGAGAACGGGTCGGTGGACGGTGGGGCCGAGGGGGCGCCGCCCGAGCAGCTTGCGCTCATTCGGGAGAGTGTGCGGAAGGCGAAGGCGCCGCGGGCGAAGCCCCGGACCTGGCGGGGGGCCGCGCTGGCCAAGGAACTGCCCGTTGCTCGGGTGCTCGTCGACAAGGGTGTGTTGCACCTTGATCGGTACTTCGATTACGCCGTGCCGGAGGAACTGGACGCCGAGGCGCAGCCGGGCGTGCGGGTGCGGGTGCGGTTCGGGGCCGGGCGGCATCGGGTGCGGGACGGGCGGCGTGAGGGTGGGGGGCTGATCGGCGGGTTTCTCGTCGAGCGGCTCCCCGAGTCGGACTACTCCGGGCCACTTGCCGCGCTGGCCCAGGTGGTGTCGCCGGAGCCGGTGCTGAGTGAAGAGTTGCTCGGGCTGGCTCGGGCTGTGGCCGATCGGTACGCCGGGAGTCTTGCCGACGTGCTGCAGCTTGCCGTGCCGCCGCGCAGTGCGCGGGCCGAGCAGCGGCCCTCGCCCGCGCCGCTGCCACCGCCGAGTGCGCCCGAGGCCGGGTCCTGGGGGAGGTACGAGCACGGGGCCGCGTTTCTCGAGGCGCTGGCTTCCGGGGGTGCACCGAGGGCCGTGTGGAGCGCGTTGCCAGGGCCGGAGTGGAGCGAGGAGCTGGCGCGGGCCGTGGCGGCGACGCTGGCCTGCGGGCGCGGTGCGCTGGTCGTGCTGCCGGACGGGCGGGCGGTCGCGCGGGTCGACGCCGCGCTGACGGCGTTGCTGGGGGAGGGGAGGCATGCCGTGCTGACCGCCGACGCCGGCCCCGAGAAGCGGTATCGGGAGTGGCTGGCCGTGCGGCGGGGCTCCGTGCGGGCGGTCGTCGGGACGCGGGCCGCCATGTTCGCCCCCGTCCAGGATCTCGGACTGGTCGCCGTCTGGGACGACGGCGACGACAGCCACAGTGAGCAGCACGCGCCCCAGCCTCATGCGCGAGAGGTGCTCTTGCTGCGAGCCGCACAGGACAAGTGCGGCTTTCTGCTGGGGAGTTGGAGTTGCACCGTCGAGGCGGCACAGCTCGTGGAGAGTGGCTGGGCCCGGCCGCTCGTCGCCGGGCGGGAGCAGGTGAGGGCCACCGCTCCGCTCGTCCGGACCGTCGGTGATGGCGATCTCGCGCGGGACGAGGCCGCTCGCGCCGCCCGGCTGCCCACCCTCGCCTGGCAGGTCGTCAGAGAGGGGCTGCGCCACGGACCGGTGCTCGTGCAGGTTCCCCGGCGGGGTTACGTACCGCGGATGGCGTGCGCCAACTGCCGGGCGCCCGCGCGCTGTCGGCACTGCGCCGGGCCCCTGGAGGCGCAGGAGTCCGGGGCCGCGCTGCGGTGTGGTTGGTGCGGGCGCGACGAAGGTGGCTGGCACTGTCCGGAGTGCGGTGCGTTCCGGTTGCGAGCGCAGGTCGTGGGAGCGCGGCGGACCGCGGAGGAGCTCGGGCGGGCGTTCCCTGCCGTGCCGGTGCGGACCTCCGGGCGTGAGCAGGTGCTGGACACCGTGGCGTCCGCGCCCGCCTTGGTGGTGAGCACACCGGGGGCCGAGCCCGTCGCCGAGGGCGGGTACGCGGCCGCGCTGCTGCTGGACGGCTGGGCCATGCTCGGGCGGCCCGATCTGCGGGCCGGTGAGGACGCGTTGCGGCGGTGGATCGGGGCGGCGTCGCTGGTACGGCCGCAGGGTGCGGGGGGCACGGTCGTGATCGTCGCCGAGCCCACGCTGCGGCCCGTGCAGGCCCTGGTGCGGTGGGACCCCGTCGGCCATGCGGTGCGGGAGCTCTCCGAGCGGTCCGAACTGGGATTTCCGCCGGTGTCGCGCATGGCGGCCGTGTCGGCGCCCGCGCAGGCGCTCGCCGATTTCATGGGGGCGGTGGAACTGCCCCCGGAGGCGGAGGTGCTGGGGCCCGTTCCGGTGCCGGTGACGACCGCCGGGCGCCCGCGACGAGTGGGGGCGCCGCCTCCCGGGGAGCACTGGGAGCGGGTGCTGATCCGGGTGCCGCCGGGGACGGGCGCGGCACTGGCGGCCGCGCTGAAGGCGGCGCAGGCGGCGCGGATGGCGCGTGGGGGCGGGGAAGCGGCGGTTCGGGTGCGGATCGATCCGCCTGACATCGGCTGAGGTGGCCGCCAACAGGGGTGTTTCGCCGAGCGGCCGGGCCCGGGGACACGCGGCTGCCCTCCCGGATGCGCCGGGAGGGCAGAGGTGGATGTGCTGGCCGTCAGCCGTCAGCCGTCAGCCGTCAGCCGTCAGCCGTCAGCCGTCAGCCGTCAGCCCTCAGCCGTTGCGGGGGGCGGGGAAGGCGTTCGGCCTGGCCTCGTCGCGGAGGGAAGGGCTGCCCGCCGTGGGCTGGGTCGGCATCGAACGCGCGGCGGGGACCGTGGGCACGGGGGAGATGCCGGAGCCCACGTTGACCGTGTGGGATGCCGCGGGGTCCGTGGTCCGCTCGGGTTCGGTCGCCGCCTGGGCCGCGGCGCGGCGGGCGCCGTAACGGCGGTGCACGGCCTGCTTGGTGACTCCGAGGGCGGAACCCACCGCGTCCCACGAGAAGCCGAGTGAGCGGTCGAAGTCCACGGCGGCCGTGACCAAGGTCTCGACACTGTCCCGCAGTTCCTGGGCGAGACGGACCGTCGGGGCGGGGGCGCGTCCGTAGACGACGAAGCCCGTGGAGGGGCCGGAGCGGCGCGGGCGGTAGACGTTGCCCAACTGGGCGGTGAGTGTGCGCAGTGCGTCCACCTGCCGGCGGACCCGCTCGATGTCCCGCACCAGCAAGTGCAGGCTGGCCCGAGCCTGGGCGTCGTGGGTTGCGTGGTCGGCCATGAACAAGCCTCTCGAACCGGCGATGAAAAGGATCGGGCCGCCCGATGTGGGGCCCGTTGTGGTCAACTCTGTCTTGACCAACGCGTCTGCGCTCCGCTGGTCACGCATCGGGGGCGTGTGAGCTTTTGCGTGCGCCGGGAGGTGGGAGGTTTACGCCTCGGCCTTCGGCCCCGACTTGGTCTCCCACCCTCGCACCACCCGTTTCCAGTTGGACGAAAAGTGGACCTCTCCGGCGGGGGCTGCTCGCTGTCGGCGGCTGCTCCGTACGGGGTCATAGACTTGGGCGCTGCCCGCATCCGCCCCCCGCCCGAGAGGCCCGAACCCACCCATGAAGCTCGTCTTCGCCGGCACCCCCGAGGTCGCCGTTCCCGCTCTGGACGCTCTGCTCGCCTCCGGGCGGCACGAGGTGGCCGCTGTCGTCACGCGGCCCGACGCGCCGGCCGGTCGTGGGCGGAGGCTGGTCGCGTCTCCCGTCGCCGAGCGGGCCGAGGACGCCGGGATCGAGGTACTGAAGCCCGTCAGGCCCCGGGATCCGGAGTTTCTCGAGCGGCTGCGCGAGATCGCACCGGACTGCTGCCCCGTCGTCGCCTACGGCGCGCTGCTGCCCCGCGTCGCCCTCGACATCCCCGCCCACGGCTGGGTCAACCTGCACTTCTCGCTGCTGCCCGCCTGGCGCGGGGCGGCGCCCGTGCAGCACGCCGTCATGGCGGGGGACGAGATCACCGGAGCTTCCACCTTCCTGATCGAAGAAGGGCTCGACTCCGGGCCCGTCTACGGGACGGTCACCGAGGAGATCCGGCCCACCGACACCAGCGGCGACCTGTTGACCCGGCTCGCCTTCGCGGGCTCCGGGCTGCTCGCCGCGACGATGGACGGGATCGAGGACGGCACGCTGAAGGCCGTACCGCAGCCGGCCGAGGGCATCACCCTCGCGCCGAAGATCACCGTCGAGGACGCCCAGGTGGACTGGGCGACCCCGGCACTGCGGGTGGACCGGGTGGTGCGCGGATGCACGCCGGCGCCCGGCGCCTGGACCACCTTCCGGGGCGAGCGGCTCAAGCTCATTCAGATCCGGACCGTGCCCGAGCGGACCGACCTGGCCCCCGGTGCGCTGTCCGTCGGCAAGAACGACGTCCATGTCGGCACGGGGTCGTACGCCGTCGAGCTGCTGTGGGTGCAGGCCCAGGGCAAGAAGCCGATGAAGGCCGCCGACTGGGCGCGCGGGGTGCGCATCGGCGACGGCGAGACCCTCGGCGCCTGAAGCGGGGGGCCGCGGACTTACGCTTGGTGCGTATCCACCTCTGAACCCGGAGCACCTTTTTCGTGAGCGACCAGCCCCGTCGGCCCCGCCCCGCCGGCAAGCCCTACCGTCGGCCCCAGAAGGATCCCGTCCGCATCCTCGCCTTCGAGGCGCTGCGGGCCGTGGACGAGCGCGACGCGTACGCCAACCTCGTCCTGCCGCCGCTGCTGCGGAAGGCGCGGGAGAAGGGCGACTTCGACGGGCGGGACGCGGCCCTCGCGACCGAGCTGGTGTACGGGACACTGCGGCGGCAGGGGACGTACGACGCCGTCATCTCCACCTGTGTGGACCGGCCGCTGCGTGAGGTCGACCCGCCGGTGCTCGACGTGCTCAGCCTCGGCGTCCACCAGCTGCTCGGAACGCGCATCCCGACCCATGCCGCCGTCTCCGCCTCCGTCGAGCTCGCCCGGGTCGTGCTGGGCGACGGGCGGGCCAAGTTCGTCAACGCCGTGCTGCGGAAGGTCGCGCAGGACGACCTCGACGGGTGGATCGCGAAGGTCGCTCCGCCCTACGACGAGGACCCCGAGGACCACCTCGCCGTGGTGCACTCGCATCCCCGCTGGGTCGTCTCCGCGCTCTGGGACTCGCTCGGCGGCGGGCGCGCCGCGATCGAGGAACTGCTGGAGGCCGACAACGAGCGGCCCGAGGTGACCCTCGTCGCCCGGCCCGGCCGGTCCACCACCGATGAGCTGCTCCGGGAGGAGGCCGCGGTGGCCGGGCGATGGTCGCCGTACGCCGTGCGGCTGACCGAGGGCGGCGAGCCCGGTGCCATCGAGGCCGTACGGGAAGGCCGGGCGGGCGTGCAGGACGAGGGCAGTCAGCTCGTCGCGCTGGCCCTCGCCGACGCGCCCCTCGAAGGGCGGGACGAGAAGTGGCTCGACGGGTGTGCCGGGCCCGGCGGCAAGGCCGCGCTGCTGGCCGCCCTCGCCGCCGAGCGCGGGGCCTTCCTGCTCGCCTCCGAGAAGCAGCCGCACCGGGCCGGGCTCGTCGCCAAGGCCCTCGACGGGAACCCGGGGCCCTATCAGGTCATCGCCGCCGACGGGACCCGGCCGCCGTGGCGGCCCGGCTCCTTCGACCGGGTGCTGATGGACGTGCCGTGCACCGGGCTCGGGGCCCTGCGGCGGCGACCCGAGGCCCGGTGGCGCAGACGCCCCGAGGACCTCGACGGGTTCGCGCCGCTGCAGCGCGGCCTGCTGCACACCGCGCTCGACTCCGTGCGGGTCGGCGGGATCGTCGGCTACGCCACCTGCTCGCCGCATCTCGCCGAGACCCGGGCCGTCGTCGCCGACGTGCTCAAGCAGCGCCCCGAGGCCGAACTCGTCGACGCACGGCCCCTGCTGCCCGGCGTGCCGGATCTCGGCGACGGCCCCGACGTACAGCTGTGGCCGCATCGGCACGGGACCGACGCCATGTATCTGGCGCTGATTCGGAGGACCGGCTGACGGCCGGGTGACGCAGAAGGCCGGCTCGACACCGAGCCGGCCTTCTGCGTTCGTGCCGCGGGTCAGTCCGTGCCGGACTCCATCGCGGCGCGGTCCAGCATCTCCTCGTCACCGGAGGCCTCGCCGCGGGAGGCGATGGCCTCGGCGCCCCCCTCGGGCATGGTGCCGATCAGCCCGGTCGCGGCCGCCTGGGCGGCACCGATGGCGGTGTCCGCGGTGCCGATCAGACCGAGCCCGGCGTACTGCTCCAGCTTGGCGCGCGAGTCGGCGATGTCGAGGTTGCGCATGGTGAGCTGGCCGATCCGGTCCACCGGGCCGAACGCCGAGTCCTCGGTGCGCTCCATGGACAGCTTGTCCGGGTGGTAGCTGAACGCCGGGCCCGTGGTGTCGAGGAGCGAGTAGTCCTCGCCGCGCCGCAGCCGCAGCGTCACCTCGCCGGTGACGGCGGTGCCGACCCAGCGCTGCAGCGACTCGCGCACCATCAGCGCCTGCGGGTCCAGCCAGCGGCCCTCGTACATCAGCCGGCCCAGGCGCCGTCCCTCGTTGTGGTACTGGGCGAGGGTGTCCTCGTTGTGGATCGCGTTGACCAGGCGCTCGTAGGCCGCGTGCAGCAGGGCCATGCCGGGCGCCTCGTAGATGCCGCGGCTCTTGGCCTCGATGATCCGGTTCTCGATCTGGTCCGACATGCCCATGCCGTGACGGCCACCGATGGCGTTGGCCTCCATCACCAGGTCGACGGGGGAGGCGAACTCCTTGCCGTTGATCGTGACCGGGCGGCCCTGGTCGAAGCCGATCGTCACGTCCTCGGTGACGATCTCGACCTCGGGGTCCCAGAACCGTACGCCCATGATCGGCTGCACGGTCTCCACCCCGGTGTCCAGGTGCTCCAGGGTCTTGGCCTCGTGGGTGGCGCCCCAGATGTTGGCGTCGGTGGAGTACGCCTTCTCCGTGCTGTCCCGGTAGGGCAGGCCGTGGGCGAGCAGCCACTCCGACATTTCCTTGCGGCCGCCGAGCTCGGTCACGAAGTCCGCGTCCAGCCAGGGCTTGTAGATCCGCAGGTGCGGGTTGGCGAGCAGGCCGTAGCGGTAGAACCGCTCGATGTCGTTGCCCTTGAAGGTGGAGCCGTCGCCCCAGATCTGGACGTTGTCCTCGAGCATCGCCCGGACCAGGAGGGTGCCCGTGACGGCGCGGCCGAGGGGCGTGGTGTTGAAGTAGGCACGCCCGCCCGAGCGGATGTGGAACGCCCCGCAGGTGAGCGCGGCCAGGCCCTCCTCGACCAGCGCCGCACGGCAGTCGACCAGGCGCGCGATCTCGGCACCGTAGGTCTTCGCACGGCCGGGCACCGAGGCGATGTCGGGCTCGTCGTACTGGCCGATGTCGGCGGTGTAGGTGCACGGGACGGCACCCTTGTCGCGCATCCACGCGACCGCGACCGAGGTGTCGAGGCCGCCCGAGAAGGCGATGCCGACGCGCTCGCCGGCGGGAAGGGAGGTGAGGACCTTAGACATAGGAAGAGTATGCATAATCTCGCATGATCATGCAAAGGGGGATCGGGCCCTATGTTGTCGGGCCGGACTGGCTCACCTTCTCCGTCTCGGTCACCGCCGCCGCGCCCCCGTCCTCACGCGCCAGCCGGTGCGGCCACCACACCTTCGGGCCGATGTCCAGGAACAGGGATGTGACCAGCACCGACCGCACGATGAACGTGTCGATCAGAACGCCCAGGGCCACCGCGAAGCCGAGTTCGGCGAAGGCGACCATCGGCAGGGTGGCGAGGGCGGCGAAGGTGCCCGCGAGGACCAGGCCCGCAGAGGTGATGACCGCACCGGTCGCGGCCAGGCCTGTCAGCACGCCCTTGCGCGTGCCCTGGCGGGTGGCCTCCTCACGGATACGGGTGGTCAGGAAGATGTTGTAGTCGATGCCCAGAGCGACCAGGAAGACGAACACGAACAGCGGGAAGTCCGTCGTTTCGCCCGCGTAGTCGAAGAGGTACCGGAAGGCGAGCGCACTGATGCCGAGGGCCGCCGTGAACGACAGGATGACCGTCCCGATCAGCAGCAGCGGGGCGATCAGCGCACGCAGCAGCACACACAGGATCAGCAGGACGACGGCCAGCACCAGCGGGATGATCAGAATGTTGTCGTGCGTGGTCGCCTTGTCCATGTCCAGCAGGGCTGCCGTACCGCCGCCCACCTGGGCGTCGGCGTCCGGCACCGCGTGCACGGCGTCCCGGACCCGCTCCACGGTCTGTTTCGCGTCCTCGCTGTCGGCCGGGTCGGTCATGGTGGCCTCGAACAGCACCTTGCCCTCGAAGGACGGTTTGGTGCCCGGCGGCAGACCGAGCGACTCGGGGACGACTCCCCGGGTGGCGGCGACCGCCTCGCCGACCTGCTGCGCCTGCGCCTGGTTGCTGACGATGACCAGGGGATCGCCGCTGCCCGCCGGGAAGTAGCGTGCCGAGACCTCCTGGCCGACGATCGAGTCCGGTTTCCCGGTGAACGCGTCGGCGTTGTCGATGCCCTCGGCGCGCAGCTGGATCAGGCCGAGCGAGCAGATCGCCAGCACCGCCGCGGTGACGCCCCAGACCATGCGGGGACGGACGGCGATACGGCGGCCCATGCGGGCCCAGACGCCCCGGTCGGCCGGGTTCGGCGTGCCGAGGTGCGGGATCACCGGCCAGAAGATCCAGCGGCCGAAGATCACCAACAGGGCGGGGAACAGCGTCATCATCGCCAGCAGGGCGACCGCGACGCCGATCGCGGCGACCGGACCGAGGCCGCGGGTCGAGTTCATCTCGGCGGCCAGCAGCACCAGCATGCTCAGGGCGACGGTGGCGCCGGAGGCGAGCACCGCCGGGCCCGCGCGGTGCAGTGCCAGCGCCATCGCCTCGTGCCGGTCCTCGTGCCGGCGCAGCTCTTCCCGGTAGCGGGCGACCAGCAGCAGGGCATAGTCCGTCCCCGCGCCGAACACGAGCACCGTCAGGATGCCCGCGCTCTGGCCGTTGACCGTGAGGCCCGCGTGTTCCGCCAGGAAGTAGATCAGCGCCTGCGCGGTGAACAGGGCGGCGATCACCGAGAGCAGCGGGACCAGGATGAGTGTGGGGCTGCGGTAGGTGAGGAGCAGCATCACGATGACCACGCTCATCGCCGAGATCAGCAGCGTCGAGTCGATGCCCTCGAAGGCCTCGGAGAAGTCGGCGGACGTGCCGCCCGGGCCGGTGATGTGCACGGCGAGCCCGTCTCCGCCCTCGCCGACGATGTCGCGGATGGAGTCGACCGCGGGCCCGATCCGCTCCCAGCCCTTCTCGTCCATGGTGATCGGCACGAGGATCTGGGCGGCGCGGGGGTCGGTCTGCCGGTCGTAGACCGGACCCCGGGTCTCGTCGCCGCGGATGCCGTGGTCGGTCAGCTGTTTGAGTTCGGCCGTGTCCTCGGTGATCTGCGCCCGGTCCTGGGCGGTCAGGCCGTCCTCGCGGGCGAACACGACGATCGCGGGGATCTGCTCGGGCCTGAAGTCCTCGGAGATCTCCAGGACTTGGGTCGATTCGGCGGAGCCGGGCAGCCAGGAGGCCGCGTCGTTGTCCTGGGCGTCGGTGAGTTTCTGGGCGAAGGGCGCCGTCAGGAACAGCACCACCAGCCACAGCAGCAGCACCAGCCACTTGGCACGCCGCCCGCACACCAGATGCGCGATGCCTCGCTGAGCCTGCTTCTGTTCCTGGATCTCCGTCATGGCCACCCCCGCAGCCCCATGTCGACCAGACCGGCGGCCCAGCATGGCACGCACGGCCCCCGCGCAACATCCGATGAACGGCTTAGGTCCGGACCGGCGCGAACATCAGTGCCCGGACGTGGCAGTCTTGGGGCATGGCCGCGCAGATCAATCCCAGCATCCTGTCCGCCGACTTCGCCCGCCTTGCGGACGAGGCGAAGGCGGTCGAAGGAGCCGACTGGCTTCACGTCGACGTCATGGACAACCATTTCGTCCCGAACCTCACGCTCGGTGTACCGGTCGTAGAGTCGTTGGCCCGTGCGACGGACACTCCGCTGGACTGTCATCTGATGATCGAGGCCCCCGATCGGTGGGCGCCCCAGTACGTAGAGGCGGGGGCCGGTTCCGTCACCTTCCACGTCGAGGCGGCCGCCGCTCCGGTCCGGCTCGCCCGGGAGATCCGCGCCAAGGGAGCCCGCGCCTCCATGGCGCTGAAGCCCGCGACGCCCATCGAGCCGTACGAGGATCTGCTCCCCGAGCTCGACATGCTGCTGATCATGACGGTGGAGCCGGGTTTCGGGGGACAGGCGTTTCTCGACATCATGCTCCCGAAGATTCGCCGCACTCGCGAGTTGATCAGCAAGCACGGTCTTGAGCTGTGGCTTCAGGTCGACGGCGGCGTCTCGGCCGCCACCATCGAGCGCTGCGCGGACGCGGGCGCCGACGTCTTCGTCGCCGGCTCGGCGGTCTACGGGGCATCGGACCCGGCCGAGGCGGTACGTGCATTGCGCACGCAGGCTGAGGGGGCGACTGCCAAGGCGAGCTGGGCGTGCGACCACTGAACCAAGGGAACGTGAACGGCTCTCATCAGGGCTGATCAAGTGCGCCGGATCTGCAAGGATGAACGGCGAATCCAGAATGTGAACAGCAGTGAGGAGATCGCCGTGTCGGGTATGTCGGCGGGCCGGTCAGCCATGCGGATGGGACCCGCTGAGCTGGTGCAGGCGGCGGCCATGGCCCGCCGCTTCTACCTCGAGGGCAAGTCCAAGATCCAGATCGCGGAGGAGTTCGGCGTCAGCCGCTTCAAGGTGGCCCGGGTGCTGGAAACCGCTCTCGAACGGGATCTCGTACGCATCGAGATCCGCGTGCCGGCCGAACTGGACGCCGAGCGCTCGGACGCGCTCCGTGCCCGGTACGGCCTCAGGCACGCAGTGGTGGTCGAGTCCCCGGCCGAGGCCGAGGATTCGCCCGATCCCGAGAACCTGGGGGAAGTGGCCGCCGACCTGCTCGGCGAGCTCGTGAACGAAGGTGATGTGCTGGGACTGGCCTGGGGCCGGTCCACCATCCACATGGCGGCGGCGCTGGACCGGCTGCCGCCGTGCACGGTGGTCCAGTTGACGGGCGTGTACGACGCGGGGACCGCCGAGCGTGGCTCGGTGGAGGCGGTGCGGCGCGCCGCCCAGGTGTCGGGAGGCGACGCCCACCCCATCTACGCGCCGATGCTGCTGCCGGACGCGGCGACCGCGGCGGCGCTGCGCAACCAGACCGGGATCGCCCGGGCCTTCGAGTACTTCGACAAGGTCACGGTCGCCTGTGTCTCCATCGGCTCCTGGGAGCCGGGCATCTCGACGGTGCACGACATGCTCAGCGACGAGGAGGTCTCGCACTACGCCTCGCTCGGTGTCGCCGCCGAGATGTCCGCGCACCTCTTCGACGCCGAGGGCCGCCGGGTCGGACGGGACCTGGGCGAGCGGTGCATCACCGTCAAGGCCGACCAACTGCGCCGTATCCCGGAGGTCGTCGCCATCGCCGGGGGGCAGCGCAAGGCGGGCGCGATCGACGCGGTGCTGCGGTCCGGGCTCGTCACCAGCCTGGTGACGGACACGTCGGCCGCGGACTACCTGATGACGGCGGGACCGACGCCGAAGCCGGCGCTCAACCGGTCGGACCCGGACGGGATCTGACGAAGCGTCCGAAGGGGGGCGGTCGTGGCGGTACGCCGCCATGGCCGCCCCCTTTGTGGTCCACTACACCGACGATCACCACAACTCCTCCAGGGCGGTACAGAGATGACGGAACACGTGGTCACGCTCGACCTCGACGGGGTCACCGACAAGGCGGGTCTCATGGACCGCTGCGCCCGGGCCCTGGGGCTGCCCGACTGGTTCGGCCGCAACTGGGACGCGCTGGCCGACAGCCTCTCGGACCACACCGTCTGGCCCGAGGACGCCGTCGAGAGGGGACTGCTGATCGTCGTACGAAACTGGGAGCCGTACGCGAAGGCCCTCCCCGAGGAGTGGCAGATCGCTCAGGAGGTGTTCTCCGGGGCGGCGGACCGGACGCAGGCACTGACCGTGACGCTCGCCCTTGGAGATTCCTCCTAAGGCCCCTCTGACCTGCCTGGACGATCCGCCCGTGTATCGCATTCCGGTCGCCATGGGACAATGAAGTACGTGCTCTTCCCCCTGGCTGACCTGTCCGGGGGCCACCTCT
The DNA here is from genome assembly GCF_001279775.1 of Streptomyces sp. MMG1533. Classification (GTDB taxonomy): domain Bacteria; phylum Actinomycetota; class Actinomycetes; order Streptomycetales; family Streptomycetaceae; genus Streptomyces. The sequence continues at coordinate 107,281 of NZ_LGDG01000041.1, read as the reverse complement.
GATCGACTGGGATGTGCAGCACGTGCGTTTCCTCAACGACATCCAGCCCCCGTACGACCTGACGTACGACGACGTGTTCATGGTCCCGAGCCGCAGCGCGGTCGGCTCGCGGCAGGGCGTGGACCTCAGCTCCCCGGACGGCACGGGCACCACCATCCCGCTGGTCGTCGCCAACATGACCGCCATCGCCGGGCGCCGCATGGCCGAGACGATGGCCCGTCGTGGCGGACTGGTGGTCATCCCGCAGGACATCCCGATCGAGGTCGTCACCGAGGTCGTCTCCTGGGTGAAGAGCCGTCACCACGTCCTGGACACGCCGATCGTGCTGGCCCCGCACCAGACCGTCGCCGATGCGCTGTCCCTGCTGCCCAAGCGCGCGCACAACGCCGGTGTGGTCGTCGACGAGGACGAGCGGCCCATCGGTGTGGTCACCGACCGGGACCTGACCGGCGTCGACCGCTTCACCCAGCTCGAAGTGGTCATGTCCAAGGACCTGCTGCTGCTCGACGCGGACATCGACCCGCGCGAGGCCTTCAACCGGCTGGACCACGCCAACCGCCGCTACGCCCCCGCCGTCGACAAGGACGGCCGCCTCGCCGGCATCCTCACCCGCAAGGGCGCCCTGCGCGCCACGCTCTACACGCCCGCCGTCGACGCGAACGGCAGGCTGCGCATCGCCGCCGCCGTCGGAATCAACGGCGATGCCGCGGCCAAGGCCAAGCAACTGCTGGACGCGGGAGTCGACACGCTCGTCATCGACACGGCGCACGGTCACCAGGAGTCGATGATCAGCACGATCAAGCTGGTGCGCGGCCTCGACCCGCACGTGCCGATCGTCGCGGGCAACATCGTCGCCGCGGAGGGTGTGCGCGACCTCGTCGAGGCGGGCGCGGACATCATCAAGGTGGGTGTGGGACCCGGCGCCATGTGCACCACCCGCATGATGACCGGCGTGGGCCGACCGCAGTTCTCCGCCGTCATGGAGTGCGCGGCGGAGGCGAAGAAGTACGGCAAGCACGTGTGGGCCGACGGCGGTGTCCGCCACCCGCGCGACGTCGCCATGGCGCTCGCGGCCGGTGCGTCCAACGTGATGATCGGGTCCTGGTTCGCCGGCACCTACGAGTCTCCCGGCGACCTCCAGCAGGACGCCGACGGGCGCTTCTACAAGGAGTCCTTCGGCATGGCCTCCGCGCGTGCCGTGGCCAACCGGACGTCGGAGGAGTCGGCGTACGACCGCGCCCGCAAGGCGCTGTTCGAGGAGGGCATCTCCACCTCCCGCATGTTCCTCGACCCGGCCCGCCCGGGCGTCGAGGACCTGATCGACTCGATCATCGCGGGCGTCCGCTCCTCCTGCACCTACGCCGGTGCCGGATCCCTGGAGGAGTTCGCCGAGAAGGCCGTCGTCGGCATCCAGAGCGCCGCCGGTTACGCGGAGGGCAAGCCGCTGCACGCCAGCTGGGTCTGAGCAACTCCCTTCCGTACGGCCCCCGTTGTCCCGCTCGTGGGGAAAATCGGGGGCCGTCCGCATGCCCGGTCCGTACTGTCGGGTGCATGGAGATCACCGTCTGCGGGGCCGCCGACGTGGCGCTGCTCGACCGGTACCTGGGCTCGCCCGGCGCCACCTCGTTCCATGCCCGCCGGTTCGCGCGGCAGGAGGCGGGAGAGTGCACGTACCTCGCCGCCTGGCAGGACGGGCGGCCCGTCGGGCACACGGAGATGCGGTGGCTCGGCTGCGCCGCGCCCGAAGTCACGGTGGACTGTCCCGAGATCGGCGGGCTGGGCGTCCGGCCGGAAGGACTTCGCTCGCGCGGCATCGGCACCGCGCTGATCCGTGCCGCCGAGGACCTGGCCCGGGGGCGGGGTCTGACGGTCGTCGGCATCGGCGTCGGGAGGGACAACCCGCGCGCGGCCGCTCTCTACGACCGGCTCGGCTACCGCCCCCTCCTCGACTACCTCGACCGGTACTCGTACGAGGACCACGACGGTACGACCCGCGAGTGCGTCGACCCGTGCACCTTCCTCGTCAAGGAACTGCCGTCAGGGCGCTGACCTGGGTCTCACGCAACGCATGACGGCCGCCGCGCAACGAACGCCCGCCCGTTCGCGATGAACGCAACGAACTTGCGGAGATGCGCAAGGTTGCCGCATTACGACCGCGATGCCCTGGCTCATAGGGTCATGCGCTGTACGTGGCGTGGCGGGGACCCCGCTCGGTGGGTTCCTGCTCGCGCAGGGGTGCCGCAGGTCCCCGCCGCCCTCAGTGGCAGCGACAAAGGAGTCAGCGCGTGCTCGACCAAGGCGCACCCCCGCAACAGCGCAGTCAGAACGGGCCCTCGTCCCCGGGCCTCGGTGCGCGTCTCATGCGTCGCAAGCCGGTGGAACGCCTGGTCGCGGAGGGCGGCCAGGGTGAGGGAGGCAGCCTGCGACGCTCCCTCGGGCTGTGGCAGCTGACCATGATCAGCATCGGTGCCACCCTCGGCACCGGAATCTTCGTCGTCCTCGGCGAGGCCGTCCCCAAGGCGGGCCCGGCCGTCACCCTCTCCTTCGTGATCGCGGGACTCACCGCGCTCTTCTCGGCCCTGTCCTACGCCGAACTGGCAGGCACCATCCCGGTCTCCGGATCCTCGTACTCGTACGCGTACGCGACCATGGGCGAACTGGTCGCCTGGATATGCGGCTGGTGCCTGGTCCTTGAGTACGGCGTCTCGGTCGCCGCCGTCGCCGTCGGCTGGGGCGAGTACCTGAACGAGCTGCTCGACGGCACCATCGGCGTCACCATCCCGGCCGCACTGTCCGCCCCGCCCGGCGACGGCGGCGTCTTCAACCTGCCGGCGCTGATCGTCGTCCTGCTGGCGATGGCGTTCCTGCTGGGCGGTGCCCGGGAGTCCGCCCGCGCCAACACCGTCATGGTCGTCGTGAAGATCGCCGCGCTGGTGCTGTTCTGCGCGATCGGCATCCAGGGCTTCCGCTCCGGCAACTACGAGAACTTCATGCCGCTCGGCATGGCCGGCGTGAGCGCGGCCGGGGCGACGCTCTTCTTCTCGTACATCGGCTTCGACGCGGCCTCCACCGCCGGCGAGGAGGCGAAGAACGCGCAGCGCGACCTGCCCCGCGCGATCATGCTGTCCCTCGTCATCGTGACCGCGCTGTACGTCCTCGTCGCCGCCGTCGCCGTCGGTGCGAAGCCCTGGCAGCGGTTCACCGACTCCGAGGCCGCGCTCGCCCAGATCATGCGCGAGGTCACCGGACAGACCTTCTGGGGAACGCTGCTGGCGTTCTGCGCGGTCGTCGCCATCGCGAGCGTCGTCCTGACCGTCCTCTACGGCCAGACCCGCATCCTCTTCGCGATGTCCCGGGACGGGCTGATGCCCAAGGTGTTCGGCCGCGTCCACCCGAAGAGCGGGGCGCCCCGCGCCAACACCCTGATCGTGTCCCTGTTCTGCGGGGTCCTGGCCGCGGCCATTCCGCTCGGCCAGCTCGCCGACGCCACCAGCATCGGCACCCTCTTCGCCTTCGGGCTGGTCAACATCGCCGTCGTGGTGCTGCGCCGGACCCGTCCCGACATGCCCCGCACCTTCCGGGTGCCGCTGTCACCGGTCCTGCCCGCGCTGGGCCTCGGCCTCTGCATCTGGATGATGGGCAGCCTCTCGACCGTCACCTGGGTGGTCTTCGGAGTCTGGATGGCCGTCGGGCTCGTGTTCTACTTCGTGTACGGCCATCGCCGCTCCCGTCTTGCCACATCTGAAGCGAAGTGAACCACCCGCAGTGCTGAACGATCTCGACGAACGCATCGTGCACGCCCTCGCCGAGGACGCCCGCCGCTCCTTCGCGGACATCGGGCAACTGGTCGGCCTGTCCGCGCCCGCCGTGAAACGGCGCGTGGACCGGCTGCGTGCCACCGGAGCCATCACCGGATTCACCGTCCGGGTCGACCCGGCGGCCCTCGGTTGGGAGACCGAGGGCTTCGTCGAGATCTACTGCCGGTCCAACACCTCGCCGGAGACCATCCAGCGGGGCCTGGAGCGCTACCAGGAGATCGTGGCCGCGTCGACCGTCACCGGCGAGGCGGACGCGGTCGTCCAGGTCTTCGCCTCCGACATGCGCCACTTCGAGCGGGTGCTGGAGCGGATCGCGGGGGAGCCGTTCGTGGAGCGGACGAAGTCCGTTCTGGTGCTGTCGCCGCTGCTGCGCCGGTTCTCGTCCGGCTCTCCGACCTGACCTATTCCGCCCGGCGGCGGATCGCCGACAGCAGGCGGCCGGTGAGTACGGCGTGCCCGCCCGAGGCGATGACCAGCAGCCGGTAGAGAGCGCCGCCCGGGCCGGGGAACCTGGCCCGGGTCTCGGCCCGCAGCAGGGTGCGGCCCGGGCCCGCCTCGTCGAGGCGGAAGACCAGGGCGTACGTCGAGAAGTAGTGGCGGCCGACGAGGACCAGCTCCCGGCCCCGGTCCGCCGAGGCCACCCGGAAGCCGGGCAATGTCGAGCCCTCGGCCAGCGGCCGGGGCCCGGACGCCGTACGGTCCGCGCAGCCCACGAGGCGCGCGTACCCGGGCCCGAGGGAGGAGCGGTCCAGGACGTCGCCGAGGCCGCGCCAGACGGCGTCGGCCTCCGCCGCGATCACGGTGGTGTGTTCGTCGACGTGCGGCAGGGCGGCGATCTCCATGAGGGTCTCCTTCAGTCGGCCGTCTTCGGGGCCAGGGCGTTGTTCCCTATCGAGTTGTGCACGCTGAAGCTCACGGCGTCCGAGCGACAGCGGTCGTCCGACCACTCCACCGGGCGCCCTTCCCGCGTCGTCGTCACCCGGCGGACCCGCAGCAGCGGACTCGTCCGGCGGATGCCCGGCAGCTCGGCGTCCCGGGCGCCCGCCGCCACCGCGTCGATGACGTGCTCACCGTAGGCGAAGGCCGGGCCGGTGTCGTCGGGGAGGCGTCGGGTGACCGAGGGCCGGTCCGGCTCGATCGGCTCACCGGCGGGGGCGATCCGGTCGGCGTACACGGTCCGCTCCAGGAGGCCCGGCTCGCCGTCCGGGCCGCGCAGCCGCAGGACGTGCAACACCGGGACCCGCTCGCGCAGTTGGAGGCGTACGGCGTCCTCGGCGGTCGCCGGACGGTACTCCTGCCCCGACCACCCGGCCGGTCGCCTCGCGGTCCATCGTGCGGGCCCACTGGGCGAAGCGGCGCAGCTCGGCGAAGCTTTGGCTGCGACGGCCGGCCGGGACCACGCGGTGGGCGCCCTGGCGCGAGCCGATGAGCCCCTCGGTGGTGAGCGCCGCGACGGCCTGACGCCCCGTGCCGCGCAAGACGCCGTAGCGGACCGCGAGTTCGGCCTCCGCGGGCAGCAGGCTCCCGACGGTGTACGCCTCCCGGTCGATCGACCGGCGCAGTTCGTCGGCGACCGTCCGGCCGGGTGAACTCCTCGCCCTGCTCGGCCCGTCCGGCAGCGGCACGACCACCGCGCCGAGCGTGCTCGCCGGGTTCGAACACCCCTACTCGGGCGAGGTGCTGGTCGACGGCGAGGACATCACCCGCGTCCCGGCCCACCACCGCGACGCCGGGACGGTCTTCCGGCCGTCCAGCAGGCCGCCGCGAACTCGTCCCGCATCTCGACGCGCTGCCGGTCGACGGCCGGCGCCGGCGGTGGCCGGGGTCGACGTGCTGGTGCGGCCCGAGGCGATGGGCGTACGGGCCGACGACGCCGGGGACGCCCGCGTGGTCGCCACCGCGTTCCTCGGCGGGGCCACCCGGGTCACCGTGCGGCTCGCCGACGGCACGGGAGTGAAGGCCGACCTGCCCGCGCACGAGGCCGCCGCGCTCGGCGCCGGAGCCGCGGTGAGCGTGCCACTGCCTACGTCGAGGACAACGACCGGCCGTCCGACCACGCGGCCGTGATCATCATATTTTCGCTGGGCGGCGGGGCGGAGCCCGTCTAACATCGGTTCCATGACCTGGCGACATTGATCCACCAGCCGTGCCTCCCGAGGGCCGCCTCGGACGCCGTACCTCCGGCGTCCGATTCGTCCCTGCGGGAAGGCCTCATGACACTCTCACCTGCGCGTGTGCCCGACACCACCGGTGTGCGACGGCTCACGGCCACGCTGTACGGCTACGCGTTCCTCGACGACCTCGTGCTGCTCTACCCGGTGTACGCGCTGCTGTTCGCCGACACCGGTCTGTCCCTGTGGCAGATCTCCTCCCTCTTCGCCCTCTGGTCGCTCACCGCCGTGCTGCTGGAGGTCCCCTCCGGCGCCTGGGCCGACGCCGTGTCCCGGCGCACGCTGCTCTGGATCGGCCCGCTGCTCACCGCCGTCGGCTTCGCCCTGTGGGTGATCGTCCCTTCGTACGGGGCCTTTGCCCTCGGCTTCGTCCTGTGGGGCGCCGGGGGAGCGCTCGGCTCCGGCGCGCAGGAGGCCCTGGTCTACGACGAACTGGACCGGCTCGGCGCCGCCGACCGGTACGCGCGCGTCATGGGCCGGGCCCGGGCGGCGCGGCTGCTGGCAACGATGGCGTCGATGGGCCTCGCCGGACCCGTCCTCGCGCTGGGCGGATACCCCCTCGTGGGGGCGGCGAGCGTCCTGGCCTGCCTGCTGACCGCGGCCACGGCGACACGGTTCCCGGAACACCGGGTGCCGGCGGCGGCCGGGGACGGCGGCTGGGCGACCACCCTGCGGGCCGGACTCGCCGAAGCCCGCAAGGACCGGTCCGTGCGGGGCGCCCTCCTGCTCGTGCCGGCCGTCGCCGCGGTGTGGGGCGCGCTCGACGAGTACACGCCGCTCCTGATCCGCGACCTCGGCGTGGCGGACGAGACGGTGCCCTGGCTGGTCCTGCTGATCTGGACGGGCGTCACCGCCGGAAGCCTGCTGGCCGGAGCGGCCGAACGCCTGGGTACGAGGGGCCTCGCCGTGCTGCTCGCGGGCGCCGCGCTCGCCCTCGCCGCGGGGGCCGTGGCCCGGACTCCGGCCGGCATCGTCCTGGTGGCCCTTGCCTTCGGCGGCTTCCAGTTGGCGGAGGTACTCGCCGACGTGCGGCTCCAGCACCGGATCGACAGCGCCGGCCGGGCCACCCTGACCTCGGTCGCGGGCCTGGGCACCGAACTCGCCACGGTCGCCGTGTTCGGTGTGTACGCGACGCTCGGCACGCGGGCCTCGCACGGCACCGTGTTCGCGGTGCTCGCGGTGCCGTACCTGGTGACGGCGCTGGTGCTGGCGGCCAGGGCGCGACCGGCACTGAGGTAGCCGGGGCCGTGCTCGTACGGAGGGCGGCACGGTGAGCGCAACGAATCGCCGCCGTACACCCGGCGCACGCAACGAACCGCTCACCGACGCGCAACGGCTCCTTCTTGTCCGCCCGAGCCCGCCGCCCGTACCGTCTACATGGCTCCCACAACCACTCTTCCGCCCGGTGAGGAACACGCATGCGCACCGCCCTGCTCCAGAGCTCCGGCCGCCCCGGCTCGAGCGTCGAGAACCTCAAGGTCCTCGACGAGGCCGCGGGCCGGGCCGCCGCCTCGGGCGCCGCGCTGCTGGCCGCGCCGGAGATGTTCCTCACCGGGTACGCGATCGGCGACGACATCGGCCGCCTCGCCGAGCCCGCCGACGGCGAGGCCGCGGACGCGGTCGCCGAGATCGCCTCCGGGCACGGCCTCGCGATCGCCTACGGCTACCCCGAGCGGGCCGCGGACGTGGTGTACAACTCCGCCCAGCTGATCTCCGCCGACGGCGCCCGCCTCGCCAACTACCGCAAGACCCACCTCTTCGGCTGCTTCGAGCGCGACCACTTCACGCCGGGCGACGAGACCGTCGTACAGGCCGAGCTCGACGGTCTGCGGGTCGGCCTGATGATCTGCTACGACGTCGAGTTCCCGGAGAACGTCCGCGCCCACGCCCTCGCCGGCACCGATCTCCTCCTCGTGCCGACCGCGCAGATGCACCCGTTCCAGTTCGTCGCCGAGTCGGTGGTGCCGGTGCGGGCCTTCGAGAACCAGATGTACGTGGCGTACGTCAACCGGGTGGGCCAGGAAGGGGAGTTCGACTTCGTCGGACTCTCCACCCTCGCCGGGCCCGACGGAGTCGCCCGCACCCGCGCCGGGCGCGGCGACGAGCTGCTGCTCGCCGACGTCGACCCCGCGTTCCTCGCCGCGTCCCGCGAGGCGAACCCGTATCTGCAGGACCGGCGCCCCGGTCTCTACGGGTCCCTGGTCTGAAACCCTCTGAGTTTCCCCCGAGTTCCTTTCGTGCAAGGAGTCCGTACCCCATGACGTCCACCGTGCCCAACGCCGTCGAGCACGCAGACGAGCAGCAGCCGCCGATCACCATGTTCGGCCCGGACTTCCCGTACGCGTACGACGACTTCCTCGCCCATCCGGCGGGGCTCGGCCAGATACCCGCGACCGAGCACGGCACCGAGGTCGCGGTCGTCGGCGGCGGGCTGTCCGGCATCGTGGCCGCGTACGAGCTGATGAAGATGGGCCTCAAGCCCGTCGTCTACGAGGCCGACCGGATCGGCGGCCGGCTGCGGACGGTCGGCTTCGACGGCTGCGACCCGTCGCTCACCGCAGAGATGGGCGCGATGCGCTTCCCGCCGTCCTCCACGGCCCTCCAGCACTACATCGACCTGGTGGGCCTTACGACCCGGCCCTTCCCCAACCCCCTCGCGGAGACGACCCCTTCGACCGTCGTCGACCTCAAGGGCGAGTCGCACTACGCCGAGACGGTCGACGACCTGCCCCAGGTCTACCGGGACGTCGCGGCCGCCTGGAGCGCGTGCCTCGAAGAGGGCGCCGACTTCTCCGACATGAACCGGGCCCTGCGCGAGCGGGACGTGCCGCGGATCCGGGAGATCTGGGCGAAGCTCGTCGAGAGGCTCGACAACCAGACCTTCTACGGCTTCCTCTGCGACTCGGACGCCTTCAAGTCCTTCCGGCACCGCGAGATCTTCGGCCAGGTCGGCTTCGGGACGGGCGGCTGGGACACGGACTTCCCCAACTCCATCCTCGAAATCCTCCGCGTCGTCTACACCGAGGCCGACGACCACCACCGCGGCATCGTCGGCGGCTCCCAGCAACTGCCCCTGCGCCTGTGGGAGCGCGAGCCGGAGAAGATCGTCCACTGGCCCCACGGCACCTCGCTGGCGAGCCTGCACGAAGGCGGCGAACCGCGGCCGGCCGTGACCCGGCTGCACCGCACCGCGGGCAACCGGATCACCGTGACGGACGCGGGCGGCGACATCCGCACCTTCCAGGCGGCGGTCTTCACCGCCCAGTCCTGGATGCTGCTGTCGAAGATCGCCTGCGACGACTCGCTCTTCCCGATCGACCACTGGACGGCGATCGAGCGGACGCACTACATGGAGTCGTCCAAGCTCTTCGTCCCCGTCGACCGGCCCTTCTGGCTGGACAAGGACGAGCAGACCGGCCGGGACGTCATGTCGATGACCCTCACCGACCGGATGACGCGCGGGACCTATCTGCTGGACGACGGTCCGGACAAGCCCGCCGTCATCTGCCTCTCCTACACCTGGTGCGACGACAGCCTGAAGTGGCTGCCGCTGTCCGCGAACGAGCGGATGGAGGTCATGCTGAAGTCACTCGGCGAGATCTACCCGAAGGTCGACATCAGGAAGCACGTCATCGGCAACCCGGTGACGGTCTCCTGGGAGAACGAGCCCTACTTCATGGGCGCGTTCAAGGCCAACCTGCCCGGCCACTACCGCTACCAGCGGCGCCTGTTCACCCACTTCATGCAGGACCGGCTGCCCGAGGACAAGCGCGGCATCTTCCTCGCCGGCGACGACGTCTCCTGGACGGCCGGCTGGGCCGAGGGCGCCGTCCAGACCGCGCTGAACGCGGTCTGGGGCGTCATGCACCACTTCGGCGGGACGACCGACGCGACGAACCCCGGACCGGGGGACGTGTACGACGAGATCGCGCCCGTGGAACTCCCGGAGGACTGAGCCTTTGCGGCCGGTCAGTCCGGCAGGGGCGTGAGCAGCATGCGTCCCGCCAGGCCCACCGCCGCGTCCAGACGTTCGGTGAACTCCTCGGCGACGTCGGGCAGTCGGCGCAGCACCCACAGGGCCCGCGCCGCGGTCCACGTCGCCTCCCGGGCGCGCTCCAGGCTCCACGAGCCGAGCAGATGGGTGAGCGGGTCGGCGATCTGGAGGAGGTCGGGGCCCGGCATCAGCTCTTCGCGGATGCGCTCCTCCAGCGAGACGAGGAGATCGCCCACGCGGTCGAACTCGTCCTCCACATCGGCGGGTTCGCAGCCGAGCGTACGACAGGTGTCCACGACGGCGAGCGCCAGGTCGTGCCCGATGTGCGCATTGATGCCCGCGAGCGCGAACTGCAATGGTCGTACTCCGGGATGGCGGCGCATCTGGAACAGAGGCCGCCAGCAGGCCGGCGGGCGCCGCTCGGCGGCCACCGCCTCGACGGCGTCCAGGTAGCGCTCCGCGAACCGCACGTCCAGCGTGATCGCGGCCCGCGCGTCCCCGAACCGGCCGCTGTCGATGCGCTGATCGACCGCCTCGGTGACGGCGAGGTAGACGCGGTTGAAGACCGCGAGGCCGTCGCGCGCCGGCAGGGTCGCGTCGAGCGCGCGCATTCGGGAGATGATCCCGTCGACCGGAGTGGTGACCGGGTCGACGGGAGGGGCTACCGGCTCGACGGGGGTGGTGACTTGTTCGCATTGCACCATGGGGGCAGAGTCGCAGCTTTAGGCTGGCCCGGGTACCGGCGGGCCCGACGCTTCCCCAGAACGGGGGAACGCGCCCGCCGTGGGGGAGAGCAACAGGGGGGAGCTGCACCGTGTCAGGCTCACGTGCGCAGCGTCTGGCCGCACGCCGGGCCGAGCGCAGGCGGTCCGCGCGGCGTGGCGTCATGGCCGCGGCTGCCTCCGTGGTGGTCGCGATAGGCACCGCGACCGGGATGCTGTCCGCCCTCGACGACCGGCGTGACGCCGACGAGGCGAGGCCCGAGGTGACCAGCTCGCCGTACCTGGCGCCCCTGCCCGCCGTCCCGACGCCCTCCGCCTCACCCAGCGCGAGCGCTTCCGCCTCGCCCTCCCCGAAGAAGAAGGCGAGTCCCTCGCCGTCCCCGACGAAGACGGAGAAGCGGCAGTCCCCCGCCGCCTCCACCCGGCTCTACCGCTACCCCGAGTCCCAGGTGCTCGACTGGGTGCACGCCCACGGCGCCGACCCGCGCCACGCGGTCATCGCGTCCCGCATAGCCGACCAGCCCGCGGCCGTCTGGTTCGCCGACTTCACGCCGTCGACCATCACCTCGCGGGTCCGCGCGGTCACCTCCGGAGGCAGCACGCAGGGCCGGGTGCCCGTCGTCGTGCCGTACGCCATCCCCGGCCGCGACTGCGGAGGCGCCTCGCAGGGCGGGGCGCCCGACCTCGACGCCTACGACGACTGGATCGACGCCTTCGCCGCCGGGCTGGGGTCCGGCGAGGTCATCGTGATCCTGGAGCCCGACTCGGTCGCCCAGACCGAGTGCCTCTCGTCGGGCGAACGCGCCCGCCGCTTCGCCTCGTTGGCCCGCGCGGGCCGCGTCCTCAAGGCCGCCGACCCCAAGGCCCGGGTCTACTACGACGCCGGCCACTCCGGCTGGAACGCCGCCGCGAAACAGGCGGGCTGGCTGCGGCAGGCCGGCGCCGCCTCGGCCGCCTCCTCCGACGGCATCTTCAGCAACGTCTCCAACTTCCACCGCACGGACGACGAGATCGCCTACGACCGGCAGGTCCTCGACGCCCTCGGCGGCCCGTCGGGGCTCGGCGCCGTCATCGACACCAGCCGCAACGGCAACGGCGCTCCGGCCGACGGCGAGTGGTGCGACCCGTCCGGCCGCAAGCTCGGCCGCACGCCGACGCTGAACACCGGGGAGGCGCGGATCGACGGCTACCTGTGGGTGAAGCTGCCCGGGGAGTCGGACGGGTGCAAGGGGGCACCGGGGACGTTCACGCCTTCGTACGCCTACGAGTTGGCGCGCTGACGAAGGGGCCCGGGCGGGTCATCCGGGCAACGGCAGCCCGAGCACCCGTGCGCACCACGGCAGCGCCGTCCTCAGCTGGCTGAGCTGGACGTCCCGGACCCGTGGCGCCGCCGGGACGACCGGAAGCCCGGCGCGGCAGGCGAAGAACCCGGCGACCGGCGCGACGAGTTCGGGCGGGACCGAGGCGACCGAGTCCGGCGGCGGTCCTCCTTCGGCGTGCAGGCTGGGCAGCCAGAAGGCGATGTCGTACCGAGCGTTGCCGACGGCCGCGAGGTTCCAGTCCACCAGGAGCGCCCGGCCGTCCCGGAAGCAGAGGTTGTCGCTGCGCACGTCGAGGTGGAGCACCGCATCGCCGTCCAGACACGTGGCGTCGCCGGAGGCGTCCAGGAGTGCCGGGAGCGCCCGGTCGAGCCAGCCTGGAGAGCACAGGCCGAGGGCGAGGAAGGGGGCGGGGTCGCGGGCCACCTCCGCCCAGCCGCTCTGCGCGTGCACGGTCTCGGTGACCTTGCCCAGGCCCGGGAAGGGACGGCTCGCGGCGAGTTCCGCGAGCGCGTCGAGCACGGCGCGGACCTGCCGTGCCGACCAGGGGGGCGGCCAGTGACAGCCCGACAGATCCTCCAGGACGAGCATCGGGTGCTCCCCGTCGGCCCAGCCGAGCAGCCGGGGCATGAAAGCACCCCCGAGTTCCGCATAGGCGCGGTGTTCGTCCCGCAACCACCTCGCCGTCTGCGCGTCGGCCGCACGTTTCACGAACACCGACCGACCGTTGTCCAGGCTCACCAGCCGGCGGTGGACGTTGGAGTACCCGCGCTCGGTGAGCCGCCGGGCGTGCATCGGACGTGCTCCCAGCAGCTCGTGCAGGCGGCGGGCGTCGTCGGGCGACAGGGCGGGACTCACGGCTGTCCGGCCTTCTCGTCGTACGTCGAAGTCCCCTCGTCGAGCAACGGCTCCTGCGTCTTGAGGTGGGCCGGCGCGAACGCGCGCAGCGCGTGGTAGCCGGTGATGACGACCAGTGTGCCGAGGGCGATGCCGCTGAGGGAGAAGGTGTCGGTGAACTCCATGGTGACGTCGCCGACGCCGATGATGATGCCCGCGGCGGCCGGTACCAGGTTGAGCGGGTTGCGCAGGTCCACGTCGGCGTTGATCCAGATCTGGGCGCCCAGAAGGCCGATCATGCCGTACAGGATGACGGTGATCCCACCGAGGACGCCGCCGGGGATCGCGGCCACGACCGCGCCGAACTTCGGGCACAGGCCGAAGAGGAGGGCGAAGCCGGCGGCGGCCCAGTAGGCGGCCGTGGAGTAGACGCGGGTCGCGGCCATCACGCCGATGTTCTCGGAGTAGGTGGTGTTGGGCGGGCCGCCGACCGCGGTGGACAGCACGGAGCCGATGCCGTCGGCGGAGATCGCCGTACCGAGCTTGTCGTCCAGCCGGTCGCCGGTCATCTCGCCGACCGCTTTGACGTGCCCGGCGTTCTCGGCGACCAGGGCGATGACGACGGGCAGCGCGACCAGGATCGCGGACCACTGGAAGGACGGCCCGTGGAAGGTCGGCAGCCCGGCCCAGTCGGCCTGGCCGACGGCGGAGAGGTCGAGCCGCCAGTGGTCGGTGAGCTTGCCGCTCGCGTCCACCGAGTGGATCCGCCCGAAGATCCGGTCGAAGGCCCAGGAGATGCCGTAGCCGAAGACCAGGCCGAGGAAGATCGCGATCCGTGACCAGAAGCCCCGCAGGCAGACGACGGCCAGACCGGTGAACAGCATGACCAGCAGGGCCGTCCACTGGTCCTGCGGCCAGTACGTCGAGGCCGTGACGGGCGCCAGGTTGAAGCCGATCAGCATCACCACCGCGCCGGTGACGATCGGCGGCATCGCGGCGTGGATGATCCGCGCCCCGAAGCGCTGGACGGCGACACCCACCAGGAAGAGCGCGATGCCGACGACGAGGACCGCGCCGGTCACCGTGGCGCTCGTACCGCCGTCGGCCCGGATGACCGCGGCGACGCCCACGAAGGACAGCGAGCAGCCCAGGTAGCTGGGCACCCGGCCCCGGGTGGCGAGCAGGAAGATCACGGTCGCGACGCCGGACATCATGATGGCGAGGTTCGGGTCCAGGCCCATCAGGACCGGGGCCACGAAGGACGCCCCGAACATGGCCACCACGTGCTGGGCGCCGAGCCCGACCGTGCGCGGCCAGGAGAGCCGTTCGTCGGGGCGGACCACCGCTCCGGGCGCCGGCGTGTGTCCGTCGCCGTGCAGTTTCCAGCGGACGCCAAGATCCATGGTGCGGTTTCGCTTTCGTCGCGTGCGGGTGCGATGCCGGGACCATTCTCACGTGACCGCCGAAGCCCCGATCGCCCCCGCCCTGACGTACGGCCGGCTGAGCCGGTCACGGTCCACTTCGACGACCTCGACGACCTCGACGACCTCGACGTGCTCGGCATGCTGCACAACGCCCGCTGCCCTCTGCTGGTCGAGCGGGCCTGGACCGGGTTCCGGCAGGAGCACGGCCTCCGCTTCGACGGCGCCCGGGCGAGCGCCGGGGTCGCCTGCAACGTGGTCAAGGAGCTGCTGACCGGCTACGAGGCCCCGTTCACCCGGACCGGCACGTGCGCCGTCCACCTCCGGCTGGAACGCCTCGGCAGCACCCGTCTGACGTACGGCTTCCGGTTCTGCTCGGCGGACGGTGCCACGACGTACGCGCGGGGCACCCGGGTGCAGGTGCGGCTGGACGCGGGGACCCTGCGTCCAGCGCCGTGGAGCGACGGGTTCAGGGCCGCGGGTCGGGAACTGCTGCGGGCCGCCGGCTGACCTTCGGCCGGTCGCGGTCGCCCGCGCGCAGCACGCCCGCGAAGACCACGAGCCCGCACGCCAGCACCGTCACCAGACCGAACGACACCATCAGGCTGGTCGCCTGGGCGATTCCGCCGATCGCGCTCGGTGCGATCAGGCCCGAGGTGTACGTGATGGTCGCGACGCCGGCGATGGCGAGGCTGGGGTTCGGCCCGCTGCGGCCCGCCGCGGCGAAGCACAGCGGTACGACGACGGCGATACCGAGACCCATCAGCGCGAACCCGCCCATCGCCACGGCCGGATGGTCCGCGACGACGATGAGCAGCCCTCCCGCGGCGGCGAGGACACCGCCGACGCGCACGGTACGGACCGAGCCGAAGCGGTTCACGACCGCGTCGCCCACGAGTCGTGCCAGCGCCATGGTGAGCATGAACCCGGTCGTGCAGGCGGCGGCGAGCCCCGCCGAGGTGTCCATCCGGTCGCGCAGATAGACCGCGGACCAGTCCAGGCTCGCCCCCTCCGCGAACACCGCGCAGAAACCGACCGCGCCGATCAGCAGCGCCGACCTGGGCGGCAGTGCGAACCTCGGCGGCGGCTCCTCGTCCTCGGCGGGCTGCAGGTCGAGCACCCAGCGGCAGGCCAGGACCCCGAGCACGGTGAGGGCGGCCGCCGCCAGCGCGAAGTGCAGGCGCGCGTCCGCACCGAGGTGCGCGGCGAGTGTGCCGGCCGCCGAGCCGATCAGCGCACCCGCGCTCCACATGCCGTGCAGGCCGGACATGATCGACTTGCCGAGCAGTCGCTCGACCTCGACGCCCAGCGCGTTCATGGCGACGTCGGCCATGCCGGCAGTGGCGCCGTAGGCGAACATCGCCAGGCACAGCGTGTACAGGTTCGGCGCGAGCGACGGCAGGACCAGCGCCAGTGTCCACAGTGAGAGCAGCCCGCGCAGGGCCGCCCGGCTGCCGAAGCGGTGGGTGATCCGGCCGGCCAGCGGCATCGAGCACGAGGCGCCGAACGCCGTGAAGGCCAGGGCGAAGCCGAGCTGTCCCGCACTCACCGACGCATGGTCCTGGATCCACGGCACACGTGTCGCGAACGAGCCGGTCACGGCCCCGTGCACGGCGAACACAGCGGCCACGGCGTACCGGGCCCGCTTCACCTCGACTTGGTCGAAGACCACTTCACTCATTCTCGGGCCCCTCCCGGGTTTTCGGTCCGCGCTCGCGACGCCGTAAACTATCAGGAACCCTGCCTGATAGATAGCGGGACAATCAGCCCCCGCTGTCCGGCCTCGCCGATCTGGAAGGATCCCGGCATGCCCGCATCCTCGAGCACCGCCCGGGCCATCAACGACAGACTCGCCCTGCGTCTGCTCCAGCAGGAGGGCCCGTTGACGGCAGGGCAGTTGAAGCAGCTCACCGGCCTGTCCCGGCCGAGCGTCGCCGACCTCGTCGAACGCCTCACCGCCTCCGGCCTGATCTCGGTGGTCGGGGAGTCGGGCGAGCAGCGGCGCGGGCCGAACGCGAAGCTGTACGGGATCGTCGCCGACCGCGCCCATCTGGCGGCCCTCGACATCCGTACCGAGGGCGTCGCGGTCCTCGTCTCCGACCTCCTCGGCAGCGTGCTCGCCGAGGCGTCCGTGCCGATCGGCGACGACACGGGCACCGGGCCCGCGGTGGACCAGGCGGTCACCCTGGTCGAGCGGGTGGCGAAGGAAGCCGGCGCGGACCGGCTGCACACCCTCGGCATCGGCGCACCCGGCCTGATCGACCCGGCGAGCGGCGACCTCCGCGACTCCTCGGGCCTGCCCGAATGGCACCGGCAACTGGTGGCCGCGCTTCAGGAGCGCTTCCCCCGGACCCGGGTCAGCGTCGAGAACGAGACCAACCTCGCCGCCCTCGCCGAACAGCGCGACGGCGCCGCCCGCGACCGGGACACCTTCGCCCTGCTCTGGCTCGGCATCGGCATCGGTGCCGCGCTCGTCCTCGACGGCACCCTTCGCCGGGGAGCCTCCGGCGGCGCGGGGGAGATCGGCTTCCTGCCGGTGCCGGGGACGACGGGACTGCCGTCGGCGACCGGCTGCGACGGAGGCTTCCACTCCCTCGCGGGCGCCGGCGCGATCGCCGACCTGGCGGCGGAGCACGGGGTGACGGCCACGGCCGCGGCGAACGAGCCGCAGGCGGCGGCGCTCGTCCGCGCGGCGGTGGAAGCGGCGGTGGACCGCGCGCACCGCGGGTCCCGCACCGAGGCCCCCGCCCGCTTCCTCGACGCCCTCGCCGACCGCGTCGCCCTCGGCGCCGCCGCCGTCGTCGCCGTACTGGACCCCGGCTGCGTGGTGCTGGCCGGAGAGATCGGCCGTGCGGGCGGCGACGCCCTGGCGCTCCGGGTCCAGGACCGTCTCGCCCGACTGTCCCCCCTGCCCACACAGGTGCGGCCCAGCACCCTCGGCGGCGGCGCGGTGCTGCGCGGGGCGCTGCTCACGGCACGGGACCGGGCGCAGGACGAGTTGTTCGCGCCCCGGGGGGCGGGCTAGCCCCTCCGGGCAGCCAGATAGTCCTCGAACGACCCCTTCCCCACGGCCCGTTCCGGCGTCAGATGGCCGCCCGCCCGGAACTCGCGGTACGTCCTGCCCGCCAGCGGCACGTTCACCACCGCCCGCTTCCGCCCCGTCGCCTTCAGGTACGCCCGGGCCAGCGAGTCGAACGACCGCACCTCGGGTCCGCCCATGTCCGCGACCCGCCCCGCGGGCGCTCCCGCCGCCAACTCGGCCATCCGGTCAGCCACTTCGGCCACCTCGATCGGCTGGTCCGGGACTCCCGCGGGCAGCAGCATCACCGGCGCCTTGGCCAGGATCCGGAACAGCCGCACGAGCAGATCGTGGAACTGGGTCGTCCGCAGTACGGTCCAGCCGAGCCCCGACTCCTCGATCTGCTTCTCCACTGCGAGCTTGGTCTTGTAGTAGCCGAACGGCACCCGGTCCACCCCGACGATCGAGATGTAGACCAGGTGGCCCACACCCGCCCGCCGCGCCGCCCCGATCAGGTGCCGGGCCGCCTGCTCGTCACCTCGCGGTGTGGTCGCGCAGTGCACGATCGTGTCCACGCCCGCGACGGCCGCGTCCAGCCCGGCGCCGCCCTCGCGCAGATCGACGGCGTACGGCTGGGCGTGCCGGCTCAGCACCCGTACCTCGTGTCCGTCCGCGCGCAGCCGCTCGGTCACGAGCCGGCCGAGTGTTCCGGTACCGCCGGTCACCAGGATCGTGGTCATGCGGTTCAGCCCCTTCGGACGCCGGACGCTCCCGGGTGGAGCGTCCCTCGTCAGCTGAGACCGGGTAGCCCTGCTCGATGTGACAGAACGCTACGGCCGCGTGAGCTGACGTCGTACGAAGTCCAGCTTGTCCGGGTTCAGCACGGCCCGCACCTGCGCGATCAGCTCGTCGTGCACCTCGAACGCGGCCACCGCGACAAGCGTGTCTCCCGACCAGGCGGCCAGCGCGGCGGCGCCGTTGACCTCGGCCACCGTGAACTCCAAGCCCGTCGCGAACCGCTCGAAAGCGCCCACCGTGAACCGGACGACCTTCTCCCTGCCCTCGATCGGCCGCCGGGCCGTACTGACCTTGCCGCCGCCGTCGCTCCACCAGGTCGCATCGGCCGCGAGCAGCTTCTCCAGGCCGGCCAGATCACCTTCCCTGGCCGCCGCGACGAAGGCCGCGACGAGCTGTTCCCGCCGCTCGGGTCCGGGGTCGAATCGGGGCCGGGGCTCGCTCACCCGCCGCGCCGCCCTCCGGTACAGCTGACGGGAGTTGGCCTCGGTCAGGTCCAGTACGCCGGCGATCTCCCGGTGCCCGTATCCGAACGCCTCCCGGAGCACGTACACGGCCCGCTCGGCCGGCGTCAGCCGCTCCAGCAGGAGCAGCATCGCCATGGACACGGCGTCCCGCTGTTCGGCCGACTCCAGCGGGCCGAGCGTCCCGTCCGAAGTGGCGACCGGCTCCGGCAGCCAGGTCCCCACGTACTGCTCGCGCCGTGCCCGGGCGGAGGTCAGCCGGTTGAGGCAGAGATTGGTGACGACCTTGGCGAGCCAGGCCGCGGGGTGTTCGATCTCCGTGCGGTCGGCCCTGCCGAAGCGCAGATACGCGTCCTGGACGGTGTCCTCGGCCTCCTCGGCGGAGCCCAGCATGCGGTAGGCCAGGCCGAACAGCCGGGGACGGTGACGTTCGAACTCGTCGGCGGGCGCGCTGGTCATGGGTTCAGCCTGCCAGACGGGCCCCGCGGGGAGCGGGAGACCCGGCGGCGGGCAAGGGCCGTCGTCACCGCCGCCGGGCCCGTCTGTGCGGGTGTCCACGCAAGGCGACCCTAAAAAGGACTAGACCATTGCGTCAAGACTTGTGGACCACGGTCAAGGCCCGCAGTGCGTGCGGGAATTGGGGGCCCGACGGCCCGGCCCGGAAGTCCATCGGCGCGGCCTGTGAGCCACCCCACACCCCTCGCCCGTCTGGACGCCGACCGGGCGTGGCACACTGGCCCTGTACCAGAAGCAGCGCACTCCGGGGTCGGTGAAAGTCCGAACCGGCGGTTACAGTCCGCGACCCGGTCGCTTCCAGCGGCCGGTTGACCAGGTGAAATTCCTGGACCGACGGTTAAAGTCCGGATGGGAGGCAGTGCGCGGCGGGCGGGCATTCGTGCGCGCCGCCGTACCGGTTCGTCCATGAGGCGAGCCCTGTCCGGCGTCGCCCCCGGTGTCCCTGCTCGTTCATTCTGTCGTCATCGACAGCCCCGGAGTCCGTGCCCGAAGAGGCAGGAGGACCCGGGAAGTGTTCACCGGAATCGTCGAAGAGCTGGGTGAGGTCACCGCCGTCGAGAACCTCGGCGACGCCTCCCGCTTCAGGCTGCGCGGCCCCGTCGTCACCGAGGGTGCGAAGCACGGCGACTCCATCGCCGTCAACGGCGTCTGTCTGACCGTCGTCGACCACGAGGGCGACGAGTTCACGGCCGACGTGATGGCCGAGACCCTGAACCGCTCAAGCCTCGGCGTCCTCGCCGCCGGCTCCCGCGTCAACCTCGAACGCCCCATGGCACTCGGTGCCCGCCTCGGCGGCCACATCGTGCAGGGCCACGTCGACGGCACCGGCCGCGT
Source organism: Streptomyces sp. MMG1533 (assembly GCF_001279775.1). GTDB lineage: Bacteria > Actinomycetota > Actinomycetes > Streptomycetales > Streptomycetaceae > Streptomyces. The sequence continues at coordinate 87,371 of NZ_LGDG01000041.1, read as the reverse complement.
GCTGGAGCGCAAGCCGTCCGAGAACTGGGAGATCGTGAAGATCTCCCTCCCCGCGGACCTCACGCGCTACGTCGTCGAGAAGGGCTCCATCACGGTCGACGGCATCAGCCTCACCGTCGTCGACGCCGGCCCCGACCACTTCACCGTCAGTCTCATCCCCACCACCCTCGACCTGACCACGCTCGGCCTGAAGCAGCCCGGCGACCCGGTCAACCTCGAGGTCGACGTCATCGCCAAGTACGTCGAGCGGCTGATGACCAGTCAGGGGGCCACCCGGTGAACTGGCTGAACTCCGAGGCCTTCGTCCTCTTCGACCAGCACATCCTGTGGTCGGACATGGTCGGCAACATCTTCGGCCTGGCCGCCCTCGCCCTGGGCTGGCGCCGGTCCATATGGAGCTGGCCCGTCCAGTTCCTGTCCGGCCTGATCCTCTTCGGGGCCTTCTTCGGCCACCTGACCGGCAGCGCCGGCAAGCAGACCGTCGTCATGGTCGTCGCCGTGTACGGCTGGTGGCAGTGGAACCGCCGCAAGGACCGGGCCGAAGACGGTGGCGACGGCCACATCACCCCGCGGTTCGCCACCTGGCGCGAGCGCGCGGCGATGGCCGGTGCCGCCGCCGTGGGCACGGTCGGCGTGGCCCTCCTCTTCAAGGCCTACCCGACCCTGTCCTGGGACCCCTGGCCGGACGCCTACATCTTCGTCGGCACCATCGTCGCCATGTACGCCCAGGCCCGCGGCATGGTCGAGTTCTGGTTCGCCTGGCTGCTGGTCGACCTGGTCGGCGTCCCGCTGAACTTCGCCAACGGCTACGCCTTCTCCGGCTTCGTCTACGTCATCTACGGCGCGCTCGTCCTGTGGGGCATGCGCGACTGGTGGCTGCGCTCCCGCAAGGGCCCGCAGCCCGCTCTGGAAGGAGCGCCGGCATGAGCGCCGCACCCATCCTGTACAGCACCGACGGTTTCGAGGACTTCTCGCTCGACCCGATCGAGCAGGCCATCGCGGACATCGCGGCCGGCCGCCCGATCGTGGTCGTCGACGACGAGGACCGCGAGAACGAGGGCGACCTCGTCGTCGCCGCCGAGAAGGCGACCCCCGAGATCGTCGCCTTCATGATGAGCGAGTGCCGCGGCCTGATCTGCGCCCCGATGGAGGGCGACGAACTGGAGCGGCTCCGGCTCCCGCAGATGGTCGACGACAACACCGAGTCGATGAAAACCGCGTTCACAGTCTCCGTGGACGCCTCCGCGGCTCACGGCGTGAGCACCGGCATCTCGGCCTCCGACCGCGCCACCACGCTCCAGCTGCTCGCCGGCGGTACGGCGGAGCCCTCGGACCTCGTCCGCCCCGGACACGTCTTCCCCCTCCGCGCCAAGCCCGGCGGCGTGCTCGTCCGCAACGGCCACACCGAGGCCGCCGTCGACCTCGCCCGCCTCGCGGGCCTGCGCCCGGCCGGCGCGATCGTCGAGATCGCCGGCGAGGACGGCCGCATGCTGCGCCTGCCCGAGCTGATCCCCTTCGCCCGCAAGCACGGCCTGACGATCATCTCCATCGAGGACCTGATCGCCTACCGCCGCAGCTCCGAACCCACCGTCCGACGCGAGGCCGAGACCCGCCTGCCCACCGTCCACGGCACCTTCACGGCGTACGGCTACCGCTCCACCGTCGACGGCGTCGAACACGTCGCCCTGGTGCACGGAGACATCGGCGACGGCGAGGACGTCCTCGTCCGCGTCCACTCCGAGTGCCTCACCGGCGACGTCTTCGGCTCCGCGCGCTGCGACTGCGGCCCCCAGCTGGACGCCTCCCTGGAGCGCATCCAGACCGAGGGCAGGGGAGTGGTGGTCTACCTCCGCGGCCACGAAGGGCGCGGCATCGGCCTGCTGTCCAAGCTGCGCGCCTACGAACTGCAGGAGCAGGGCCACGACACCCTCGACGCCAACCTGGAGCTTGGCCTGCCCGCCGACGCCCGGGACTACGGCGCCGGCGCACAGATCCTGGAGGACCTCGGCGTCCACAGCCTGCGCCTGATGACCAACAACCCCGACAAGACCGACGCGCTCGTCCGCCACGGCCTCAAGGTCAACGGCCGCGAGCCGATGCCGGTACAGGCGGGCGAGCACAACCTCCGCTACCTGCGCACCAAGCGGGACCGGATGGGGCACGACCTGCCCTGGCTGGACACGACCCCCGTGTCCACCTGCGGCAACCAGTAAGACAGAACACCAAGGAGAGACGTGAGCGGCAAGGGTGCACCGGAACTGTCCGTACGAGGCGTCGGAGACCTGCGGGTCGCCGTCATCGCGGCACAGTGGCACGAGAAGGTGATGGACGGTCTGGTGGACGGCGCGCTGCGCGCCCTGCACGACCTGGGGATCGACGAGCCGACGCTGCTGAGGGTCCCCGGCAGCTGGGAGCTCCCGGTCGTCGCGAAGGTCCTCGCGGGCCGCGGATACGACGCGATCGTCGCCCTCGGCGTCGTGATCCGCGGCGGCACCCCCCACTTCGAGTACGTGTGCCAGGGAGTCACCCAGGGCCTCACCCAGGTCTCGGTCGACACCGGCGTCCCCATCGGCTTCGGCGTCCTCACCTGCGACACCGAGGAGCAGGCCCTGGACCGGGCCGGCATCGAGGGCTCCAACGAGGACAAGGGACACGAGGCGGTGACCGCGGCGGTGGCGACCGCGGCCACCCTCCGCTCAGTATCTGAACCGTGGCGTTAGCTCGGCCGGCACACGCGTAAAGTGGGCGCCACCATGTCCAATAAGACGTTCGAGGAGCTCTTCACCGAGCTCCAGCACAAGGCCGCAAACGGCGACCCCGCCACTTCCCGCACCGCAGAGCTGGTCGGCAAGGGCGTCCATGCCATCGGCAAGAAGGTCGTCGAGGAGGCCGCCGAAGTCTGGATGGCCGCCGAGTACGAGGGCAAGGAGGCGGCTGCCGAGGAGATCTCGCAGCTGCTGTACCACGTCCAGGTGATGATGGTCGCCCGCGGGATCTCCCTGGACGACGTCTACGCCCACCTCTGAGCCGCGCCACCCACCCGCACATCACCCACGCACGAACGAAGGAAGCCGACCTCATGCTGCGCATCGCCGTCCCCAACAAGGGTTCCCTGTCAGGACCTGCGGCGGAGATGCTGCATGAGGCCGGCTACCAGCAGCGCCGTGAGTCCAAGGAACTGCGGATCGTCGACCCGGAGAACGAGGTCGAGTTCTTCTACCTCCGCCCCCGCGACATCGCGATCTACGTCTCCTCCGGCAAGCTCGACATCGGCATCACCGGCCGCGACCTGCTGATCGACTCCGGCGCCAGCGCGGAGGCGATCCTCCCGCTCGGCTTCGCCCGCTCCACCTTCCGCTTCGCCGGCAAGCCCGGCACGGCGGCCGGCATCGCGGACCTCGCCGGCAAGACGGTGGCCACCTCGTACGAGGGCATCGTCGCCAAGCACCTCGCCGACAACGGCATCGACGCCTCGGTCGTCCACCTCGACGGCGCCGTCGAGACCGCGATCGAACTGGGCGTCGCCGAAGTCATCGCGGACGTCGTGGAGACCGGCACCTCGCTGCGCAACGCGGGCCTCGAAGTCTTCGGCGACCCGATCATGAAGTCGGAGGCCGTCGTCATCCGCCGCGTCGGAGCCGAGGTCGAAGAGCCCAAGGTCCAGCAGTTCCTGCGCCGCCTCCAGGGCGTCCTGGTGGCCCGGACGTACGTGATGATGGACTACGACTGCCGCGTCGAACAGCTCGAGAAGGCCGTCGCGCTGACGCCGGGCCTGGAGTCCCCGACCGTCTCCCCGCTGCACAACGAGGGCTGGGTCGCCGTCCGTGCGATGGTCCCCGCCAAGGAAGCCCAGCGGATCATGGACGACCTGTACGACATCGGCGCCCGGGCCATCCTGACGACGGCCATCCACGCCTGCCGTCTCTGAGGGGCGCAGCCAGAATGTCCGAACTGCCCGCTCTCCCCGTCACGTTCCGGCCGGGACGCACCCGTGCCGTCCTGCTGACCGCCGGCGTCGCGATCTTCGTGGTCATCACGACGGTCGCGATGCTGCTGGAGCAGCTCAGCGCCGGCGAGCGCCTCAGCTTCGTCTTCACCGGGGCGCTCCTGTTCGGCGTGCTGATCCTGCTGTCGCGGCCGAAGGTCGTCGCCGACGAATCCGGTGTCACCGTCGTGAACATCGCCGGCAAACGCCGTCTGGACTGGGCCGAGATCATTCAGGTGAACCTCCGCCCCGGCGACCCATGGGTCTTCCTCAACCTCAGCGACGGCACCAGCCTGCCCGCGCTGGGCATCCAGCCGGGCATCGCCAAGCAGCGTGCCATCGCCGACGCGCGCACGCTGCGGGCGCTCGCCGAGGCCCGCTCCACAGCCCGTCCCGAGGAAGATCAGGGCTGACTCAGGGCGGTCCACCCTGCCGCACGGGCCCATGTCTTGATTAATCTGTTGGCGGAGGCGTTTTTCGCTGCGCCTCCACCCCTGCGCGCCGCCCGGTGCACAGGGGTTCCTGCTACGCGAGGAGTGACCCTCTCCGGCGATGGACGGATCGTCCTGTAGTACCTGCGCCGCCCCCTGCCGACATACCGCGGACCCGGTCCGCGCGTACGCGCAGGCGGCGGCATCATGACCACCCCACTGCTGCTCCTCGGAGCGGCTTTCCTGCTGATTCTCGCCAACGGATTCTTCGTGGCGGCCGAGTTCGGCCTGGTCACGGTCGAGGCGACGGACGCCGAGAAGGCCGCCGCCGAGGGCGACCGACGGGCCCGTACGGTCGTCGAGTCCCTCAAGGAGCTGTCCTTCCAGCTCTCCGGCACCCAGCTCGGCATCACCATCACCTCCCTCGTCGTCGGCATGCTCGCCGAACCGGCGCTCGCGGAGCTGCTGCACGGCCCCATCACCGCGACCGGTATCCCCGCGGGAGCCGTCTCCGGTGTCGCCGTGGTCGTCGGCATGCTGCTGGCCTCGGCCGTGCAGATGGTGATCGGCGAACTGGTGCCCAAGAACTGGGCGGTGTCCAGGCCGATGCAGGTCGCGCGCTTCGTCGCCGGCCCGCAGCACGCCTTCGCCCGGCTGTTCCACCCGGTGATCGCCGCCCTGAACGCGGTCGCCAACCGGCTCGTCCGCGCGATGGGCATCGAGCCCACCGAGGAGCTGGCCTCCGCCCGCACCCCCGGCGAACTCGTCTCCCTGGCCCGGCACTCCGCGCAGGCCGGCGCCCTGGAGCAGGACACCGCCGACCTCTTCGTACGGACGCTGTCGCTGGCCGAGCTGACCGCGCAGCACGTGATGACCCCGCGCGTGAAGGTCAGCGCCCTGCAGTCGTCGGCGACCGCCGAGGACGTGGTCAACCTGACCCGTGCCACCGGGCTGTCCCGCTTCCCCGTCTACCGCGAGAAGATCGACGAGATCGTCGGCATGGTGCACCTCAAGGACGCGCTGGCCGTGCCCGCGTACGACCGCCTGCGCACCCCGGTGGTGAGCATCGCGCGCCCGGCGCTGCTCGTGCCCGAGACGCTGCCCGTACGGCCCCTGCTCGCGCAGTTGCGCAGCGAGCAGCCCATCGCCGTCGTCGTCGACGAGTACGGCGGCACGGCCGGCGTCGTCACGCTGGAGGACATCGTCGAGGAGATCGTCGGCGAAGTGCGCGACGAGCACGACGGGCACGACCTGCCCGAACTCGCCGCCGCCCCGCCGGAGGACGGCAGGCCCGCCTGGGAGGCCGACGGCAGCTGCCGTGTCGACATCCTCCTGCGCATAGGCCTGGAGGTGCCCGAGGGTCCGTACGAGACCGTCGCCGGCCTGGTGGCCGACCTCCTCGGCCGCATCCCGGCCGTCGGCGACCGGGCCGAACTGCCCGGCTGGCGGCTGTCGGTGCGCCAGGTCGGGCACTACCGCGCCGAGCGGGTCCGCCTGGTGCGGACGGCCCCCGTCGTGCTGGAGGCGGCCCGATGAGCGTGCTCCAACTCCTGTTCGCCGCGCTGCTCGTGCTCCTCAACGGCTTCTTCGTCGGTGCCGAGTTCGCGCTCGTCTCCGTGCGCCGCAGCCAGGTCGAACCGCTCGGCACCGCCCGCGCCCGTCAGGTCCTGTACGGCCTGGAGCGGCTGCCGCAGATGATGGCGGCCGCCCAGTTCGGCATCACCGTCTGCTCCCTGACCCTGGGCGCGGTCGCCGAACCGACGGTCGCACGCCTGCTGGAGCCGGTGTTCGAGTGGATCCACCTGCCGCACGGCATGATCCACCCGCTCGGCTATGTCATCGCGCTCGCCGCGGTGATCTTCTTCCATCTCGTCATCGGCGAGATGGTCCCGAAGAACCTAGCGATGGCGGCCCCGGAGAAGGTCGCGCTGTGGCTCAGCCCCGGTCTGGTCGCCTTTGCCCGCCTGTGCAAGCCGATCACCGTGGGCCTCGGTGCCTGCGCCGGGGGCATCCTGCGGCTCTTCGGCGTCGAGCCCAAGGACGAGGTCGAGGCCGTCTTCACCAGCGAACAGCTCAACCGCCTGGTGGAGGACTCCGGCCAGGCCGGCCTGCTCGACCCCGAGGAGCAGGAACGCCTGGAGGACGCCCTGGAACTGGGCTCCCGCCCGGTCACGGACGTGCTCCTGAGGCGCGAGTCGCTGGTGACGGTCAGCCCCTCGGTCACCCCGGGCCAGATCGTCGAACTCACCGGCCACACCGGCTACTCCCGCTTCCCCGTCGCGGCGGAGAACGGCGCCTTCATGGGCTACCTGCACGTGAAGGACGTACTCGACCTGGAGGACTCCGAGCGGGCGGTGCCGCAGCAGGTGTGGCGCCCGATGACGACCCTGCGCTCCGAACTGCCCCTCGACGACGCGCTCACGGTGATGCGCCGGGCTGCGACACACCTCGCCCAGGTGGCGGACGCGTCCGGCAAGGTGCTGGGGCTCGTCGCGCTGGAGGACGTACTGGAGCTGCTGGTCGGCGAGGTACGGGACCCGGCGCACCGGGAGGTGCCGGAGGTACGGGTTGCGGAGCCTCGGGTGAGCGGGGAGCCGGAGGAGGCACTGGCGAGCTGAGCCACGCCGCCGCTGCGGGCAGCTGTGCCGCTGGGGCGGCGCCCACCTGGCAAGGTGCGGAGCTGCGGGCAGTCGTGCCGCTGGGGCGGCGCCCACCTGGCAAGGTGCGGAGCTGCGGGCAGTCGTGCTGCTGGGGCGGCGCCCTCCCGGCAACGTCTGGAGCTGCGGGCAGCTGTGCTGCTGGGGCGGCACGGGTGGGCGCAGCGGCACCCCGTCAGCGCCGGGCCGCGCGAACCGCCCCCGCCCGCACCAGCACCGGGCACCCGCCCAACATCCGTCACATCGCCGACGGGTCCTGCGGCCCCCGCCCCGACAGCACCTCTCCGTACGCCTGCATCAGGTCCGGCAACCGCAGCGTCGACAGGTCGTCCCGCGTCAGCAGCCCCGGATACGTCGACAGCCGCAGATCCCGGTACGCGCAGCTCTTCTCGTACAGCGTGCGCAGGAACCGTCCGTTGCCCAGCTCGTCGATCCACCCCTGGTCGACCACATGCCCGGCTATCGATCGCAGCTCGTCGAGCGCCTCCTCGTCCCACACGTCACCGTTCTCCGTGGCCAACACCTCGCCGATCGAGGTGAGTTCGAGCGGCCGGTAGGACGGAAAGTCGACGCGGGTCGTGAAGCGGGACGACAGCCCGGGGTTGGCGGCCAGCAGACGGTCCATGCCCTCCGGATAGCCGGCCAGGATCACCACGAGGTGGTCGCGGTTGTCCTCGGCCCGCTTCAGCAGCACCTGGAGTGCCTCGTCGCCGTACGCGTCGCCCTTGCCGTAACCGGAGTTGGAGAGCGAGTACGCCTCGTCGACGAACAGCACACCGCCGAGCGCGGAGTCGATGAGTTCGTTGGCCTTCACGGCGGTCTGGCCGAGGTACTCGCCCACCAGGTCCGCCCGCTGGGCCTCCACGAGATGGTCGCCGCCGAGGAGCCCGAGGGCGTAGAAGACGCGGCCGAGGATGCGGGCCACCGTGGTCTTGCCCGTGCCGGAGGGACCCGAGAAGACGAAGTGCCGCTTCGGCGGCTGGACCGGCAGCCCCTGCCCGGCACGCAGCCGGGCCATGTTCAACTGTGCGGACAACGCCTTGACCTGGCGCTTCACCGGTTCCAGGCCCACCATGCGCTCAAGCTCGGCGAGCGCCGCCTCCAGTAGCGCGGGATCCGTCGGCCCGGCGGGCAGCGACGGTGAGGGTACGGACTTCTCGCGCACCGCCGGGTCGGTCGCAGACGGCAGCGGACCGGAGGGCGGCAGGTCGGGCTCCGTGAGCTTCAGGTCGCGACCCTCCGTGCCGAAGAGAGGATCGAGCCCGTCGGGGCCGTCCAGGACGTCCTGCCCCGCCCCGGTGAGCGTGATCGCGGCGAGGTCGGTGGAGTCGTCGTACCCGTCGCCCTCGGCGATCGCGGCGAGCCGGGCCGAGGTGTCCATGAAGGCCGGGTCGACGCGGTGCACGGCCCGGTAGAGGGGCAGTGCGGCTGCGCTGCGGCCCGTGCCCTCGTGGGCCCGCGCCAGCCAGTAGCGCAGTTCCTTGCGCTGCGGCTGCTCGCTGCGGCAGCGCATCAGGGCCGCCGACAGCAGTGGTTCGGCCTGTCCGTACATCTCCAGGCGGACCCGGGCCATACCTCCGAACAGGCCCGCCTCGATGCCCAGCATGGGGTCGTTGATCAGCGGGTCGGTGTGCCGGACCAGCTGTTCCCAGTCCTTGACGAGATAGGCGCGGCAGGAGTGCAGGAAGCGGACCTGGTGGTCGGCGTCCACCGGCGGCAGGCCCGCCAGGGCCCGGTCGAGTTCCGGGACGTGCCGGCCGTCCAGCCAGTGGGAGGCGTGGGCGAGAAGCAGGTCGCGCGGGCTCTCCAGCACCGGCTGCACCCACCAGCCCAGCCAGTACCAGGAGTTGAGGGTGCGCCGATGCCGGGCGCGTTGTTCGCCGAAGCGGTCGCGGTGCCGGAACATCCTCAGCAGCGCGGTCGTCGTGTCCACACGCAGCGCGTGCAGTCCGAGCCACCCGTCGGCCATCCCGGGATCGATCCGCACCGCGGTGCGGAACTCCTCCTCCGCCTGCGGATAGGCGCCCATAGTGTAGGCGTCCACCCCTCGCAGCCAGGCAAGGTCGGCCGGGGCCTCGGGGCCCTGCGTGCCGAAGTCCATCACGTCCCCCACAAACCGTGCCCCCGTTTGGTTGGCCGGCGGGCCGGTGCCCGTCGACCGCCTTGGTCCAACAGCTGTGCCGCGGACCGGAGTTGCAACGGTGCGCAGAGCAGCCGTCCGTAGGTCGCACCGAGGGCATCGTACCTGCGCAGGTGTCGCCCGCCGAAGGGTGCCGCACAGGCCGTTTGGCGAGGTGGGAGCGGAGGGGCGCACTCACGCGTGGTGACCGAGGGTGAGCGAAACGTGCCTCGCGGCGCCCGAAAAACGGGGAGAGGGCAGAACGAAGCCCCCGATCACGGGGGAACAACCGGGGGCTTCGCGACTGCGGGCGGCTGCGATGGGCCGCACATTGAGAACGTAAGACCTGTACGGCCCGTCGGTCAAGCCGAGTTGAAGCACTCCGGGAAGTTCTCCCACAAGGCTCTTCACGAGGTCAGCACATTGCGGACGGTCCGTCACTCTACGTGATGCTCTGGTCCGGTCCAACGTTCCCGGCAGGCCCCGGAAACACCTCGTACCCCTCCCGGCACTGCCGTACCAGGAGGTCGGCGAAGGGCCGCGAGGGATCCTCGGCGAAGTGCCGTTGTTCCGCCCGGACCCACCCGGCCCAGAACTCCCGCTGCTCCTCACCGTCCCGAGACCGCCCACGCGCCCATGCCTCCTCGCGGGGCAGCTCCATCCACAGCAGGCGCGCCAGATACGGGCGCAGTGCCCGGCGGCCCGCCCCGACGCCCTCGACGAGGACCACCGGGGCGGGCGGCAGCGGGTGCGGCGGTCCGAAGCGGCGGGCATGCCAGTCGTACGGCGTGTACTGCGCACTCTCGCCGCGGCCGAACGGCACGATCACCTGGGCCAGCAGCCGTCCGGTCCAGTCGAACAGCTCCTCGTGGCTGGCGATGTCGTCGAGGCGCAGCACCGGCGCGCCGCCCAGCTCCCGGGCCAACTTCCCGGCGAACGTGGACTTCCCGGAGCCGGCGTGCCCGTCGACGCCGATCAGGCGGACCGGGCCGCAGGAGGGGGGCAGCCGGCGGAGCCGGGAGGCGAGGTCGCGGATGGCCGTTCCTCGGGGGAGCAGGGAGCAGGTTTCCTCCGTGCAGTCTAAGTCGGCCAGGTCACGCCAGTGGAGGAGACCAATATTGCCGGGCGTGGCATGGCCCGAAGTGCTGGCAGGAGCATGCTGCCTGTTCCATAGTTGGCGCACGCAAGTGCATTGGACCTGCCCCGACTCGGACACCTGGGGGTCATTCCACCCATGAGCAGAGCCGAACAGCCGTCCCGCAGAACCGTCCTCGCAGCCGCGGTCGCCGCCGCCGTGGCCGGCAGCGCGGGCCCGGCGTCCGCCGACACCGCGAGCAGAACCGTGACCGACACAGCCGACCGTGCCCCGGCCCGCCCGGTCGACAACCGCTTCTGGACCACGTACGCCCACTGGCGCGGCGGCACCGCCAAGGGCACCCGGGCCGTCGCGGGCGCCCGCCCGGGCGTCGCGATCGGCACCCCCGCGGGCACCGCCGACTACACCGACCCGCACACCGGCAAGACCGCCGCCTGGGAGTACGGGACCTGGACGTCCCCCGTCCACGACCTCGCCGTCCCCGCCACGGAGGTGATCGCCTCCTGGAACGCCCACACCCCGGCCGGCACCTGGATCCAGGTCGAACTGAAGGGCACGTACTCCGACGGCACGGACACCCCCTGGTACGTGATGGGCCGCTGGGCGGCGGGCGACCAGGACATCAGGCGGACCTCGGTCGACGACCAGAGCGACGACAAGAGCAGCATCTGGACGGACACCTTCGCGATCGACGACCCGGCCACGGGCCTGCGCCTGGTGTCGTACCGCCTCAGGCTCACCCTCCACCGCAAGCCCGGCGCGAAGGTCACGCCCACGGTCTGGCGGCTCGGTGCCATGGGTTCCGACGTCCCCGACCGCTTCACCGTCCCGGCCTCCGTCCCCGGTCTCGCCCAGGAACTGACCGTCCCGCGCTACTCGCAGGAGATCCACGCCGGCCAGTACCCCGAGTACGACAACGGCGGCGAGGCCTGGTGCAGCCCCACCTCCTCGCAGATGATCATCGAGTACTGGGGCGGCCGGCTCTCGGACGCGCAGCTGGCCTGGGTCGACCCCGCGTTCGCCGACCCGCAGGTCTGCCACGCGGCCCGGTACACCTACGACTACCAGTACGCGGGCTGCGGCAACTGGCCGTTCAACGCCGCCTACGCGGCCACCTTCAAGGGCCTCCAGGGCGTGGTCACCCGGCTCGGCTCCCTCACCGACCTGGAGACGCTGATCGCCGCCGGCATCCCGGCCATAACGTCCCAGTCCTTCCTCAAGGAGGAGCTCACGGGGGCGGGTTACGGCACCTCCGGCCACCTGATGACCGTGATCGGCTTCACGGCCACCGGCGACGTGATCGCCAACGACCCGGCCTCGCCGGACAACGAGGCGGTGCGGCGCGTCTACAAGCGGCGCGAGTGGGAGAACATCTGGCTCCGGACCAAGCGGTACAACGCCGCCGGCAAGGTCGTCTCCGGCACCGGCGGCGTCTGCTACCTGTACTTCCCGGCCGTGCCGACCCCGCGCCAGCGCAAAGCACTGGCGGCGGTGGGAGTGCGCTGAACCGACGTGCGAACGGCCCCCGGCGCACCGGGGGCCGTTCGCGTGTGACCAAGCTCTCGGCCGCAAAAGCCGTTCCGAGTGGCAAGGTGGACAGATCGGTGGGGGGAGTCCACCCGTACGTCCGACATCAGCGAGAAGCCATGACTGCACACTCGGCCACCGCCGCCCGCGCCCGTACCGGCGGCCCCCGCGAAGACGGCTCGAAGATCGTCGAGCACGTCATGGGCTGGACCCTCGTCGTGGTGATCGCGATGCTCGTCACCCAGCTCGGCCTGCTGTGACCTGACGCATACCCGACCTGACATACTGCGGGTGTCCCGCCGCCCGTTGAGACCAGGGTCGAAATTGAATATCAGTCAACAGCGCGACGCCGCCCGTCCCCGGGCGCGCGGCACCGAGCGCTCGGTCGCACGTCGTGCCGAACTCATCGCCATCGGGCGGAAGTTGTTCGCCGACACGTCGTACGACGCACTCTCGATGGACGACATCGCCCGGCAGGCGCATGTCGCCAAGGGGCTGATCTACTACTACTTCCAGTCCAAGCGCGGCTACTACCTGGCGATCATCCAGGACTCCGTCGCCGACCTGGTCACCTACGCGGCGAGCGGCCTCGAACTGGAGCCGGTGGACCGGGTCCACCGCACCATCGACAGCTATCTGCGCTACGCCGAGCACAACCAGGCCGCCTACCGCACGATCGTCAGCGGCGGCGTCGGCTTCGACGCCGAGGTGCACGCCATCCGGGACGGGGTGCGCGAGGCGATCGTCGCCACCATCGCCGAAGGGGCGTACGGCCGCACCGACATCGCGCCGCTGCCCCGCATGGGCCTGCTCGCCTGGCTGTGCAGCGTCGAGGGTGCCGCCCTCGACTGGATCGACCGCCCCAGCCTGTCCCGCGACACGATGCGCGAACTCCTGGTGAAGACGCTCGGCGGTTCGATGCGGGCCATCGAGGAGATGGACCCCGCGTACCCGGCCCCGGAGCCGGCCCGCCGCGACGACGGCTGACGGTACGCGACTCGGGGCGGAGGCTCGTGGTCCTCCGCCCCAAGTCTCCCGTGGGCTCCGCTAGTTGATCGCTCTGATCAGCTCACCGTCCGCGGTGTCCCCGCTCAGCTCCCAGAAGAACGTGCCGCCCAGGCGCTGCGCGTCCTTGTACTTCATCTTTCCCTTGATCGTCTTCGGGGTGTCGTAACTCCACCAGTCGCTGCCGCACTTGGCGTACGCGGTGCCGCCCACGGTCCCGGTCGGCGGGCACGTGGTCTTCAGCACCTTGTAGTCCTCGTTGCCGTCCTCGTACGTGCCCGCCGCCGGGCCGGTGGCCGTGCCGCCCGGCGTCGCCTGTGTGACGCCGGTCCAGCCGCGCCCGTAGAAGCCGATGCCGAGCAGCAGCTTCGAGGACGGGATGCCCAGGCTCTTGAGCTTGGCGATGGTGGCGGCGGTGTTGTAGCCCTCCTGCGGAATGCCCGGGTAGGACGTCAGCGGCGAGTGCGGCGCCGTCGGGCCGGTGGCGGCCCAGGCGCCGAAGTAGTCGTACGTCATGGGGTTGTACCAGTCGACGTACCGTGCCGCGCCCGCGTAGTCCGCCGCGTCGATCTTGCCGCCGGGTGTGGCGTCGGCGGTGATCGCCGCGGTGATCAACTGCCGCTTGCCGAACTTGGCGCGCAGCGCGGCCATCACGTCCCGGAACGCCTCCCGGTCGCTGGTGTCGCAGGTCAGACCGCAGGCGCCCGGGTACTCCCAGTCGATGTCGATGCCGTCGAAGACGTCCGCCCACTTCGAGTTCTCGACCAGGTCGTAGCAGGACTGGGCGAAGGCCGCCGGATCCTTGGCCGCCTCGCCGAATCCGCCCGACCAGCTCCAGCCGCCGAACGACCAGATGATCTTGAGGTCGGGGTGGAGCTTCTTCAGCTTGCGCAGCTGGTTGAAGTTGCCGCTCAGCGGCTGATCCGCGGTGTCGGCGACACCGTCCACGGACTCCTCGGCGGTGAACGGCTTGTCGGTGTCCGCCCAGGAGTCGCCGAGGGCGCACTTGCCGTCGGTGACGTTGCCGAAGGCGTAGTTGATGTGGGTGAGCTTGTCCGCGGAGCCGGAGGTCTCGATGTTCTTCACGTAGTACTGGCGGCCGTAGATGCCCCAGTCGGTGAAGTAGCCGACAACCTTTGAGCCGGCCGTGCCGGACGCGGTGGCCTCGACGGGGCCGGGCTCGGTGGCGGTGGCGGAGCCCGCACCGGCGAGCAGTGCGGCGCCGAGGGCGGCGCAGCACGAGGCGGACAGAAGGGCCCGGAAGCGGGCGCGGGGGTGGAGCGGGGTGTGCATCGGGTGTCTCCTCGCAGGGGACAGGGAGGGGATCGCACGCCGATTGGCATGAACGCGGGGAAGCGTTGGACCGAAACGGTAAGAGGACTAGACCACTGAGTCAATGGTTCGTACCAATGTCCCGGCGTGGCGGATGGGCCGGGAACTTCTTGAAGTAAGCGGTCGTTAACTGGTGACGGAGTGCCTCCGATCGGGCATACTCACAGCGCACAGCCGCTGGTCAGCAGCTTCCGCGACCCGGGAGTGCGAGCATCGGCAGGCACCCAGTGAGACCCGGCGGAGCGGCCCCCACAACGGGCTTGTCCGCCAGCGCCCGACAGGGAGGAGAGCGTCGCCATGCCCGACCGCGCCCCGCAGCCGGTGGACCGGCAACTGCCCACGGACGAGGCACGGGATCTGATCTCGCTCGTCCGCGACATCGCGCAGCGCGAGATCGCCCCGAAGGCGGCCGAGGAGGAGGACGCCGGACGCTTCCCGCGCGAGGTCTTCACCCTGCTCTCCGAGTCCGGACTGCTCGGCCTGCCGTACGAGTCCGAGCACGGCGGCGGCGACCAGCCCTACGAGGTCTACCTCCAGGTCCTCGAGGAGCTCGCCGCGGCCCGTCTCACCGTCGGCCTCGGCGTCAGCGTGCACACCCTGGCCTCCTACGCGCTCGCCGCCTACGGCACCAAGGAGCAGCAGGTCGAGCACCTGCCCGCGATGCTCGGCGGCGGTCTGCTCGGCGCGTACTGCCTGTCGGAACCGGCCTCCGGCTCGGACGCGGCCTCACTGCGCACGAAGGCGGTGCGCGACGGCGAGGACTGGGTGATCACCGGAACCAAGGCGTGGATCACGCACGGCGGAATCGCCGACTTCTATACGGTCATGGCACGTACGGGCGAGGAGGGCCCGCGCGGGATCACGGCCTTCCTGGTGCCCGGTGACGCGGTGGGCCTGAGCGGCGCGGCGCCGGAGAAGAAGATGGGCATGAAGGGCTCGCCGACCGCCCAGGTCCACTTCGACGGGGTCCGCGTCCCCGACGAGCGGCGCATCGGCGACGAGGGCCAGGGCTTCGCGATCGCCCTGGCCGCGCTCGACTCGGGGCGGCTCGGGATCGCCGCCTGCGCCATCGGCCTGGCCCAGGCGGCGCTCGACGAGGCGGTGGCGTACGCGACCGGGCGGCAGCAGTTCGGCCGGCCCATCGCCGACTTCCAGGGCCTGCGCTTCATGCTCGCCGACATGGCGACCCAGATCGAGGCCGGCCGGGCGCTCTACCTGGCGGCGGCGCGACTGCGCGACGCGGGCCGGCCGTTCGCCAAGCAGGCGGCCATGGCCAAGCTGCACTGCACCGACACCGCGATGAAGGCGACCACGGACGCCGTCCAGGTCCTCGGCGGGTACGGCTACACCGCCGACTTCCCGGCCGAGCGGTACATGCGCGAGGCCAAGGTCCTGCAGATCGTCGAGGGCACCAACCAGATCCAGCGGATGGTCATCGCCCGTCATCTCGCGGGTCCCGAGACCCGCTGAACTGACCCGACGTCACCTGGGGCGCCGCCAGCCTGACCCACTCCGGGTCGTGGCGCCCCGGCAAGGTGCGGCCGCCGTCCGCCCAAGTACGCATCAGATCGCGGTAGATGGGCGGGTCCTGGATCTGCGGCGGCGCGAGCGGAACCGATTCTGCCGATGCGGGGACCGGTGCGGGAACGAACACACGACGCTGACGCCCGGTCGTCCAATAGGTGGGGGTCATACCGGGCCAACGCGAAGGCCGGCGGACAGGTCACCGGTCCCGGGAATCGGGCGTGAGTTCACGGACGTCCGGGCGGTGTGACTGTCTGACGTACCGCCACTCCCGGCTCTGGGCGCACTGAACCGCACCACGGCGGCCTGCGAGCCGTGGTGCGGATCGGTCACGGGGTCGGTGCGAGGCCGCTCAGGCGGCCTGGCGGCGCATGACGGGCACCCGGATGGGGCGGGAGCCCGGGCCGCCGACGTGCGAGAAGGGCTGCGTCCGCCAGTCGAGCCCCTGAGGGAGCGTCAACAGGAGGGCCGTGTCCTGCTCCTGCGGTTCGGCCGACTCGTCCGCCGACCGGGCGTCGGACGCCATGCGGCCGGTGCCGGCGCAGACCGTGAGGCCGAACGGGTTCCACGGCGAGGCGCACAGCGCGTGCTCCGGCAGGACCTCCTCGTCCGCCAGCAGGGCGATTGGCTGCGCGCAGTCCGGGCAGACGACCCGGTACATCTCGAAGGTGTCGTAGGCGTCGAGTTCGTCGTCGAGGGCGTCGGGTTCGACGCCCTCCGGCTCGGGCTCGACGACCAGCTGCGGCCGCTTGGGTGCGGTACGACCAGGGCGCTTAAGACTCTGCATTTGGTTCTCCCCCTCGGGCTGGGCCGTGAAGGCACTGCGGCCTCGACCACAGCAAGCACTTCCCGCCCCGTCTCGGCGGTAATCACGACACCATCACGGAGCCTGTCCGGGGGGTGTGGTCTTCGTCACATGCCATGCGCAGGTGCCCGGCGCGGCCCCTTTGTCCCCCGGACGGCTCACAGGCCGCGCTCGGCCACATCACGAACCGGACATGACCTGGGCCGCTCAGGTATCGGATGAGATCAACCGCACTGTAGGTTCTTGCGCCATGGAGGAGCTCGACCGACAAATCGTGCAGCTGCTCGTCAAGGACGGGCGGATGAGCTACACAGACCTGGGCAAGGCCACCGGCCTGTCCACGTCGGCCGTGCACCAGCGGGTGCGCCGGCTCGAACAGCGGGGCGTCATCCGCGGCTACGCGGCGGTGGTCGACCCGGAAGCCGTCGGGCTGCCCCTGACCGCGTTCATCTCGGTGAAGCCGTTCGACCCCAGCGCCCCCGACGACATCGCTGACCGCCTCGCCGACGTCCCCGAGATCGAGGCCTGCCACAGCGTCGCCGGCGACGAGAACTACATCCTCAAGGTGCGGGTCTCCACCCCGCATGAACTGGAGGAGCTGCTGGCCCGCCTCAGGTCGCTGGCAGGCGTGTCGACGCGGACGACGGTGGTGCTGTCCACGCCGTACGAGGCACGGCCGCCCCGCATCTGACCGACCTGCGTGCCGGACGGCCCGAGCGAGGCGCGAAACTGTCCCTCATGAGTGAACGCACCGCCGAACCGACCACCGTCCTCCTCCGCCGCGGCGAGGTGCACAGCCCGGCCGACCCGTTCGCGACGGCGATGGTCGTGGAGCGCGGCCAAGTCGCCTGGGTCGGCTCGGAGGGCGCGGCCGACGCCTTCGCGGACGGTGTCGACGAGGTGATCGACCTGGACGGCGCCCTGGTCACCCCCGCGTTCACGGACGCGCACGTGCACACCACGTCCACGGGCCTCGCCCTGACCGGCCTCGACCTGTCCGACGCTCCCTCCCTGGACGCGGCCCTCGCCCTCGTACGGGACTTCGCCCTCACCCGCCCGGACGACCGCGTCCTGCTCGGCCACGGCTGGGACGCCGCCCGCTGGCCCGGCGGCCGCCCCCCGACCCGCGCCGAACTCGACGCGGCCACCGGCGGCCGCCCCCTGTACCTCAGCCGGATCGACGTCCACTCCGCGGTCGTCACGACGGCCCTGGTGGACCTGGCCCCCGGTCTCGACGCTCCGGACGCCCCGCTGACCGCCGACGCCCACCACGCCGTACGCTCCGCCGCCCTCGGCGCCCTCACACCGCGGCAGCGCACCGAGGCTCAGCGCACCGCACTCGCCCACGCCGCCGCCCTCGGCATCGGGACCGTCCACGAGTGCGCGGGCCCGGAGATCTCCTCCGAGGACGACTTCACGGCTCTGCTGAAGCTCGCTTCCGAGCAGGCGGGCACCCGTGTCGTCGGCTACTGGGCCGAGCAGAACGTCGAGAAGGCACGCGAGCTGGGCGCGATCGGCGCGGCCGGCGACCTGTTCGTGGACGGCGCCCTCGGCTCACACACCGCCTGCCTGCACGAGCCGTACACCGACGCCGAGCACGCCGGCACCGCCTACCTGGACGCCGCCGCCGTCGCCGCGCACGTCACCGCGTGCACCGAGGCGGGCCTCCAGGCGGGCTTCCACGCGATCGGCGACGCCGCCGTGGCCACCGTCGTCGAGGGCGTGCGCGCCGCCGCCGAGAAGCTCGGCCTCGCCCGCGTCCGGGCCGCCCGCCACCGCGTCGAACACGCCGAGATGCTCTCCCCCGAGACGATCGCGGCCTTCGCCGAGCTCGGCCTGACCGCGTCCGTCCAGCCCGCCTTCGACGCGCTGTGGGGCGGCGAGGACGGCATGTACGCCCAGCGGCTGGGCGCCGACCGGGCCCGCACCCTGAACCCCTTCGCGGCCCTGCTCCGGGCCGGCGTCCCGCTCGCCTTCGGCTCCGACAGCCCGGTCACGCCCCTCGACCCGTGGGGCACGGTCCGCGCGGCCGCCTTCCACCGCACTCCCGAACACCGCGTCTCCGTACGCGCCGCGTTCACCGCGCATACGCGGGGAGGCTGGCGGGCGACCGGACGGGACGACGCGGGTGTCCTGGTGCCCGGCGCACCCGCGGACTACGCCGTGTGGCGCACGGACGAACTGGTCGTCCAGGCCCCGGACGACCGAGTGGCCCGCTGGTCGACCGACCCCCGCTCCGGCACCCCCGGTCTGCCCGACCTGACCCCGGGCCACGACCTGCCCGTCTGCCTGCGTACCGTGGTCGGCGGCCGGACCGTGTTCGTACGGCCGGGCGAGTGATCTACCGGGGTGGCGCACCCCCGGTCGGTCGTCGTCACGGCGTCGCGCGACCTGCGCATCCTCCGCGCTGACCAGGGCTTTGACGGAAGATCCGCAGGTCGAACGGCTGTTGACAGCCGACGGCAGCGGGCCGGTAGGTTCGGCCGAGTCCACCACCGGACGCCCGACCGGGGAACGTCCGCGCACTCGCCGCCGCGCCGCTGGGTCAGGGACGGTGTGCCGCACCGGGGCACCGCCACTGGCAGCCAGGCTCAGCGTCCGCGCCACGGCGAGGGAAGGTTCCGGCCGGTCGGGGAGGTGTGACCCGGGTGGGGCCCGGGAGCTCAGTAGACAACGGCTTTCGGTCGACCCGCAGCCAGCGGGTCCCAGGTCGGCCCGAAGGGCGCCGGGCCCCCATCCGCAGCACGCAGTGCCCCCGCTCCCGTACGCACAGTCCCGAAGAGCGTGCTCTTACCCCGCTTTTGTGGAAACGACACCACCATACTTACGGCCCGTCCCGTCATCGCAGGCCGCGGCCACTATGGTGGACCTCTGCGTACGGACTTGAAGGGGCAGCAGTGAACGACGGCGACGGGACCCTCGCGGCACAGGACCGGGGGAGAAAGTTCGGTCCGCTCGGCACGGCGTTGGTGATCATTCCGACCTACAACGAGGCGGAGAACATCAAGGCGATCGTCGGCCGGGTGCGCAAGGCCGTTCCCGAGGCGCACGTGCTGGTGGCCGACGACAACAGCCCGGACGGCACGGGCAAGCTCGCCGACGAACTGACCGTCGACGACGACCACGTCCAGGTGCTGCACCGCAAGGGCAAGGAAGGCCTCGGCGCCGCCTATCTCGCGGGCTTCCGCTGGGGCATGGAGAAGGGCTACGGCGTCCTGATCGAGATGGACGCCGACGGCTCCCACCAGCCCGAGGAACTGCCCCGCCTGCTGACCGCCCTCAAGGGTGCCGACCTGGTCCTCGGTTCCCGCTGGGTGCCCGGTGGCCGGGTGGTGAACTGGCCCAAGTCCCGCGAGTACATCTCCCGCGGCGGCAGCCTCTACTCCCGCCTGGCCCTGGACCTGCCGCTGCGTGACATCACCGGCGGATACCGCGCCTTCCGCCGCGAGACCCTCGAGGGCCTCGGCCTCGAGGAGGTCGCCTCCCAGGGCTACTGCTTCCAGGTCGACCTCGCCCGCCGCGCGGTCAAGGCGGGCTATCACGTCGTCGAGGTGCCCATCACCTTCGTGGAGCGCGAGCACGGCGACTCCAAGATGAGCCGCGACATCCTCGTGGAGGCCCTGTGGCGGGTCACGACGTGGGGTGTGGGGGAGCGGGTCGGCAAGTTCGTCGGCGGCCGGGGCAAGCCCTCCCGGCCGTAGCCGTACGACTTCACAGCCCTGGTTGATCGTCCTCTTATCCCGTGCTGAGCCGGGCCCAGGCACACTGGATGCATGACGACTGGCGCTCCGACTCCCACGTATCCCGCCCGGCCCCGGCGCTCCCGGCTGCGCACCTTCCTGCCGCTGGGTGTCGCCGCCTGGCTGGTGCTGGAGATCTGGCTGCTGACCGTGGTCGCCGGCGCGACGAGCGGAATCACCGTGTTCCTGTTGCTGCTCGGCGGCTTCGTGCTCGGTTCCGTGGTCATCAAGCGGGCGGGCCGGCGCGCCTTCCAGAATCTGAACGAGGCGCTGCAGAGGGGCGGAGCCCCGTCCGGCTCGTCCAACGGCGGCGGCAACGGCCTGATGATGCTGGGCGGCCTGCTCCTGATGATCCCCGGCCTGATCTCCGACGCGGTGGGGCTGCTCCTGCTGATTCCGCCGGTCCAGAAGGCCCTCGGCCGCTACGCGGAGCGCACCGTCGACCGCAAGCTCCGCGAGGCCGCCCAGGGCAGCCTGGGCGACGCCTTCCAGCAGGCTCGCATGCACCGCCCCGACGGCAAGGTGGTCCAGGGCGAGGTCGTCAGGGACGAGCCGGGGGACGCGTCCGAGGATCCGCGCCCGCCGCTGACGCGCTGAGTTGTCCGGCCGCACCGCAGCACGCACGAAACCGCGGGCGCCGTACGTGAGATCACGTACGGCGCCCGCGGTTGCTGTGTGCTTGTTGTATGTCCGCCCAGACCCTTAAGGGACTACGCCGACTTCCGGCTGTCTCGCGGATGGACCGCGATGTTCATTGCGCCGGAGCGCAGAACAGCCAGGCGCTCCTCGAGGACCTCTTCGAGTTCCTCGCGGGTGCGCCTCTCCATCAGCATGTCCCAGTGTGTACGCGCGGGCTTGGCCTTCTTTTCCTCAGGGCCGTCGCCGTCCACGAGGAGTGCTTGGGCCCCGCAGACCTTGCACTCCCACTCCGGCGGGATCTCCGCCTCGACCGAGAAGGGCATCTCGAAGCGATGTCCCTTCTCGCATGCGTACTCCACGGCCTGGCGCGGGGCCAGGTCGATGCCGCGGTCCGTCTCGTAGCTGGTCACCACGAGGCGCGTGCCGCGAAGAGCTCGCTCACTCATGAATCGTGCCTCCCGGGCTTGTCGCCCACAGGACAGGTGTCGCTGTCGTCGTCATCCGGTCAACGTCCGGTCGGCGGTAAAGATTCCCGTTCCGGGTCCCGTCCCGGGCAATGCGTCGCCGTCGTAGCCGCCCCTTGTTGTACCCACCAGCGCCCGGTTTGTCACATCTGCTAGCAGATGTCACCCAGCGTTTCGGCATCTTTGACGCGCAGTAACGGTACGCCTGGCAGGCCAAACGCGTACACTACAGCGCTTTGGTGTTGAACGCTAAATCCTCTCGGGAATCGGATTGCCCGCGTCGCCGATCGCCCGCCGCACCGGAACCCTCGCGAGCAGCACGAACCCGATGACGAAGAAGGCCACCAGCGAGATGATCGCGTCCCGATAACTTCCGGTTACCTGGTAGGTGATCCCGAACAGCAGCGGGCCCAGCCAGCTCATGCCCCGGTCGCTCATCTCGTACGCCGAAAAGTATTCGGCCTCCTTGCCGGGCGGCACGAGATGGGAGAACAGCGACCGGGACAGCGCCTGGCTGCCGCCGAGGACGAGGCCGATCCCGGCGGCCAGCACGAAGAACCACACGGGTGCCCCGGCCGGCAGGAAGTACCCGGCGCCCAGAGTCAGCGTCCAGGCGACCAGCGAGCCCAGGATCGTGCGTTTGGCGCCGTAGATCCGGGCGAGCAGCCCCATCGTCAGCGCCCCCGCCACCGCGAGCACCTGGACCAGCAGCACGGCGCCGATGAGCGTCGACTGCCCGAGCCCGAGCTCCTCGGAGCCGTAGACCGACGCCTGGGAGATCACGGTCTGGATGCCGTCGTTGTAGATGAGGTACGCCAGCAGGAAGGCCAGGGTCAGTGGGTGGCGGCGCATGTCGCGGACCGTGGCGGCGAGCTGGCGGAAGCCGGGAGCCGTGGCCTCCCGCGTGGTCTTGGGGCCGGAGCGGCGGTCGCGCAGCCGCCGCAGGGGGATGAGGGCGAAGGCGCCCCACCACAGACCGGCGGACGCGAGACAGATGCGGACCGCGGCGCCCTCCGAGAGCCCGAAGGACTCGTGGCCGGTGTAGAGGACGAGGTTCGCGACCAGGACGAGCGCGCCCGCCGCGTACCCGAAGGCCCAGCCCCGGGAGGAGACGGCGTCGCGCTCCTCGGGCGGGGCGATCTGGGGCAGGTAGGAGTTGTAGAGCATCATCGCCACGGACTGCGCGGCGTTGGCGACGACCAGCAGAAAGCCGCCGAGCAGATAGCGGTCGCCGCCGAGGAAGAACATGCCCGTCGTGGCCGCGGCCCCGGTGTAGGCAGCGGCAGCCAGAAGGGGCTTCTTGCGGCCGGTACGGTCGGCGGCGGCGCCCACCAGGGGCATCACCAGCACGGCCACCACCACCGACAGGGACACCGAGTAGGCGAAGAAGGAGCCGGCGCGCACCGGGATCCCCAGCGGATGCACGAAGCCGTCCGCGTCCGCCGCCGACTTGGCGACCGAGGTCAGATAGGGGCCCAGGAACACGGTGAGCACGCTCGTCGAGTAGACGGAGCAGGCCCAGTCGTAGAAGTACCAGCCGCGCTGCTCGCGCCGCCGTTCGGCGGCCTCGTCCGCCGAGCCCGCCCGCACGGTGTCGGTGCCCACCCGTGCCCTCGCTTCCCCGTGAAGGTGCCGTGCGCGGGCCGGGAAACGGGAAGGGTCAGACCCAGGTGCCCCGGTCCTCCATGACCTTGCGCAGTGTGTCGATGTGATCGGTCATGATGCCATCGACGCCCAGGTCCAGGAGCCGGTGCATCCGTTCCGGCTCGTTCACCGTCCACACGTGGACCTGCAGCCCGAGCGCATGGGCGGTGCGCAGGAAACGGTGGTCGACGACCTGGATGCCCGACTGGATCTCGGGCACCTGCGCGGCGACCGCGGAGCGGCGCACCGCTGCCGGGAGCCCCCAGGAGCGCAGCCGCAGGTTGAGGACGCCACGGGTGCCGTACGACGTCGCCAGGCGCGGTCCGGCCAGCCGCTGGGCACGGACCACACGCGCCTCGGCGAACGAGCCGACGCAGATCCGGTCCCAGGAGTTCGTGCGCTCGATCAGCTCCAGGAGGGGCGACAGCGCCGGCTCCGCCTTGACGTCCACGTTCCAGCGCACGTCGGGGAAGGTCTCCAGGAGCTCTTCGAAGAGGGGTACCGGTTCCTTGCCCGCCACGCGCGCGTGCCGTACGTCCTTCCAGGGCAGGTCCGCGATCCGGCCCGCCCCGTCGGTCACCCGGTCCAGGGTCGCGTCGTGGAAGGCGACGAGCCTGCCGTCCGCGCTGGCGTGGACGTCGGTCTCCAGGTAGCGGTAGCCCGCCTCGACCGCGCGCCGGAACTGCAGCGCGGTGTTCTCCAGGCCGTCCGCCGCCCCGCCGCGGTGGGCGAAGGCGATCGGGCCGGGGTGGTCGAGGTAGGGATGGCGTATCCGCGGTGTCACGGTCGAAGTATCGCCTGCCGGGGTTGCCCGGTGGCAACGACCGCGCTGCCGTCGGATGCCGACGGGACGGCGAACATGCGCAGGAAGAACTGGGCGAGCGGGCCGATCGACACCGCGTACAGCACGGTGCCGATGCCGATGGTGCCGCCCAGGGCGAAGCCCGTCACGACGACCGCCACCTCGACGGCCGTCCGCATCAGACGGATCGAGCGGCCCGTGCGCCGGTGCAGGCCGGTCATCAGCCCGTCCCGCGGGCCCGGTCCGAGGCGGGCGGCGATGTAGAGGCCGGTGGCCACGCCGTTGAGCAGGATGCCGACCAGGAGAAGGGGAATGCGTACGGCGAGGGTGTGTGCCGCGGGAACGGCGGCGAGCGTGCCGTCCATGGCGATGCCGACCACGAAGACGTTGGAGACCGTGCCGAGGCCCGGGCGCTGGCGCAGTGGGATCCACAGGAGCAGCACTGCCGCACCGACGAAGATCGACACGACGCCGATCGTCAGGCCGGTGAGTTCGGCCAGGCCCTGATGGAGCACGTTCCAGGGCTCCAGACCCAGACCCGCCTCGACGAGGAGCGCCGAACTCGCCCCGTACAGCGCGAGACCGACGTACAGCTGGATCAAGCGGCGCCCGAGACGGCTCGGGCTCTTCGTGGACAAGAGGTCCCCCTGTGTGGTGGTAGTGGCCTGACGCATGACACCCTGTGGCTTGGGTGGAAACATCATCCATGGCCAATTCGGGGAAGGTGGACTGATTTCCATGGCGCAGTGGACCTCGGCAATGGGTGCCGCGCAGCTCGCCCGGCTGCTCAACTCCCAGCAGGACCGCCCGGCCGGCCCGGGGACACGCCGCCCGCCCGCCTACCGTGCGCTCGCCGACGGGATCCGGCTGCTGGTCCTCGAGGGACGGGTGCCGGTCGCCGCCAGGCTGCCCGCCGAGCGGGAGCTCGCGCTGTCCCTGTCCGTGAGCCGTACGACGGTCGCGGCGGCGTACGAGGCTCTGCGCGCCGAGGGGTTCCTGGAGTCCCGGCGCGGGGCGGGCAGTTGGACGGCGGTACCGGCCGGGAACCCGCTGCCCGCGCGCGGTCTCGAACCCCTGCCCCCCGAGGCCCTCGGCTCGATCATCGACCTCGGCTGCGCGGCGCTCCCCGCCCCCGAACCGTGGCTGACCCGGGCCGTGCAGGGCGCCCTGGAAGAGCTGCCGCCGTACGCCCACACTCACGGCGACTATCCGGCCGGGCTGCCCGCACTGCGCGCGATGATCGCCGAGCGGTACACCTCGCGCGGGATCCCGACGATGCCCGAGCAGATCATGGTGACGACCGGCGCGATGGGCGCGATCGACGCGATCTGTCATCTGTTCGCGGGACGCGGTGAGCGCATCGCCGTGGAATCGCCGTCGTACGCCAACATCCTCCAGCTGATGCGGGCGGCGGGCGCCCGCCTGGTGCCCGTCGCGATGGCCGAGGGCCTCGCCGGCTGGGACATGGACCGCTGGCGGCAGGTCCTGCGGGACGCCGCGCCGCGGATCGCGTACGTGGTCGCCGACTTCCACAACCCGACCGGCGCGCTCGCCGACGAGGACCAGCGGCGACGGCTGGTGGAGGCGGCGCGGTCGGCCGGGACGGTGCTGGTCGCCGACGAGACGATGAGCGAGCTGTGGCTGGACGCGGACGTCGAGGGCGCGATGCCGAGGCCCGTGTGCGCCTTCGACCCGGCCGGGTCGACGGTCGTCACGGTCGGATCGGCCAGCAAGGCGTTCTGGGCGGGGATGCGCATCGGGTGGGTGCGCGCCGCTCCCGACGTGATCCGCAGCCTGGTCGCCGCGCGGGCCTACGCCGATCTGGGCACGCCGGTGCTGGAGCAGCTGGCGGTGAACTGGCTGTTCAGTACGGGGGGTTGGGCCAAGGCCGTGGAAGTGCGGCGCGATCAGGCACGGGACAACCGGGACGCGCTGGTGACCGCCGTGCGGCGGGAGTTGCCGGAGTGGGAGTTCGAGGTGCCCAAGGGCGGGCTCACGCTGTGGGTGCGGACGGGCGGGCTGTCCGGGTCGCGGCTCGCGGAGGCGGGGGAGCGGGTGGGCGTGCGGGTGCCGTCCGGACCGCGGTTCGGGGTCGACGGGGCCTTCGAGGGGTATGTGCGGTTGCCGTTCACCGTGGGGGGTGCGGTGGCCGAGGAAGCGGCGGTGCGGTTGGCGGCGGCGGCACGGTTGGTGGAGAGCGGCGGCTCCGGGGGTGGGGAGGCGCCTCGTACGTTTGTGGCGTGAACGGGGCTGGTGCGGGCGGGGTGGGTGCGCCACCCGCCGCTGCGCGGTGCAGCCCTCCGTGGGCCGGGAGCCGATCCGGAGGCGCGACTGACCGCAGCCCGACGGCAGCTACGGAGCTTCCGCTGCCACGGCCTCCGTCTGTACGGGTTCCGCCGCGGCCTTTGTCTGTACGGCCTCCGTCGGCACCGTATCCGCCGGCACCGTGTCCGTCGGCACCGCCTCCGGTACGTGCTCGCCGTCCGCCGGTGTCGTCCGCGGCGGCAGCAGGGCCAGTACCGCCTGGCGGTCCGCCTCGCTCGTCGCTTCGTCGTACGGGTCCGGGGTGGAAGGGACCTGGAGTCGGTGGACCGGGCCCGTGCCGAGGCGGGCGTAGCCGCGGCCGGGCGGGACCTGGGCGACCGGGGTCGTGCACGGGGGCGCGCCCAGGACCGCTTCCAGTTGGTCGGACGTGGCGGGGCCGAGCACGACCCGCGCGCGCGTGTGCTGGCGTACGGCGTCACTCAGGGCGTCCGCACTGTCGAACTGGTCGGCCACGACCACCGTCACGTTCGCCGCGCGGCCGTGCCGGAGCGGGACCTGGAGCAGGGACTGCGGGTCCTTGCGGCCGTCCGCGGCTGCCACGTGGGCGAAGGCGCTCGGGCGGTCCAGCAGGATCCACAGAGGGCGTTTGGTGTCGTCGGGCGGCGGGTTTCCGGCCTGGCGGGCACGGTTGACCGCGATCAGGCGACGCTCCGTCTCCGTGGCCGCCCACTCCAGGCTCGCCAGGGCTCCGGCCAGCCCGCACTCGACCGCGAGGACGCCGTCCCGGCCGGTCAGGCAGGCGTACTCGCCGGTACCGCCGCCCTCGACGATCACGAGGTCGCCGTACTGGAGGGCCTGCAGGGCGATGGACCGCAGCAGGGTGGAGGTGCCGCTGCCCGGCTGGCCCATGACCAGCAGGTGCGGCTCGGTGGAGCGGATGCCCGTGCGCCAGACGACCGGCGGTACGTCGCGCTGTTCCTCGCCGTAGTCGAGGGGGAGCGTGCGCTGGACCTGGGTGGGGTCGGTGAAGCCGAGGACCGTCTCGCCGGGGGACGTGACGAAACGCTGAGCGGCGATGTCGATGGGCAGGGGCGTGAGGACGGTGACCGTGAGCTGGTTGCCCTCCTCGTCCCAGGCGAAGTGGTACTCCCGGTCCCGGCCCGACTTGGCGTGCAGCAGTTGCTCGATCCGGGTACGGGACTCGGCCTCGCCGTCGGTGAAGTACGCCGGGTAGCGGATCAGCAGGTGCGTGATGCGGCCGGTGCCGTCGAAGTCGTACGCGGGGAAGGCCTTGTCCCACTCGCCGCCGTGGGCGTAGAGCGGGGCCGGGTCCTCGGCGGTCGAGAAGTACGGCACCAGGGCCTCGTACAGCGACTGGAGGCGCTGGGTCTGGGACTCGTCGGGTCCGTCGGGCTCCGACTCCTTGCGGTCGCGGCCCTGCCAGGCTGCCGCCGCCATCAGCGTGATGACGGCGAGCAGCGGGCCGTACGGCGCGAGTGCCACGACCAGGACCACCGACGCCACCAGGAAAAGCAGCGGCCCGCGCTTGTCCTTGGGGGTGTCGGCCCACTTGCGCCGCCCGGCCGAGGCCAGCCGGCGCAGACCGCGGGTGATCGTGATCAGTGGGTGGAGGACGTCGGTGGCGCTGTCGGCCGCCGTCCGGGCCAGCTCCCGGCTCCGGGCGATCTGCGCGCTGCCTGTGCTCAGGATGCGGGGGAGGGGGCGCCGGACCACAGCTGTCTCCTGGAGGTGCGTACGGACGTGAGGGGCGTCAGAACTTGATTCCGCCGAGGAGGCTCGCGAGGCTCTCGCCGCCGGCCTTGATGCTCGGAGCGAGGGCCGTGCTCGCGAGATAGAAGCCGAACAAGGCCGAGACCAGGGCGTGGGAGGCCTTGAGGCCGTCCTTGCGGAAGAAGAGGAAGACGATGATTCCGAGCAGGACCACGCCTGAGATGGACAGGATCATTTGAGCTCTCCTGGTTCGTGGGGACAGTCACCATGAGTACTTCCAGGATCACAGGATGTATCCATACGATAAAAGGTGCAACTGGGTGAATTTCTATCGATTTCCCCCAGGCGGCGGAGTCGTCTTCGTCCGGTTGGGCCGGGCTCTTGCGCCCGACCGGGTCTGCGGTGATCTTTACCTCCGGCACATCGGGTCATGTGCCGCGCGAGCCAGTACCCTGGCGATTCACCTGAACGGTTGTACTGAGAGGCGGACCGGCCGATGACTGAAGCCCCCGACCCCGAGGTCGTGGAGCTGGCGACCAAGATCTTCGATCTGGCCCGGCAGGGGCAGACCGAGGCGCTCGTGGCGTACGTCGACGCGGGCGTTCCGGCCAACCTCACCAATGACCGCGGAGACTCCCTGGTGATGCTTGCCGCCTATCACGGCCATGCCGACGCCGTGCGCGCCCTCCTCGCCCGGGGCGCCGAGGGCAACCGGGTCAACGACCGAGGCCAGACCCCGCTCGCCGGGGCCGTCTTCAAGGGCGAGGAAGAAGTCATCAGGGCTCTTCTGGAGGGGGGTGCCGATCCCGCCGCGGGTACTCCGTCGGCCGTCGACACCGCCCGGATGTTCGGCAAGACACAACTGCTCGAACTGTTCGCCGCACATTGATCCGTCCGCCCTGACCAGGGCGGACACGGAAAACGGGGGAGGCGGTAACGGGCCGCCGAAATTTCGGTCGCGGTAGATGGAACTGCCGAGTCATCATGACGTCGTGATTCACGGACGCGATGGCTGGGCAGGTGATGCCGCACCGCGCGGACCGTGATGCGGTCCGCATGGGCCACCTACGAGAGGCAGAGGAAAATGGCTTACAGCAAGCAGGAAACGGCGGGCGCCCCGACGTGTTGTCACGCGGCCAGGTAATGCACGATCCCGGTTGCGTCGACGCTTGATGTGAGGCTGTTTCCCATGTTCGATCCGGTCATAGCGCCCAGCGGCACGCTGCTCGGCCTGCTCCAGCGGGGCCGCGGCGACGGCACACTGCACGCGCTCACCGCACCGCGAGCCGAAGCGCTCGCGGCCCTGAACCACTGTGTGCTGCGCGATCCCCGCCACGACTGGCAGGTGGAGAACCGCTCCCTGTACTACGCCCGTCTCTACCTCGACCTGAACGGCGAGCTCGACGAGATCGAGGCGCACCTCTTCGACGTCGAGGACGTCCTAGACACCGAGGAGTCCCGCACCGGGCTCGCCCTCGCCGTCCTGGGCCACCTCGCCTCGTACGGCAGGCGGGACGCGCTCGAACTCCTGCGCAGGTACGCCGCCTCGGGCGCCAACTGGGCCTGGGCCCTGGACGAACTGGCGCTGCGCGACGACGACGCCGGACTGCGCGCCCTCGCGGCACCCGTCCTGGCGCGCTTCGCGACCGACGCCGAGGGCGAGGCCGAACTGGCCGCCGCGGTGCGCGACGCCTTCGAGCCCCGGCCCTGGCGGCTGTGGGCCGACGATCCGCGCGAATCCATCGCCACGCGCGTGCGTGCCGCTCAGGAGACCGGCTGTTTCGACCGCTGGCAACGGCAGATGCGACCAACCGGGCCCCGTCCGGGGTGGAGCGTCCAGGCGGTCTTCGAGTGGGCCCAGCAAGGCATCGAGCGCGGCGCCGCGCTCCATGTCCCCGCCGCCCGCTGCCTCACGGCCGTCGCCGGCCCCGAGGACCGGCCGGAGATCCTCCGGGCCGCCAAGGACGGCACCGACGGAGCCCGCTGCACCGCCCTGCGCTATCTCGCCGACGGCAATGATCCGGACGCCCTCGAACTGATCGAGGTCGCCGTGGTCACCGGCACGGCCCCCGTGGTGGAGGCCGCCGTGGACGCCTTCGAACGCATGCGCAGCATCGCCGCGGTCGACCGCGCGCGCCGCTGGGCCCGCCGACCCGACCCCCTCGGCGCCGCCGCCGGGCGCATGCTCTCCTGCCGGGGCGGCTCCCAGGACAGCGAACTCGTCCTCGCGGCGCTCAGGGAGGCGGTCCGGGGCGAAGGCCCCGACGCACAGACCCTGTGGACCCTCGTCGACGGCACCGGACGGCTCGGCATCGCCTGTGCGGCCCCCGTCCTGAGGCACATCTACCGCGAGACCGCCTCCTCCCACCTACGCGGCCGGGCCGCCCGCGCCCTCGCCGCCACCGACCCCTCCTTCGCCACCGGCTTCGCCGTCGAGTGCCTCTGGGACTGCGAGGAGACCACCCGCGAGATCGCCGCCCGGCACGCCGAGACCGGTGACGCCCGGGTCGTCGAGCGACTGCGCAGGCTCGCCGCCGATCCGGCCGAGGAGGCCGAGGTCCAGACGGCCGTACGCAGCCGGATCGGACCTGACGCGGCCGCCATGTGAGAACCGGCGACGGGGGAGCACGCCATGTGAGAACCGGGCACGGGGGAGCCCGCCCGGTGGGCTCGCAAGGTGCAGGCGCGCCGGCTGAGTGAACTCGGGGTGACCCGCGGGTCAGCCGGGCATGGACACGGTCTGACCTGCTCGGGTGCGCAGCGCAACGCTCACAGGACGTTCCCTGTCCGGAAAGATCCACGTTGACGCGGCCACGTCCAGCACGGCGAGAACACCGGTATGCGTGTCGTCATCGTGACCGAATCCTTTCCCCCCGATGTGAACGGCGTGGCCCACTGCGCGCTCCAGACCGCCCGGCACCTCGTAGATCGCGGTCACTCTCCGCTCGTCGTCGCGCCGGCCACCGCGGCCGGTACCGGGCCCGGGGCCGATGCCCTGGCGCCGTGCCCCGTCATCCGTGTCCCCTCCCTCCCGCTTCCGGGCTACCCCCAGGTCCGCGTCGCCCTCCCCAGCCGTCGCGTGGCCGCGGCGATCGTCGAGCACCGTGCCGACGTCGTCCACCTCGCCAGCCCCTTCGTCCTCGGCGTCCGCGGCATGGCCGCCGCCGCCCGGCTCGGCATCCCCGCCGTGGCCGTCTACCAGACCGACCTCGCCGGATACGCCCGCACCTACATGGGGGCCGGCGAGGCCGCCGCCTGGCGGCGCATCCGCTCCGTCCACTCGGCCGCCGACCTCACCCTCGCCCCGTCCAGCCCGGCCCTGCGCGACCTGGAGGCGCACGGTGTGCCCCGGGTGCGGCTGTGGCCGCGGGGCGTGGACACCGCCCGTTTCCGCCCCGAACTGCGGGACGAGGCGCTGCGCCGCGAACTCGCCCCGAACGGCGAGCTGATCGTCGGCTACGTCGGCCGGCTCGCCCCCGAGAAGCAGGTCGAGCTGCTGGCCGGCGTCTGCGCCCTGGACGGCGTGCGGGTCGTGGTCGTCGGCGACGGGCCGAGCCGCCCGAGCCTCGACCAGGCCCTGCCGGGCGCGGTCTTCCTGGGCCGCCGCACCGGTGACGAACTCGCCCGGATCTTCGCCTCCTTGGACGTCTTCGCGCACACCGGCCCGTTCGAGACCTTCTGCCAGACCGTGCAGGAGGCCATGGCGAGCGGCGTGCCCGTCGTCGCGCCCGCCGCCGGCGGCCCGCTGGACCTGGTCGCACACGGTCGCACCGGGTTGCTGGTTCCGCCGCGCGACCCGGACGCCGTGCGGGACGCCGTGTGGTCCCTGGCCGCCGACCCCGGCCTGCGCACCGCGTTCGGCACCGCCGCGCGGGCGACCGTCGAGGGGCGCACCTGGGCGGCCGTCGGCGACCAGCTGATCGGGCACTACGCGAACGTGCTCGCGGAGCGGAGGACGGTGGTGGCGGCATGAGCGGCGAGTCCCTGCGGATAGTGCGCCTGGCGAACTTCGTGGCGCCGGCCTCCGGCGGTCTGCGCACCGCGCTGCGCGAGCTCGGCAAGGGCTTCAAGGCGGCCGGACACGAGCCGGTGCTGATCGTGCCGGGTGAGCGTGCGAGCGACCGGGAGACCGAGCAGGGCCGGGTGATCACCCTCCCGGGGCCGCTGTTGCCCGGTACCGGCGGCTACCGCGTCCTCACCGACAGGCGGCGGGTGGCCGGGCTCCTGGCGGAGCTGGCCCCCGACCGTCTGGAGGTTTCCGACCGTACGACCCTCAGGTGGACCGGCAAGTGGGCGCGGCGCGCCCGCGTCCCGGCCGTGATGGTCTCCCACGAGACCGCCGACGGCGTGCTCCGCACCTGGGGACTGTCCGAGGGCGCCGCCCGGCGTGCCGCGGACGCCCTCAACGTCCGTACGGCCCACACGTACGCGCGCGTGGTGTGCACCACCGAGTTCGCCGAGCGGGAGTTCGTGCGCATCGGAGCGCGCAACGTCGTACGGGCGCCGCTCGGCGTCGACCTGGTGCAGCGGCACCCGGCGCTGGGCGATCCCGGGCTGCGGGCCCGCCACGCGCGCGTGGACGAGGCGCTGCTGGTGATGTGCTCGCGCCTGTCGGTGGAGAAGCGGCCCGGCACCGCGCTGGACGCCCTGGAGGCGCTGGTACGGCGCGGGCGGCGGGCCGTGCTGGTGGTGGCCGGGGACGGGCCGCTGCGGCCGCGGCTCGAACAGCGGGCGCGGGAGCGCGGGTTGCCGGTGACGTTCCTCGGGCACGTCGCCGACCGTGCGTTGCTGGGCGCGCTGCAGGCGTCGGCCGACGTGTGCCTGGCGCCGGGGCCGGCCGAGACGTTCGGGCTGGCCGCCCTGGAGGCGATGGCCTGCGGCACGCCCGTCGTGGCGAGCGCCTCGTCCGCGCTTTCGGAGGTGATCGGCTCCGCCGGGGCCGTCGCCGCGGATCACGGGGGCGCCTTCGCGGACGCCGTGGGCATGCTCCTCGAACGGCCCGTGGAGGAGCGGCGGGAGGCCGCACGCGCGCGTGCGGAGTGTTTCGGGTGGGACACGGCGGTCGCCGCGTTCCTCGACGCGCACGACGCGGTGGCATCCGTACGGCCCGTCGTGCCCGGGGGCGTGTCATGAGACCGCTGCGATTCGTGGCTCTCGGCGACTCGCTGACCGAAGGTGTGGGCGATCCCGTCGGCGACGGGTGGCGCGGCTGGGCCGCGCTGCTCGCCGACGGGCTCGGTGAAGAGCCCGCGCAGTCCGTGGAGTTCACCAATCTCGCGGTGAGCGGGTCGCAGACGCGTGATGTGCTGGAGAGACAACTGCCCGCGGGGCTGGCCCTGCGGCCGGACCTCGTGTCCGTCGTCATCGGCGTCAACGACACCCTGCGCTGCACCTTCGACATCCAGGCCGTCGCCGCGCGCCTCGACACGGTGTACTCGGCCCTCACCCGGCAGGGCGCGGTCCTACTCACGGCCTGTCTGCCGGACCCCGGGGCGATGCTCGGGCTGCCGGGCGCCCTGGCACGTCCGCTGGCCCGGCGGCAGCGGGCGGTCAACGCCGTGGTGCACGCGCTGTCCGAGCGGTACGGGGTCGTGCATCTGCACGCCAGCGAGGGCGCGTGGCTCATGGACCGCGCGATGTGGAGCGCGGACCGGCTGCACCCCGGCGAGCGGGGGCATCGGCAGCTGGCCGTGCGCTTCCACGCGCTGCTGGCGGAGCACGGTCTGGCGACGGGGGCCGCCCCTTCGCCCGAGCCCGAGTTCCCGGCGCCCACCAAGTCGGCGAGCCTGTGGTGGCTCGCCACCGCCGGCACCGGCTGGGTGGCCCGGCGGTGCACCGACCTGCTGCCGCAGCTCCTGACGCTCGCCGCCGACGAGTTGCGGCACCGCGCGCGCGGGACGAGCGCCCGACTCGATCTGCGGGCCTCCGCGGCGGTGTCCGCGGCGCTCGCGACCTTGTCGATGGCGGAGCAACAGCCGGACGCCGCCTAGGAGTTCACCCTCGGCGTGCGGCCACGAAGCGCACCGGCGTGCCCGGTACCGCCTGTGCGGCGGCCGGGAGGTCGGCCGAGCGGACGACCGCGATCACCGGATAGCCCCCGGTGGTCGGGTGGTCGGCGAGGAAGACCACCGGCCTGCCGTCGGGCGGGACCTGGACGGCCCCCAGCACCATGCCCTCGCTGGGGAGTTCGCCGGACCGGAACCGCTCCAGGCAGGGCCCCTCCGTGCGCAGCCCGATGCGGTTGCTCGCGGACGACACCCGGTAGCCGCAGGAGGTGAAGGCCCGTACGGCCTCCGGCGTGAACCAGTCGTCGCGTGGGCCCGGCGTCACCCTCAGGACGAGTTCGGCCGGGGGCGCCGGCTGGGGGGCGACGTCCACGCGCGCGTGGAGGGCTTCGGGGCTCCCCAGGGGCAGCACCGCGCCGTCCGTCAGCGGCGGCGGGCCCAGGCCCGAGAGGAGGTCCGTGGAACGGCTGCCGAGCACCGGTTCCACGGCGACGCCGCCGGAGACGGCCACATAGCCGCGTACTCCCGCGACGGCCGCTCCGACGTCCAGGAGCGCGCCCGCGGGCACGCGCACCGGTGCGCCCCAGGCGACCGGGCGTCCGTCCACGGTCACCCGGCAGGGTGCGCCGGCGACCGCCACGGTGACCGTCGAACGGGGCCGCACCGCGCAGCCGTTGAGCGTGGTCTCCAGGACGGCCGCCTCGGGGCGATTGCCCACCAGCCGGTTGGCGAGGGCGGCCGCCGGGCCGTCCAGCGCGCCGGAGCGGGGGACACCGAGGTGGGCGTGCCCGGGGCGTCCCTGGTCCTGGACGGTGGTGAGTGCTCCGGCGCGTACGACGGAGAGCGCGCGGTCCGTCATGCCGCGTCCGCCGACGGACCCATGGGGATGAAGCGCACGCGCGTGCCCGGCGACAGCAGCGCGGCCGGCACGCGCGCGTGGTCCCACAGCACGGCGTCCGTGGTGCCGATCAGCTGCCAGCCGCCCGGTGACGAGCGCGGGTACACGCCCGTGTACGGGCCGGCCAGCCCCACCGAGCCCGCCGGGACGGCCGTACGCGGGGTGGCCCGGCGCGGGACGTCGTAGCGCGGTGGCAGGCCGGCGAGGTAGCCGAAGCCGGGGGCGAACCCGCAGAAGGCGACGCGGAACTCGGTGCTCGCGTGGATACGGGCCACCTCCGGCTCGGAGACGCCCCAGAGGGCGGCGACGTCGGCCAGATCGGGGCCGTCGTAGCGCACCGGGAGCTCGACCACGTCACGGGCGCGCGGGGGTGCGGGCGGGACCTCGGCGGCGGTCAGTTCGGACGCCAGGCGGGCCGGGTCGGCGAGGCCGTCCAGGAGGACCGTGCGGGCCGCGGGGACGATCTCGCGGACCGACAGCGAGCCCTCCGCACGCCGGCGCAGCAACTCCGCGTGCAGGGCCTGGGCCTCGTCGCCCGAGGCCACCTCGACGAGCAGGGCGTCGTCACCGACGGGCAGGGCCCTCATGCGAAGGCCTCCACATGCACGCCCGACGTCTCCAGGCGCTCCCGGACCCGGCGGGCCAGCTCCACCGCGCCGGGCGTGTCGCCGTGCAGGCACAAGGAACGCGCGCGTACCTCGATGCTCGTCCCGGAGTGCGAGGTGACCGTGCCGAGCCGGGCCAGGCCGACCGAGCGTTCCACGACGGCCTCCGGGTCGGTGAGCACGGCGCCGTCCCGGTGGCGCGCGACGAGCGTGCCCTCCTCGGTGTACGCGCGGTCCGCGAACGCCTCCGTGACAGCCGGCAGGCCCGCCTTCCCGGCCAGTTCCAGCAGGCGTGAGCCGGGCAGTCCGAGGACGGGCAGCGCGGCGTCCGCGAGGAGGACGCCCTCGACGACCGCGCCGGCCTGCTCCTCGTCGTGCACGACGCGGTTGTAGAGCGCGCCGTGCGGTTTGACGTACGACACGCGCGTACCCGCCGCGCGTGCGAAGACCTCCAGGGCGCCGATCTGGTAGGCCACTTCGGCCGCCAGTTCGGCGGGCGGCACGTCCATCGCGCGCCGCCCGAACCCCGCCAGGTCACGGTAGGAGACCTGGGCGCCGATCCGTACCCCGCGCCCGGCCGCCAGCTCGCACACCCGCCGCATGGTGGCCGCGTCCCCGGCGTGGAAGCCGCACGCCACGTTGGCACTGGTGACGACGGTCAGCAGCTGCTCGTCGTCGGTCAGCCGCCAGCGGCCGAAGCCCTCGCCGAGGTCGGCGTTCAGATCGATGGAGGTCATGGATCCTTCGCTACTCCTTCTCAAGCCACGCGGTACTGCTCGTCGCGGGCGTCGGTGAGAAACATCTGGCCCGGTGCGTGGGTGATGGCGAACGGCGGGCGCGAGGCCATCACCGCGGCCTGCGGGGTCACTCCGCAGGCCCAGAACACCGGGATGTCGTCCGGTTCGGCGTCCACCGGCTCGCCGAAGTCGGGGTTCCCGAGGTCGTCGATGCCCAGCCCCGACGGGTCGCCGCAGTGTACGGGGCTGCCGTGCACCGCCGGGAGCAGACTGCTCTCGCGGATGGCGGCCGCCAGATGCTCCGGCGGCACCGGGCGCATGGACACCACCAACGGGCCGTGCAGCCGGCCCGCCGGACGGCACTCGCGACTCGTCACGTACATCGGGACGTTGCGGCCCTGCTCGACGTGGCGGATCGGGACGCCCGCCCCGGACAGCGCCCACTCGAAGGTGAAGCTGCAGCCGATCAGGAACGACACCAGGTCGCCGCGCCAGTGCCTGCGCACGTCGGTCGGCTCGTCCACCAGTTCGCCGTCCTGCCACACCCGGTAGCGCGGCAGATCGGTGCGCAGGTCGGCGCCGCCCGCGAGGACGGTGGTCCAGGAGCCGGCGTCCGTGACATCCAGCACCGGGCACGGCTTGGGGTTGCGCTGGCAGAACAGCAGCATGTCGTACGCCCAGTCGGCGGGCACCGAGATCAGGTTGACCTGGGTGTGGCCCGCCGCGACCCCGGCGGTGGGGCCCGCGAGCCCCGCGCGGAAGCGGGTCCGGGCGTCTTTCGGGCTCCACGCGTGCGCGTGCTCGTCGACGAGGGTCAGGGGGCGGTCGTTCGTCACCGTCAGGGCGCGGTCTTCCGTGCGGTTCACGCGAGCTCCTTTCCACGCGTCTCCGGCAGCCCGAGCAGCGCCAGGGCGGCAAGGCCGTAGCCGATGGCGCCGAAGACCAGCGCGCCGCCCACACCCCAGCTGTCGGCCAGGAAGCCGACCGTGGTCGGGAAGACGGCGCCCACCGCGCGACCGGTGTTGTACGTGAAGCCCTGCCCGGTGCCGCGCACCGCCGTCGGGTACAGCTCGCTCAGGTAGGACCCGAAGCCGCTGAAGATCGCCGACATGCAGAACCCGAGGGGGAAACCGAGCACCAGGAGCAGGGTGTTGGCGCCGTCCGGGATGTTCGCGTAGGCCAGGATGCACACGGCCGACAACAGTGCGAAGAGCCAGATGTTGCGACGGCGGCCCAGCCGGTCGGTGAGGTAGCCGCCGGTGAGATAGCCGAGGAACGCACCGGAGATCAGGAACGTCAGGTAGCCGCCGGTGCCTACGACGGAGAGGCCGCGCTCCGTCTTGAGGTAGGTCGGCACCCAGGTGGCGAGGGTGTAGTAGCCGCCCTGGACGCCGGTGGAGAGCAGGACGGCGAAGGCCGTGGTGCGCAGCAGACCGGGCTTGAAGATCGCCGCGAACGAGCCCTTCTCGGTGCTCTGCTCCCGTACGGCGATCGCCTGCGGTGCGTCCTGCACCCGACGCCGCATCCAGATGACCAGCAGCGCGGGCAGCGCACCGGTCCAGAACATGATCCGCCAGGCCATGTCGTCGCCGAAGAACGAGAACACCAGGGTGTACATGATCGCGGCGAGCGCCCAGCCGACGGCCCAGGAGCTCTGGATCGCGCCGAGCGTGCGGCCCCGGTGCTTGGCGCTCGCGTACTCGGCGACCAGGATCGCGCCGACCGCCCACTCGCCGCCGAAGCCGAGTCCCTGGAGGGCGCGGAAGACCAGCAGGGTCTCGTAGTTGGGCGCGAAACCGCAGGCGACCGTGAAGACCGCATAGGTGATCACCGTGATCATCAGCGCTTTGACGCGGCCGACCCGGTCGGCCATCACGCCCGCCAGGGCGCCGCCGATCGCGGAGACCACGAGGGTGACGGTGGTGAACAGGCCGGTCTGGCCGCTGTCCAGGCCGAAGTACGCGGCCAGCGCGACCATGCTCAGCGGCAGCGTGAAGTAGTCGTAGGAGTCAAGGGCATAGCCGCCGAAGGCGCCCGCGAAGGCGCGGCGGCCGCGCGGTCCGAGGGCCCGCAGCCAGCCCAACGCCCCGTCGTCGGCGGGGCGTTCGTCTGTCGCGGGCTGTGTGTCGGCGCTCAGGGCCTGCGGTGGAGGGGTCGTGCTCATGGGCACCTCGCAGAGGGAGGACGGAGAGTGCGTGAGGAGTGAGCCGTGCCGTGCGGAAGCCGTGGCGTCGTCGAGCGGGACGACGTCGTTCGTAGCAAGGTAGGGGATCGTTGAACGATCCTTCAATACCCGTGTTGTTTCGTTCTTGTATCTGCGATTGAATTCCGGGCATGGCAGAGCAGCTGGCGGGACTGGCCGACGACCGCGCCCTCCTGGGCCGCACCAGCACGGCCGAACGGGTTTCGGACATCCTCAGGAGCCGTATCGCCGAGGGGTTCTTCCCGCCCGGGACCCGGCTGTCGGAGGACAGCATCGGCGGCGCGCTCGGCGTCTCCCGCAACACGCTGCGCGAGGCGTTCCGGCTGCTCACGCATGAGCGTCTGCTCGTCCACGAGTTGAACCGGGGGGTCTTCGTCCGGGTCCTGACCGTCGAGGACGTCGAGGACATCTACCGCACCCGCGGCCTCGTCGAGTGCGCTGTCGTACGGGGTCTCGGTGAGCCGCCGTACGCTCTGGACGGCCTTGCCGAGGCCGTGGCGGAAGGGCAGCGGTCGGCGCGCGAAGGTGACTGGAAAGTACTGGGTACGGCCAATATCCACTTCCACCGGGAGCTGGTCGCGCTCGCGGGGAGCGACCGCACCAGCGAACTGATGCGCAGCGTCTTCGCCGAACTGCGCCTCGCCTTCCACCTGGTGGACGACCCGCGCCGGCTGCACGAGCCGTACCTCACGCGCAACCAGCAGATCCTTGAGGCGCTGCAGGCGGGGGACAAGGGCGAGGCCGAGAAGCTGCTCGCGGTGTACCTCGGGGACTCGCTGGAGCGAGTGGTCGAGGTGTACCGGCGGCGGGTCGGTGAGGAGGGGGCGGGCATCGGCTGAGGCTCGTCGGGCCCGAGTGACGACCGTCGCATCTGCGTCGTTTGGGTCGTTGTCAGACCGAGGACCTAGTCTGTGCACCGTGACTTCGCCTGCATCGACGGACAGCGTTCCGCCCCAGCTCAGCGCGGGGCCGCGCCCCGCACCGGGCCCGGCCGCCGACGAGGGACTGGCGCGGCGGCTGCGCGCGCTCGCCTGCACCGCGCCGCTGCACGACCTCGACGCGCGCAAGGCCAACCTCGCGGGCGAGTACTCGGTGTACGGCATGGCGGAGGTGGCCCTCGCGGCCATCGACCTGGTCACCCTGAACATGGACTTCGACACCGGCGCCGACCACGACCAGATCGTCGCCCGGCTCATCCCGCGCATCGCCGCCCAGGCCCCGCAGCGACCCGTCGCCGAGCACGAGCGGGTGGCCCGCTGGGTCCTGGAGAACCTGATCAACGTCGGCAGCGTGGACCGCGGCTTCCGGGCCGTGTACGGCACGTTCGCGCCGGACGGCACGTATGTGCGCCGTGACTACGACTTCAAGCTGATCGAGGAGGTTCCCGGCCCCGGCGGCTCGGTCTATCTCCGCACGACCGACGAGGCGGTCAACGTCCTCGTCGGCGCCCTCGACACCGATGTCACCAGCGCGCAGATCGCCGCCGAGGTCAAGCTGGAGGTGCTGATCAGCCGGGGCCGCCTCGCCGACGCCCAGCTGGCCGCCGAGCAGGCCCGGTACCGCACCGTCCAGTACTCGGAGACACTGCGCAGGGCGCTGGACGCGACCCGGCGCAACGTCCGGGCGGTGGACTGGCTCAACACCGTGCCCGACATGATCGCCGAGGCCCTCGACCACGTCGCCGACCGGTACCGCCACGAGAACGCGATCCTCACCAACATCCGCAAGGCGCGCGACGAGTCCGAGGACCCGGAGCAGAAGCGGCGTGCCGCCGAGCTGGTGGACATCGTGAAGGACTGCATCCGGCGGCACACGCAGCTGCAGTCCCGGCTGCTGGAGGCCGGGCCGCTCTTCCGCGCCGAGCAGGACCGGCAGGCCTTCGCCACACCGATGACGACATCGGGGACGGACCTGTACGGCCATCTGCTCGCGCCGGTCCTGCCGCTGCCTCTGGAGCAGGCGGTCCGGGTCACGGATGCGTTCTTCGCGCGCGGGACCGGGTTGCGTACGCCGGTGTCGGTGCGGGTGGGTGACCTTGTCGACATATTGCTGACGCCGCCGATGGAGCGGGAGCACCTGGGCGCGGAGATGCCGGAGCCGGATCTCATCGCCACCCCGGACGACAGCCGGTTCAGCGAGGAGCAGCTGGCTTCGGCGATGGAGCTCCTTGACCTGCCGGCGGATGCGCCGCGGCGGCTTTCGGGGCTGCTGGCCGAGGCTCGGCGGCAGGATCCTGATCTGCCCTACCTCGTCGCGTTGTTGGCGGTGCATGCGGCCAGCCCGCCGGTCGGTACGGCTTACCGGCAGGGCGAGGAGAAGCTGCTGTTCGCCGTGGACGACGGGACGGAGTTGGACGATCCGGAGTTCGGTGGGGCCGACCTGATCGTGGGGACGGCCTTGTTGGACGCGGTGGGGATGGCTGCGGGTCGGACGGAGGCCGCGTGATGTCGTTCTTCGGCTGCGGGCCGGCTGTGGTTGCCCGCGCAGTTCCCCGCGCCCCTGGGCGGGCAGCCCGCCCCTCCGTTTTCAAGTCCAAGGAGCTGCCGTCGTGACTGAGCACGTCGAGTGGAGTGAGCCGGAGGCCGCTGCCCTGCCGGTGAGCGCCGCCGTCACTCCCGCCGACGCCGCCGACGCGGCGCGGCTCGTCGCCTTCGGGTTGCAGCCCAAGCTGCAGCCCGCTCGCGACCAGGAGTACACGGAGCTGTTGCGGCGCTATCGCGAGGATCCGCCGTTCGCTCGGCTCGCCGACGCCGTGGCCGCCGGGCTGGGACTCGTCGTGCTGGAGGTGTCCCCGCGCGCGGGGATGGCCGTGACCGCCGCCGAGGACTCGGTGTTCGCCGTGCGGATGGGCGACTACGCGCGCCGGACGTCCGCCGACGGCGGGGACCGGTTCCTGCACGGGCTGGCGCATCTCGCCGTCGCCGCCATGGCGTTCCCGCGGCCCGAGGATCTCGCCGACGACGGCTACATCGGGCGGGTCTCGGTC
This sequence comes from Streptomyces sp. MMG1533, assembly GCF_001279775.1. Lineage (GTDB taxonomy): Bacteria > Actinomycetota > Actinomycetes > Streptomycetales > Streptomycetaceae > Streptomyces. Next base: position 46,171 of record NZ_LGDG01000041.1, on the reverse strand, counting down.
AACGGCGTCGACGCGTTCGTACGGCAGGCGTGCCGGCGTCTGGAGGAGCGCGCCGACGAGCAGGGCGAGAACACCGACCCGGCGACCGACGCGCCCGGTCTGGAGGCCGCCTGGCGGATCTGGGTCAGACGCAGCGCGACCGGTGCCACCAAGGACGCGCGCCGGCTCGCCGGTTCGACGACCGGCATCGTCGGCAAGGCCGTCGCCTTCCTCACCGACTCCGGGTTCCTGCAGCGGACCGGGGACGACAGCGGCGGTACGTACCGGACCACGGCCCGCTATCAGCTCCAGGTGCGGGACATGGCGGGCAGTGCCGCGATGGCCGAGTTGCTGGAGCTGGGCGTCGTTCCCGTCACCGACGGGACGCCGACCCTGCTGCCTCCCGAGGACACCGACGACCTGGAACTGGTGGCCGACGCCGGGCTGCCGTTCCACGCGCCCGCACAGTCCTGACCCCCCACCTGCCGAAGACTTACGAGAGTCCGCCATGTACGAGCTGTCCCGGGTCCGCCTCTACTCCATCGGGCCCGCCGGTGCGCGCTACGCCGACACCGTGCTTGACCTGCGCGGTGTGGGCGAGCCCGTGCCCGACCCCGCGCCCACCCAGGCGGAGTTCTTCGAGGAGGAGCCCGTCGGCCCGCCGCGCCGGCCCGCGCCCGCGGGGGTGCTCTTCCTGGAGAACGGCGGCGGCAAGTCCGTCCTGCTCAAGCTGATCTTCTCCGTGATGCTGCCCGGCCACCGCAACACCCTCGGTGGTGCGAGCTCCGGTGTGCTGCGCAAGTTCCTGCTCGCGGACGACTGCGGTCACGTGGCGCTGGAGTGGCAGCATGTGCTGACCGGCGAGTGCGTCGTGGTCGGCAAGGTGAGTGAGTGGCGCGGGCGGCAGGTCTCCAACGACCCGCGGAAGTTCGCCGAGGCCTGGTACTCCTTCCGGCCCGGGCCCGGTCTGAGCCTCGACAACCTGCCCGTCGCCGAGTCCACCGCCGTACGGTCGTCCGTCGAGGGCCAGTCGGGCGCCCAGGGGCGTCGGCGGACCATGAAGGGCTTCCGGGACGCGATCACCGAGGCGGGCAAGGCGTACCCGCATCTGGAGGTGCACTGGGAGGAGATCCACGACCGGTGGATCGAGCACCTCGGCGAACTCGGCCTCGACCCCGAACTCTTCCGCTACCAGCGGGAGATGAACGCCGACGAGGGCGAGGCGGCCGGCCTCTTCGCGGTCAAGAAGGACTCCGACTTCACCGACCTGCTGCTGCGCGCGGTGACGGACACCCGTGACACCGACGGCCTCGCCGACCTGGTGAGCGGCTTCGGCAACAAGCTGGGACGGCGCGGCGAGCTGATCGCCGAGCGGGAGTTCACCGCCGGGTCGGTCGACCTGCTCGGCCGGATCGTCGAGGCCGCCGAGACCCGCTCCCGCGCACGTGACGTCCATACCGGGGCCGAGCGCCGCACGAGGACCCTGGCGCGCCGGCTGTCCGCGCGCGGGGCGCGGGAGCGCGTCCGGGCCGCCGATCTCGCCCAGCGGGTCACCGCCGCCGCGTACGCCGTCACGCACTCCGAGGCGGCCCGGGAGCGCAGCGCGCTGATCGCCGCCGAACTCGCCTACCGGCACGCCTCGTTGGCGCTCGCCGCCGCCGAGAAGTCGGCCGCCGCACAGAAGCGTGAGCTCGCCGACGCGCGCACGCTGCACTCCGCCTGGCAGGCCGCCGAGGCCGTGCTGCGCCATCGCGCCGCCGCCGACCGGGTCGCGCGCGTGGCCGCCGCGATCCAGGAGGCCGAGCGGGACGCGGCCCCCGCGCTGGCCGCCCGGGCCAGGGCCGCCGTCGATCTCGTACGGGCCCTGCACGCGGCCGCGGAGGCCGCCGAGACCCTCGCCAACGAGGAGGAGGAGCGGTCCGCCGCCCTCCAGGAGGTCAGCGACTCCTCGTACCGGGACTCCACCTCCGCCGCCACCGAGGCGCAGCGCGCCCGCAGCGAGGTCGGGCATCTTCGCCAGCGGCTGACCGAGGTCGAACAGGAGACCGCCGAGGCGGTGCGCGCGGGCTGGCTCGACGACACCGCTCCCGACGCCGACCCCGCGCGCGCGGCCCTCGCCGCCAGCGACGCCGAGAAGGCGGCGGTCGCCGCCTGGGACACCGCACGGGAGGCGTCGAGCCGGGCCACCGAGCACGCGCGTGAAGCGGCCGCGGCCGAGTCCCGGGCGGAGCTGACCGCGGCGCGGGCGGAGGACGCGGCCACCGCGGCCGAGCGGTCCCACGAGGCCGAGCGCCGTCTCGCCGAGGCCCTGGCGGCCGAGGAGCGGCTGGCCGAACTGCTGAGCCTGACCGGCGGCGACGCGCGCTCCTCCGTGATTCCGCAGCCCCGGCAGGACACGGACGACGGCAACCGGCAGGCCCTCACTCCCGAGGACCTGGACCGCTTCGCCGACGAACTGCGCGAACTGCTCGACGACGCCGTCTCCTCCGCCGAGCGGCAGCTCTTCGAACTGCGGACGGCCGCCGCCGACGACTCCCGCATCCTCGGCGCCCTCGGTGACGGCGGACTGCTGCCGCCCGGCCCGGACGTGCTGGCGACCGTGGAGTTCCTCGGCGAGCACGGCATCCCGGCGCTGCCCGGCTGGCGCTACCTCGCTCAGGCCGTCGACCCAGCCGACCATGCGCGCGTGCTGGCCGCCCGGCCGGAACTGGTCGACGGCGTGATCATCACCGACCCCGACACGCACGCGCGTGCCCGCGAGGCGCTGAGCGACGCCGCGCTGCTGCCGCGGTCCGCGGTGGCGGTCGGTACGGCCGCAGCCCTGCTCGCACCGACGCCGGCGCCCGACACGGACAGCGGTGACGTGTTCCTCGTACCGCCGAACCCGGCCATGCACGACGAGCACGCCGCCGACGAGGAGCGGCAGGCACTGCGCGCGCGGGCGACCGAGCGGGACGAGGAGATCCGGGCGCTCGCGGCCCGGCTCGGCAAGGACCGGGAGCTCTCGGCGCGGCTCTCCTCCTGGCGCACCGGCTGCCCGGCCGGGCGGCTCGTCGAGCTGGCCCAGGCTGCCCATGACACGCGCGTGTTCACAGAGGAGTCCGAGGCCGAACTCGACGAGGCACGGACCGTCCGGGCCGAGGCCGACGAAGCCGCCGCCGAGGCCGTCCAGGTCCGGGACGAGCGGCAGGAGGCGGCGCAGAAGGCGCGGCGCGCCGCCGACGCCCTCGCCGGGCTCGCCTTCCGGCTGCGCGAGCGAGCCGGCTGGCAGGTCAAGCTGCGCGAACTCGCCGACGAAGCCGCCGAGTCGGAGGCCCGGGCCCAGACCTGCCTGGAGCGTGCCCGCGCCGCCGACGAGGACCGGCGTGCCGCCCAGCGTGCCGCCGACGACGCCCGCCGCACCGCCCGCGCGCTGCGCGCCGAGCGCTCCGAGATCGCGGGCGCCCCCGACGACGTACCGGAGAGCGAAGCGGCGGATCCGACGGCGTCCCTGCCCGCCTTCCGTGAGGCCTATCGGGCCGCTTCCCAGCTCTACGAGAAGGTCGGCGTGGGCGCCGACCTGCGGGCCGAGCAGGCCCGGGCGGAGAGCGACGAGAGCGCGGCGCGCGCGGATCTGGACCGGCTGAGCAACAAGGTCCGCACGCGCGCGGAACAGCTGCTCCAGTCGCCCGACGGCTCCGACGGGCCGTCCCGGCAGGCCGCCGTCGCGCGGGCCGAGGAGCTGGTGCAGCTCCTGGAGACCCGGATGTCCAGCGCGAGCGAGCAGCTCGGGCGCCTGCGCGGCGAGGCCGAGCGGCACGCACCCGAGGACGGCGCGGCGCACACCGAACTGCCGGAGGAGCTGCAGCCGCGCGACGCCGAGCACGCACAGGCACTGCTGAGGACGGCCACCGCCGAACTCGCCTCCCGCACCGACGCGTTGAGCCAGGCCCGGGAGGCGCACGGCGAACTCCTCGACGCGCACCGCGCCGCCGAGGACGCGGCCGGCGGCTTCGACGAGATCGCCGCCATGCTCCGCGACCTGCTGCGCGAGCACGCCACCGAGGAGGAGCAGGAGGAGACCGAGGCCTACCCCGGCAGCCCGGAGGAGGCCCGGCAGTCCGCCGGCGAGGCCCGCCGGTCCCTGCGCGGCTGCGCCGCCGACCTGTCGGCCGCCGAGGCCGCCGTACGCGAGGCGAGCGACATCCTCGTCCGGCACGCCAACTCCACCCGCTACGAGCAGGTCCGCACCCCCGCCCGGCAGCAGATCCGCGAACTGCCCGCCTCCGCGCTGCCCGAGCACGCCCAGAAGTGGGCCGACGCCTTCGCGCCCCGACTCCGCGTCCTCACCGACGAGTTGGAGCAGCTGGAGCGGAACCGGGACTCGATCGTGGACCGGCTGCGCGGGCTCGTCGAGTCGGCGCTCGCGACCCTGCGGTCCGCCCAGCGGCTGTCCCGGCTGCCCGAAGGGCTCGGCGAGTGGTCGGGGCAGGAGTTCCTGCGCATCCGCTTCGAGGAGCCCGACCAGGCCATCCTCACCGAGCGGCTCGGCGAGGTCATCGACGAGGCGACCCGGGCCGCCGTAAAGAAGAACTCCGACCTGCGGCGCGACGGAATGTCGCTGCTGCTGCGCGGGGTCGGCGCGGCGCTCCAGCCCAAGGGCGTCGCCGTCGAGATCCTCAAGCCGGACGCCGTACTGCGCGCCGAGCGCGTGCCCGTCGGGCAGATGGGCGACGTGTTCTCCGGTGGTCAGCTGCTGACGGCCGCCATCGCCCTGTACTGCACGATGGCCGCTCTTCGCTCCAATGACCGGGGGCGTGACAAGCACCGGCACGCCGGCACCCTGTTCCTCGACAACCCGATCGGGCGGGCCAACGCCACGTATCTCCTGGAGCTCCAGCGTGCTGTGTCGGACGCGCTGGGCGTCCAACTCCTGTACACCACCGGCCTGTTCGACACGACGGCACTCGCCGAGTTCCCGCTGGTCATCCGGCTGCGCAACGACGCCGACCTGCGGGCCGGGCTGAAGTACATCAGCGTGGAGGAACACCTCCGGCCGGGGCTGCCGCGTGAGGCTCCCGCCGGGGAGGCCGGGCACAGCGAGATCACCGCGACGCGGATGTTCAAGCGCCCGGCGCCGAGTGCACCGTAGATCTACGGTAGTGGGGAACTGCGGGCCGTTCGTGGCTGGTCGCGCAGTTCCCCGCGCCCCTGGGCGTCTACGCATCCTCCTTCAGCAGGTCCGCGCACTTCTCGCCGATCATCATCGTCGTGATGCACGGGTTGACGGTGACGAGATCCGGCATGACGGACCCGTCGGCGACCCTGAGCCCCTCGACCCCCTTGACCCGCAGCCGCGCGTCGAGCGGGGCCGAGGGGTCGTCGTCCGCGCCCATCTTCACGGTGCAGGACGGGTGGTAGACGGTGTTGTGGGTCTTGTGGATGTAGTCGAGGAGTTCCTCGTCGGTCTGCACGTCCGGGCCCGGGGCCAGTTCCGCGCCCGCCCAGCCGCTCAGCGCGGGCTGCGAGGCGATACGACGGGCGAGCTTGAGGCCGTACGTCATCACCCGCACGTCGTGCTCGTGAGTGAAGTACCGCGGGTCGACCATGGGCTTGTCCCGGTAGTCGCGGGTACGGAGCCTCACGGTGCCCCGCGACCTCGCCCGCGTCACGTTCGGCGTGAGACAGAACGCGTTCTCGGACGTCGGATAGCCCCAGCGCGCCGTGTTCATGTCGAACGGCACCGACCCGTAGTGGAACATCAGGTCGGGACGGTCCAGACCCTCCTCGGTGTCGTAGAAGATGCCCGCCTCCCACCACTGACTGGACGAGGTGGTCATCGGCTGCCTGGCCTCCCACATGATGACGCCCTCGGGGTGGTCCTGGAGGTTTTCGCCGACGCCCGCCGAGTCGACGACGACCTCGACGCCGGCCTCGCGCAGGTGCCGGGCCGGTCCGATGCCGGACAGCATCAGCAGCTTCGGGGTGTCTATCGCCCCGCACGAGACGATCACCTCGCGGCGGGCCCGTACCGTCCGGGTGTGGATCAGGTCCGGGTCCAGGTACTCGGCGCCCACGCAGCGCCGGCCGTCGAGCACGAGCTTCTTGGCCCGCACCCCCGTGCGCACCTCCAGGTTCGGCCGCTTGCCCATGACCGGGTGGAGGTAGGCGACCGAGGACGACTGGCGGATGTTGTTCTCGTCGGAGTTGATCTGGAACCAGTTGGCGCCCCGGACCACCGTCGAGCCCGTGTTGAAGGGCGTCGTCGGGATGCCCGCCTGCGTGCACGCCTCCAGCAGGGCCGTGCCGCACGGGTCGTCGCTCTTCAGCGTGCGCAGCTTCACCGGGCCGGTACGGCCGTGGTGGTCGCCGGGAGCGTCGTTGTTCTCCAGCCGCCGGTACAGCGGGAAGAGGTCGGCGGCGCTCCAGCCCGTACAGCCCCCGGCGGCCCAGTCGTCGAGGTCCTCCGCCGGGGCCCAGAAGGCGATGCAGGAGTTGTGGGACGAACAGCCGCCCAGCACCTTCGCGCGGGCGTGCCGCATGAAGCTGTTGCCGCTCGACTGCGGCTCGACCGGGTAGTCCCAGTCGTAGCCGGACTCCAACAGGCCCATCCAGCGCTCGAGTTTGAGGACGTCGTCGTCGCCGACGTCGCTCGGACCCGCCTCCAGGACGCACACCGTGACGGAGGGGTCCTCGGACAGGCGCGCCGCCACCACGTTGCCCGCAGTGCCACCGCCGACCACGACGTAGTCGAACTCATCGGTGCTCATGAGTGGTTGACCTCCTTCAGTCGGCCGCCGGGGCGGCGAGGGGAGTCGTGGTGGCCGCGGGCTGCAGCTGGTGCTCGGCGAGCACGCCGGTGCGGTGCCGCTGGACGAACCAGTAGTAGGCGAAGCCGCCGCCCATGATGACCGCGACGAACAGCACCGCGCCCCAGCGCAGGTACCAGTGGAACGGAGCGGCCGCGTTGTAGACCTCGGCCCTCGGCCAGATCAGGTTGATCGTCATGGCCGTGCCCCACACCACGGCGACGATGTTGACGAGCAGTCCCCAGCGGCCCAGCGAGAACTTGCCGTCTCCCGCGGGCTGCCACTTGCCGCGCAACCGGGCCACCAGCATCGGCGCGGTGACGCCGAGGTAGGCGAGGTAGATCATGATGATGCCGATGCTGGTGACGACGGTGAAGATCTGCGGCTGGCGGATGTTGACGACGAGGATCGCCACGGCGAGCACGCCGATGATCACCGCGGGGAGCACCGGGGTCTGGAAGCGCGGGCTGACCTTGGCCAGCCGGGAGGACGCGGGCAGGTTGTTGTCACGGGCCATCGCGAACGTCAGCCGGATCGCCGCCGTGTGGACGGCCAGCGCGCACACGGTGACCGCGATCAGCACGCACCACAGCATCGCCTTGCCGGCCGTCGACCCGAGCACGTCGAGGACGATGTACTGCAGGCCGTCCGTGGACAGCTTGTCGCCCTTCAGGCTGGAGACGCTCATCAGCGCGAGCAGCAGAATCAGGCCGCCCAGGACGAACGAGGCGACGATGGCGCGGATGATGGCACGCGGCGCGTTGCGAGACGGGTCGAGGGACTCCTCGCCGAGCGAGGCGGCCGTGTCGAAGCCGTACATGACGTACGCGGACGCCAGCGAGGCCACCAGGAACGCGCCCATGTAGCCCGCCTGGTGCCCGGCCCCGGTGCCCGCCGTGTCGGTCACCACCTGCGGTCCTCGCGTGATGTGGACGGCGAACAGCACGATGAGGACGACGGTGGCGATCAGCTCGATGAGCACGCCCGCGCTGTTGATGGTGGCCATCAGCTTCACGCCGAAGGCGTTCACCAGGGTCGTGAACAGGATCAGCACCGTCGCGAGCACGACCGCGTTCGTCGCCACGTCGTACTTGCCGGTGCCGTCGCCGACGAACTGGAAGGCGGACGAGATCTGCGGCAGCGTCAGTTGATAGGCGAGCGCCACGGCCGAGATCGACACGATCGAGGCGATCAGCATCATCCAGCCCGCGAGCCAGCCCAGGTGCGGATTGCCTATCTTCTTCGACCAGTTGTAGACGGAGCCCGCGACGGGATAGCGGGCGGCCAGTTCCGCGAAGCACAGGGCGACCATGAACTGGCCGACGAAGACCATCGGCCACGACCACCAGTAGGCGGGGCCGCCGCTGCCGTAGCCGAAGTAGAACAGCTGGAAGGTGCCGGTGAGGATCGAGATGTAGCTGATTCCTGCGGCGAAGGTGTGGAAGTTGCCAAGGGTGCGCTTGAGTTCGGGTTTGTATCCGAACTCGGCGAGTTCGGCGTCGTCCTGTTGTCCGGAGGATGGTTGCTCGGTGGTTGTCATGAGCGGACTCCTGGTGGGCCGGAGGAGGGGAGCGGCTCGGCGCGGGTGCCGGGTTCAATGAGGGGGGTTGTACGTGGGGGGCGTGTGCGGGATGTTACGCATGGGTCAGTCGAACCAACCCTGCGGTGTCGGGGCCGTGTTGCGCCAGATGTGCTTCGTCTCGCGATATTCGGCGAGGCCCGACGGTCCGAGTTCGCGGCCGAAGCCGGACTGCTTGAATCCGCCCCACTCCGCCTGCGGTACGTAGGGGTGGTAGTCGTTGATCCAGACCGTACCGAGCCGCAGCCGCCCGGCGACCCGGGCCGCCTTGGCCTCGTCGCTCGTCCAGACGGCGCCGGCGAGGCCGTAGATGGTGTCGTTCGCGACGCGCACCGCCTCGTCCTCGCTGGTGAAGCGCTCGACGGTGAGGACCGGCCCGAAGGACTCCTCCTGGACGACCGACATCCCCGCGGTGCACTCGTCCAGCACGGTCGGCGGGTAGTAGAAGCCGTCGTCGAAGCCCGGCCCGGACGGCCGCGCGCCCCCGCAGCGCAGTACCGCCCCCTCCTCCAGGCCCTTGGCGACGTACGCCTCGACCTTCGAGCGGTGTGCCGCCGAGATCAGCGGCCCGGTCTGGGCCTGTTCGTCGAACGGGCCCCCGAGCCTGATCTCCGAGGCCCGGCGTACCACCTCGTCCACGAACCGGTCGTGCAGGGAGTCCTCGACCAGCAGCCGTGCCCCAGACGAGCAGACCTGCCCGGAGTGCAGGAACACGGCCGTCAGCGCCATGTCCACGGCCGCCTCGAAGCCCGCGTCGGCGAAGACGATGTTGGGATTCTTGCCGCCGAGTTCCAGCGCGACCTTCTTCACGGTCCCGGCCGCGGCCACCATCAGGCGGCGACCGGTCTGCAGGCCGCCGGTGAAGGAGACGAGGTCGACGTCCGGATGGTCGCCGAGCGGGGCACCGGCCTCCGGACCGGCGCCCAGGACCAGGTTGCCGACCCCGGCGGGCAGCCCGGCCTCCGCCAGGAGCCGCATGAGGTGGATCGCGGTGTGCGGGGTCAGTTCACTCGGCTTCAGCACGAAGGTGTTGCCGGCCGCGAGGGCCGGGGCGACCTTCCAGGCCGTCTGCAGCAGCGGGTAGTTCCACGGCGTGATCAGCGCGCAGACGCCGACCGGCTCGTACACCACCCGGCTGTCGACGCCCTCCGTACCCGTGTCGACGACCCGGCCGGTCTCGCTCGCGACCAGCCGCCCGAAGTAGCGGAAGCAGTTGGCGATGTCGTCGATGTCGTACTCGCTCTCGACGAGCCGCTTCCCGGTGTCCAGGGACTCGGCGCGGGCGAGCGCGTCCTTGTCCCGGATCAGGAGATCGGCGACCCGCAGCAGCAGGTCACCGCGCTCGTTCGGGGACGTGCGCGGCCACGGCCCCTCGTCGAAGGCCCGGCGGGCGGCGGCGATCGCCTCCACCGTGTCCTTGCCGCCCGCCTCGTCCACGACCCCCACCAGGGAACCGTCGGCGGGGCAGCGGATCTCGCGGGTGCGCTCGTCGACCGCACTCCGCCACGCGCCGTCAATGAACAGGTCAGGCATGGCCGCCTCCCAGCTTCTCCAAGAGCCACTCGTGGAAGATCCCGATGTGGTGCTCGTTGGGGACCAGCACACCACCCCTGCGGTAGGCACGCGACGCCATTGCCGGCTGCGTCCGTTCACAGGCCTCGAAGTCCTGCTCGTTGACCCGGTGGAAGAGCTCCACCGACTTCGACAGGTCCGCCCCGGACTCCACCACCTCCGGCGCGTACAGCCAGTCGCACTCGACGACCGTGCGGTCCTCGCTCATCGGGAACATGCGGTGCAGGATCACATGGTCCGGTACCAGGTTGATGAACACCGTCGGCTTCACGGTGATGGCGTAGTAGCGGCGGTCCTGGTCCTCGGAGACCGAGGGCAGCTTGGCGAAGCCCTCGCTGCCGTCGACCGTGAAGCCCTTGACCTCCTGGCCGAACTCGGCGCCATGGCCCACGTAGTACTGGGCCGCGTAGCCGTCGGCGAACTCCGGGAGCACATCCGTGAGCTCGGGGTGGATCGTCGCGCAGTGGTAGCACTCCATGAAGTTCTCGACGATCAGCTTCCAGTTCGCCTTCACGTCGTAGACGATCCGCTTGCCGAGCGCGAGGTTCTCGGTGCCGTAGTGGTCGATGGCGGCCACGTCGCCGAGCCGTTCCACGGCGGCGTGCATGACCGTCTCCTCGAAGGAGGGCGGTTCGTCGGCGAGGCACACCCACGCGTAGCCGAGCCACTCCCGCAGCGACACCTTGACCAGTCCGTACTCGACCCGGTCGACGTCCGGCATCTTGATCAAGTTGGGTGCGGCGATCAACTTGCCGTCGAGGTCGTACGTCCATGCGTGGTACGGACACTGGAGGTTGCGCCGGACCTCGCCGGACTCCTCCATGCACAGCCGGGCACCGCGATGGCGGCAGATGTTGAGGAAGGCACGCAGCTCGCCCTTGCGGCCCCGCGTGACGAGCACGTTCTCGCGGCCGATCTGGACGGTGCGGAAAGCGCCCGGGTTGGCCAGGTCGGCGCTGCGGACGGCGCAGAACCACATCGACTCGAACAGGTGCTCCTGCTCCTGCCGGAAGATCTCCGGGTCGGTGTAGTAGCCCCCGGGGAGGGTGGCGATCAGGCTGGGGGAGATCCGGTGGGCCTCGGAGAGCGGGCTCTCGGGGGCGGGGGTCGTCGTCACGGGCGGGCTCCTCAGGCGGGCGCGGCGGCGAGGCGGGCGGGGTCGAACAGGCCGATGGGGTGCTCGGTGGTGCCGGTCAGGGCCAGGTCGGCGAGGATCTCGCCGACGACGGGCACGAACTTGAAGCCGTGCCCGGAGAACCCGCAGGCCACGGTCACCGACTCCGGGTGCGCTGGGTGCCGGGCGATGACGAAGTGCTCGTCCGGGGTGGTGGAGTACATGCAGGTGGCGGCCTTGAGGAAGGTTCCGGGGAGGTCGGGGATGCAGCCGGCCATGTGGGCGGCCATCGCCTTGATCTCGTCCTCGTGGACCGTCCGGTCGATGGTCTCCGGGGTGGTGACCTCGCCCTTGCGGAAGAAGGCGACCTTGGCACCGAGGTCGGGGCCGTCGATGGACGGGAAGCCGTAGACCTGGACGCCGGCCGCGTCCTCCCAGATGTAGACCGGGTGGTTCTCGGGGACGAAGGGCCGGACACCGCCGGTCGGCTGGAACCAGTACATGACCTGCCGCTCGATGGTGAACGGCACCCCGATGTCGGTGAGCAGCTGCGGCGCCCACGCGCCCGGGCAGATCACCAGCTGGGCGGCCGTGTAGGTGTTCTCCGCCGTATGGACGCGAACGCCGTCCCGGTACGGCTCCCAGCGTGTCATCGGCTCTTCGAAGTGCAGGTCGGCGCCCTGCCGGGTGGCGAGCTGGAGGTGCGCGGCGACGGTGTTCTCGGGCCGCAGGAGACCGGCCTTCTTCTCGAACAGGGCGACCTCGTCGTCCCCCGGTGCGAGCGTCGGGAAGCGGCGGCGGATCTCCTTCGCGTCCAGCATCTCGTGCGGCAGGCCCCACTGTTGGGCGGAGAGCAGCGAGCCGGAGACGGTCCGGGAGTCGGGGCGGCCGACCATCACGCCGCCGGGGAGGATCGCGATCTCGCGGCCGGTGGCCCGCTCCAGGTCCTCATACAGCTCGTAGGCGCGCAGCAGCAGCGGGACGTACGCCGGGTCCTCGAAGTACGACTGCCGGGTGATCCGCGAACCGCCGTGGCTGGAGCCGCGGTTGTGCACGGGGCCGAATTTCTCCAGGCCCAGTACGCGGGCGCCGCGCGCGGACAGGTGGTGGGCGGCGGCGCTGCCCATACCGCCGAGACCGATGACGATCACGTCGTAGGTGGGGGACACGGAGGGCCTCCTGGGGCGTCTCCGGGCTTCTGGCCCGGGGATTCTCAACGGCGGATGCGGGTCATCTTCGGGTCGAAGAGGGGCTCTTCGGCCACGGTCGCGGGGACCTTCTCGCCGAAGTACTCGATGTGCACGCCGGCACCGGTGGTCAGGCTGGCCGGCAGCCAGGCGTACGCGACACAGCGGCCGAGCGTGTAGCCGTACGCGGCGCTCGTCACGTAGCCGGCGGGGACGCCGTCGACGTAGACCGGTTCCTTGCCGAGGACCACGTCGGCGGGGTCGTCGAGGAGGAGGGGCATGAGCTTGCGGGTGAGGGGCGCGTCGGTGAGCGCCTCGCGCCCCACGAACTCCTTGTCCGTGCGGACCGCGAAGCCGACGCCCGCCTCGTACGGGGTGTGCTCGTCGGTCATGTCGGTGCCCCAGGCCCGGTAGCCCTTCTCCAGGCGCAGGGAGTTGAAGGCCGAGCGGCCGGCCGCGACCACGCCGAGCTCCCGACCGGCCTCCCACAGCGTGTCCCACAGGCGCAGGCCCAGGTCGGCGGTGGTGTACAGCTCCCAGCCGAGCTCGCCGACGTACGACAGGCGCATGGCCGTCACCGGGACGTGCCCGAGGTACGTCTCCTTCGCACGGAAGTAGCCGAACGCCTCGTGCGAGAAGTCGTCGCGGGTCAGCGGTTGGACGAGGTCGCGGGCGAGGGGGCCCCAGACGCCGATGCAGCAGGTACCGGAGGTGATGTCCTTGATGTGGACGTCGTCGGGGGCGTGGCGGGCGAGCCAGTCGAGGTCGGCGGGGGAGTTGGCGCCGACCTGGAAGCGGTCGGGGGCGAGACGGGCGACGGTGAGGTCGGAGCGGACGCCGCCGGTCTCGTCGAGGAGGAGCGTGTAGGTGACCGCGCCGGGCTTCTTGCGGAGGTTGTTGGTGGTCATGCGGTTCAGGAAGTCGAGGGCTCCGGGGCCGGTGACTTCGAGGCGCCGCAGGGGAGTCATGTCGTAGAGGGCGACTTTTTCGCGGGTCGCCCTGGCCTCGGCGGCGGCGATGGGAGACCAGTAGCGGGCCGACCAGGCGTCGCGCTCGGGGAGCGGGTCGAGCGCGTCGACGAGCGGGGCGTTCGCCTCGTACCAGTGCGGGCGTTCCCAGCCGCCGCCCTCCAGGAAGAACGCGCCGAGCTGCTGCTGCCGGGCGTGGAAGGGGCTGACGCGCAGGGGGCGTGGCTGCTCCATCGGCTGGAGCGGGTGGAGGACGTCGTACACCTCGACGAACTGCTGTGAACCGCGTTCACGGATGTACGACGGTGAACGCTGCGCTTCCTCGAAGCGCGTGAGGTCGCACTCGTGCAGGTCGAGGGAGGGCCGCCCGTCGACCATCCACTCGGCGACGGCCTTGGCCACACCGGCGGAGTGGGTGACCCACACGGCTTCGGCCAGCCAGAAGCCGCGCAGCTGCCGCGACTCGCCGAGGACCGGCATGCCGTCCGGGGTGAAGGAGAAGACGCCGTTGAAGCCGGCCTCGATCTCGGCGTTCCGCAGGGCCGGGACCAGCCGGCGGCAGTCGTCCCAGCTCGGGGCCCAGTCCTCCTCGGTGAAGGGGAAGGAGGAGGGCATGTCCAGGTTCTGCGCGCGGGCCTCGTCGTACGGCAGGATCGCGAACGGGTCGACCGGCATGGGCTTGTGGGCGTAGGAGCCGATGCCCAGGCGGTCGGTGTGCTCGCGGAAGTAGAGGTCGCGGTCCTGGAAGCGGAGGATCGGCTTCGAGGCCTCGGCGGTCGCCGCGCTCAGCTCGGGGAGCGGCTCGGTCTTCGCGTACTGGTGGGCGAGCGGCTGCAGGGGGACGTCGATGCCGGCCATGCGGCCGATGACCGGGCCCCAGAAACCGGCCGCGGAGACGACGTGGTCGGCGGGGAAGGTGCCCTGGTCGGTGACGACGGCAGCGACCCGGCCTGCTTCCTTCTCGATCCCGGTGACCGTGTGGCGTTCCAGGAAGCGGGCGCCTCTCCCGGTGGCCCGTTCCATCTGGGCGCGGGACGCGAGCAGGGCGCGGGCGAGCCCGTCGTCGGGGGTGTGGAAGCCGCCGAGCACCACGGACTCGTCGAGGAGCGGCCAGAGTTGCTTGCAGCGGGCGGTGTCGACGATCTCGCCGCGGATGCCCCAGGCGGCGGCGTAACCGGCCCTGCGGTGCAGTTCGGCGAGGCGCTCCGGGGTGGTGGCGAGCTCCAGGCCGCCGACCTGGTTGAAGCAGGGGACGCCGTCCACGTCGAGGGAGAGGAACTTCTCGACCGTGTACTTGGCGAACCCGGCGAGCGTCTTGGACGGACTGGTCTGGAAGACGAGGCCGGGCGCGTGCGAGGTGGAGCCGCCGGGGGCGGGCAGCGGGCCCTGTTCCAGGACGGTGACGTCGGTCCAGCCGCGGGCGGTCAGTTCGTCGGCGAGGGAGCAGCCGACGATGCCGGCGCCGACGATGACCACGCGTGGGGAGTGAGAGTGGTTTTCGGGCGTGCTGGACATGCCCCTCCTTGCCGGGGACGGGGGTGAACGCGCTTGAGGGGGAGCGAACGAGCTTGAGGGGGAGCCGAACGAGCTTGAAGGGGAGCGAACGAGCTTGAGGGGGACGAAGGAGCCTGAGGGGGAGCGAACGAGCCTGAGGGAGCGCTCAGACGGTGGGCACGTTGGGCCGCTCGGCGGCGATCGTCGTGTCCTGGCCGTGCCCGGTGTGGACGACCGTGTCGCCGGGCAGGGTGAGCAGCCGGTTGCGGATGGACGCCTCGATGGTGGGACGGTCCGAGTAGGAGCGGCCGGTGGCGCCGGGGCCGCCGTGGAAGAGGGTGTCGCCGGTGAACACGGCGTTCAGGAACGGGGCGTACAGCGAGCAACTGCCCCAGGTGTGAGCAGGGTTGTGGACGACCTGGACCTCGATGCCGGCGACGGTGAGGATCCGGCCGTCGGTCAGCTCGCCGTCCGGTTTGCGGCCGGCGTCGAAGGTCTCGCCGTCGAGGCTGAAGGTGCCCTTCGTGACGACCCGGTCTACCCGTACCGAGCCCTTCACAGGACGTACCGAGCCGTTCATAGGACGACCACCGAGCGCAGCACCTCACCGCGGTGCATCTTGGCGAAGGCATCCTCGACCTGGTCGAGCGCGATGGTCTCGGTGACGAAGGCGTTCAGGTCCAGCAGCCCGTACAGGTACTGGTCGATCAGGAACGGGAAGTCGCGGCTCGGCAGGCAGTCGCCGTACCAGGACGACTTGATGGCGCCGCCGCGCGAGAACACGTCGATCAGCGGGAGCTCGACCGTCATCTCGGGGGAGGGGACGCCGACCTGGACCAGCAGGCCGGCGTGGTCGCGCATGTAGAAGGCCTGCTTGAAGGTCTCCGGGCGGCCCACCGCGTCGATCGCGATGTCCACACCGTGGCCGTCGGTGAGGGCGCGGACCGCCTCGACCGGGTCCGTGCCGCGGGAGTTGACGGTGTGCGTGGCGCCGAACTTCTCCGCCTGGTCGAGCTTCTTGTCGTCGATGTCGACGGCGATGACCTTCATGGCACCGTTCAGGCAGGCGCCCGCGATGGCCGCGTTGCCGACGCCGCCGCAGCCGATGACGGCGACCGAGTCGCCGCGGCCGACCTGGCCGGTGTTGACCGCGGCGCCGTACCCCGCCATCACGCCGCAGCCGATGAGGCCCGCTGCCTCGGGACGGGCGGCCGGGTCGATCTTCACCGCCTGTCCCGCCGCGACCAGGGTCTTCTCGGCGAAGGCGCCGATGCCGAGGGCGTTGCTCAGCGGGGTGCCGTCCAGGAGGGTCATCGGCTGGGTGGCGTTGCGGGAGTCGAAGCAGTACCAGGGGCGGCCACGGCGACAGGAACGGCAGGAACCGCAGGGCGCGCGCCACGCCAGCACCACGTAGTCGCCCGGTTCGAGGTCGGTCACGCCCTCGCCGACCGCCTCGATCGTGCCGGCTGCCTCATGGCCCAGCAGGAACGGGAAGTCGTCGTTGATCGCGCCCTCCCGATAGTGCAGATCCGTGTGGCAGACCCCGCAGGCCTGCACGGCGACGAGCACCTCTCCGGGACCCGGGTCGGGAACGACGATGGTCTGCACCTCGACGGGTGCGCCCTTTTTCACAGCGACTACGGCACGGACCTCGTGTGGCACGACCAAGCTCCTCTGCTGTTGCGCAATGCGCGATGGGTTGCGCGTTGAGGAACATATTGAGAACGCCATCGAGCGGTCGTCAAGAGGTGCGAGTTAACCCTTGGCAAAAGGAATCTGTGGGGCGAAACCTGCCGGACACACGGCGGCGCGAGACCAGGAGATTCCCGGTCCCGCGCCGCGTTCGTGCTCTTGCGTGTCTGTTCGGGGATCGGTCAGAAGCCGTATCCCATCCGGCGGGACAGCTCGGCCCCGGCCGCCACCGTGCGCTTGGCCAGCTCCGGCAGTCGGTCGCTGTTGAGGCGGTACACCGGGCCCGAGACGCTGATGGCGGCGATGACCTTGCCGTCGTGCGACCGGATCGGGGCAGCCGCGGCGGCCAGGCCCAGCTCCAGTTCCTCGATGGTGATGCCGTAGCCCTGCTCCACCACGGCCTCCAGCTCGCCCCGCAGTACGGAGGCGCCGGTGATGGTCCGCTCCGTGAAGCGCGGCAGGGAACGCGCGAGCAGGCCCTCGCGCAGGGTGGGCGGCATGTGCGCGAGCAGCACCTTGCCGCTGGAGGTGGCGTGCAGCGGGGTGCGTCTGCCCAGCCAGTTCTGCGCCGTCACGGATGCGGTGCCGCGGGCCTGCATGATGTTGACCGCCGCATCGTCGTCCAGGACCGCGATGTTCACCGTCTCGCCCAGCTCGTCGGCGAGTTCCCGGCAGACCGGGACGCCTTCCTGCGAGATGTCCAGCCGTACTGCCGCCGCCCCCGCCAGGCGTAGTACGCCGGCTCCCAGGTAGTACTTGCCGCGGTCCTTGGCCTGGGCCACCAGCCCGCGGTTCTCCAGGACGCCGAGCAGCCGGAACGCGGTGGACTTGTGCACCTCCAGCTCGTCGGCGATCTCGGTGACGCCCGCCTCACCATGTCGGGCCAGGATCTCCAGCACGCTCACGGCACGGTCCACCGACTGGACGGCGCTGGCCGCCCCTCTGCCGTTCTTCTCCGGGGTCGCGGCCTTCTCCTCGCTGCGGTCGGGCTGCTTCTGCGTGCGGGTCATGGCTCAACTCTCACCACCTGTGGGCCCGGTTCGGGCCGCATCTGCGGGAACCCCTTGACGTGACGGTCGTCCCGCCCGGATTCTGTTGCGCATAGCGCTTGCTCGTGCGCCATGTGAAACATCATGTTACCGAAGCGTCCGGCGCCCGTAAGGGGGCCGAACAGTACGGATCAGTGCGGACCGGTTCGGACCGATGAAGGTTCGACGAAGGTTCGACACGAAGGTTCGGCAAGGTCCGGCGCTGACTGAACTCCTCGCTTCCGCACTCCCTTGCTGCCGGGCCAACGACGGTCCGCACTCACTGATCAAACTGGACCACACAGGTCCGGACCGAGCGTCCCGGACCGAGAGGGGGGCCCGTGATTCCCGTCTGCCGCTTCGAAGACCTCCCCGACGGCGAGTCCGTCCGCGTCGAGACGACACCGCCCATCGCCGTGTTCCGCACCGAGGACGGCGAGCTGTACGCCATCGACGACACCTGCACCCATCAGGACGCGTCCCTCTCCGAGGGCTGGCTGGAGGGCTGTCTGGTCGAATGCCCACTGCACGCGGCTTCATTCGATCTCCGCTCCGGACAGCCGACCTGCCTCCCGGCCAGGCGACCCGTCCGCACCCACCGGGTCAGCGTCGACGACGGGATGATCCACGTCCACGTCGCCGCGGAGGAGGGTACCGCCGCATGAGGACCGTGACCGTCGTCGGCGCCTCCCTCTCCGGTCTGTACGCGGCCCGGGAACTGCGCTCCCAGGGCTTCGACGGACGCCTGGTGATCGTCGGCGACGAAACCCACCGCCCGTACGACCGGCCTCCCCTCTCCAAGGACTTCCTCACCGGCCGCGCCGCTGAGGACCAGCTGGCTCTCACGGACGCCGAGGAGGCCGCCGAACTCGACGCCGAGTGGCTGCTCGGCAAACGGGCCCGCGGCCTCGACGCCCGCGGCCGGACCGTGCTCCTCGACGACGGCCGTACGGTGTCCACCGACGGTGTCGTCATCGCCACCGGCGCCTCGGCCCGCCGTCTCCCGGGCTCCCGCCTCACCGGGGTGCACACCCTGCGCACCCTCGACGACGCCCGTGCCCTGCGCGACGAGCTCGGCGGCGGACCCCGTCAGGTCGTCGTCATCGGCGGCGGCTTCGTCGGCGCCGAGACCGCGTCCTCCTGCGCCGCCCTCGGCCACACCGTCACCGTCGTCGAGGCCGCGCCGCTTCCGCTCGTGCCCCAACTCGGCCCCGAGATGGCCGCCGTGTGCGCAGCGCTGCACCGGCGTGGCGGGGTGGACCTGGTCACGGGCACCGGGGTGGCCGGACTGCGCGGCACGGCCGCCGTCACCGGCGTCGCACTCTCCGACGGCCGTGTCCTGCCCGCCGACACGGTGATCGTCGGCATCGGCGCCACCCCCAACACCGCCTGGCTGGCGGGCTCTACGCTCGCCCTGCACGACGGCGTGCTGTGCGACGACGGCTGTGTGACGGCCCTGCCGCAGGTGGTCGCCGTCGGCGATGTCGCCCGTGTCGGCGGCACCCGCGCCGAACACTGGACGTCCGCGACGGAGCAGCCCCGGGTCGCCGTGGCCAATCTGCTCGCCGGGCGCACCCGGGAGACCGCGGGCTCACTGCCGTACTTCTGGTCGGACCAGTACGGCGCCCGCATCCAGTTCGCCGGCCGTCGGCAGGACGGGGACAGCGTCCGCATCGCCGAGGGCGAACTCGCCGACGACGCACCGGCCGAGGGCGGCTTCCTCGCCCTGTACGAGCGGGACGGCCGTACGACCGCGGTGCTCTCCGTGGACCGGCCACGCCCCTTCATGCGGGCGCGACGGGAACTCGTACGCGGAGGGAGCAGGCCGCAGCCGGCCGCACTCTGAACGCCGCCGGCCCGGACGCCGCAAGCCGTTCTTCCGGGCCGGCCCGGAAGTTCCTCAGGAGTGCGACAGCTGCCCCGCGCCGCCTTGCCGGCGTATGCGCTCCTGGGCCCGCTCGGCGGCCCGTGTCTGTCGCCGTGCCCTGCGCCGCTCGCGTCGCAGCGCACGCGCGGTGCTGCTGGGCGTGGACACCACGCCATGACGCTGGTTCCACACCTGGCGGGTCACCCAGACGTCGAGGGCGCCCCAGGTGGCCACCACCGTGCTGGCGACGCTGCTGAGCACCATCGGGAACGCCAGCCAGGAACCGGCCATGGTGCACAGGAAGGCCACCATCGCCTGGATCAGCGTCACGGCGATGATCAGCACCGCCCGCACCGCCGACGTCCGCACCGGATCGGGCAACCGGCGCCGCTGCGCAGGCTCCTCGATCCACAACGGCCGGTACTCGGGCTGCGCTCGTGCCGCACCGCGCTCCACGCGCCGGACGGGGTCGGTCGCGCCCTTGTGCGCCGCTGCCCCGCCCCCGTCCGTCGGAATGTCGTGATCCAGCGCCTCGGGGTCCCGCTGCGCCGTCGAACGCGCCGACCCGCTGTCCGGCAGCGTCTCTTGTCGCTCCGCCGTGCCCATCACCGTGTCACTCCCCACCGCCGGCAGACTGCTCGCTCCGTGTCCGAAGACCCGGCTTCCCAGTGGCTGCCCGGCTTGCGCTGATTTACGCCGCCCGGGTGCGGGTTGCAGCTCCTGTGGCCGATTCCGCCCCCAACTCCCATGGATAACGACGAACGAATCCCCTTCAAGATTCCCAACGAACGCAAAATTCCGGCCAACTGGGCAGACGGATCGATCACGCCCTCACCGACGGCCGCCGAGGAAAGACAGGAGTCGATCTCCTCCAATGAGCGGACAACTCCCCATGTCTCGCCCTCGGTGCGGAAGTTCAGCTTCCGGACCGGTCTTCGAGTTACCTCTGCGTCAGTAGTAGGCTCGCGCACGTTTGTTGACGCACATCTGTACCCCTGCCGGTGGGGGGTCGAACTGGGGGAGGCCATGCGCTTTCGCGGGAAGTCGATCCGCCGGAAGATCGTGGCGCTGCTCCTCGTGCCGCTGGTGTCCCTGATCGCGATCTGGGGCTTCGCCACGGTACTCACGGGCCGGGAAGTCGCCCAGCTGTTCCACGTGTCCTCCGTCGTCGAGAAGATCGGCTACCCCACCGAGGACACCGTCCGGGTCCTCCAGCAGGAACGCCGGCAGACCCTCGTCTACCTCGCCGATCCCCGGGCCTCCGACGCGCTGTCCGCGCTGCGCAGCACACGCGGCGCCACCGACGACGCCATCGCCAAGATCCGCGAGAACGCCAAGGACCCCGACGCCCGCGACGCACTGGACGCGGACGACGACGAACACCTCACCACCGTCCTGGACGCGTTGGACGGCATCGACTCCCTGCGCCGCAGCGTCGAGGAGGGCACGGTCAACCGGACGCAGGCCCTCGACCTCTACAACCGTCTCGTCGACCCCTGCTACGCCCTGCTGGCTTCCACCGACGGCGTCGACAGCGTGGAGCTGGACAAGCAGGCCCGGGTCCTGGTGAACATCACCCGAGCCCGCGAACTGCTCTCCCGTGAGGACGCCCTGCTGGGCTCCGCCCTGGTGGTCGGGAAACTCTCCCGCGAGGAGATCCGCGACATCGCCGACCTCGCCGCCCAGCGCACCCTGATGTACGACATCAGCCTGCCGGTGCTGCCCGCGACGGAGCGAGAACGCTACGAACGCTTCTGGAAGAACGCCACCACCGCCCCGCTGCGGTCGGCGGAACAGGCCGTCATCGCCTCCGACCCCGGCCCGCCCCCCGGCGCGGTGAGCGCCAAGAGCTGGGACGCCGCCGCGGGCAGTGCCCTCGACGAGCTCGCCACGCTCAACGACCAGGCCGGCGACCGCTATCAGGACCGCGTCCGCCCCGACGCCATGGCCGTCATCGTCAAGGCTGCCGTCGCCGGCCTCCTCGGCCTCGCCGCCCTGCTCTTCTCCCTCGTCCTGTCCGTGCGCGTCGGCCGTGGCCTCATCCGCGACCTGCGACAACTGCGCCTGGAGGCCCACGAGGCGTCCGGCGTCCGGCTGCCCAGCGTGATGCGCCGCCTCTCGGTGGGCGAACAGATCGACGTGGAGACCGAGGTCCCGCGCCTGGAGTACGACAAGAACGAGATCGGCGATGTCGGCCAGGCCCTCAACACCCTGCAACGCGCCGCCGTCGAGGCCGCCGTCAAACAGGCCGAGCTCCGGGCCGGCGTCTCCGAGGTCTTCGTGAACCTCGCCCGCCGCAGCCAGGTCCTCCTGCACAAGCAACTCACCCTGCTCGACGCCATGGAGCGGCGGACCGAGGACACCGACGAACTCGCCGACCTCTTCCGCCTCGACCACCTGACCACCCGTATGCGCCGGCACGCCGAGGGCCTGGTGATCCTCTCCGGCGCCGCCCCCTCCCGGCAGTGGCGCAAACCCGTTCAGCTCATGGACGTCGTACGCGCCGCCGTCGCCGAGGTCGAGGACTACGAGCGCATCGAGGTCCGCCGGCTGCCCCGGGTCGCGGTCACCGGCCCGGCGGTCGCGGACCTCACGCACCTCGTCGCCGAACTCCTGGAGAACGCCACGGTGTTCTCCCCGCCGCACACCGCCGTCCAGGTCGTCGGCGAACGCGTCGCCAACGGTTTCACCCTGGAGATCCACGACCGTGGCCTCGGCATGGCCGCCGACGCGCTCCTGGACGCCAACCTCCGGCTCGCCGAGACGCCGGAGTTCGAGCTGTCCGACACCGACCGGCTGGGCCTGTTCGTGGTCAGCCGGCTCGCCCAGCGGCAGCACGTCCGGGTCTCCCTCCAGCCGTCCCCCTACGGCGGCACCACGGCCGTCGTCTTCATCCCCGACACCCTGCTGACGGACGACGTCCCGGACACCAACGGCATCGGCTTCCGCCTCGACCGGCCCCGGCCCTCCAAGGAGGCCGAGCTGGAGGAGGCCCGCCGCGCCCCGCTCTCCCAGGCGTCGGGGCAGCTGCCGGGCCTTCCGGCCGCGCTCCTGGACGGCCCGGTCGAACTGGAGGCTCCCGTCGACCTGGACGCCCTCGACGACTTCCCGGGCGCCCTGGACGACGAGGACAGCGAACGCGGCGGACTGTTCCGCCCGCGCCGCTCCCTCACCCGTACGGACGACGAGACGCCCTCCCGGCACGGCGAGCAGCAGAACCAGGCTTCCGAGCCGGGCGACGCGGGCCAGGCCGACGACGACCTCGACGCCCCGGTCCCGCTGCCCCGCCACCGGACCCCCAAGCTGGTCAGCTCCCACGGACGCCCGGTCACCGAGCAGCGAGGGCGGCGCGAGGAGGGGGACGAGGAGTCCCCTGCGGGCCCGAGCCGGTCGCGCCCCCAGCCGGCCGCACCACTGGGACCGGCCCCGCTGCCCACCCGCCGCCGTGGCGCGAACCCGCTGCGCCGGGGCACCGGCGTGGCCGACCGCCTCGACGACCAGCGCACCGAGTCCCCGACCGCCGAACGGCCCGACGCCCCCGCCCTCCCCAGGCGTACCCGGCGCGCAGAGATCACGTCCAGCGGCCCGGACCTGTCCGCCGGACGCCCCGACACCGCGCCCCAGGCGTCCGACTCCGGCTCCGGCACGGCCCCGTTGCCCCGCCGCGTACGCCAGGCCAACCTGGCCCCGCAGCTGAAGCAGAGCCCCGGGCGGCGCCCCGACGACACGGCGGAGCCGGCCGATCGGGACGCCGACGAGGTACGCAGCCGTATGGCCTCGCTCCAGCGCGGCTGGCAGCGCGGCCGCGAGGAGAACGCCGCGGGCGACGACGCCCACAGCGGCACAGCACCACAAGGAACGAAGGGGGACGGTCGATGACCGCACCGAAGGCGACCGGCAACACCGCGGGTAACCAGAACGGCGAGCTCAACTGGCTCCTCGACGACCTGGTGGAGCGCGTCGCGAGCATCCGCAAGGCCCTCGTGCTCTCCGGCGACGGCCTGCCGACGGGCGTGTCCAGAGACCTGACCCGAGAGGACAGCGAGCACCTGGCCGCCGTCGCCTCGGGGTTCCACAGCCTTGCCAAGGGCGTGGGCCGCCACTTCGAGGCGGGCAACGTCCGGCAGACGGTCGTCGAACTCGACGACGCCTTCCTGTTCGTCACGGCCGCAGGCGACGGCAGCTGCCTCGCCGTGCTCTCGGACGCGGATTCGGACGTGGGCCTGGTCGCGTACGAGATGACGCTCCTGGTGAAGCGGGTCGGTGTGCATCTGGGTGCCGCTCCGCGCACCGATCTGCCTCAGGGCGGGTAGTGAGATGACATGAGCACAGACGGTCAGGGAAGAAGCCACTGGTTCGACGACGACGCCGGACCGGTCGTCCGTCCGTACGCCATGACGCGCGGCCGCACCACCAGTCAGGGACAGCACCGCCTCGACCTCATCGCGGTGGTCGTCACGGAATCCCAGGCGGACGACCCGGAAGGCGACCACACGCTGTCCCCGGAGCACGTGGACATCGTCGACCTGTGCCGTGACACCCCGCAGTCGGTCGCCGAACTCGCCGCCGAACTCGACCTGCCCATCGGCGTGGTGCGCGTGCTCGTGGGCGACCTGGTGGCGGGGGAGTTCGTCCACGTCAACCGGCCCGTGCCCCCTGCCGAACTCCCGGACGAGAGCATTCTGAGGGACGTGATCAACGGCCTCAGGGCGCTGTGATCGAGCGCCCGGCCCATGAGGGGGGTGGTTCCGTCAGCGCCGTGAGGCGCTCACGGACCGCATCGGGGAGGGGGGTCGCACGGCCCGCCCGCCGGTCTACGTGAAGGGCGAGCAACTCGGTGGTGGCCACCGGGCGGTCGTCCGCTTCCGGCCCCGTGACGACGTACATCTCATGCGTGAAGCACGCCTTCTTCCCGGCCGCGCCGAGCACGCGCGTGCGTACGGCGAGCCGTGCGCCCTCCGATACGTCCCGCAGGAGCGGATGTGGGACTCGACCGTGTACATGGAGCAGCCGGTGCTCTCGCGGCACGCGGGGCCCATCCCCGTACCCTCCATCAGCGCGTCCGTCGCGTAACCGAAGACCAGGACGTAGAACGCCTCGCTCATGTGCCCGTTGTAGTCGATCCACTCCGGGCGCACGGTCTCGCGGAACAGCGGCAGGCCCGACAGACCCGGCGTGCCCGGCAGTCCGGGCAGGCTCACTGGGCACCGCCCCTGGGCAGGCGCCCGGTGGAGCGCAGGACCGCTATGACGCCCCGGTCGCGTTCGGCGACCAGATCGGCGATCGTACGGCCGTCCGCGGCGTCGTCGCAGCCGGCGACCACGGCGTCGTGGAGCGCCCTGTCCAGTTCCGGGGCCTCCAGCCTGGTCCACGGGGACTTCAGGGACGGCCCGAAGTGGTCGAGCATGTGGGCCATGCCGCCCTCGCCGCCCGCGAGCGCGAAGGTGAGCATCGGGCCCATGACCGCCCAGCGCAGGCCAGGGCCCTCGGTGATGGACAGGTCGATGTCGCGGACCGTCGCCTCACCAGTCGCGACCATGTGCAGGGCCTCCCGCCACAAGGCTTCCTGGAGCCGGTTCGCGATGAAGCCGGGGACCTCGCGGTCCATGGTGATGACGGACTTGCCCGCCACCTCGTAGAAACGGGACGCCCACCGCACCGTCTCCGGGTCTGTCCGTTCCCCGCCGACGACCTCGACGAGCGGGATCAGATACGTCGGGTTGAACGGGTGGCCGACGACCAGTCGGCCGGGCGTGACCGCCTCGGTCTGCATGTCGGTCATCGGATAGCCGGAGGTGGAGGAGGCGATGACGACGCCGGCGGGCGTAACCCATCTCTTCCTCGGCTCCCGACGGGACCTGCTTGACAACCGCCTCCATATTCTCACCATCCGCGCAACCATCGCGGCATGTGGACAATCACGTCTTCGTGCTGAAGGGGACACCAAGCCTTGCCCGGGGCGCTCCGCCACCGGGTGCGGACCAGGCACTGACCCAGCCCGCCCGATATGATCTGAACCATCGTCGACGACCATCTGCAGCAGGTCCCCCACCAGCCTGCAGACACGGTGCCGAGCAGTGCGATCGGGGAGACGGATGTGACGACGGGCTGGCAGTTCTGGGTCGACCGAGGCGGCACCTTCACCGACATCGTCGCGCGTCGCCCGGACGGCCGTCTGCTCACCCACAAACTGCTGTCGGACAACCCTGCCCGGTACTCCGACGCGGCGGTCGCCGGCGTCCGCCAACTGCTCGCCGGGTCCCAGGAGCCCGTCGAGGCCGTCCGCATGGGAACGACCGTCGCCACCAACGCCCTCCTGGAACGCAAGGGCGAACGGACCCTGCTGATCATCACCCGCGGATTCCGCGACGCCCTGCGCATCGCCTACCAGAACCGCCCCCACATCTTCGCCCGCCGCATCGAACTCCCCGAGCTGCTGTACGAGCGGGTCGTCGAGGTCGACGAACGGATCGCCGCCGACGGCACCGTGCTGCGCGCACCCGACCTGGACGCCCTCACCGGCCCTCTCCGGCAGGCCTACGACGACGGGATCCAGGCCGTCGCCGTGGTCTGCCTGCACAGCCACCTCCACCCCGCCCACGAACAGGCCGTCGGGGAACTGGCCGCCCGCACCGGCTTCCCGCAGATCTCGCTCTCCAGCGAGGTCAGCCCGCTGATGAAGCTGGTCCCGCGCGGGGACACCGCGGTCGTCGACGCCTATCTCTCGCCCGTGCTGCGCCGCTACGTCCAGCAGGTCGCCGGTGAACTCGAAGGCGTGCGGCTGATGTTCATGCAGTCCAACGGTGGCCTCGCCGAAGCGGGGCAGTTCCGCGGCAAGGACGCCATCCTGTCCGGCCCGGCCGGCGGCATCGTCGGCATGGCCCGTATGTCGCAACTCGCCGGCTTCGACCGCGTCATCGGCTTCGACATGGGCGGCACCTCCACCGACGTCTCGCACTTCACGGGCGAGTACGAACGCGTCTTCACCACCCGGATCGCCGGCGTGCGGCTGCGCGCACCCATGCTGGACATCCACACCGTCGCGGCCGGCGGCGGATCGGTGCTCCACTTCGACGGCTCCCGCTACCGCGTAGGGCCGGACTCGGCGGGCGCGGACCCGGGCCCCGCCTGCTACCGGGGCGGCGGACCGCTCGCCGTCACGGATGCCAACGTCATGCTCGGCCGTATCCAACCCGCCCACTTCCCCAAGGTGTTCGGCCCGAACGGCGACCAGCCCCTCGACGACACGCTCGTCCGGAACCGCTTCGCCGCACTGGCGCGCGAGATCCGCGAGCGGACCGGCGACGACCGCACTCCCGAGCAGGTCGCCGAGGGCTACCTGCAGATCGCCGTCGCCAACATCGCCAACGCGGTGAAGCGGATCTCCGTCCAGAAGGGCCACGACGTCACCCGCTACGCCCTCACCACCTTCGGTGGTGCCGGCGGACAGCACGCCTGCATGGTCGCCGACTCGCTCGGCATCCGCACCGTGCTCGTGCCGCCCATGGCCGGTGTCCTCTCCGCCCTCGGTATCGGCCTCGCCGACACCACGGCCATGCGCGAACAGTCCGTGGAGGCACCCCTGGAGCCCGCCTCCATGCCCGGCGTCCTGAAGACCGCCGACGACCTGGAGAGTGCCGCCCGCGCCGAACTCCTCGCCGAGGACGTCCAGGAGAGCCGCATCCAGATCACCCGGCGCGCCCAACTCCGCTACGACGGCACCGACACCCCCCTCACCGTCGAGCTCACCGAGCCCGACACGATGAGGCACGCCTTCGAAGAACGTCATCGCGCCACGTACTCCTTCACCCTCGACCGCCCGATCGTCGTCGAAGCCCTCTCCGTCGAAGCCACCGGCATCACCGCACCCCCCGATCTCTCCGCCCTGGCCACCTACCAGGGCCACACCGCCGCACCCGAGACCGTCCGCCTCCACACCGGCGGCGCATGGCGCGACGTACCCCTCCACCGCCGCGAGGAACTGCCCCCCGGCGAAACCGTCACCGGCCCCGCGATCATCACCGAGGCCAGCTCGACGACCGTCGTCGACGACGGCTGGCGGGCCGCGACGACCCACGACGGGCATCTGGTCATGGAACGCGCGGCGGTTACGCAGAGTTCCGATCTCGACACGAAAGCCGACCCGGTTCTGCTTGAGGTCTTCAACAACCTCTTCATGTCCATCGCCGAACAGATGGGCGCCCGCCTGGAGTCCACCGCCCAGTCCGTCAACATCAAGGAGCGGCTGGACTTCTCCTGCGCGCTCTTCGACCCGGACGGAAACCTGGTGGCCAACGCCCCGCACATCCCCGTCCACCTGGGCTCGATGGGCACGAGCGTCAAGGAGGTCATCCGGCGGCGCGGCTCGGGGATGCGGCCGGGGGACACGTACGCGGTCAACGACCCGTACCACGGCGGCACCCACCTGCCCGACGTCACGGTCATCACCCCGGTGTTCGACACCAAGCACCCGACGGACACGGAGAGTGACCCGGAGATCCTCTTCCACGTCGCCTCCCGCGGCCACCACGCCGAGATCGGCGGCATCGCCCCCGGCTCGATGCCCGCGAACAGCCGCACCATCGACGAGGAAGGCATCCTGTTCGACAACTGGCTGCTCGCCGAGAACGGCCGCTTCCGCGAGGAGGAGACCCGGCGCCTGCTCACCGAGGCGCCCTACCCCTCCCGCAACCCGAAGACCAACCTCGCCGACCTCCGCGCCCAGATCGCCGCCAACCAGAAGGGCGTCGACGAAGTCGCCCGCATGATCGAGAACTTCGGCCTGGACGTCGTACAGGCGTACATGAAGCACGTCCAGGACAACGCCGAGGAGGCCGTCCGCCGGGTCGTCGACGCCCTCGACGACGGCGAGTACGCCTACGAGACCGACTCCGGCGCCGTCATCCGCGTCAGCGTGCGCGTCGACCGCGAAAACCGCTCCGCCACCGTCGACTTCACCGGCACGTCACCGCAGCTGAGCACCAACTTCAACGCGCCCTACGCGGTCGTCAACGCGGCCGTCCTGTACGTCTTCCGCACCCTGGTCGCCGACGACATCCCGCTCAACGACGGCTGTCTGCGCCCCCTCGACATCGTCGTACCGCCGGGCTCGATGCTCGCCCCCGAGCCACCGGCAGCGGTCGTCGCCGGCAACGTCGAGACCTCCCAGGCCATCACCGGCGCCCTCTACGCGGCGCTGGGCGTGCAGGCCGAGGGTTCCGGAACCATGAACAACGTCACCTTCGGCAACGACCGCCACCAGTACTACGAGACCGTCGCCTCCGGATCCGGCGCGGGCGACGGTTTCCCCGGCGCGCCCGTCGTCCAGACCCACATGACCAACTCGCGGCTCACCGACCCCGAGGTCCTGGAGTGGCGACTGCCCGTGCAACTGGACGAGTTCGCCGTACGACGCGGCAGCGGCGGCGCCGGCCGGTGGCACGGCGGGGACGGAGCGGTGCGCCGCATCCGGTTCCACGAGCCGATGACCGTCTCCACGCTGTCGCAGCACCGCAGGGTTCCGCCGTACGGTATGGCGGGCGGCGAACCCGGCGAGCTGGGCGCCAACCGCGTGGAACGCGCCGACGGTACGGTCACCGAACTCGCCGGAAGCGACGCGGCCGACGTCGGCCCCGGCGACGTACTCGTCATCGAAACCCCCGGTGGCGGAGGCTACGGCCCTCCGTCGCCCGACCCCCATCAAGCAGGAGAAGAGATCGATGATCTTCGGGCGTTCTGAGCGCGGCAACCCCCCGGTCGAGCCCGTCACGTTCAAGATCCTGGTGGCCGGCGGATTCGGCGTGGGCAAGACCACCCTCGTCGGCGCGGTCAGCGAGATCAGGCCGCTGCGCACCGAGGAACTGCTCACCGAGGCAGGACGCCCGGTCGACGACACGAGTGGCGTGGCGGGCAAGCACACCACCACCGTGGCCATGGACTTCGGCCGCATCACCCTGCGCGAGGACCTGGTGCTGTACCTCTTCGGCACACCCGGCCAGGAGCGGTTCTGGTTCATGTGGGACGAGCTCTCCGAGGGCGCCCTCGGTGCCGTCGTCCTCGCCGACACCCGCCGTCTGGAGGACTGCTTCGCCGCCGTCGACTACTTCGAGCGGCGCTCCATCCCCTTCGTCGTCGGCATCAACTGCTTCGAGGGAGCGGCTCGTTATCCGGCCCAGGACGTACGCCAGGCCCTCGACCTCGACGACGGCGTACCCCTGGTCCTGTGCGACGCCCGCGACCGGGAGTCCGTCAAACAGGTCCTCGTCGACGTGGTCCGGCACGCGATGACGCAGGCGGCGGAGCGCCGCCAGACCGTCACCACGTGACAGGGGCGCGGCCCGTACCCCCGCCGACCGGGGTACGGGCCGCTGTCCGTGGGCGCAACGCACGTGCGCGTGGACCTGGTTGTCGTCCACGCGCGCGTGGGGATCAGTTCTCGCCGTCCTCCAGCCAGCCGAAGCTCTTCTCCACGGCCTTGCGCCAGTTGTGGTACTCACGATCGCGCACCGGTGCCTCCATGGCGGGCGTCCATTCGACGTCCTTCTGCCAGTGCGTCTTGAGCTCGTCCAGGTCGTTCCACACACCCGTGGCGAGGCCGGCCGCGTACGCGGCGCCCAGACACGTGGTCTCGGACACCTTGGGCCGGATCACCGGCACGTCCAGCACGTCCGCCTGGTGCTGCATGAGGAGGTTGTTCTTCGTCATGCCGCCGTCCACCTTCAGAGTGGTGATCTGCACCCCCGAGTCCTGGAACATGGCGTCCACGACCTCCCGCGTCTGCCAGCTGGTCGCCTCCAGCACCGCGCGCGCGAGATGCGCCTTGGTGACGTACCGGGTGAGCCCGGTGACGACACCGCGCGCGTCGGAACGCCAGTACGGCGCGTACAGACCGGAGAACGCGGGCACGATGTACGCGCCGCCGTTGTCCTCGACGCTCGCCGCCAGGGACTCGATCTCGTCGGCGGTACGGATGATGCCGAGCTGGTCCCGGAACCACTGAACAAGTGCGCCCGTTATGGCGATTGACCCCTCCAGGCAGTACACCGGCGCTTCACTGCCGATCTTGTAGCCCATCGTCGTCAGCAGGCCGTTCTTCGAAGGCACGGGCCGGTTGCCGGTGTTGAGGAGCAGGAAGCTGCCCGTGCCGTACGTGTTCTTCGCCGTGCCCACGTCGTAGCAGGCCTGCCCGAACACCGCCGCCTGCTGGTCGCCCAGCGCCGAGGCGACCGGCACGCCCGCGAGTTGGCCGACCGCCGTGCCGTACACCTCGGCGGACGACCTGATCTCGGGCAGGACGGCCTCGGGCACGTTCATGGCGGACAGGATGGAGGCGTCCCACTGGAGGGTCTCAAGGTTCATCAGCATGGTCCGCCCGGCGTTGGTCACGTCGGTGACGTGCCGCCCGCCGTCCGTGCCGCCGGTGAGGTTCCAGATCAGCCAGGAGTCGATGGTGCCGAAGGCGATCTCGCCGCGCTCGGCGCGCGCCCTGAGGCCGGGCACGTTGTCGAGCAGCCAGGCCGCCTTGGGCCCGGAGAAGTAGCTGGCCAGCGGCAGCCCGGTCTGCTCGCGGAAACGGTCCTGCCCGTCCGGGCCACCCAGTTGGTTGCACAGCGCGGCGGTCCGCGTGTCCTGCCACACGATGGCGTTGTGCACGGGCTTGCCGGTCGCGCGGTCCCACAGGACTGTCGTCTCGCGCTGGTTGGTGATCCCGAGCGCGCTGAGCTGGTCCGCGCGCAGACCGGCCTTGGCGATCGCCCCGGCGACCACGGCCTGCACCTTGGACCAGATCTCGGTGGCGTCGTGCTCCACCCAGCCCGGCTTGGGGAAGATCTGGCGGTGTTCGCGCTGGTCGACGGCGACGATCGCGCCGTTGTGGTCGAAGACGATGCAGCGGCTGGAGGTGGTGCCCTGGTCGATTGCGGCGACGTACTTGGCGGCGTTGTCCGTCATGGCTACCCCTTGGGCTGGGTTCAGAATGCTGCTCGAAGCTGCTGGGAAGCTGCTCAGAAGGCTGCGTTGTAGAGGAGACCCGCGAGCGCTCCGCCGATCAGCGGGCCGACGACCGGGATCCAGGCGTAACCCCAGTCCGAGGTGCCCTTGTTCGGGATCGGCAGGAAGGTGTGCACGATGCGTGGGCCGAGGTCGCGCGCCGGGTTGATGGCATAACCGGTGGGCCCGCCGAGGGAGAGACCGATGCCGACGACCAGCAGCGAGACGATCAGCACGAGGGTCCCGGACTCACCCAGCCCTGTGGTCAGCCCGAAGGCGAGGATCGGCAGGACGAGAGCGACCGTCGCGATGATCTCGGTGATCAGGTTGGCGACCGGGTTCCGGATCTCCGGGATGGTGGAGAAGACGCCCAGCGTCGGCAGCGGATCCTCCGCCGTGCCCTCCGTGGTGCCCGTCTCCCGGACATTGGCCTGGAACTGGGCGAAGTAGGTGAGATAGCACAGGACGGCGCCGAGCATGGCGCCGACCATCTGGCCCAGCAGATAGACCCAGACCTTGCCCCACTCACCGGTGTCGACGGCGATGCCGAGCGTGACGGCCGGGTTGAGGTGCCCGCCGGAGAGGGGAGCGGCGGTGTACGCGCCCGCCAGCACCCCGAATCCCCAGCCGAACGCGATCACGATCCATCCCGAGGCCCTCGCCTTGGAATATCTCAGGGTGACGGCGGCGCAGACGCCGGCGCCGAACAGGATCAGGATGGCGGTGCCGATGACTTCGCCGACGAAAATGTCTCCGTTGCTCATGGCGGCTCCTAGGCCCTGGCCCGGGACGATCGGCCCCGGTCCTCCGTGCAGGGTGCGGTTCCCTTGGCGAACAGCCGAGGGCAGGGAGAGTCCCGCGCCCCGCCCGGTGTCCGCGACGAGCGTGCCGTCGCAGCCGAATCGCCCATGGGGGTACGGGCCTCGGCTCAGGTGGGCCCGCGCGGCGCAGTGCCTGAATACGCCGAGAATGTACGGCGATGTCGACTGACACCGGAAGTGTTCACCGGCGTCCAGGGAGCGTCAAGGTCGCCGACGGCAACGGTTGAGGGGCCTGTGGCCCAGCCTTGACGGCGGGGGTGTGAACGCTCCGGCGGTCTTCTGCGCTCGGAGTTGAAGGGGACGCCAGGATTCCGGCATCACCCTGTGAGGACGGCCGCAGGCGGCGTTGTCACCCCTCGATGTCCGCCCGAGGTGGGGAATGACGGCCGGGGCTCCCTCGGGGCCTCAGGGACGGTTGCGGGTGGCGCTCAGCCTCGTTCCACCGCCGGCGCCATCTGACTGTGCCGACGGCTCGCCCGGTCTCCACCCCGACTATCCCGCCCGCACAGTCTCCGCTCCCGATCCCCGACGGATCTCGTGCCCCGGCAGCCCGGCGCGGCCCAGCACCCAACTCGCCCCGCTCAGCGACTTCGCGGCCTGTTTGAGCGGTGCAAGACAGGCCGCCGCTTCCCGATGATCGGTCACACTGCCCGGCACGCACAGCACCGTGGCCAGGGACAGGGTGACGGGACGCCCGCCCGCCGACCAGGGGACGTCCAGCACTGAGGCGGCGAGCGGTTCCAGCCCCTCCGGATCCGCGAGCACCAGGAAGTCGTCCCCGCCGATGTGACCCACCCGCGCACTGCCGGACACCGCGTGCAGAAGTGCCCGCCCCACGGACCGGATCAGCTCGTCGCCGGCCGCGAACCCGGCCCCGTCGTTGACCTGCTTGAAGTGGTCCACGTCCAGCCAGCTCAGGGCGAACGTCCGCCCGTTCGCGATCCGCCGGTCCACCTCACCGGTGATCGCATCCGAACCGGGCAGCCGGGTCAGCGGGTTGAGCCCGGCCGCCTCCTCGACCCGGTTCTCCGCCAGGGCTCGTACGAGGTCCGCGAGCCGTACGACGCCCACGCACCGGCCGTACCGGTCGACGACAGCCACGTCGTCCGACGTACGGTCCCGGTCACCGACGGCCACCACGTCCAGGACCTCCCACGCGGTGGCGTCGACGCCCACCGTCCTGGGCAGGTCGCCGAGCTTGGCCGCGGGCCGATCGGCGTACAGGGCATGCCCGTAGCGCCCCGACATGGACAGCAGGAAGCGGGACCGGTGCACCGACCGCACGGGTACGCCGTTCCGGTCCACGAGCAGTACCCCGGACACGTCCGGCGTGCCGGTCAGCAGCGCCCGCACCTGGCTCGCCGACGCGGTGGCGGGCAGCAGTGCGGCGGGTCGTACGAACTCCCGCACCGTCGGCCCCGAACGCGGTGCCTCGACGACGCCGGGGGAGCGGGGCGGAACGTATACGTCCGCGGCCGGCAGTCTGGACGGCGGCGCGAGCAACTGGCCCTGCGCGAGCTGTGCGCCGGCCGACAGCGCGGCGGCGCACTGCAGTTCGGTCTCCACGCCTTCGACGCACAGCAGCGCACCGAGCTCGTCGCACAGGGTCCGCATCGCCCGCACCGCCGCCGGCCGGGCAAGGAGTGAGGCGTCGAGTTTCACCAGGTCGGGCGCGATGTCGGCGAGGAGCCGCAGCGGCACGTCCCCGTCGCCGACGCCGTCCGCACTGATCCGGAACCCCTGCTCCCGCAGTCCGTCCAGCGCCTCCAACAGGGCTTGCTGCGGTACGTGGGTGTACGGCGGGCCGACGTCGATCGTCACCTCCCACGGCAGCCGCCCTGCCCGGCGCACGGCGTCGTGCAGCGGGGTGAGCCCGCCGAGGTCGGCAAGCGTGCCCGCGAACACGTTGACGTGCAGCGGCAGCAGAGTCTCCCTGCGAGCCGCCGAGCGGACCGCCAACACCGCAAGCCGACCGTCGAGTTCGGGGTCACGACGGGCCTCGGCCAGGATGTCCCCGGTCTCCGGGCGGGCGAGTATCTCCAGCCCTGCGACTCCGCCGGTCGTCAGATTGACCACCGGCTGGAAGGCGAAGCGGAGAGTATCCGTCCAGGAGTGCACGGGAGCATGATGTCGCTGCCGACGCAGGCCCAGGCCCAGTTCATGCGACGTTCACGCAGGATTCCCGGACGGTCACGCAGCGTACGGGAAAGCCCTTGCGGTCTCTGGTCCACTCCGCGCCCCGCCCGGACTCCGGCCGCTCGTCCCTCACCGCACCGCGATCACCGCCGACCCGTGCCCGAACAGCCCCTGGTTCGCCGTGGCCCCCACGCGCGCGTTCGCGACCTGCCGGTCACCCGCAGTACCTCTCAACTGCCAGGTCACTTCGCAGACCTGGGCGATCGCCTGCGCCGGCACCGCCTCCCCGAAGGAAGCTAGCCCACCGCTCGTGTTGACCGGTATGCGCCCGCCCAGGGTCGTCGCGCCTTCCCGCAGCAGCTTCGCCCCCTCGCCCTCCCCGCACAGGCCCAGGTCCTCGTACCACTGCAACTCCAGGGCGGTGGACAGGTCGTACACCTCCGCGACGGAGAGATCCTCGGGCCCGATGCCGGCCTCCTCGTAGGCCGCCCGTGCGATGGACGCCCGGAAGGTCTCGGCGGCGGGCCCGGCCGCCACCGCGGAGTCCGTCGCGATGTCCGGCAGGTCCAGCACGGTGCTGGGGTATCGCGGTGTCACGGTGGACACGGCCCGGATGCGCACCGGATCCGCCACTCCGTGCCGGCGCGCGAACTCCATGCTGGACAGCACCAGGGCCGATCCGCCGTCCGAGGTCGCGCAGATGTCGAGCAGCCGCAGCGGATCGGCGACCACGGCGGAGGCGGCGACCTCCTCGGCGGTGACCCGCTTGCGATAGCGGGCGTAGGGATTCAGCGCGCCCAGGGCGGAGTTCTTCACCTTGACCTGTGCGAAGTCCTCCGTCGTGTCCCCGTGCACAGCCATCCGCCGACGGGCGTACAGCCCGAAGTAGGTGGGGTTGGTCGCTCCGAGCACCCGGAAGCGCAACCAGTCCGGATCATCGGGCCGGTCTCCGCCCGCGGGACGGAAGAACCCCTTCGGCGCGGCGTCGGCGCCGACCACGAGCACGACATCCGCGAGGCCTGAAAGTATCTGCCCGCGCGCGGTGTTGACGGCCTGCGCACCCGACGCGCACGCGGCGTACACGCTCGTGACCCGCGCCCCCTGCCAGCCCAGTGCCTTCGCGAACGTCGCCCCGGCCACATACCCCGGATAGCCGCCACGTACGGTGTCCGCGCCGACGATCGAGCCGACCTCCCGCCAGTCCAGACCGGCATCGGCAAGCGCCGCGCGGGCCGCCACAACTCCGTACGAGACGAAACCGCGTCCCCACTTCCCCCACGGGTGCATGCCGGCGCCGAGCACCGCCACCTCACCTGTCACGCCGTCACCTCCGTCGGCCGCCACTGCCAGGTCGTCCAGATCGTCTCCGCGTCCTCATGGAGCACGCCGGGCACGACCTCCACCTCCATGCCCACCGCCAGATCGGCGACGGTGACCCCGGGGACTGCCTGTCCCAGTACCACCATCCGCTCTGCCTCCAGCTCCACAGCGATCAACGCGCACGGCTCCCACGGAAGTTCCGGATCGGTCACATAGGGTGACGGAGGCCGGTACCGGCTGTCGGTGTACGACCAGACGCGCCCGCGTCGGGACAGCGGGACCACCTCCAGATCGCCGCCGTGGCACCCGGGATTGCGGCAGTGGGTCTCCTCACGGGGGAAGAAGACCGAAGCGCAGGCGCGGCAGCGGGTTCCCAGCAGTCTGAAGTCGTCCCCGTCGCCGGTGAACCACCCGGCGACCACAGGTGTAGGCGTACGCGACAAGGCCCCTCCCCGACACCGAATCTGACGGAACGTCAGAAGTGTGCCACGGGTGGCGTCTCATGGGCAGGCCCGGCGTCTCATGGGCAGACCCGTGGTCACGGTGCTGCTTTCGAGGTGAACTGCATCCGACCGCTTCCCCGGTGGAACACACTCCTGATAGATGCAGGAGACATGACACGTCATACGAGCGCAGTACGCAGGCTGGTCGCCGTGTTCGCCGCCTTGCTGGCCGTGACCGCCACCTCCGCCACCGCCCGGGCGAGCACCGACCCCAAGGCGCCGGAGGACTTCGTGGCACTGAGAACCGTGGACCCGACGATCCTCCAGGAGATGCGCTACTTCACCCCGCACAACTTCGTCGGCGAGCGCATCGACGGCTACCGGCAACCGATCTGCATCCTCACCCGCCCCGCCGCCGAAGCGCTCCACCGGGCCCAGGTGAGCCTCCTGAGCCGGGGCTACACCCTCAAGGTGTACGACTGCTACCGGCCGCAGCGAGCCGTGAACCACTTCGTGCGCTGGGCGAAGGACCTCGACGACCAGGCCATGAAGGGCGAGTTCTACCCGGACGTCGACAAGACCCGTCTGTTCGAGGACGGTTACATCGCCGAGAAATCCGGCCACAGCCGCGGCTCGACCATGGACCTCACGATCGTGAAGCTCCCTGCGAAACCGACCAGGCCGTACGTCCCGGGAGAGCCCCTGGTGCCCTGTTACGCCCCCAAGAGCGAACGCTTCCCGGACAACTCCGTCGACATGGGCACCGGGTTCGACTGCTTCGACACCCTCTCGCACACCCTCGACCCGCGCATCGAGGGAGAGCAGCGGGCCAACCGGCTGCTCCTCAAGAGCACCCTGGAGGACCTCGGCTTCGTGAACCTCGCCGAGGAGTGGTGGCACTACACCTACAAGCCCGAGGCCTACCCGGACACCTACTTCGACTTCCCGGTGTCCGCGAAGTCGCTGACCAACAGCCACTGAGCCCCGGCCCACAGCTACCGGGGCACCTCCGGAAGACGCCCTTCCGCTGATCGGATACAGTCCGCCGCGTGTCCGAAACTCAGCACTCCATACCCAACTCCGCGCCCGGCTCCCACTGTTCGACCTGTGGAGCTCCCTACGGAGAGGGCGTCTCCGGCTGGCCCCGCACCTGTCCGGCCTGTACCACCGTCGCCTACCGCAATCCGCTCCCCGTCGCGGTGGCCCTCCAGCCCGTGTACGACACGCAGGGCACCGCCCTGGTGGTCATCACGCGAACCATCGCTCCCGCGCGCGGAGGCATCGCGTTGCCCGGCGGCTACATCGACGACCGCGAGGACTGGCGGCAGGCCCTCGTCCGTGAGCTCAAGGAGGAAACCGGCATCGACGCGGCGAGCCGCGACGTACGGCTCGTCGACGCGCTGAGCTCCCCCGACGGGCACCTCCTGCTGTTCGGGGTCCTGCCGGAGCGCCCGGTCGACGGCCTCCCGACCTCCGCGGCCACGGACGAGACGGAGGGCTGGCACCTCCTGCGCAGGCCCGAGGAGCTCGCCTTCCCCCTGCACACGCTGGCTGCGCGGGCCTGGTTCGAGGGCCGGTACGTCTGACCTCAGTCCGTCTCCAGTCCCCGTATGCGCACCGGGTGAGGCGGCTCGCTCACGCCGCCCTCACCCTCCCGCTCGACGACCACTCGCGAGCCCTCCCAGCGGGCGACGTAGCGCTCGATCTCAGGCTCGTCCCAGCCGTCGCCCGCGTCCGGCACCACCAGCCCGCCCCCGACGCGTCCCCGGGCTGGCGCCCAGACCTCCAGTTCCAGACCGCCGTCGTCACCGCGCACCGGGATGACGGCGCCCGCCCGCACGAGTACCGGGATCCGTGACAGGGGAGCGTCCACGAGGACCTGAGCCGGCCCCTCGTAGGCCTGCCCCGTCGCCGTGTCGTACCAGCGCCCCCGGGGCAACTGCACCGCACGCCGGTCCGCGCCCGGATCGAGCACCGGCGCCACCAGCAGGCAGTCGCCCAGCAGAAACGCGTCCTCGCAGTCACGCAGCGCGCGGTCCTCGGGCGCCGACCACCACAGCGGCCGCACATAGGGCGCCCCGGTACGCCGGGCCAGGTGCGCCAGTGTCACGAAGTACGGCAGCAGTCGTCGGCGTTCGACGAGCGCCACGCGCGCGTGCTCCAGTACGTCGGCACCGAACTCCCAGGGCTCCCTGCGCCCGGCCCGAAGGCTCGCGTGCGTGCGGAAGAGCGGCAGATACGCGCCCAGTTGGAACCACCGCAGAAACAGCTCGGGCGACGGACTTCCGTCGTAGCCGCCCACATCCGGCCCCGAATACGGCACCCCGCACAGCCCCAGCCCCATGACCAGGGACAGCGACGCCCGCAGCCCCGGCCAGCCCGTGGCGACGTCGCCGGACCATGTCCCGCCGTAGCGTTGCATCCCCGCCCAGCCGGAGCGCGAGAAGATGAAAGGGCGCTCCTGAGGAGCCAGCTCGCGCAGTCCCTCGTACGCCGCCCGGGCCATGCACAGCGCGTACACGTTGTGCGCCTCGCGATGGTCCCCGCCCCGTCCCTCCAGCGAGTGCCTGGCCGACCGCGGCAGCGTCGACTCCCCGAAGGCGGCGAACGAGGTGGGTTCGTTCATGTCGTGCCAGAAGCCCGAGAATCCCTGTGCGAGTCGCTCCGCGTAGAGGCGCCCCCACCACTCACGCACGCGCGCGTGCGTGAAGTCTGGATGGACGGTTTCTCCGGGCCACACGACGCCGCGCACGAGCCGGCCGGCCGCGTCCCGCACGAACGCATTCCCGTCCACCCCGGCGTCGAACACGGCGTTGCCCGGTTCGGCCTTGACCGCGGGGTCGACGATCGACACCAGCCGGATCCCGTCCCGCCGCAACTCCTCGGCCAGCACCGGCAACTTGGGGAAGCGATCCTGATCGACGGTGAACACCTGGTGTGCGTCGTAGTGATCGATGTCCAGGTGGACCACATCGAGGGGCAGCCCCCGCTCCTGGTAGCCCGAAACTATCCGCCGCACCTCCTGCTCACTGCCGAAGCCCCACCGCGCGTGATGGTGACCGAGCGCCCAAGCCGGCGGCAGCGCCGGTGCCCCGGTGAGCGAGGCCCAGGCGAGCAGCACGCGCGCGGGGGTCCCCACCATCACCCAGCAGCGCAGCGGCCCGCCATCCATCCTCAGCTCGCACGTGCCTGCCCGGTCGTGTCCGGACCCGGCGCCCTCCTCGCCCTCCCGAAGGGTGACCGTGCCGTCCCACGAGGTGTCGTGGAACGCCAGATGCGTGGCCGCGTCGGCCACGACCAGCTGCACCGGCATCGTGACGTACAGCGGGTCGTCGCCGGGGCCGAAGGGGTGGCCGGGATCGGTGTTCCACAGCCGGTACGTCCCGTCGCGCAGCCGGGGTCCGCAAGCGCGCCCACCGAGCCCGAAGAACCGCGCGTCGGCGGTCACCTCCGAGCGCTGCATCCACCGCGCCGGGCCGCCGCCGACCGGCTCCCACCACCGGGGCGGCAGATCCCGGCGCAGCGTCACCCCTCCGGGCGTACGTACCTCGACCGCCCCGTGCCGCGAGACGATGACCGTCACCCGCTCGGCCACGACCCGCCAGCCGCCGTCCTTGTCCGGCTCCAGCACCGCCCGCGGGTCCGGCTCGGGGCAGGGGTTCGCGAGCCCGTACGACGGCTCAGGACCGACCCCGTCCCAACCCCAGAACACAGCCCCGTTCAAGGCGACGGTGATCCGCAGTGCGGAGCGGTTGAACCGGACGACACCACCCCCGGGCCCGGGCTCCGCGTCCCGCACCGGCCCGGGCACTCGTGCCCGCTCGGCCCCCCGCGGCGGCAGCCCGGAGGCGTCGGTACGCCTCCTGCGCCATGCGGCCCGTACGGTACGCAACCCTTGGGCCGCCCCCGCCGAACCGATCGCCTTCACCGAACGCACCAGGTCACGACCGTCCATGCTGCTCAGCCTGCCACTGACTGGCCCACGATTGCGTGTCGTTCAACTGCCGTTCACCCGTGCTGGGACCACATCTTCACGACACGGACTATGTGGGGCACGCCCTGGTGCAGGAGTTGATCACATGGCATCGTCCATGTCAGCCGCGTCACGCGCACACCCAGCCCGTGCGCGGAGGACGCACACGACGCGCACAGTCCGGGAGCCGCCCCATGTCGACCGTGAACCCCCAGCCGCTCTGGCAGCCCGATCCGGAACGCATCGCCCAGGCACAGGTCACCAGATTCCAGGCCTGGGCAGCCGAGCACCACGGTGCCCCTTCCGACGGCGGCTACCCCGCACTGCACCGCTGGTCGGTCGACGAACTGGACACGTTCTGGAAAGCCGTCACGGAGTGGTTCGACGTACGCTTCTCGACCCCCTGCGCGCGCGTGCTCGGCGACCGCTCGATGCCCGGTGCCCAGTGGTTCGCCGGGGCGACCCTGAACTACGCCCAGCACGCCCTGCGCGCCGCCGAGACCCGCGCGGACGAACCGGCCCTTCTCCACGTCGACGAGACCCACGACCCGCGCCCGGTCACCTGGTCCGAGCTGCGCCGCCAGGTCGGCTCCCTGGCCGCCGAGCTGCGCGCCCTCGGCGTACGCCCCGGAGACCGCGTCAGCGGCTACCTCCCCAACATCCCGCAGGCCGTCGTCGCCCTCCTGGCCACGGCCGCCGTGGGTGGGGTCTGGACGTCCTGTGCTCCCGACTTCGGCGCCCGCAGCGTCCTTGACCGCTTCCAGCAGGTGGAACCGGTGGTCCTGTTCACCGTCGACGGCTACCGCTACGGCGGCAAGGAACACGACCGCCGCGACACGGTCGCCGAACTGCGGGGCGAACTGCCCACCCTGCGCGCCGTCGTCCACATCCCTCTCCTCGGCACCCGGGCTCCCGAAGGCGCGCTGGAGTGGTCGGACCTGACGTCCGCCGACACGGACCCCGTCTTCGAGCAGGTGCCCTTCGACCACCCCCTGTGGGTGCTCTACTCCTCGGGCACGACCGGCCTGCCCAAGGCCATCGTCCAGTCCCAGGGCGGCATCCTCGTGGAACACCTCAAGCAGCTCGGCCTGCACTGCGACCTGGGCCCCGAGGACCGCTTCTTCTGGTACACGTCCACCGGCTGGATGATGTGGAACTTCCTCGTCTCCGGCCTCCTCACGGGCACCACGATCGTGCTCTACGACGGCAGCCCGGGCTATCCCGACACAGGCGCCCAGTGGCGGGTCGCCGAACGCACCCAAGCCACGCTCTACGGCACCTCGGCCGCGTACGTCATGGCCTGCCGCAAGGCCGGCGTGCGCCCCGGCCGTGACCACGACCTCTCCAAGGTGCGATGCGTCGCCACCACCGGCTCGCCCCTGCCGCCCGACGGATTCCGCTGGCTCCACGACGAGGTCCGCGATGACCTGTGGATCGCCTCAGTCAGCGGCGGTACGGACGTCTGCTCCTGTTTCGCGGGAGCCGTACCGACCCTCCCCGTGTACATCGGCGAGCTCCAGGCCCCCGGGCTGGGCACCGACCTGCAGTCCTGGGACCCGAGCGGAAAGCCCCTGGTCGACGAGGTCGGCGAGCTCGTCGTCACCAACCCCATGCCGTCCATGCCGATCCACTTCTGGAACGACCCGGACGGCAGCCGCTACCACGACAGCTACTTCGACACCTACCCCGGAGTGTGGCGCCACGGAGACTGGATCACCGTCACCTCGCGCGGCTCGGTCGTCATCCACGGCCGCTCCGACTCGACGCTCAACCGCCAGGGCGTACGCATGGGTTCGGCCGACATCTACGAAGCCGTCGAACGCCTCCCCGAGATCAAGGAATCGCTCGTCATCGGCATCGAACAGCCCGACGGCGGCTACTGGATGCCCCTCTTCGTGCATCTGATCCCGGGAGCCGTCCTGGACGAAGCCCTCCTGAACCGCATCAAGCAGGTCATCCGCGAACAACTCTCTCCCCGCCACATCCCCGACGAGGTCATCGAGGTGCCCGGCATCCCGCACACCCTCACCGGTAAGCGCATCGAGGTGCCCGTGAAGCGCCTGCTCCAGGGCACCCCCTTGGAGAAGGCCGTCAACCCGGGCTCCATCGACAACCTCGACCTGCTCCACTTCTACGAGGCCCTGGCCCGCAAACGCGCCTGACCGCAGCCCCGGAGGGCCGGCCAACCCCCGTAGGTGGCCTCGGACTCACCAGTACGACGGCGAAGTCCGAGGCCGGCCACACCGCGTCCTCGACGCACCACACGGGCTCGCACCCGTGCTGCTCGTCCTCAACAAGGTGATGGTGGTCGCCCTCCAGGTCCCCCTGGCCAGCTTCGGCACCATCACGGCGGCAGCCCGCAAGCTTCTCGTCCCGCTCTCCGCCGCCTTCACCCTGGCCGAGATGCTGCACGCCAGGATCTCCTGGGAACTCTCCGTCACCCTCGGACACTCGCCGTCACCGTGGCCATCGCCGCGGGTCCGATCGGCTGGACCGCCTCCGGCACCACCATCGCTGTGACCTGCCTGGCCCAGCGCCGGCTCGTCCGTGACGGCCGAGCCCGGAGGCCGTTGTCAGTGCCGCCGATTACTGTGAGTGAGCATTGATCGACTGCACACAGGGGGAACCATGGCGCACACCGACCACCAGACCATGCGACGCGTCCTGCGCCGCGAAATCGCCGGCACCATCGGACTGCTGACCGACGAGCACGACTTCCGCGCCATGCGGCGCTACCGAAGCTTCACCTTCGACGATCACACAGCCTATCTACGACAGGTCGAAGACCTCCTCAAAACCCGGGCCGCCCAGGGCAGCCACACCACGGTCGCCCTCTTCGACCCACAGGAGTACGCCGAGTACTGCACGGACGCGGGGCTCGACCCGGACATCCAGTCGAGCCGCACACGCTTCACAGCGGAACTTGCGACAACGGGCCCGACCATCCCCTACGACGGCCAGCCCTTGGCCGACCTGGTACCGGCCCTGGTGGACGAAGCCGTCCGGCAGGCCACGTGGGAGTACGCGAGCACCCTGCTGGCCCGCCTCGGTGCCTGTGCCTCCTGCGGCGAGGACATCGGCCGCGCGGCCTTCGTCCGAGCCTCCCACCTCCTTGTCCGCATCCTGGAGACAGCCCAGCGGGGAGACCGACACCTCGTCTGCAGCGTCACGGGAACTCCGGAAACGCTCCTGTCCGTGCTCCGCACAGAGGAAGACACCGACGGAGCCACCCACCTCGACGAGGCCGAAGCCCTCGAATTCACCACCGTCCTGGCCCTCGGCCTCGCCACCCAGAGTCCCGGCGGTCTCGTCATGCGCACCAGCGCTCCCGGTACCCCGGACCGCATCTACGGCTGGCGCATGCGCGGAGATGGCCTCGAACCCCTCACCGCGGGAGAGGTCTTCGACGCCTACTGCACCGACATCGCTTCCGGAGACCTCATCTCCCCGGAATCGGACGTCGACTATTGCGCGCCGCCCGACCTCGGCGACGCGGGGCAGACGCCGGGACACCACCACTGAACGCGTGAGGGGCGCCCCACCCGCAGGTGGAGCGCCCCTCCCGGCCGACAGTCGGCGGGTCCGGCCACTATTCGCCGGACAGCACCGCCTGAGCCGCGCTGCGCGCCTCCTCGGCACTGTCCGCAGCACGAGCGGCCGCCGCCGCCCGCTCACACTGCGCCAGCGTGTACTTCGCCAGGGTCCCCCGGACATAAGGGATCGACGCAGCACCCATGGAGAGAGAGGTGACACCGAGACCGGTCAGCACACATGCGAGCAGCGGGTCGGACGCGGCCTCGCCGCAGACACCACAGCTCTTGCCCTCGGCCTTCGCCGCCTCTGCGGACAGCGCGACCAGGTCGAGCAGCGCGGGCTGCCACGGATCCTGCAGACGGGACACCGCACCCACCTGACGGTCCGCGGCGAAGGTGTACTGCGCGAGGTCGTTGGTCCCCAGGGACAGGAACTCGACCTCCTGCAGAATCGAGCGCGCCCGCAGCGCGGCCGACGGAATCTCCACCATCGCCCCGAACTTCGCCTGCAACCCCGCCTCACGGCATGCGTCGGCGAAGGCCTTCGCATCGGCACGGTCCGCCACCATCGGAGCCATGACCTCGAGGTAGACCGGCAGCCCCTCGGCAGCCTTGGCCAGCGCGGTCAGCTGTGTGCGCAGCACCTGAGGGTGGTCGAGCAGCGTCCGCAGACCCCGCACGCCCAACGCCGGGTTCGGCTCGTCGGCGGGTGTGAGGAAGTCCAGCGGCTTGTCCGCGCCCGCGTCCAGCACACGCACCACGACACGACCCTCGGGGAACGCCTCGAGAACCTGTCGGTAGGCGTCGACCTGCTTCTCCTCCGACGGAGCGTTCTTGCTGTCGTCGAGGAACAGGAACTCGGTACGGAACAGACCGACACCCTCGGCCCCGGCCTCGACGGCCGCCGGCACGTCGGCCGGACCACCGACATTGGCCAGCAGCGGCACCTTGTGACCGTCGGAGGTGACACCCGGCCCCGTCGAAGCGGCCAGCGCGGCCTTGCGTTCGGCGGCCTCGGCCGTCAGCCGCGTCTTCCTCTCATCTGTGGGGTTCACGAAGATCTCGCCGGTGCTCCCGTCCACGGCGATCACCGTGCCCTCGGCCAGTTCACCCGCGCCGGGCAGTGCCACCACGGCAGGCACCCCGAGCGCACGAGCCAGAATCGCGCTGTGGCTGGTCGGCCCGCCCTCCTCGGTGACGAAACCGAGGACCAGGGTCGGGTCCAGAAGAGCGGTGTCGGCCGGCGCAAGGTCCCGAGCAATTAGGACATACGGCTCGTCGCTGTCCGGGACACCGGGCATCGGCACCCCGAGCAAGCGGGCGACGATACGGTTCCGCACGTCATCGAGGTCGGCCACCCGACCGGCCAGGTACTCGCCGGCCCCGGCGAGCAGGGCCCGGTACGCGGCGAAGGCGTCGTACACCGCACGCTCGGCCGTGCTCCCGACGGCGATGCGTCGCTCCACG
Source organism: Streptomyces sp. MMG1533 (assembly GCF_001279775.1). Lineage (GTDB taxonomy): Bacteria > Actinomycetota > Actinomycetes > Streptomycetales > Streptomycetaceae > Streptomyces. The sequence goes on along the minus strand of NZ_LGDG01000041.1, from coordinate 1,222 downwards.
TCCGCCATCAGTTCGGGGTCTTGGGCCATCATGGCCTGCGCCTCAAGTACCGCCTGGGCTTCGCCTCCGGCCAGATTGCCGCGTGCCATCAGGTCGGCCGCCACAGCCTCCACGGCCTTGCGGGCGCGCCCCTGTTCGCGCTCCGCGTCCTCCACCGGGATCTGCTTGGCAGGCGGTTCCAGCACCGCCGTTCCCATGTGCCGAACCTCGCCGATCGCCACACCATGGCTCACGCCGACGCCTCGCAGGGTTGTCTCCATCTCACCCGTCTCCGATAGTGCGGCGGGTCCCGCCGCCGCGGTGGTTGTCCCTACTTGCCGTCGTACGACGGCGCCGACGTCACTTCCAGACGAAGAGACTGTCGCCCGACTTCACGTCGCCGTCCTCACGGAGCTCGCCGAGTGCCTCGGCGGTGGCCTCCAGTGCCACGACCGGGCAGACCGGAGACTTGCCGGCGGCCTCGACAGCGGCCGGGTCCCAGCGCACCACGCTCTGACCGCGTGTGACGGTGTCGCCCTTGTTCACGAGCAGCTCGAAGCCTTGGCCGTTGAGTTGCACGGTGTCGATGCCGAGGTGGGTGAGTACACCGTGTCCCGTCTCGTCGACGACGACAAAGGCGTGCGGATGCAGCGAGACGATGACTCCGTCCACGGGCGCGACAGCCTCGGAAGGCTCACGCACGGGGTCGATGGCCGTGCCCGGGCCGACCATGGCCCCGGAGAAGACCGGATCGGGCACTGCTGCCAGTCCGATGGCGCGTCCGGCAAGCGGGGACGTCACGGTGGTCATGGGAAGCCTCCCAGGGGTGGAGATTCTTATGGGCCGTCGCTGCCTGTCCCGGACGGCGCACTGTTTCAGCAGGGTATGTCACATGTAGTAACGGTTCTGCAGGGAGCTTACGCATAAGTGGTCTAGACCACAACCTCAATCGATTTGCACCCGTCTCGCGGCCCCGTGTACAGTCGTACTCCTGCTTGGGGCTGAGCGACGCACGGCGTCCTTGCCTGGCAGCACCCAACTTGTCAGATCCTATCTCGGGGTCACCTTCTGCATGCCTGCAGGACGGTGGTCAGAGGGCCGGAAAAACACTGATAGAGTTTGGAACACCGAAGGGAAGCGCCCAGAGGAAAGCCCGAGAGGGTGAGTACGAAGGAAGCGTCCGTTCCTTGAGAACTCAACAGCGTGCCAAAAGTCAACGCCAGATATGTTGATACCCCGTCTG
>NZ_LGDG01000040.1 GCF_001279775.1 Streptomyces sp. MMG1533 | reverse complement strand
GGACCCCCCGCCGCAGGAGCCACGACCGCCGCAGCCCCTGCGGTCACTGCCTCCGCCGCAGGAGCCCCCGCCGCCGCAGCCCCCGCGCCCACCCCCGTTTCGACTCCCACGGTCGCCTCCCCTTCCAGTCCGCCCGGCCATCGGGCCTGTCTGGATGGGAAGTTACGGATCCGCGCTCGTCGTCCGCGTCACGCCAGGGAGCTCACCTGCGACGTAGCTCTCAGGTACTACGGGTACCGCCAGGGGCCGCTGCCACTGCCGTTGCCACTGCCACTCTCACCACGCCACCCTCACCGCGCGCCACTCTCACCACGCCAACTGCGCGATCTCCTCCGCCACCACCGCACACGCGTCCGCCACCGGATCGATCAGCGGGAAATGACCGACGTCCTCCAGCAACGTCAGTCCCACCACCTCCCCCGCCTTCGCCGCCGCGTCCGCGTACGACTCGGCGACCGCCTGCGGGACGTCCACGTCGGTACGGCCCTGGACGAGCGTCGTCGCGATACCCGTGGGAAGCAGAAGGGCGGGGTCCGCGTACGGCTGGTGCTCGGCGAACCCGACCTCGCCGCCGAGGAGTTGGAGCACCGCACCGCCGCACACATCGAGTTTCTCCGCGACCGCGAAGTCGGCGATCGGAGCGAGGGCGACGACCCCCCGCAGCGGCGCCGGCCGGTCCGTGCGCCAGGGGGCGTCGGCCGGCAGGAGGTGGCGGGCCGCGACCCACAGGGCGAGGTGGCCGCCCGCCGAGTGGCCGGTGACCACCATGCGGCGCGGGTCGGCCTGCGGGAGCCTCTCGCGGACGAGCGCGGGAAGCGCGTCCAGCGCGGCGGCGACGTCGTCGAAGGTGTCCGGCCAGCGGCCCGCGACCGCCCCGGCCGCTCCCTCGCCCTCACCCCCGCTGCCCCTCCGGTACTCCACGCTCGCCACCGCGAACCCCCGACGCGCCAGGAAGTCCGCGAACGGCGAGATGTGGCGGCGGTCGTACGGCTCCCGCCACGCACCCCCGTGCAGCACGACGACCAGCGGGGCGGGAACCCCCGGCACCACCTCGACGTGCGGGGCATAGAAGTCGATCACCTGGTCGGGGTGATCCCCGTACGCCGCGGTGGAGTCGGGGTCGACCTCGGGGTGCGAGAAGGCCGACTCCTCTTCGGCGGCGGCACGGGAAGCTGCGGCATCGAGTGCTGCGGCGTCGTCCGGCATGCTCCAACCTCTCAGCGACGAAACGGACTTGGCGGACCGGGAGGCAATTCCGTTGAGAGAATTCGGCCGTTGGCGGGGACGCTATCAGGCCGATGACGTGCGCGGACACGGGGATGTCACGCTCGGTGAGGGTTAAACGGTTCTGCCGTTTCGTTACGCTGACGCCGGGGGCCGCACATCCGTCGTCCGGGCCCCCGCACAGGGAACAAGGAGGCCGATATGTCCGCCGAACCCGGCACCGTACGTCCCGGCGGCCGTACCGCGCGCGTTCGTACGGCCGTACTGCGGGCGGCGGGGGACGTGCTGGCCGAGCAGGGCTTCGACCGGCTCGACCTCGCGGACGTCGCCCGTCGCGCGGAGGTCGGCAAGACGACCGTGTACCGGCGGTGGGGCTCGGTGACCGGCCTGGTCGCCGATCTGCTCGCCGACATGGCCGAACAGTCGCTGCCGCGCACGCGCACGGGCTCCGTACGAGGCGATCTGCGCGCCAACGCCTCACTGGTCCAGCGGACCCTCGCCGACCCCCGGCAGGGCGCCCTGTTCCGCGCGGTCATCGCCGCGGCGGCGTGCGACGGGCGTACGGCCCAGGCGCTGCGGCGGTTCTACGAGGTCCGGGTCGCGGAGTGGGCGCCGTGTGTGGCGGAGGGCGTCGCCCGGGGCGAGCTGCCGGCCGGCACGGACGCGGCGACGGTCGTACGGGCGGTCTCGGCCCCTCTCTACTACGGCTTCCTCACCACCGGTGCCGCCCCGGCCCCCGCCGACGCCGAACGCGCGGCGGACGCCGCGGTCGCGGCGGCGGAGGCGGGGGTGTACGCCGCCTCGGCATGACCGCCTCCGCACTCCTCCGCACGCCTCCGATCTGCCCGACCCGAGCCGGCCCGGCCCGACCCGGCCCGGCACCCGACCCGACCCGGCCCCGCCCGACCGACCCCGTCCGACTGCCCGTCGGCACCGAGCAGTCGGACCCCCGACCGCAACGGACGCGGCCGACCCGGAACGTCGTGCCGGGCCTGATCGCCTCGTCGACGGCGGGAGCCGGCGGCGTCGGTGCCGCGTCGCCACCGCGGTCACCGCCGCCGCCGTCACCGCGGTCACGCGGTCACGCGGTCACGCGGTCACCGCCACCACCACCACCGTCACCGCCGTCACCGCGGTCGTCCGGCTCGTCAGCCGTCTCCTCCACTGGCCCGAAGCGTCTCCGCCAGCACCCGCGCCGCCCGCTCCACGTCCGCGAACCCGACGTACAACGGCGTGAAGCCGAAGCGGAGGACGTCCGGGCGTCGGAAGTCCCCGACGACCCCTCGTTCGACCAGCCGCTTCATCACCTCCCCGGCGTCCGCGCAGCGCAACGCGACCTGACTGCCCCGCTCCTCATGGGCCGGCGGCGTCAGCGACTCCACCCGGCCCGGCGGGACGTACTCCGCCACGCACTCCAGGAAGAAGTCCGTCAGGGCGAGGGACTTGGCGCGGACGGTGTCGATCGAGACGCCGTCCCAGACCTCCAGGGCCGCCTCCAGGGCGAGCATGGAGAGGATGTCGGGTGTGCCGACGCGACCGCGCAGGGCGCCCGGCGCCGGTTCGTAGTCGGGACGCATGCCGAAGGGTTCGGCGTGGGAGTTCCAGCCGGGCAGCGGGGAGTCGAAGCGGTCCTGCACCTCGCGACGGACGTACAGATACGCCGGTGAACCCGGGCCGCCGTTCAGGTACTTGTAGGTGCAGCCGACGGCCAGATCGACCCCGTGCTCGTCGAGGCCGACCGGCAGGGCGCCCGCGCTGTGGCACAGGTCCCAGACCGCGACCGCACCCACCGCGTGCACGGCGGCCGTCAGACCGGGCAGGTCGTGCAGCCGGCCGGTGCGGTAGTCGACGTGGTTCAGCAGCACCGCGGCCGTACGGTCGCCCAGCACACCCGGCACCTCCGCGGGCGTGACCGGGCGCAGGGTGCACCCGGTCAGCCGGGCCGCCGACTCGGCCATGTACCCGTCGGTGGGGAAGGTCGTCGCGTCGACGACGATCTCGTCGCGAGCCGAACCGCTGAACCGGGCCAGCCGCACCGACCCCACAAGTGCCTTGAAAACATTGACACTTGTCGAGTCGCCGACCACGATCTGCCCGGCCGCCGCCCCCACCAGCGGGGCGATCCGGTCGCCGATCCGCTCGGGCGCGGTCCACCAGCCGCTCTCCTCCCAGGACCGGATGCGCAGCTCGCCCCACTGCCGCCGTACGACGTCCTCGACCCGCCCCGGGACGGCCGCCGGGAGCGCGCCGAGCGAGTTCCCGTCCAGATACACCTCAGCGGCGTCAGCCGCATGATCGGACACGGTGTCGAGCACGAAGAGGGAGCGCAGACCCGCCAGTTCGTCACCGGCATCCAACTCCCGTGCCTTGAAGGAAAGTTCAGACATGGGACCGCGCCGTCCACAGCTCGGGGAACACGTTCTTCTGTGCGCGCTTCTCCAGCCAGGCCACCCCGGCGGAGCCGCCCGTGCCGGTCTTGGCGCCCATCGCACGCCGGGTGGCGACGAGGTGGTCGTTGCGCCAGCGCCACACCAGCTCGGCCACGTCGGTCAGCGCCTCGCCGAGGCGGGCGAGTTCGTCGCTCTCGTCACCGGAGTAGAGGGCGGTCCACACCGCCTCCACCTCCGGCGTCGGCTCGTACCGCAGCGAGACGTCCCGCTGCAGCACCGCCTCGGGGATCGCGTGCCCGCGCCGCGCGAGCAGCCGGAGCACCTCGTCGTACAGGCTCGGCTCGTGCAGCGCCTTCTCCAGCTCCCCGTGCACCCGGGGCGCGCCCCGGTGCGGGACCAGCATGGACGCGGACTTGTCGCCGAGCAGGAACTCCATGCGGCGGTACATCGCCGACTGGAAGCCGGAGCCCTCGCCGAGGGCGCTGCGGTACGCGTTGAACTGGGCCGGCGTGAGCTGGCCGAGCGGCTTCCAGGAGGCGTTCAGCGCCTCCAGCTCCCGTACGGAACGCTTCAGCGCGGCAACGGCGGTAGGCACGTCGTCGGAGCGCAGGGCCCGGGCCGCGGTCTCCCACTCGTGGACGATGACGGTGAACCACAGCTCCATCACCTGGGTCGTGACCAGGAAGACCATCTCTCCGGGGTCGTCGGAGAGGGTGTGCTGGAGGTGGGTGAGCACGTCCGCCTTGACGTAGTCCTCGTACGGCGTCGTGCCTGCGAAGTCGAGATGCGGGGTCTCGGGCTCTTGCGTGTCGTGAGCCTCGTGGGACATCGCTGTCTCCTGTTGTGTACTCCGGGTAGCGGTCCGCCCCTGCCGTTACCGACACGGGGGCCCCGGTCCCCGCCGGGCATCCTCTTCGATGGTCCGCCGAAAAGGCAAGGCCCGCCTGATCACATCAGACGGGCCCGGCAGAAATACGACGACCAGCCCAGGGGACGACTAGCCCAGGGTCTGGGCAGCCGCCGGCGAGGAGTCCTTCAGGAACTGCGAGCAGCGCTCGTACTCCTCCTGCTCGCCGATCGCCTGCGCGGCGCGGGCGAGGCCGTGCAGGGCGCGCAGGAAGCCGCGGTTCGGCTCGTGCTCCCAGGGGACCGGGCCGTGGCCCTTCCAGCCGTTGCGGCGCAGCGAGTCCAGGCCGCGGTGGTAGCCCGTACGGGCATAGGCGTACGACTCCACGACACTGCCCCGCTCGAAGGCCTCGTCGGCCAGCTGGGCCCAGGCCAGCGAGGAGGTCGGGTACTTCGCGGCGACGTCCGCGGGCGCGGTGCCGCCGGCGAGCAGCTCCCGCGGCTCCGGGTCGTCGGGGAGGTGGGTCGGGGGCGGTCCCCCGAGGAGGTTTTCGTGAATGGACATGGCTCAAGTCTCCTCCATCCGACGCGTGACGGAGCGACGCGCGACAGAGCGATGCGCGGCGAACCGACGCGCGGCAATCCGATGCGTGACAGAACGACGCTCGGCAGACCGATACGCGGCAGACCGACGCGCGACAGACCGACCCGCGCCAGACCGATACGCGGCAGAGCAGCGCGCGACCGCGGGCAGTCGCGCCGCTACGCCAGCCTCCGCCGTGCCCGCTCCCCCTCCAGCGGCGGCGTCGTCACGAACCCGTGTGTCCGGCACTCCGGCTTCCGGCAGTCCGCCGGAGGCTTGCGCACCGTCGCGAAGGCGACCGCGGCCCCCAGGACGAGCACCCCCGCACACACCGTCATCGCCCGCCCGAACGCGGCGTCGAAGGCCTTCGGCGACCGGTACGCCTCCTCCCCCATCCCGGCGATCAGCGGCAGCGCCGCCACCGCGATCAGGCCCGCCACCCGGGCCGCCGCGTTGTTGATCCCGCTGGCCAGCCCGGCCCGCGCGGTGTCCACGGACCCGAGGACGGTCGCGGTCAGCGGCGCGACCAAGGTCACCATCCCCAGCCCGAGGACCAGCAGCGCCGGCAGGACGTCCACGAGGTACGACGCCTCTGGCCCGACCCGCAGCATCAGCAGCATCCCGGCGGCGCACAGCAGCGGCCCGACGGTGAGCGGGATGCGCGGCCCGATGCGGTCGGCCAGGGCGCCCGAGCGGGCGGAGAACAGCAGCATCAGGGCTGTGGTGGGCAGCAGTGCCGTACCGGCGCCGAGGGCGGAGTAGCCGACGACCACCTGCAGCTGGAGCGCGGCGAGGAAGAAGAAGCCGCCGAAGGCCGCGTACACGCACAGCGTGACCAAATTGACCGCGGTGAACTGGCGGGACGCGAAGATGTCCGTCGGCATCATCGGATCGGCCCTGCGGCGCTCGACGAGCACGAAGACCACGGCGGCGGCCACCCCGGCGACCGCCGTGAGCACGACGACCAGGGAGCCTTCCCGGGCCTCGATCAGCGCGTACGTGACCAGCGCGAGCGCCACCGCGCCCAGCACCGCGCCCAGCACGTCGAAGCGGGTGTGCCTACGGCCTCCCCCACTCCCGGCTTCGCTCGAGCGGAAGGTGCCCCCACCGGACTCGGGAACATGCCGTACGGCGATCGGCGCGCACAACAGCGCCAGCGGCACGTTGAGCAGGAACACCCACCGCCAGCCGGGCCCGTCCACCAGCCAGCCGCCCACGAACGGCCCGACCGCCGCCCCGATCCCGCCGAACCCGGACCACAGGCCGACGGCCCTGCCCCGGTCGTCGGGATGGAAGGAGGCCTGGATGAGGGCGAGCGAGCCCGGCGTGAGCAGCGCGCCCCCGACCCCTTGCAGCGCCCGCGCGGCGACGAGGACCCCGTCGTTCGGGGCGATCCCGCACAGCAGGGAGGCCGCCGCGAACCAGATCACGCCGATCACGAAGACCTTGCGGCGCCCGAACCGGTCCCCGAGGGACCCGCCCAGCAGGATCAGCCCGGCCAGCGTCAGCATGTACGCGTTGACCGTCCACTGCAGCGCGGCGAGGTCCGCGTCGAGGTCGCGGCCGATGCGGGGCAGGGCGACGTTGACGACGGTCGAGTCCAGCATGGCCATGCTGGAGCCGAGCACGGTGGTCAGCAGGATCCACTTGCCTTGCGGCGAGGCCAGCCGGACATCGGGCATGGCCCCAGGTATACAGCGAGCCCGGTGCCGTGGCACCGGGCTCGCTGCAATCGCGCAGGGGTTACTTGATCTTCGTGCCGCTGGAGCGCAGGTTCCCGCAGGCCTCGACGACGCGCGCGGCCATGCCGGCCTCGGCCAGCTTGCCCCAGGTGCGCGGGTCATAGGTCTTCTTGGAGCCGACCTCGCCGTCGACCTTCAGGACGCCGTCGTAGTTGCGGAACATGTGGTCGACGACCGGGCGCGTGAAGGCGTACTGCGTGTCGGTGTCGATGTTCATCTTGACGACGCCGTTCTCCAGCGCGGTCGCGATCTCCTCCGGGGTGGAGCCGGAGCCGCCGTGGAAGACGAAGTCGAACGGCTGGGAGCCGGCCGGCTTGCCGTACTTGGCGGCGATGCCCTCGTTGAGGTCCTTCAGCAGGTCGGGACGCAGGACCACGTTGCCCGGCTTGTACACGCCGTGGACGTTGCCGAAGGACGCGGCCAGCAGGTAGCGGCCCTTCTCGCCGAGGCCGAGGGCCTCGACCGTACGCACCGCGTCGTCGACCGTCGTGTACAGGGAGTCGTTGATCTCGTGCGAGACGCCGTCCTCCTCGCCGCCGGTCGGGGTGATCTCCACCTCGAGGATGATCTTGGCGGCGCGGGCGCGCTCCAGGAGCTCCTGGGCGATGGACAGGTTGTCGGCCAGGGTCTCGGCCGAGCCGTCCCACATGTGCGACTGGAACAGCGGGTTCTCGCCGCGGGCGACGCGCTCCTCGGAGACGGCCAGCAGCGGGCGTACGTACCCGTCGAGCTTGTCCTTCGGGCAGTGGTCCGTGTGCAGGGCGACCGTGATGTCGTACTTCTTGGCGACGATGTGCGCGAACTCGGCCAGGGCGACCGAGCCGGTCACCATGTCCTTGTTGTGCTGACCGCCCAGGAACTCGGCGCCACCCGTCGAGATCTGGATGATGCCGTCGCTCTCCGCCTCCGCGAAGCCGCGCAGGGCCGCGTGCAGGGTCTGGGAGGAGGTCACATTGATGGCCGGGTAGGCGAACTTGCCTGCCTTCGCCCGGTCGAGCATCTCGTTGTAGACCTCGGGGGTTGCGATGGGCATCTGTCCGCTCCTTGGTATGTGCGGGTTGGGTTCTGCGTCCTACGGCCCTGACCTAGACCTTGGGGGTGACGTCATCGTCGGCCCCATCTTTCCAGACTTGGCCGGATGGTCCCTCCCCCGTGCCCAGCCTGTGGACAACCGGCCGGATCAGTCCAGACCGAGCTCGTCCTTCGAGTACGCGAAGAGGTACGGCACACCCGCACCCTGCTCGATCTTCTCCGCGGCCCCGGTCGCCCGGTCGACGATCGTCGCCACGGCGACGACCTCCGCGCCCGCCTCGCGCACGGCCTCCACGGCGGTCAGCGGGGAGCCACCGGTGGTGGAGGTGTCCTCGACGACCAGAACCCGGCGGCCCGCGATCTCCGGGCCCTCCACGCGCCGCTGCAACCCGTGCGCCTTCGCGGCCTTCCGCACGACGAAGGCGTCCAGCCGCTTCCCGCGGGCGGCGGCCGCGTGCAGCATCGACGCGGCCACCGGGTCGGCGCCCATGGTCAGCCCGCCGACGGCGTCGAACTCGAGATCGGCGGTCAGGTCCAGCAGCACCTGACCCACCAGCGGGGCGGCCTCGCCGTCAAGGGTGATGCGCCGAAGGTCGACGTAGTAGTCGGCCTCGAGACCCGACGACAGGGTCACCTTGCCGTGCACCACGGCCTTGTCCTTGATCTGCTGCAGCAGCTCGCCGCGTGTGCCTGACGGCATTACTCCGTTGACGTCACTCATGCCTGCCAGCTTAGAGGCGGCGCCAAGTCCAGGTGGTCGCGGCTTCGAGCGGCTCCAACGGCGTGACCAGGCGCGGCAGCGTGTTCAGCCCGTTGGGCGGCCCGGTCTGCGGCTCCACACACACGGCGGCCTCCTGCTCGTCGTACACCACGACCCACTCCTCGCGACTGGCCACCTTCAGCTCCAGCTGCCCCGGCCAGGTGAGCGTGACGTCGACACCGCCGGGCATGCCGAAGCAGTCGTCCCAGGGGCCGGGCTTCGGGTCGAGACGGTCGCCGGTGGGCAGGTGGTCCTCGCCGCGCTCCTCCTGCCAGGCGGCGTCGAAGTCCAGTCGTGCGTCCTCCTGTCCCAGGTTCCGGTTGAACCACGGGTGCCAGCCGATCTGGGCCGGGAAGGAGGAGTCGTACGTCTCCACGGACATGGTCAGTGTCAGGGCGTCCTCGGTGAGGGCGACGACCTGGGTGACACGGCCCGTGTAGGGCCACGGCTCGACCAGGTCGTACGTGATGACCGCCTCGTCCTCCGTGACGCGGGCCGTGCGCCAGGCGCCGTCGCGCACGGTGCCGTGGATGGCGTGCGGCGGGGAGTTGAGCGGCAGCTGGTGGACGGTCGCGCCGTCCCGGAACCGGCCGTCCCTGATCCGGCCGCACCAGGGAACCATCGGGAAGCAGCCGAAACGGTCGCCCTGGCGCAGGAGTTCGACCCCGCCGACGCGGAGCCCTCCCACCCGGCCGCCGTTCCCCGGCTGCACGGTCACTTCCGCGTCGCCCGCGGTCAGCGTGATGTCTTCGTTACTCACGTGATGACCCTACTGGGCTGATCAAGGGGGCGTGTCGGGCAAGCGGTACCCGCGTTCAGCGGCGCCTGCGCAACGCCCGCCCCACCACGATCGCCGAAGCCAGCACCAACGCCGCCGCCGGTGCCGCCCACCGCAGCGCCGAGTCGGCCCCCGCGGTGTGCGGCGCGGGAACCGGCGCGTACCGGCCCCGCGGCGGCGCGTGGTCGACCTCCTCCGCACTGCGCCCGATCATCGTCCGCCGCGCGTGCGCCGCCTCGGCAGGCGGTTCGACGGGCTCGGCGGGGTTCTCGGAGGCGTGCGACAGAGAGGGCGGGGGAACCTCGGTCTCGAAGACGGAGCCGGGCTCGGGAGCTGCCTCCGGCGCTTCCTGCCCGGGAGCTGCCTGCGGCGCTTCCTGCTCGGGCGCGGCCTCCGGCTCCTGCGCCGCCTCCGGCTCCTCCGCCGCAGCCCCCAGGTTCTCCGCGAACCGGCTCAGCAGCCGCGCCACCGCCGAGGCCACCGCATCCTGCGGGAGCTCCGTGACGCGGCCGTCCGCCGAAGCCGTACCGTCGAAGATCACCGTGGCACCGGAGCCGCCGTCCGTGTCCCGGAGGCGAAGGGTGAGCGCGAGCTTGACCGCACCGGTGCCGCGCGTCTCGACGGCGTCGCCCTCGACGGCGTACGAACCGTCGTCCTTCCCCAAGACGCGTACCGAGCCGCGGTAGGTGATGGAGTGGCTGCCGACGCGCACCTTCAGCCGCCCCGCGACGGGCTCGGCACCGGCGTCCTGCTGGAGCCCGGGAACCGCCCGGGCGACCCGCGCGGGGTCGGCCAGCGCCTCCCTGAGCCGATCGACCGGAACCGGAACGAACACCTCATGCTCCATGTCAGCCGAGACTACCCAGTGAGCGTCGTCGTGCACCCTCGTTGGTCGAAAGTGACCGCGCGTCGGCGCCGGCCCCCTCAGTACCGCGGATGCACCAGCGTCGAAGCCGGCAACCCCCTGATCCTGCCCCCCGCGGCGGCCCGCGCTGCCGCCGCGAGAGTCGCCTGCGTCATCGTCCGCGGACGCGGCCCGGAAGGGTCCGGCCGCAGCTCCGGCCGCTGCCCCGGCGCCGCGAGCACGAACCCCCAGTCGTGCGGGGCTCTCGACGCGCCGGCCGAGCGGTCGGGGCCCGCGGCGAAGCCGGAGTCGCGGCCGCCGACGCAGTAGGGGGCGGTACGGAGGCCGGCCGCGCGCATGGTCGTCTCCACGGTCCAGAAGGCGCGTGGGCGGGAGGCGACCGGGCCGGCGTGCACGGCCAGCCGGCCGCCGTCGGCGAGCGTCTGCCGCGCGAGACCGTAGAACTCCTGCGAGTACAGCTTCGTGCTCGCGGTGATGCCCGGGTCGGGCAGGTCCGCGATCACCACGTCGTACGTCGCGGGCGGCGCCCCGCGCAGCCAGTGGAAGGCGTCCGCGGTCGTCACGTGGACGCGCGGGTCGCCGTAGACGTGGCCGTTGAGCTCGGCGAGCGCCGGGTCGCGGCGGGCCAGCCGGACGACCGCCTCGTCGAGTTCGACGACGTCGACCCGGCGTACGCCGTCGTACCGCAGCACCTCGCGGGCGGCCAGTCCGTCGCCGCCGCCGAGGATGAGCACGCGCGCGTGCGGGCCGTTCATCGCGGGGTGGACCAGGGCCTCGTGGTAGCGGTGCTCGTCGCGGCCGCTGACGCGCAGACGGCCGTCGAGGAAGAGGTCGAGGGGGCGGCCGTCGGTGCCGCCGGTGAGGACGATCTCCTGGACGTCGCTCTGCAGTGCGACCCGTACGTCCTGGCCGTACACCGCCTGCCGCGCGGCCTGTTCGAAGTCGTCGACGAGTACGGCGGCCGTGGCGAGGACGACGAACACGGCCACGTTGCCGAGCAGCAGGAACCAGCGGGCGCGGCGGGTCAGGTCGCGGCGGAACAGGCCGAGGACGAGCGCCCCGCCGGCGATCAGGTTGACCGTGCCGGTGAGGAGCGCGCCGGTCAACTGGCCGAGGAGGGGGAGCAGAAGGAAGGGGAAGGCCAGCCCGCCGACCAGTGCGCCCACGTAGTCCGCCGCGAACAGGTCGGCCACCGCGCCGCCCGCGTCCTGGCGCCGGATGCGCTGGATCAGCTCCATCAGCAGCGGGACCTCGGCGCCGATCAACAGGCCGATGGCCAGGGAGAAGGCGACCAGGAGGCAGCGGGGACCGCTCGCCCACAGGCCGCCCCAGTCGCCGGTCCAGGCGAAGACGGCGTACAGGGCCATCGCGCTGCACCCGCCGACCAGGGCGAGCGCCGCCTCCACCGCGCCGAAGGCGGCCGCCGCCCGCCACCGCAGCCGTTTGGCGGCGAGCGAGCCGATGCCCATCGCGAAGACCATGACGGACAGGACGACGGACGCCTGGGTGACCGAGTCGCCGATCAGATACGTGGCGAGGGCGACGAGTTCGAGTTCGTACACGAGCCCGCAGGCCGCGCAGACGAAGACGCAGGCGAGGACGAAGAACCGGCCCGTGCCGGGGCGGACGGGCAGCCGCGCGGGGTCCGCCCCGGGCGGCGGGGTGCCGGGCGGGGCGGGCGCGTGCGGTTCGATCACGCTGCGACGTTACGTCACTGCCGCGGCACGCTTCGTCACCCACACGTGTGGAACTCGCGGTCAGTTGAGCACCCGGTGTTTGGGTCGTATTTCGATCCTCAGACGCCGGACGGACTCAGACGCGCCTGGCGCGGGCCGAGTTGGGCCGCAGGAAGTCGCACCCCCACCCGTGTCCTGGTCGCCACCAACTGCCCGTCCTGCGGGTACGCGTGCCAGGTCCGCCAGTGCACCTGCCCCTCGTGACGCTGGGCCAGCAGTGCCGTGAAGGCGTGCGGGCTGCCGGGGAAGACGCCCGCCAGGCCGTTCGGGTGGTCGGAGACCAGGGCCAGCAACTCCTGGGCGCGGCCCTCGAAGGAGCCGGGCGAGAGGGCCTCGACCCGGGCCGCGAACTCGTACTCCCAGTCGCCCACCCGCTTGGCCACGCCCAGCGGGAGCGGTGTGCTGCTGCCCGGGATGCACGCGACCGTCTCCGAACAGCTGCCCCGGTCCTCCTCCAGGAGGACCTGGTGGGATGCGCCGAGAAGCCTCAACTGAAGCTTTGCGCCCGCCAGTTCCAGGTCGAGCGTGGCCAGGGCCGGGAGCGGCTCGCGCCCCAGGGCCCAGGCGAGATCGGCCGCGCGCGTGTCGGTGTATGAGGTCTTCAGGGTCGTGAGCATGGGTCGGCTCCGCTAGCAACGCAAAGAAAGGGAGGTGTGGGTCAGGCGCACCCGGGTCGGCACCGGGGGATTCGGCCCGGTGTCCCCAGTCGGAAGTGTCAGGAGGGTTCCGCGGGGCGTCCGAGAGGCCGAGTTGGTGATTTAGAGGGAATCATGAACTGTGGCGCCGCCACAGGGTTTTTACCCAACTTCGTGGGGTTTCCATCCCTCAGAGGGCTCCACAGCTCAACTGTTCAACCACGGCGTGCGCCGAGGCGGTCTGGGCGTACACCGGGGCACTGTGGTACGGCCGGGCGCCGAACATGAAGCGGGGGCGTGGAGCCCGACCCAGATGGGACTCCACGCCCCCGCTTCCCCCCGTGCCCCCCCGTTTTCCCCCGTGCCCCCCGTTTCCCCCGTGCCCCCCCGATCCGGATG
>NZ_LGDG01000039.1 GCF_001279775.1 Streptomyces sp. MMG1533 | reverse complement strand
CCCCCCCGCCCCCCCCTCCCCTTCCTCCCCGCCCTGCCCCCCCCCCCCCCCCCCCCCCCCCCCCCCCGCGCCTTAATGCGGCCCCCCCCCCCCCCCAACCCCCCCCCCCCCGCCGAGATCGACCTACTGACGGTCGTCGGCAAGTGCCTGGAGGGCGCCGCCTTCAGCCGCTACGTCGCAGCCCTGCGCCGGGCGCTGGTGACCGCGATCGATCCAGCCCAGATCGGGGTACTGCACCTGCAGCACCTCACCTTCGGCGCCACGCCCGCCCTGCTCCGGGCTCTGCCGGCCCACCCAAGGATCGCCTTGGTCCACGGCACCGACCTGATCTTCGCCGAGGCCCACCGCGACCAGCTCCAAGTCCTCCGCGAGACGGCGAGGGCCGCCGACGCGATCGTCGTCCCCACCGGCGCGATGGCCGACCGCCTTCTCAAGCTCGCCCCGCAGATCGACCGCCGCAAGATCGTCCGCATTCCATGGGGCATCCCCGACCATCTGCTCACCGATCCGCCGACGCGGCCCGCCCGCACCTCCACCAGCCACCTACGACTGCTCTACGCAGGCAGGCTGACCGCCGAGAAGGGCGCAGAGCACCTGATCACGGGCCTGGCGCCCATTCCGGGAATCGAGCTGAGCATCGCCGCCCCCAGAGCCCAGTTCCACGCCTTGGCCCCGCTCCTCCAGCGGACCGGAGTGCGAGCCCGGTACCTCGGCTGGCTCCGCCGTCCACAGCTGTGGAAAGCCTTCGCCGAGCACGACGTCCTGGTCATGCCGTCCACCACCCTGGAAGCCATGGGCCTGGTCGCGCTGGAGGCCCAAGCATGCGGTCTGCCTGTCCTGTACCAACCCGTGCCCGGCCTCAACGAAGTCGTCGCCGCGTCCGGAGTGGCCACCGACTTCACCCATTCCGCCGCACTCGCCCGCGACCTCGACCGCCTACGGACCGCCCCCGGCCTGCTGCCCGCCCTGCGACAGGCGGGCTACGCGAACGCCGCCCGCTACCCCCTCACCACTACCGCCCAGGCCCTGGCCGACCTTGGCTGCCAGCTCACCTGAGACGCACACCGATCTGGCCCCGCAGCCGACGTCCGACACGCCATTGCCCAGATGGTGCCGCCCGCGTCACTACGCTGATCCGGCGGGTTGCCCACGGCGAACAGGGAGACCATGACGTACAGCACCGACCGCATCGAAGCCCTCCTGAACGAAGGCGTCCGCGACAAGGTCTACCCCGGCGCCGTATGGGCAGTCGGTGACGCCACCGGCACCCGCGCCCACGGCGCCACCGGGGTCCTAGACCCCAACGAGCCGAACGTGCCGATGCAGCTTGACACCGTCTTCGACACCGCCAGCCTCACCAAGATCCTCGCCGTGTGGTCCTCCATCGGAGCCCTGTGGGAGGAAGGCAAGCTCGACCTCGACACCCCGCTCGGTGACTTCTGGTCCGAAGTCGACGGCCACCCACTCGGCGCCGTGACCGCCCGCCATTTGCTGACCCACACGGCCGGCGCACCGCTCCGCGCGCAGCTCAAGAACCTCTACGGCACCGACCCCCAGGACATCCGCGACGGAGTCCTCCACGAGGCCCTGCACCGCCCGCCCGGCGAGGCCGTCGAGTACACCGACCGAGCCGCCCTCATCCTCGGATACCTCGCCGAATACCTCTCCGGGCGACGCCTCGACGAGCTCGCCACGGAACGGACCTGGCAGCCGCTGGGCATGCACTCCACCCGCTTCGGACCCCTGCCCGCCGAGATCACCACGCGGTGCGCACCGACCGAACTCGACCAGGACACCGACACCCACCTCAAGGGCGTCGCCCACGACTTCTCCGCCCGCCTCCTGGGCGGAGTGTGCGGGATCGCCGGCGCCTTCACCGTCCTCGACGACCTCGCCGTCTTCCTGCGCTACATGCTGGACACCTCAACCAGCCTGGGGCGAGCCGGATTTGGTTCCGACTGGACCAGGCAGTCACTGACCGTCCAGACCGGCACCCTGGAACCAGTGCGCGGCCTGTTCTGGCACCCCGCCCCTGGCACGCACCCCGCTGAGGACATCTGGGTCCACTACGGCTTCACCGGCACCGGCTTGTGGATCTCACCCGAGCAAGGACGGTGGGCAGTACTGCTGACCAACAAGCTCTACTACACCCGCGAACGCCAGCCCTTGACCAACGTCCGCAACGCCTTCCGCGCTCTTGTCTTGGCCTGAAGCAACCTGCGGCGAAGCCGTTGAGAGGGATGTGGCCGCCCGCGCACTGTGCGGTGCACCCAGGTTTACCGAATCACCGAGCACGACAGCCTCATGGCATTGTTCGACAGCGAGGACCCCGCTGAGGTTGATCCCACCGCCTCCCGCGACGAGCAGCTCATCAACGACCACGCCGTCTACCGCCCGTGAAGGAACCCCGCAGGGGAGCTCCGTCATCTGCTGTCCCGCTGGCGGGTACGATCGCGGAATCGGAACCTGGGGGAATCGATGTCCGCGATCGTTGTTGTGCATGGCATAGGGAAGCAGTACACAGGCTCTAACTCCCTGCACGGCTCGGTCTCTGCTGCACTCCTGGACGGACTGCACCGCGCCGGGGTCACCGAGGTGAAGCCGGACAACGTCCGCGTCGCCTTCTATGGTCACCTGTTCCGATCGCCGGGTACAGCACCAACCAAGGGAGACTTGGCCTACACACATCGTGATGTGACCGAGCCGTTCGAAATTGATCTCCTCCTCCGCTGGTGGGCGGAGGCACATCGCATCGAGCCGGACCGGGTACCACCTCTGGCTGCAACAGGAACCAGTAAGGCGACGACACCGCAGACTGTGCAGCGTGCTCTGTACGCGCTCAGCCGCTCCCGCTTCCTTGCACGCGCTGCTGATCGCTTCCTCATCGGCATACTCAAGCAGCTCCGTCTTTATCTCACGACGCCCAATGTCCGTGAGCGCGTGCAAGCGGAGATAGCCGCCGCAGTCACAGCAGACACCCGTGTGATCGTCGGCCACTCCCTCGGTTCAATCGTCGCCTACGAAGCACTGTGCGCCCATCCAGAGTGGCCGATCCACACTTTCGTCACCCTCGGCTCGCCCTTGGGTATTCCGAACCTCGTCTTCGAACGCTTGCTGCCTGAGCCACAGTTGGGCAGGGGAAGTTGGCCAGGCAACGTAAGAGCCTGGACCAATCTGTGCGATCGACACGACGTCGTCGCCCTCAACAAACGTCTAGCCCCGCTCTTCAACGACGGCGAGAACGTCGTTCGAGATGTCCTCATCGACAACGGTTGGCAGGCCCACGCCATCGAGCCTCATCTCACCGCTGCAGAGACAGGTGAAGTAATCTCCGAGGGTCTGCGGATGGCCCCATGATCCAAGTTGGACCAGGCGCGGTGCGGCGTACACTACTAGTCGGCGGCACAGCACGTTACGACCATCATCCAGAGCTCCCACGAGTGCGCACGGATATGGATGTCGTCAGCAATGTTTTCGCATTGCTCGGCTACGAAACCGGGCACCAGCTGTTGGACAAGACATGTGAGGGCTTCCGCTCAGGACTCTCCGGCTGGGCCGGGGCTGAGGACCGGACAGACGATGCTCTGGTTCTTTACTACAGCGGCCACGGGGACCGTGATCACCAACGCCACTACCTGCTGTGCCGGGACAGTCGAAGTGACCGCCTTGCCGGTACCGCCCTGGCCAGCGAGGATGTAGTTCGGATCATCAGCGAGAGTGGGATTCAGCGTCTCTTACTGATAATCGACACTTGTTACGCCGGGCAGGGCAGCGTTGACGCCGCACGCGCACTGGCCAGGGATCTCGGCGTCCGGTTAAGCACGACCAGCGCTGCCGACGAGCACCGGCTCACTGCATTCTCCGTAATCGCGGCCACCCGCTCACATGAACTAGCCGAAGATGGCGCCTTTACGTACGCCCTACGGACGGCGATCAGTGATCCAGACCTAGGTGGGCACCGCCAGCCCAAGCTCTATCTGGAGCAAGTCGTAGACCGGGTCAACGAAGTCCTCGCCGAGCACAGCCCGTATCAGCATGCCGCTTTGGGAACGTTGCCGACTGGTGAAGGCTTCTCCTTTATCCCTAACCCTCGCTACACCCCGGATGTTCCGGACGAGGGTATGGACCTCGCCGAACAACGTACTTGGGTCAGCTCAGAAGGACGCCGACGCCGCGAAGAACTAATCACGCACTTTGAACCCCGCGGCCGCGGCACGGATGCCTACGCAGGGATCACGGGCTCCTACTTCACCGGGCGTCTTGCAGCACTGACTGAACTGACCGGCTGGCTGGATAACCGGTCGCGACAGCTTGGCCGCTGCTCGCTGGTTACCGGACGAGGCGGGGTCGGCAAATCCTCGCTCCTCGGACGCCTAATACTTCTCGCTGATCCCTTGCTGCGGGCGACGCTGCCAGACATCGATGACAGTACAACGCCGCCCCGGCAGCGCGTGCACGCAGCACTACACGCGCGGCACAAGCTCCTCGAAGACATCACCGCAGGCATTGCCGACGCGGCTGGCCTAGCCGAGACCGATCCGGAACGACTCATTGCCGCGCTCTCCAGCCGAACCGAACCCCTGGTCATTGTCATCGATGCCCTTGATGAGGCTGGGACGGCAACTGGCGATACGGAGCCCCACCGCATTGCTGCAGCCCTGCTTGGCCCGCTCTCCCAACTTCCCTGTGTCCGCCTTCTCGTGGGCGCCCGGCCACATATGCGAGATGCCCTTGGCCGTGCGTTTACCTGCCTGGACCTTGATGAGCCACGCTGGACCGGAGAGCGGGACATCGAAGAATACGCACATCGGCTACTCCTTGCTCCCGACGGCCCAGGCAGCGTCGGCGTCTATACTGCGGCCACGGCGAAACCGGTGGCCTGCGCCATCTCATCACGCGCCAACCGAAACTACCTGGTCGCCCGCCTTATCGCCCGACCACTCGCCCACCGCGCACGGCCGGTCGACGCAAGCGTTCCCGGCTGGGAGGAGGAACTCCCTAGGCTTAGCACGCTCCCGAACGGTTCAGCGGGCCCCGCATTCCGCTGGGCGCTACACGAACAGTTGCAAGCCCGCGAGGTCCGGGGCCGTGCCCTTCTGACAGCCCTGGCCCACGCCGAGGGCTCCGGGCTCCCCGCAGGCGATATCTGGCGCGCAACCGCTTCCGCCTTCACTGGGGACGAGGTCACGGGCCAAGACATCCGCTGGATCCTGGACTCGGCAAGTGCACACATCGTCGAAGACCAAGACGTCGGCCCGGATGGCCAGGCACGCTCCGTCTACCGCCTTTATCACGAGTCATACGCAGAAGAACTTCGGGCCGCAATCGGGCCTGACGCAGGCGAACGTATCGCTGCCGCACTATTGGCGACAATATCGAGCGTCCCTGGGACCCAGTCATACGCGTGGTCCCACGCAGATCCGTACGTGCGTGCGCATCTTGCCAGCCATGCTGCAGGTCACGCGCTGCTCGACGACCTTGTCCTCGATCCGGCCTATTTGCTAGTAGCCGAGCCTTCGGCTCTACACAGGGCACTGCGGCATGTACGAAGTGCCGAGGCGCAGGCCGCCCGCGCCGCGTACGAGCGCTGTTCGCCCGTGCTGGCAGACGACGCGGCCACATCGCCAGCAGCCCAACTACGTCTTGCCGCAGTACAGTCCGGCGCAAATGCCCTTGCCGAGGCAGTACGACTACGCTTCTCCGATCTCCCCTGGGACACGCTGTGGGCCGAGGTACCGAGACGTCCCTTCCCCTTCCGGGCCATCGGCTCATTCACTACCCCCTTGAGGGGCGCCGAGGTCCTGGACGTTTCCGGTACGAAGGTGCTGGCCACAGCCCAAGCTTCGGGTCGGCTCGAGCTGTGGGATTTCGACACAGGAGTGCACCTCGGGCAGTTACCTCCTCCGGCCTCATCCCGTGTCCTGGCACTCGCGTCCTGCGCAGAGACACGCGCATCGTGGCTACTCGTCCACTCCGGCCACAGCAACGAGTGGGAGAGCAGTGTCGAGGTGTTCGATGTCCGGACACGTCACCGACTGGGTTTGCCCGTAAAGACCAAAGCAGCACAGTGCGCGCTAGCCGAAGTCGAGGGCACTTGCGTGATCGGACTCATGGCAACCGACGGAACCGTACAACTGATCGACGCAAGCACAGGTTCCGTCCTGGCCCGGCTCACCTCTCGGATGCGAACCTCCAATATGGCACGCCGTCCGCGTGACTCCGCTACGGCCCTGGTCTCCGGCCTACGCCATCCGCAGCACCTGGCGATGGGGGTACATGACGGCCGGCTGGTCGTGGCCGCGGCTGTAGGGGTGGGAAGGACGACGCCCCGGTTGTCGGGCCGTGCGGAGCTTGCAACCTGGACCGTGGATCCGGGGCAGGGATGGAGGGTCCGCGACGAGCGGCATTACCGCTTGAGGGGTAGGAACGTGGCGGCGATGGCCGTACGCCGAGGTCGCATCCTCGTGTCGTCGGAGGGCCGGCCTCGGATCACCGGGCGCGCACAAGTAGTCATCCGACGAGGGAACTTGACGGAATGGTTTTACCGTCGCGGTATGGGGCCCTCAGCGCTAGTGATGACGGATGATGATTCATACCGCGTGTGGGCCAAATCCTCATTTGTCAGCGTGACGAATACCGCTGGCAAAGAGACCAACTGGCTCGGCACGGAGTTGTCCACATCGGCTCAGGTTACGGTGATTCCCTCCGACTCGATGCACGCAGATCTTCTGACGTGGCGCACGGAGGGTAGTTCGGTCCACATCAGGGCCCTGCCTCTGGAAATGGAGGAAGGGCCGAGGGAACGCCGATCCGATGCTGTCGACGCCAGGCATGCCCACCTGGTCACGGGAGAAATCTCCGGTAAACCCGCCCTGGTGCGGTGCGACTCGACCAAGCCACCCTGCCTGGTCGATCCAGCCTCTGGGCAGGTGATCTCAGTCTTCGAGTGCGGACTCCTGGAAGAGATACGTCTGCAGGACATGTCCTACTGTGGTGCGCCGGGAACGCCGGTCGTCGCATACCGATGGCTACGGCAATGGCGGGCTCTGCACTGGGTTCGGGTCTTCGAAGGGAATTCGTCCCGCAGCGTCCGCTTGGGTGGCGGCTTCCTCAGACCGGTAATAGAGATGCAAATCACGTCATTCGACGGACTCCCTCTGCTCATCGGCCTATCCTCCGACAAGCTCACTGCTTGGAACCTCCGCGGGGTCTCTGAGGGGCAGGTAGATGTTTCCCGGTGCCTGACCCTCAGGACACTGGCCTTGGAAGGGAACACACTGCTCTCGGTGGTGGATATCAAAGAGCGGGCCATCAGAATCTTCAGACTGCCAGACTTCGATCAGCTCACAAGATTCCAATTCAGCTCCACCGATCACCCCGGCGTTCCTCTCGCAGCAAATCCTTACGACTGGTCGTACACCCACGACCTGGCGCTGTGGAACGGATCACCAGTCGCCGGATGGGTGGACCAGGCCGGCTGGATCAACGTCCACTCCATCCTGGATGATTCACTTGAGTGGAGTTGGAAGCTGCCGCAGACTCAACAGGTCACCCACCTCACACTCACAACAGTCGAAAAGCGCGGTGCCGCGATCGTATGCACGACCGATGGCACCGTCTTGTTGGTGGAGGTAGGCTCAGAACATCTGCTGTGCCAAGTACATCTCGGCGTGGCGATCCAAAGGATCACAGTCATTAGCGAAGGCGTAGTGGGGTTCATCACGGACGGTGGCTTGTTTTGCCTTCGTCTCACGTCAAACTCATCAACTACTGACCAGCAACAGGCCGCGGGAGCAAGCCCGTAGATCAGTACGACGGGAGAGGTGCTCTCCAACCGGCGGCACTTTCTGGCAAGGACTTCTGCGAAGGCGAGGAACTTGCGCCGAACAGGACCCTGGCCGGCAACATACTGACTTGAGACACGAGCCCTGGCCGCAGGCTCTCTGCAAGAGCAGCAGTCTGCGCGGGCACATCCAGGGCACATGAGCCTGGGAAACGGCGTTGACCCGTGAGAACTGCCGAGGAGAGTTTCCGCAGGTCAACGCACATTTCACCAAGAAACCCCAGGTCAGCGCCCCGCCGCCCCCACTTGCTGCACGAGTGGCAGGACTTCTCGCACCGGTTGCATGAGGCTGGGCATCAGCCGTACTGCCTGGTGTGGCCCTGAGCTGTGATTCTGGTGGTAGCGGGCGGGGTCTTCGGGCCTCGCCCTTTTTCGTGGGCGCCGGTTGCTCCCCGGGCGCCCGGAGGTGCATTCGGCCTCCCGCCATCGGACCAGGGCCTGTCCGGTCGGCGGGGAATGAACACCGGACAGGCCCTGGCGGATTCTGGCGCGACTGGGCGCGCGGGGGAGGTCGGCCGAGGTGATCCCGTCGCCGTGTGTCAGTCAGTCCAGCTGCAGCAGGGCCGTGGTGTCCGGCGGCAGCAGGACCGTGGTGTCCGGCGGCAGCAGTCCGTCCCTGCTCAACAGTCCTGAGGCGAGGAGGGGGCTGCCGGCGCCCGGGAGTGGGATCGGTTGGCCGGAGAGGTTGACCGCGCACAGCAAGCCGTTACCGCGTTCGAAGAGGAGCGTGCCGGCCGGGCTGTCCAGCCAGCGGAACTCCTCGCCCCGCAGGTTGGGGTCGGTGCGGCGCAGGCGCAGCGCGGAGCGGTAGAGCTGGAGCATGGAGGTGCGGTCGGCCTGGTTGGCCTCGGCGGTGTAGAACTTCCAGTCGTCGGGCTGGGGGAGCCAGGGCTTGGCGGACACGGAAATGCTGAAGCCGAAGGGCGGGGTGTCACCGGTCCAGGGAAGGGGGACGCGGCAACCGTCGCGGCCTCGGATCGTGTGGCCGGAGCGTTCCCAGGTGGGGTCCTGAAGCGCCGACTCGGGGAGGTCTTCGACCTCGTACAGGCCGAGTTCCTCGCCCTGGTAGATGTACGCGCCTCCGGGCAGGGCCAGCATGAGCAGGGCCGCCGCTCGGGCTCGGCGGGTGCCGAGGGCGAGGTCGGTGGGGTGGCCCTGGTCGCGCATCGGGGTCGTGATGCCGGTGTGGGCGCGGCCGTAGCGGGTGACGGGGCGGGCTTCGTCGTGGTTGGAGAGGACCCAGGTGGCCGGGGCGCCGACCTTCGCCAGATCGGTGATCGTGCGGTCGATCACCTCACGCAGCTTGTCGGCCTCCAAGGCGCACTTGAGGAAGTCGAAGTTGAAGGCGGTGTGGAGTTCGTCGGGGCGGAGGTAGTCGGGCATGCGGCCGGGGCGGACGTGAGCCTCGGCGACGAAGACGCGGGGGTCGGGGTAGCTGTCGGCGATGGCCCGCCAGCTGCGGAAGATGTCGTGGAGGCCGTCGCGGTCCCAGTGCGGGTGGTTCTCCTGGCCCTCGCCGGCGACGACGGAGAACTCCGTCAGGCCGAGGTCCGGGAGGGCCGGGTCCTTGACCATGCCGTGGGCGACGTCGATGCGGAAGCCGTCGACGCCCAGGTCGAACCAGAAGCGCAGGATCGACTCGAACTCGGCCCGGACCTCGGCGTTGTCCCAGTTGAGGTCGGGCTGTTCGGGGGCGAAGAGGTGCAGGTACCACTGGCCGTCCGGCGTGCGGGTCCAGGTGGGGCCGCCGAAGGCCGCGTGCCAGTCGTTGGGGGGCTCGCTGCCGTCCTCCCCTCTCCCCTCGCGGAAGATGAACCGCTCCCGTGCCGGTGAGGCGGGCGCCGCCGCCAACGCCTCCTGGAACCAGACGTGTTGGTCGGAGACATGGTTCGGGACGATGTCCAGGATCACTCGCAGGCCCAGCTCGTGGGCCTCGGCGATCAGCTTCCGGGCCTCGTCGAGGGTGCCGTAGGTGGGGTGGATGTCGCGGAAGTCGGAGACGTCGTAGCCGCCGTCGGCCAGCGGGGACGGATACCAGGGGTTGATCCAGATCGCGTCGACACCGAGATGGGCCAGGTACTGCAGGCGGGAGCGGAGGCCGGCGATGTCGCCGGTTCCGTCACCGTCACCGTCGCCGTCGGCGAAGCTGCGTAGGTACACCTGGTAGATGGCCGCGGTGCGCCACCAGGAGTCGTTCGCGGGGGCGTGCGTCACGTCGTTCGTGACGTCGTTCGTGACGTCGTTCGCGGGGGGTGGGTTGTTCATGTGGCTCGGTCCTGTCGGAGGGGGCGCGTGGTCCACGCCGCCCGGGCATTCATCACAACGGATTT
Organism: Streptomyces sp. MMG1533; assembly: GCF_001279775.1. Lineage (GTDB taxonomy): Bacteria > Actinomycetota > Actinomycetes > Streptomycetales > Streptomycetaceae > Streptomyces. The sequence continues at coordinate 3,738 of NZ_LGDG01000039.1, read as the reverse complement.
CGGGTACCCCGCCCGGCTATCCCTTGGTCGCGCCTGCCGTGCCGCCGCGGACGAAGTCGAGGGGGATGTCCTGCAGCGCGGCGAGGAACATGAGCATGAACGTGCCCGCCGTCGTCCGAGTCCCGTAAGGCCCGCACCGGCCACCGCTCCCCCGGTCGCCGTGGTGATGGTGCTGACCTAGCGTGGAAGTGCTCGGGTCGCATCGCAACCGACGGCCGTGGATCCGGAGGGCCGGAACATGAGCGGTGGCGCCTGGACCGGTGTGGCGGTGGCGGGCGTCACGGCGGCGTACGTGCTGGGCTCGCGTCGGCTGTCCTCTACGCCGCTGTCGTCGCCGATCGTGTTCGTCGGCTCCGGGATCCTCCTCGGGCCGGCCGTGCTGGGCATCGTCGACCTGGAGCACGACGCCGCACCGATCATCGCGCTTCTCGAGGCCACCCTGACGCTCGTACTGTTCACCGATGCCATGGCGGTCCGCAGACGGGACCTGGTGACCGGCGGCTACCTGCCGAGCCGCCTGCTGGGCATCGGACTGCCGCTGAGTATCGGGGCGGGCTGGCTGCTCGCCTGGCCGTTGCTGCCGGGACTGACGGTGTGGGAACTCGCACTCGTCGGCGCCGTCCTCGCCCCCACCGACGCCGCCCTCGGCAAAACCGCCATGTCCAGTCCCCGCGTCCCGGCGCTCGTACGTCACGGACTGAATGTCGAAAGCGGCCTGAACGACGGCATGGTGCTGCCCTTCTTCGTGCTGTTCCTGGCAGCCATCCCCGGCACGCACTATGCGGACGAGGGCGTGTCGGGTGTCTTCTGGCGCGCACTCGTGCTGAGCACCGCGCTGGGTCTTCTCGTCGGCGGGCTCGGAGGCCGGCTGCTGCAGTGGTCCCGGGCCAGGGGATGGGTCACGCGCGAGTGGCGGCATGTCTACCTGCTCGCCGTCGCGGCAGCGTCGTACGAACTCGCCGTCGTGACGGACGGCAGCGGCTTCATCGCCGCCTGGGTCGCCGGATTCGCCTTCGGGTTCGCCCTGCGCCGTTACCGGACCGGCCGTGAACAGGAAGATCCGGACAGCACAGCCGAGTTCGCCGAGACTCTCGGCGGACTCCTCGCGTCCATCAGCCTGCTGGTCTTCGGGGCGGTGCTGCTGGGTCCCACACTGGAGCACCTGAACTGGCGGATCGTCCTTTACGCGGTGCTCAGTCTCACCGTCGTCAGGATGCTGCCGGTGGCTCTCGCGCTCGCCGGGAGCGGGCTGCGGCCCCCTACGGTGGCGTATGTCGGGTGGTTCGGGCCACGCGGTCTCGCGTCCGTGGTGCTGGCCCTGCTCGTGGTGGAGGAACAGGTCCACGGGACGGAACTGCTGGGCAGCGTGGTCGCGATCACCGTCGGCCTCAGCGTCCTCCTGCACGGTGTCTCCGCCGTGGCGCTCGCCGAGCGGTACGGCCGCTGGCACGAGAGGACCGCGGCCACCACCCGCGACCTGCGCGAGGGCACACCCGCACCGAGAGCCGCGCGCGCCACGGGCTCGGTCCCCCGCACCAGCCCGGGAAGTCCCGAGAAGTGAGGCGGCGCCCCGCCCCGCCTCGAACGTCGGCCGCGACGGCGGGGAGGCCGTCACCGACGACCATCCCGGGGCTCGCCCGTGGGCGTTCAACGGCGGAACGGCGGAACCCTGCACCGGGTGGCCGTGGACGTCGGCGGAGAACCGTTCGTCGACCTGGAGCGGGAGGACCGGGAACGAGCGGACCGTCGACCAGGAGCCGGCCGAGGAGCCCCCGCGCGTCCGGATGACCAGGTCTTCACCCGTGCGGGGTGAGGCGGCGGGGCGAAGAGCCGCCACATGCTGGACGCGGGATCGGAAAGCACGACGGTGACTACGGCGCCCCAGGCTCACGTCCCGACCGACAGGAGACCGACCATGAACGGCACAACACTCGACCTCGCTGCGGACTATCCACTGCTGAACGTGTTCTGGACCACGATGTGGGTCTTCCTCTGGGTCCTCTGGTTCATGATGCTCTTCCGCGTCATCGGCGACATCTTCCGTGACGACGGCATGAGCGGCTGGGGGAAGTCCGGCTGGACCGTCTTCGTCGTCGTGCTGCCCTTCCTCGGCGTCTTCGTGTATCTGATCGCGCGGGGCCGGGGGATGGGCGAGCGTGCGCTGCGGCAGGCCCAGCAGCAGGAGCAGCAGGTCCGCTCCTACATCCGCGAGACCGCAGGGCCCACCGGTCACGCCGATGAACTGGCGCGGCTCGCCGAGCTCAAGAACCACGGCGACCTCACGGCCGCCGAGTACGAGCAGGCCAAGGCCAAGGTTCTCGCGGCCTGAGGACGGTCGGTGTTCGACGACATCGAGGGTGGGGTCGGCGGGCTGTTCAGCAGCCTGGAGCGCCTCGGCAAGCTCAATCGTGACCACCGACCGGCCCGACTGCTGCGCTCCCGGCCGCGCCGAGGACCTGCCGGATGGGCAGCGACGGCGCGCACGCCTACCCCGAGGACGGGGGAAGGGCCGGAGAGCCGTTGCGAATCACCGATATCCGGCGTTGCAGCAGCTGCTCTCGGCGGCCGGTTCCTCCGAGCCGGTGTCGGCCGTGGCCGGGTCGGCGCAGCAGGTGCTGCCCTGTTGCTTGGCGAGGGAGTCGGCGTCGGCCTTGACGACGTACACCTCCCAGGGTTCCCGACCGGGGCCGTGGACCCAGACCTTGTCCTGGAGGGCGTGGCAGCAGGTGGTGTCGTTCTCCTCGACCGTGGCCAGGCCCGCCTCGCTCAGGCGGGTGGTGGCGGCGCGGACGACCTCGGTGCTCTCGACCTCGACGCCGAGGTGGTCCAGCCGGGTCACCTCGCCCGGGGCGCCTTCGATCAGGACGAGCTTGAGCGGGGGCTCGGCGATCGCGAGCAGCCGACCACCTGACCCCTGGCCACCTGACCTTCTGGCCACGTGACCCCTTGGCCACCCGACCACCCGACCACCCGACCACCTACATCCGGTGCCTCATTCGGCCGATCGTCCGCGCATGAAGACGAGCGCGACCAGGGCCAGCCCCACCACCGCGCCGACAAGTTGCATGCCGACGAACGCCGGGACCGAACCCGGTGCGATGCCCGCGAAGGTGTCGCTGAAGGCGCGGCCGACCGTCACCGCCGGGTTGGCGAAGGACGTGGACGAGGTGAACCAGTACGCGGCGCCGATGTACGAGGCGACCGCGACGGGGGCGAAGCGCAGGCGGTCGGTGCGGGCCAGGCCGAAGATCAGCAGGATCAGGCCGGCCGTCGCGACGACCTCACCGAGCAGCAGATGACCCGCCGAGCGGTCGTGGGTGGACCACTTCACCAGCGGCTCGCCGAACATCGCGTCGGCCAGGACGGCGCCCGCGATCGCACCGACGACCTGCGCCGGGACGTAGACGGCGACCTCGCGCAGGGTGACGCCGGGGCCGCCGCGGCGGGCGGTCCACCACTCGGCCAGGGTGACCGCGGGGTTGAAGTGGGCGCCCGAGACGGGGCCGAGCAGGGTGATCAGGACGCCGAGGCCGAAGACGGTGGCGAGGGAGTTGGCCAGCAGCTGCAGGCCGACGTCCTGGGTCAGCTCGGTGGCCTGGATGCCCGAGCCGACCACCACCGTGACGAGCGCCGCCGTGCCGACCAGTTCGGCGGCGGCCCGGGAGATCAGCGGAGGAGCCTGGGGCGGGGTGGCGCCGGGGGCGGGTTGCGGCTCGGGGCCGGGGGCGGCGGGGGGCG
>NZ_LGDG01000038.1 GCF_001279775.1 Streptomyces sp. MMG1533 | reverse complement strand
GTTCCTCCATAAGGCTGCCGCCATGACCGGCACCGGACCCGTCGAACCCGTCGAACCCGTCGCACCCGCCGAACCCGCCGAACCCGTCGAACCCGTCAACTCGTACGAGCCAGACAAGAGTTACGACGTCATCGGCGTCGATGCACCACGCCTGAGCGAGCGCTGGAACACCCTCCCCCCACGAACCCGCAGAGCCACCCTCGCCACAGCCGCAACCGCAACCGCAGCCATCGCAGCCGGAGTCCTCCTCGCCCCCACCCCCAACACCTCCGACCCACCCGCCCCCGTCCCCTGGCCCGCCAACGTCACCGCATGGCACTATCTGGGACCCGGCACCCCCACCACCAACTCCCCCACCACCACAGGCCGTTTCCGCTTCGCGGTCTCCATCGACCACGGCCCGCCCGTGACACTCCGAGTCACCGGCACCTCCTCCCCCGGCCTCCACGCCCACGCCACACCCGCACCGGACTTCACCGTGCACGTCGGCCGACCCCGCCGGATCACGGTGGAGATCACCGTTTCCGACTGTTCGGACCTGCCCCTGAATGCGGATCTTCCCTTTCTCGACGTAACGCTGCGTAACATGCGTGCAATACAGCGCCATAGTTTCATCTTCGGCGGCGCCTTCTCCCGCGACCTTTCCGAGCTCCTCCACACCGCCTGCGACCCGCCCCCCGCACGACCGGCCCCACTGCCAAGCGGAAGTGCGGGTTCTCAGAATGCGGACTGAGCAGAAAGCCCGCCAAACCGTCCGAGAGCTCCCTTCGGCGAAGCGATCCCTCCATCACGTCATAACAAGAAAGTCACAAGCCAGCTGCGGGCGATGCCCCTGCCCACAGACCGGGCTTAGAGTCACGGCCAGTCACCGCTCCATCGGGAGTTCGGTACCAGCGCGGCACCCGCCGCCCCCACAGGGATGGCAGTGACTGCGGAAAGGACTGATTGTGCGACGTTCCTTGGTGATACTTACCTCCGTCCTCGCGACTGGAGCTCTGACCCTCACCGCTTGCGGCTCCCGTGACGACAGCGGCGACAGTGGCGACAACGGAGACGGCACCACCCTGACGATCGGTGTGGACGCCCCGCTCTCCGGTGAGAACTCCACCACCGGCCTCGGCATCCAGTACGGCGCCCAGATCGCCGTCGACGACGCCAACAAGAACAAGCTCGTCCCCGGCGTCACGTTCAAGCTGAAGGCCTACGACGACAAGGCGCAGCCCGCCACCGGTCAGTCGAACGCCACCGCCATCACCGGCGACAAGACCGCCGTCGGCTCCGTCGGCCCGCTCAACTCCGGCGTCGCCCAGTCGATGCTGCAGGTGTTCGCCTCGGCCAACATGGTCCAGATCTCCCCCTCGAACACCAACCCCGAGCTGACCCAGGGCAAGAACTGGCAGACGGACAAGAAGCGTCCCTACAAGACGTACTTCCGTACCGCCACCACCGACGAGCTGCAGGGCAGCTTCGCCGCCGGCTACGCCTACAACAAGCTCAAGAAGAAGAAGGTCTTTGTCGTCGACGACAAGCAGACCTACGGCGCCGGCCTGGCCAAGATCTTCGCCGAGCAGTTCAAGAAGCTCGGTGGCACGGTCGTCTCCACCGACCACGTCAACACCGGCGACAAGGACTTCGGCTCCCTCGTCACCAAGATCAAGAACTCCGGCGCCGACCTGCTCTACTACGGCGGCCAGTACGACGAGTCCGCGCTGATCACCAAGCAGATGAAGGACGGCGGCGTCAAGATCCCGCTGTTCGGCGGCGACGGCATGTTCGCCTCCACCTACATCGAAACCGCCGGCGCCTCCTCCGAGGGCGACCTCGCCACCGCCATCGGCGTCCCCGCCGACACCCTGCCCGCCGCCAAGACGTTCATCGAGACGTACAAGGCCAAGGGCTACAAGGGTGACTACGGCGCCTACGGTGCCTACGCCTACGACGCCACCACCGCCATCATCAAGGCCGTGAAGGCCGCCGTGGACGCCAACGACGGCAAGGTCCCCTCCGACATCAACAAGCTGCGCTCCAGCGTCGTCGACGAGGTCCAGAAGTCCGACTTCGAAGGCATCAGCGGCAAGGTCGCCTTCGACCAGTACGGCGACACCACGAACAAGCAGCTCACCGTCTACCAGGTCGAAAAGGGTGCGTGGAAGGCTGTCGAGACCGGCACCGCCGACCTCGGCTGATCCAGGCCCCACCACACCTCACCACGGGCCGCGCGGAAGGGGACCCCGACCGCGCGGCCCGTTTCCACACCCAGACCCCCCGGCACGCATCCAGTGCACACGACCACCAGCGACATGGAGGCCATGCGGTGAACACCCTGCCGCAGCAGCTGGCCAACGGGCTGCTTCTAGGCTCGATGTACGGGCTCATCGCCATCGGCTACACGATGGTGTACGGCATCGTCCAGCTCATCAACTTCGCGCACGGCGAGATCTTCATGACCGGCGCCTTCGGCGCACTCACGGTCTACTTCTACATCCTCCCCGACGGCACAGCGATGGCCATCGCCGTCCCCCTGATGCTGATAGGCGGCGGAATCGTCGCCATCCTCATCGCCGTCGGAGCGGAACGGTTCGCCTACCGGCCACTGCGCGGAGCACCACGGCTAGCACCGCTCATCACCGCCATCGGCCTCTCCCTCGCGCTCCAGGAGGTCGTCCGTAACTTCTACCCCGACGCCGACCGCGCCCGCGCCTTCCCCGGCCTCGACGCCACCCACGACATCGGCTCCATCACCATCAAGGACGCCGACATCTTCCTGGTCGCCGCCGCCATCATCTGCATGTCCGGCCTCGCCTTCTTCGTCCGCAAGAGCCGCACCGGCCGCGCCATGCAGGCCACCGCGCAAGACCCGGACACCGCACAGCTCATGGGCATCGACACCAACCGCATCATCGTCATCGCCTTCGCCATCGGCGGCTTCTTCGCCGCCGTAGCAGCCGTCGCCTACGGCCTCAAGTACGGCAACGTCGACTACCGCATGGGCTTCCTCATGGGCCTCAAGGCGTTCACCGCCGCCGTCCTCGGCGGCATCGGCAACATCTACGGCGCCATGCTCGGCGGCATCGTCCTCGGCATCGCCGAAACCCTCGCCTCCGCCTACATCGACGGCATCCCCGGCATGCAGCAACTCGGCGGCCAAGGCTGGGCCAACGTCTGGGCCTTCGCCCTCCTCATCATCGTCCTCCTCGTCAGGCCACAAGGCCTACTCGGCGAACGCGTCGCGGACAGGGCGTGATCACGATGACCGACACCACCACCAGCCCCGCCACCCGCGGCCTCATCCCCCTCCCGGAAGCCGCCGCCCGCGGCCTCCTCCTCGCCGGCGGCACAGCCACCGCCGCCTCCGCCTTCCTCGCCTGGACCTGGACCTCCAAGTTCCCCGGCGACCTCACCATCAACGGCTACCCCGGCGGCCTGCAATGGCTCACCTTCACCGCCGGCCTCCTCACCACCCTCTTCACCCTCTCCCTCTACGGCGTCCGAGGCCTCGGCTGGCTCCTGCCCGCCCGCAACAACGCCCCCCTCACCCTCGCGGCCCTCGGCGGCTTCGGCACCACCTGGTTCACCGTCATCGCCATCGCCAGCAACCTCGGCGGCGTCGTCAACCTCGAACCCGGCGGCTGGATCGCAGCCATCGCCTCCCTGCTGCCCGTCCTCGGCGCCTTCGCCCTCCCCCAAGAAGGCACCGCCGAGAACAGCACCAAGGAAAGCCTCAAGGCGTACATCACCAAACCCGATGCCATCCCCGCCGCCCAGCCCCTCACACCCTGGCTGGAACGCGCCGTCATCACCCTCGCCACCATCCTCGGCCTCGCCGTCTTCACCTACGGCATCGACACCGAGTACGGCGAACTCTTCATCGGCTACCTCATCGTCGTCGTCTTCTTCGCCTGGGCCCTGCACACCGCCGGCCTCATGGACCGCTTCTCCCGCCTCGTCGCCCACAACCGCAGCTTCACGCTCGCCATGGGCTTCCTCGCGGCCATCGCGTTCCCCTTCACCCAGACCGACGACCACTACGCCAACATCGGCGTCAACATCCTGATCTTCGGGACCGTCGCCCTCGGCCTCAACATCGTCGTCGGCCTCGCCGGCCTCCTCGACCTCGGATACGTCGCCTTCCTCGGCGTCGGCGCCTACACCGCCGCACTCGTCTCCGGCTCCGAGTTCTCCACCTTCTCCGGCGTCCAGTTCCCCTTCTGGGCCGCCGCCCTCACCGGCGCCGCCGCCAGCCTCCTCTTCGGCGTCCTCATCGGCGCCCCCACCCTGCGACTGCGCGGCGACTACCTCGCCATCGTCACCCTCGGCTTCGGAGAAATCTTCCGCATCGCCGTCAACAACATGGACGGCGTCTCCGGACCCGACATCACCAACGGGCCCAACGGCATCCCGTCCATCCCCGACCTCAGCTTCTTCGGCTTCAACATGGGCGAAGCACACGACATCGCCGGCTTCACCCTCGGCCGCTTCGCCAACTACTACCTGCTGATGGTCCTCATCATGGCGATCGTGGTGCTCGTCTACACCCGCGCCGCCGACTCCCGCATCGGCCGCTCCTGGATCGCCATCCGCGAAGACGAGACCGCCGCCACCGCCATGGGCATCAACGGCTTCCGCGTCAAACTCATCGCCTTCGCCCTCGGCGCCTCCCTCGCCGGCCTCGCCGGCACCGTCAGCGCCCACGTCACCTACAGCGTCGTCCCGACGCCGTACCAGTTCGCCGGCTCCACCCCGCCCAACTCGGCCTTCCTCCTCGCCGCAGTCGTCCTCGGCGGCATGGGCACAGTCGCCGGACCGCTCCTCGGCGCAGCCCTGCTCTACCTGCTGCCCGAGAAGCTCGTGTTCCTCCAGGACAAGTCGCTGCTCGCCTTCGGCGTCGCGCTCATCCTCCTGATGCGCTTCCGCCCCGAAGGCATCATCGCCAACCGCCGCAACCAGCTGGAGTTCCACGAAACCGGCCAACTCGACATCCCAGAACAGACAACGCTGACCGACGAACCGGCCACCGTGACCAAGGCGGGGGCGTGACCGACATGACAACACCAGTACTCGAAGCCCGCGACGTCACCATGCGCTTCGGCGGCCTGACCGCCGTCCGCTCCGTCGACTTCACGGTCAACACCGGCGAGATCGTGGGTCTCATCGGTCCGAACGGCGCCGGAAAGACCACCTTCTTCAACTGCCTGACAGGCCTGTACATCCCCACCGAGGGAACGGTCTCGTACAAGGGCAAGGTCCTCCCGCCCAAGCCCCACCTCGTCACCCAGGCCGGCATCGCCCGCACCTTCCAGAACATCCGCCTGTTCGCCAACATGACGGTCCTGGAAAACGTCCTCGTCGGCCGCCACACGCGGACCAAGGAAGGCCTGTGGTCGGCCCTCCTCCGCGGCCCCGGCTTCAAGAAGGCCGAAAAGGCCAGCGAGGAACGGGCCATGGAACTCCTCGAGTTCATCGGCCTCGCCCACAAACGCGACCACCTCGCCAGGAACCTCCCCTACGGCGAACAGCGCAAGCTCGAGATCGCGAGAGCGCTGGCGTCCGAGCCGGGCCTCCTCCTCCTGGACGAGCCCACCGCCGGCATGAACCCCCAGGAGACGCGGGCCACCGAAGAACTGGTCTTCGCCATCCGCGACAAGGGCGTCGCCGTCCTCGTCATCGAGCACGACATGCGCTTCATCTTCAACCTGTGCGACCGCGTCGCCGTCCTCGTCCAGGGCGAAAAGCTCGTCGAAGGCACCTCCGAGGTCGTCCAGGCCGACGAGCGCGTCATCGCCGCCTACCTCGGCGAACCGTTCGAGGGCGAGCCCGGAGAAGCGGAGGCGGCGGAAGTCGCCGCGGCCGAGGCAGGAGCCGACGCGCAGAGCACCACCAGCACCAAGGGAGAAGCCCAGTGACCGCACTGCTAGAGGTCGAAGACCTCCGGGTCTCCTACGGCAAGATCGAAGCCGTCAAGGGCATCTCCTTCAGCGTCGAAGCCGGCCAGGTCGTCACCCTCATCGGCACCAACGGCGCCGGCAAGACGACCACCCTGCGCACGCTCTCAGGCCTGCTGAAGCCCACAAGCGGAAAGATCATCTTCGACGGCAAGCCGCTGACCGGCGTCGCCGCCCACAAGATCGTCGCCCTCGGCCTCGCCCACTCCCCCGAAGGCCGCCACATCTTCCCCCGCCTCACCATCGCCGAGAACCTCCAGCTCGGCGCATTCCTGAGGAAGGACAAGGAAGGCATCGAGAAGGACATCCAGCGCGCCTACGACCTGTTCCCGATCCTGGGAGAGCGTCGCAGGCAGGCCGCGGGAACCCTCTCCGGTGGCGAACAGCAGATGCTGGCGATGGGCAGAGCCCTGATGTCCCAGCCGAAGCTCCTGATGCTGGACGAACCCTCCATGGGCCTCTCCCCCATCATGATGCAGAAGATCATGGCCACCATCTCCGAGCTCAAGTCCCAGGGCACGACGATCCTCCTCGTCGAACAGAACGCCCAGGCCGCCCTCTCCCTGGCCGACCAGGGACACGTCATGGAGGTCGGCAGCATCGTCGTCTCCGGCAGCGGGCAGGACCTGCTGCACGACGAGTCCGTACGGAAGGCATACCTCGGCGAGGACTAGGACGCACTCCAGGCCACACGAAGAGGCCCGCGCCCCCGAACCGGGGACGCGGGCCTCTTCGCATGCGGTACGGCTGAGGTCAGCCCTTGCCGTTCTTCTTCTCGTCGGCATCCTGGATGACCGCCTCGGCGACCTGCTGCATCGACATCCGACGATCCATCGACGTCTTCTGGATCCAACGGAACGCGGCGGGCTCGGTCAGCCCGTACTCCGTCTGAAGGATGGACTTCGCACGGTCCACCAACTTCCGGGTCTCCAGCCGCAGAGTGAGGTCCGCGACCTCGTTCTCCAGCTCCCTCAACTCCGTGAAGCGCGACACCGCCATCTCGATCGCCGGCACGACATCGCTCTTGCTGAACGGCTTCACGAGATACGCCATGGCACCGGCATCCCGGGCACGCTCGACGAGGTCACGCTGCGAGAAGGCGGTAAGCATCAGCACCGGGGCGATGCGCTCCTCGGCGATCTTCTCCGCGGCGGAGATCCCGTCGAGCTTGGGCATCTTCACGTCAAGGATCACGAGGTCCGGCTTGTGCTCGCGGGCAAGCTCGACGGCCTGCTCGCCATCACCGGCCTCGCCTACGACGCTGTAGCCCTCTTCCTCCAGCATCTCTTTGAGATCGAGGCGAATCAGGGCCTCGTCCTCGGCGATGACGACACGGGTCGTCAGCGGAGGCACGTGCGACTTGTCGTCGTCGGGCGCGTCTACGGGCTGGGGCGACTCGGGGGCGGTCACGGGGGCTCCTTGTTGCGGGCCGGGCAGTGCTGCTGCTTCGAAGCCTACCTAGAGGCAGGGACCTGCGGTGACCCGGTACACTTCCCGACAGCTGAACAGCTTGCCCGGTTGGAGGAACTGGTCAGACTCGCGGTGCTCAAACCACCGTGCCTTAGGGCATGTGGGTTCGAATCCCACACCGGGCACTTTTCAGCAAAAGCGGATGCTCACGTTCTCGTGAACATCCGCTTTTTGCTGCGTGCCGTCACGATCAGTGACACAGGGTGTCCGCATGAACTTTCACGGCACTGAGGTTCGACAGAAGGCGCTCACGCTGCTGCGCAACGGCGTGAAGAACGCGGATGTCGCCCGGAAACTCAACGTCCCGCTCGGGACAGTCGGCTACTGGAGGCACCTCGACCGAGCGAAACGCGGCGAGTGTCCAGGCAAGCACGACCCCAAGTGTCCCCGGTGCGACGGACGGCACCTCGACGAGCCCGCATACAGCTACCTATTGGGCCTCTACCTCGGCGATGGCCACATCAGCCACTACTCCGGGCATCGAGTGCCCAATCTCATGATCACATGCGACGAATCCTGGCCGGGCCTCATGGACAACTGCGAGCAGGCGATGCGCGCGGTCTTCCCCGACAACTCCGTCTGCCGCGTCCGCAAGACCGGCTGCCGCAACGTGAAGGTCTACTCGAAGCACCTGCACTGCCTGTTCCCGCAGCACGGCCCCGGCAAGAAGCACGAGCGCGCCATCACTCTCGAGCCTTGGCAGCAAGCCATCGTCGACGCCCACCCCTGGGAGTTCATCCGCGGCCTCATCCACTCGGACGGGTGCCGCATCACCAACTGGACGACCCGCCTCGTCGCCGGTGAGCGCAAGCGCTACGAATACCCCCGGTACTTCTTCTCCAACAAATCGGACGACATCCGGAAGCTCTTCACCAATGCCCTCGGCAGGGTGGGCGTCGAATGGACGACCCTCGCTCGCGGCAGCGACCCCTTCAACATCTCCATCGCCCGCAAAGCCTCCGTAGCCCTCATGGACACCCACGTCGGCCCCAAGCACTGACCCCGCGCGGAAAAGAAGAGGGCCCCTCTTCAAGAGGAGCCCTCCGCCCGCTACTTGGGGCTGTCGTCCTCCCCGATGTGGTGCACTCGGACGAGGTTCGTCGAGCCGGAGACGCCGGGTGGGGAGCCGGCGGTGATGACGACGATGTCGCCCTTCTGGCAGCGGCCGTACTTCAGCAACAGGTCGTCCACCTGGTCGACCATCGCGTCCGTGGATTCCACGTGCGGGCCCAGGAAGGTCTCCACGCCCCACGTGAGGCTGAGCTGGGAGCGGGTCGCCGGTTCTGGTGTGAAGGCCAGCAGCGGGATGGGCGAGCGGTAGCGGGACAGGCGGCGGACGGTGTCGCCGGACTGGGTGAAGGCGACGAGGAACCTGGCGGCGAGGAAGTCGCCGGTCTCGGCGGCTGCTCGGGCGACCGCGCCGCCTTGTGTGCGGGGTTTGCTGTGTTCGGTCAGGGGCGGGAGGCCCTTGGCGAGGATGTCTTCTTCGGCCGCTTCGACGATTTTCGCCATGGTCGCGACCGTCTCGATGGGGTACTTGCCGACGCTGGTCTCGCCGGACAGCATGACCGCGTCCGTGCCGTCGATGACCGCGTTGGCCACGTCGCTTGCTTCGGCCCTCGTCGGGCGGGAGTTGTCGATCATCGAGTCGAGCATCTGTGTGGCGACGATGACCGGTTTGGCGTTGCGCTTGGCCAGCTTGATCGCGCGCTTTTGGACGATCGGGACCTGTTCGAGGGGCATTTCCACGCCGAGGTCGCCTCGGGCCACCATGATGCCGTCGAAGGCGGCGACGATGTCGTCGATGGCGTCGACGGCCTGGGGCTTTTCGACCTTGGCGATGACCGGGAGGCGGCGGCCTTCTTCGTCCATGATGCGGTGGACGTCGTCGATGTCGCGGCCGCTGCGGACGAAGGACAGGGCGATGACGTCGAAGCCGGTGCGCAGGGCCCAGCGGAGGTCGGCCTCGTCTTTGTCGGAGAGGGCGGGGACGGAGACGGCGACGCCGGGGAGGTTGAGTCCTTTGTGGTCGGAGATCATGCCTCCTTCGACCACGGTGGTGTGGACGCGGGGGCCGTCGATGCCGGTGACTTCGAGGCAGACTTTGCCGTCGTCGACGAGGATGCGTTCGCCGGGGGTGACGTCGGTGGCGAGGCCGGTGTAGGTGGTTCCGCAGGTTTGGCGGTCTCCTTCGACGTCTTCTTCCGCCGTGATGGTGAAGGTGTCGCCGCGTTCAAGGAGTACGGGTCCTTCGGTGAAGCGGCCGAGGCGGATCTTCGGGCCTTGAAGGTCGGCGAGGGTGCCGACGCTGTGGCCGGTCTCGTCGGAGGCCTTTCGTACGCGCTGGTAGCGCTCCTCGTGTTCGGCGTAGGTGCCGTGGCTGAGGTTGAATCGGGCGACGTCCATTCCGGCTTCGACCAGTCCCTTGATCTGGTCGTACGAGTCGGTGGCGGGGCCCAGGGTGCAGACGATTTTTGCTCGGCGCATGTTTCGACCCTAGAGCTTACCGGTGGGTAGGGAATTGGTCGGGCGTGACTACTCAACAACCTTTGGGTGAAGCGCTATTGACAAGTGTTGAATTGTGCGCCGGGGTGCTCCGATGAGCATTTCGGGGTGCCCCGGCGCATTCTTATGACAATTGCGGTGGGGCCATGGTGAAGCGTGCGTTGACCTGGGCCTGGACGCGTTGGCGTTGGGGTTCGAGGTCGAGCGGGGCGGCGGCGGTGTCCTCGGCGGCGTAGGAGGCGGAGCGCATGCGGCTGCCGGGGGCGGCGGGGTAGGGCGGTGGGGCGTTTTCGGCGCCGATGTCGGCCAGTTCCACCAGGGCCGCCAGGGTGGTCCCGAGGGCTTCGGCGTATTCCCTTGCGCGTTGGACGGCTTCCCGGACTGCCTGTTGTCGGGCTTTTCTGTGGGCGGGTGAGTCGGGGCGGAGGGCCCACCAGGGTCCGTCGACTCGTGTGAGGTCCAAGTCGGCGAGGCGGGTGGTGAGTTCGCCGAGAGCCGTGAAGTCGGTGAGTTCGGCGGTGATGTGGACGCGGCCGTGGTAGGCGTGGATGCGTTCGCCTCGGCCGTGTTCCTTGAGTTGTGGGGTGATGGAGAAGGAGCCGGTCTCCAGTCGTTCCACGGCGTCGCCGTAGGTCTTGATGAGGTCGAGGGCGGCGGTGTTGCGGCGGGTGAGGTCGTCGAGGGCGGCGCGGCGGTCCTTGCCTCGGGAGGCGACGGTGACGCCGATGCGGGCGATTTCGGGGTCGACTTCGAGGCGGGCTTCGCCGCGGACGGCGATGCGGGGTGCGTCGGGGGTGCCGTAGGGGACGGCGGGTTGGGGCTCCTCGGATGGTGGGGTGGTCATACGCCCCACTCTGTCACTTCTTACTTGCTTGACGCCCCTGCTGGTCACCAGATCGAAACGTGCGGGGTCTATTGCGGTGCGGCATGTCCGGGTCAGAATCTACGCGCGTTGTTGACCGTTCCCCGAGGAGAAGCAGACATGCCGTTGAACCGTCGGAAGTTCCTGAAGAAGTCCGCTGTGACCGGTGCGGGTGTCGCGCTGGCCAGTTCGGTGGCTGCTCCGGCGGCGCAGGCTGCGGAGGCGAAGAAGGGTTCCAGGCCTGCGAAGCGGTACTCGCTGACGGTGATGGGCACGACGGACCTGCACGGTCACATCTTCAACTGGGACTACTTCAAGAACGCGGAGTACACCGACGCGAAGGGCAACGCGCAGGGTCTGGCCCGGGTGTCGACGCTGGTGGACCAGGTCCGCAGGGAGAAGGGCCGCCGGAACACGCTGCTGCTGGACGCGGGTGACACGATCCAGGGCACCCCGTTGACGTACTACTACGCGAAGGTCGACCCGATCACTGCCGTGGGTGGTCCGGTGCATCCGATGGCGGCGGCGATGAACGCGATCGGGTATGACGCGGTGGCGCTCGGCAATCACGAGTTCAACTACGGCATCGAGACGCTGCGCAAGTTCGAGGAGCAGTGCGACTTCCCGCTGCTGGGTGCGAACGCGCTGGACGCGAAGACGCTGAAGCCGGCTTTCCCGCCGTACTTCATCAAGAAGTTCCGGGTGAAGGGTGCTCCGCCGGTGAAGGTGGCGGTGCTGGGTCTGACGAACCCGGGGATCGCGATCTGGGACAAGGCGTATGTGCAGGGGAAGTTGACGTTCCCGGGGCTTGAGGAGCAGGCGGCGAAGTGGGTGCCGAAGCTGCGGTCGATGGGTGCGGACGTGGTGGTGGTGTCGGCGCACTCCGGTTCGTCGGGTACGTCTTCGTACGGTGACCAGCTGCCGTACGTCGAGAATTCGGCGGCGCTGGTGGCGCAGCAGGTGCCGGGGATCGACGCGATTCTGGTCGGGCATGCGCATGTGGAGATTCCGGAGCTGTTGGTCACGAATGAGAAGTCGGGCAGGACGGTGGTGTTGTCGGAGCCGTTGGCCTATGCGGAGCGCTTGTCGCTGTTCGACTTCGAGTTGGTCTTCGAGAAGGGGTGCTGGTCGGTCGAGTCGGTCTCGGCGTCGGTGCTGAACTCGAACTCGGTGGCCGACGATCCGAAGATCACGAAGCTGTTGAAGGACGACCACGATGTCGTGGTGGAGTACGTCAACCAGGTGGTCGGTACGGCCACGGCGACGCTGACGACGGTGGAGGCGCGGTACAAGGACGCGCCGATCATCGACCTGATCACGAAGGTGCAGGAGGACGTCGTCAGGGCGGCTCTGGCGGGTTCCGAGTACGCGTCGGTGCCGGTGATCGCGCAGGCGTCGCCGTTCTCGCGGACGTCGGAGATCCCGGCCGGCGATGTGACGATCCGGGATCTGTCGAGCCTGTATGTGTACGACAACACGTTGGTCGCGAAGTTGATGACGGGTGCGCAGATCAGGGCGTATCTGGAGTATTCGGCGGAGTACTTCGTGCAGACGGCGGCGGATGCGGTGGTCGACGTGGAGAAGCTGACGAACGCCGGTGGTCGTCCGGACTACAACTACGACTACGTGTCGGGTCTGACGTACGAGATCGACATCGCGCAGGCGGCGGGTTCGCGGATCAAGAACCTTTCGTACAACGGTGCCGCGCTGGATGACGCGCAGCGGTTCGTGCTGGCGGTGAACAACTACCGTGCCAATGGTGGCGGTGCGTTCCCGCACGTGGCGTCGGCGACGGAGTTGTGGGCGGAGTCGACGGAGATCCGGACGCGGATCTCGGAGTGGGTGACGGCGAAGGGTGTGCTGGACCCGAAGGACTTCGCGTCGGTGGACTGGAAGCTGACGCGGGGTGGCACGCCGGTGTTCTAGAGATCCAGCAATGTGGTGTCCACGGCGTCGGCGATCGCTTTTGCGCCGGCGTCGTTGACGTGGAGGCCGTCGCCGCTGTTGAAGTCGTCGCGGATCCTGTCGGGCTGGGCGGGGTCTGCGACGGCGGTGGCGATGTCGATGATGGCGTCGAAGGGGTGGGTGTCGCCGAGGAGCCAGGTGTTGATCTCTCGGCGTGTGGTCTGGCCGGTCTCGGTGTCGTAGCCGTCGTGGAGGGTGCCGCGGTAGGGGCCGATGGTGGAGCCGATGACGGTGAGTCCGGCGGTGTGGAGGCGGTCGGCGAGGGCGGTGAGTCCGGCGGTGAATTCGGTGGTGGTGGGGCCTTCGGCGGGTTCCGGGTAGGCGCGGTGGCCGGGCATGCCGAGGTCGTTGAGGCCGATGTGGATGATGACGTGGCTGACGCCGGGTACGGCGAGGACGTCGTGGTCGATGCGGGCGAGCAGGTGGTCGCCGATCTCGTCGGTGAGCAGGCGGTTGCCGGAGAGGCCCTGGTTGACGATCCAGCCGCGGCCGAGTCGGCGGCTGAGCTGG
Organism: Streptomyces sp. MMG1533; assembly: GCF_001279775.1. GTDB lineage: Bacteria > Actinomycetota > Actinomycetes > Streptomycetales > Streptomycetaceae > Streptomyces. Next base: position 690 of record NZ_LGDG01000038.1, on the reverse strand, counting down.
GCCGGGAAGCTGCTGTCGGTGCCGGGTGTGGTGGCGGCGCCTTCGATCCAGGAGTCGCCGAAGGCTACGGCGATGCGGGTGTCGGCGGGGGCGAGGACGTCGATGCCGGTGAGGAGGTGGCCGGTGGGCAGCTCTTCGGCGTTTTCGAGGACTTCGGCGGTGAGTTGGTTGCCGGGGGCGGCGTGTCCGGTGTCGTAGGGGACGGCGGTGTATGTGGTGGGGCCGGTGTCGCCGGGGAGGTAGAGGCTGAGGGTGAGTTCCTCGCCGGCGGTGACGGGCCGTTCGACGGGGTCGCTGATGGTTTCCTCGCCGACGGGGATGGTGACGGTTTCGGCGCCGCCGAAGTGCAGGGGGAGGTTGCTGGTGGGGTCGATGCGGCTGCCTGCGGTGCGTGTGGCGAGGTGTGCTCCGCCTATGTCGAGTGGCTCCTTGCCGTAGCGGTTGCTGAGTCTCACGCGTAGGGCGTCGCCGCCTCCGGCCAGGCGCAGTGTCTGGCGGACGGTCTGGTCGGTGAAGCCGCGGACTTCGAAGACGGTGAAGTCGTCGTGGGGGTTGATGACGGCGGAGCGGTGGGCGGCGATCCAGGTGGCCGGGGTGGTGGTCATGCCGGGGCCAACAGGGGGGCCGCCCGGTTTCTTCCGGGGGTGGCGGGTTCTCAGCGTACCTCGGCGAGGGGGGTGAGTTCCGGGG
>NZ_LGDG01000037.1 GCF_001279775.1 Streptomyces sp. MMG1533 | reverse complement strand
CGTGTGGTCGGTCGAAGGCTTTTCTACGTCCGGCAGGTCGCGGTTGACTGCGCGCACGGCCGGTCCGATTCGCCAACAGCCGCCCGCCGCCTGGCATCGGCCGGACGCAGACGGCCGAGCAACACCCGTCAGCGCGTCAGAAGCTGTCCGCGTTCATCCGCACGTGGCTGGGGACGTTCACGTGTACGCCGACGCGCTCCTCCAACAACCCCACCACTGACGGCATCCAGGCACCTCCACCGAAGAGGACAACACGACACCTCGTCCCTGCCGCCGACACACCCCACCTACACCTGACCAGCAGAAACGCACCCATCACGCTCGGCAAGACAACGGCTTCGTAGACGCCCAGACTGTTGCGCGACGCGTTGGAGGAGTAGGACGGCGTCACTGTCGTTGATGACGTGCGGATGTGGAATGACCCCTGCAGTTGTAGGCCGCAGGGGTCATTGGTGTTCACGGTGTCGGCTTCGTGCTCATGGTGTCGGGATGGAGAGCGGCGGTCCATGGCTTGGTTTCGTGGAGGGAGCCCGTGTCCTGGCGTGGACGGGCGGCTGGAAGACTGAACGCCTGTGACACATTCTGATCTTGCTCGCCGTATCCATGCTGCCTCTCATCTGACGGGGCGTTTCACGCTTCGGTCCGGACGCACTGCCACGGAGTACTTCGACAAGTACCGGTTCGAGGGCGACCCGGTCCTGCTGGATGAGATCGCCCGGCAGATGGTTCCGCTGGTGCCCTCTGGCACCGAGGTCCTGGCCGGTCTGGAGATGGGCGGCATCCCGGTGGTGACCGCGCTCGGCCGGCATACGGGTCTGCCCTGCGCGTTCGTGCGCAAGCAGGCCAAGCCGTATGGCACCTGCCGTCTCGCCGAAGGCGCCGAGGTCGAGGGCCGCCGGGTGCTGGTTGTTGAGGATGTGGTCACCAGCGGCGGACAGATCGTGCTGTCGACCGCGGACATGCGTGGTCTGGGGGCCCAGGTGTTTGAGGCTCTGTGCGTGATTGACCGTGAGCACGGCGGCGCCGATGCCCTCGCGGCCGAGGGCATCAGGCTGTTGTCGCTGCTGACGGCCGGAGATTTGCGGGCTGCTGCCGCCTGACCGGCGGGCGGTCAGTCCGGGGCGTGTGTTTCGGTGATGGCAAGGCGGGTGGAGGCCTCGTCGACGATGCTCTTCTCGTCGGCGAAGGCGGCGATGAGGGACTGCAGGGCGATGTTGTCGACCGAGCGGGGCAGGCCTCGGCTGGTGAGGTGGATCAGGTCGACGGCGTCGTCGGAGAACAGCGGGTCCGAGCGTCCGGCGATCGTCAGTTGGTGCTTGATGCAGCTGGCGGTCTCGTTCTTGTTCATGGTGGGCATCTGGTAGCTGATCGAGATCCGCTGGTCCAGGGCCGCCAGGACGCCGTGCTTCATCCGTTTGCGCAGGGTGGGCTGCCCGATCAGCAACACCGCGAACGGCGTCGTGGAGTCCATGTGGCAGTTGGTGAGCATGCGGATCGCGTCCAGCTCTTGGTGGTCCAGGAGGTGCGACTCGTCGATGACGACCGCGGGGGTGCGTCCGCGGGCCGCACCTACCGGATGACGCTCAACACCGGCGTGCACGGCCCGATCGTCTCGCCGTCCCCCGCCTTCGGCGGCACCCGGACCGGCCGCCAGTGGCAGGTGTGCGGGCCGATGTTCGCCGACGGCGCCGGTAACGAGACCGACGTCGGCCGGCGGCGGCATGCCGACCGGCACGGCCAGGTACCGGCTGGCCCTGACCGCCACCCGCGGCAAGGACTACAAGGACAGTGACCGCGTGGACGCGGAGTGGACCTTCACCTCCCGCGCCGACGGCGCGACCAACGCCGTCCCCTTCCCCCTCTCCGTCGTCCGCTTCCACCCGAAGCTGAGCCTGACCGGCACCGCCAAGGCGGGTGCCCGCATCGCCGTGCCGCTGTCGCTGCAGGGCCCGGCCGCGGCATAGGGCCATCTGAAGTCACTGACCGTGCGCGTGTCGTACGACGGCGGCCGCACCTGGAAGACGGTCGCCGCCCACAGGGACCACGCCGGCAAGCGGTACCTCACCCTCACCCACCCGAAGAAGCCCGGCACCGTCTTCGTCCGGGCGTCCCTGACCGACACCGACGGCAACACCTCCGCGGAGACCATCCGCACCGCGTACCGCACCGTGCGCTGACCTCACGGCGGTTTTGCGAACGTGCCCCCCGCCTGCCGGCCGGGGGCACGTTCGTTCCCTGTCCGGAAAGCGGTCCGGAATTGCCTCCCGTCGACGGCCGCACGTAGGTTGGGCGCCGATCACCGGTGTGTTTGCAGGTCGAAAGGTACGGCCCCGTGGGACGACGCGAAAAGCCGCTGGACCCGGACGCAGGGCCCGTTCAGCGGCTCGCGCACGAACTGCGCCTGCTGCGGGAGAAGGCGGGAAAGCCGCCGTACCGCGAGATGGCCGAGCGTGCGGGCTACTCGACGACCGCCCTGTCCCAGGCGGCGGCAGGCGACCAGTTGCCCTCGCTCCCGCTGGTGCGGGCGTACGCCCAGGTGCTGGACGCCGACCCGGACGAATGGGAGCGGCGCTGGCGGGAGGCAGACGCGCAGGTACGGACGCCCTCGGCCGAGGAGCGGACCCCGTACCGGGGACTGGCCCGGTTCGAACCGGGGGACAGCGATCTGTTCTTCGGCCGGGACAAGCAGGTCGAGGAGCTGCTGGGGCTGGTGCGCGCGCACCGGTTCGCGGCCGTGTTCGGCCCTTCCGGCAGCGGCAAGTCGTCACTGCTCCGGGCCGGGCTGATACCCGCGCTGAGGCAGGCGCAGGGCGCCGACCGGCCGGCGGTGATCCGCGTGCTCACGCCGGGTGAACAGCCCGCGCGCGCACACGAGCAGGCCCTCGTCCCGAAGGACGGCGACCTGGACACCTGGGTGATCGTCGACCAGTTCGAGGAACTGTTCACCCTCTGCCACGACCGCGACGAACGCGCCCGCTTCCTCGACCTACTGCTGCGCGCCCGCGAGCCCGAGAGCCGACTGCGCGTGGCCATCGCCGTACGCGGCGACTTCTACGGCCACTGCGGCACCCACCAGGAGCTCGCCGAGACGGTCAGCCATGCGAACCTGCTGGTCGGGCCCCTGAGCCGGGACGAGCTGCGGGACGTGATCACGCGGCCCGCGACCGCCGAGGGCCTGAACGTGGAACGCGCGCTGACCGCCCGCGTCATCGACGAGGTCACCGACCAGCCCGGCGCCCTGCCCATGCTCTCGCACGCCCTGCTGGAGACCTGGCGCCGCCGCCGCGGCCGCACCCTCACCCTCGCCGCATACGAGGAGGCGGGCGGCGTGCACGGCGCGATCGCCGCCACCGCCGAGCAGGTCTACGCCGAGCTCTCGCCGGAACAGGCCCGCACCGCCCGCCGCATCCTGCTGCGGCTCATCACCCCCGGCGACGGCGCCCCCGACACGCGCCGCCCGGCGTCCCGGGCCGAGCTGGGGCCCGACGCGCAGGACGTGCTGGAAAGCCTCGCCACCGCCCGGCTGGTCACCCTCGACGGTGACACCGTCGAGCTGGCCCACGAGGTGCTGATCACCGGCTGGCCCCGGCTGGCCGGCTGGATCGAGGAGAGCCGGGAGCGGCTGCGCGCACAACGGCTCCTCGGGGAGTCGGCCCGTACCTGGGAGCAACTGGACCGTGACCCGGGAGCGCTGTACCGGGGGGCGCGGCTGACCCAGGCCGAGGAGCTGTTCACCGGGCAGCACCAGGACGACCTCGCCGAGCAGGAGCGGGCCTTCCTCGACGCCTCCCGCGCCGCGCGCGACGCCGAGCGGGAGGCCGGGACACGGGCCACCCGCCGTACCCGCCTGCTCACCATGGGACTCTCCGCGTTCCTCGTGCTCGCCCTGGCCGCGGGCCTGCTGGCCTGGCAGCGCGACCGGGCCAGTGACGAAGAGGCGGCCAAGGCGGCCGCCCGCCGCCTGGCCACCGTGGCCGACAGCCTGCGCTCCGCCGACCCCCGCACGGCCGCCCTGCTCTCCGTCGCGGCCTGGCGGCTCGCCCCACTGACCGAGTCCCGCTCGGCCCTGCTCGACGCCCAGGCCCGACCGGAGCGCGACGCCTTCACCGACCCACAGACGGGCGAGAACACCCAGCGCTTCCTCACCGACCAGGGCCGCGCCCTCATCACCGTCACGGGCACCGAGGCGACCGTCCGCGACGTGGCCGACCACCGCGTCACCGCCACCTACCGCCTGCCCGGCGGCACAGAGGTCACGGACGCCGACTTCGACGCCCGCTCCGTCGTCCTCACCGGCCAGGACGGCGACGAAGTGTGGAACCTCGCCGCCCGCAGACTCGTCGCCGCACTGGGCGACGCGGCCCATTGGGCGGCGCCCGACGGCAGCGCCTACGCCAGCGGGCCGTCGGACGGTACCGGTCCGGTCAAGGTGCACCGGACCGGCGACGGCAAGGTCCTGTTCACCACGGAGACAACACGCACCCTCACCGCCGCCGCGGTCGGCCCGGGCGGCCACCTCCTCGCCCTGTGTCCGGCCGACGGCGCACCACAGGTCTGGGACACCGTCCACGGCAAGCAGCTGCCGGGTTCCTGGGAGAAGGCGGACGGCACCGTCTGCGGCACCGGCTCGGGGGCGGACGGCGGCTCCCGCCTGCTGGAGCTGAGCGGGGACGGCCATCGTCTGGCCGTGATCTCCGGCAACACGGCCAGGGTCTGGAACGTCGCCGGCGGACGACAGGTCGCCGACTTCCAGAGCGGCGGCACCAGCGGCTTCACCCAGGCCGTCCTCTCCCCGGACGGGCGGTTCCTGGCCACGGCCGACGACCAGGAGATCGCCGCGTGGTCGCTGGACCCGGATGGCGGGTCCGCCTTCCACACTCCGCTGGCCGGCGCCGAGGTGAGCGACCTGACCTGGGCCCCGGGCGGGAACAACCGGACACTGCGCTATCTCGACGGCGCCACGGTGCGCACGTACGACCTGAGCGACCGCCTCAACGCGCACTGGCAGAGCACTCCGGCCGACGCGACCGCGCTCAGCCCGGACGGCACCGTCCTGGCCACGGCCACCCGCTCCGGCTCCGGCTCCGGCTCCGGCTACCGCCTCGAACTGCGCTCCACACGCACAAACGCCGTCCTTGCGCGCACCGCACTCGGTGCCCTGCCGGGCGACGGCGTCGAAGAAACCCCACCGTTGGCCTTCAGTCCGGACGGCCGGGCCCTCGCCGTCGCCGACACCGTGTCCTCCCACGGCTCCCTTCGGCAGCGCTTCAGCATCTGGGACGTCCCCGCTCACCGGGTCCGCACGTCGTTCGAGACATCCGGCGCGGCGGACCGCATCGTCTCCGCCCTCGCCCTCGGCACCGACGGCCGGACGCTGCTGGCCGCGCGCTCCACCAGCGGAGACGGTACGGCCGAGGTCTGGGACACCGCCGCCCACCGCCGCACAGCCACCCTGAGCGCCCTCAACGCGGACAGGCTCGCCCTGCGGCCCGACGGCCGGCTGCTCGTCGGTTCCGCCGACCGGTACGCCGGGCTGCCGTCCGGTCACGTGAGCGGACGCGCCCTGGCCGACGGCCGGCAGGTCACCGCATTGGCCTTCAGCCCCGACGGCACCCGGCTCGCCGTCGGTGACTCCACCGGGCACGTCACCCTGTGGGACGGCGACCTGCGCCACCGCATGGGCATCCTGACCGGCACCTCCGACACCGTCTCCACGGGCGAGCCCGAGGCCGTGGGCGCACTCGCCTTCTCCCCCGACGGCGGCACCCTCGCCGTGGGCGGCCACAACGGCACCCTGCGTCTGTGGGACACCGCCGGGCAACGACTCCTCGGCGGCGACCTGCCCACGCCCGGCGCCGAGATCGACACCCTCGCCTTCACCGGGGACGGCGCCACCCTGTACGCCGGTGGCCCGGACGTGCTGCTCCAAAGCCACCCGGTCGCCGGGGACGACGTCGCCCGCATCCTGTGCGAGCGGGCCGGCGGAGGACTCACCGAGGCGCAGTGGCGGACGTACGTCCCCGACGCGCCGTACCGGCCGGTGTGCCCCACCACGCACTGAGCGGGATTTTTGTTCACAGCGACTCCGTCGGTCGCTGAAAAACTCCTCTGACCTGGACTATCGGACTCCGAAAAGCCCTCTAGCCCAGGTTCTGGTCTCATGCGTACACACCTCCTGTTCCCCTCCCTCCTGCTGCTCGGCTCGCTCTCGCTGACGGCTGCGTGCTCGTCCGGGTCCTCCGGGACGTCGGACACGGCGACCGCCGGAGCGCGGCCCGGATCGTCCTCCGGCACCGTGCCGGTGCGGGCGGTGGACCCTTCGAAGATCAAGGGTCTGCAGATCGTCAACGACAACAGCGAGGACAGCTCCTGCCCCTTCGCGACCAGCTACCCGGACGTGCCCGGCGCCGAGGCGATGACGGCCGCGATGAAGAAGGACGTGGACGGGCGTCTGGCCACCTTCCGCTCAATGTGCGGCGACGACAACGAGGCCGGTGACGTCGGCGAACTCAACATCAGCCACCAGATCCTGGTCGCCTCCGGGGACGTCCTCGGCGTCCGGCTCAGCGCTCAGGACGGCACGTCGGCAGGGGGCGGACTGGACACACGCACCTACTGGTACGACGGACAGGCGGGCGCATACCGCGTGACCCTCGCGCTCATCGACGACGGCTCGCAGGACGCCCTCGTCGCCGCCCTGAAGAAGCAGCTCAAGGGCCGGGACGGCACGGCCGCGGACACGGTGGACGGGGCGTTCGCCGACCGGTCGAGCCTCGTCGATCTCCTGAACGACATGGCCTTCACCGCCGACGGCGGACTGCGGGTGACCTTCGCCCGGGGCACGGTCGGCGCCGCCCCCGCCGGCTCCTACGTCGTGACCCTCTCCAAGGCGACGGTCACCCCCTGGCTGTCCGCCTTCGGCAAGCGCGCCCAGCACCAGACCGAACAGCCGTCCAGCTCGCTCGACCTCGGAGCGGCCGCCACACCCACCCCCGCCGTACCCACCCACACGGCCTCCGGCGACGACGACACCGACTGCGAGAAGGTCAAGTGCATCGCGCTGACCTTCGACGACGGACCCGCCGCCCCGGAGACCGCGACCCTGCTGACCTACCTGGCGCAGTACAACGCCCGGGCCACCTTCTTCACGGTCGGCCAGAACGTCGCCGCCCACCCCGACCTGGTCCGCGCCGAGGCGCGCGCCGGCCACGAGGTGGGCAACCACTCCTGGAGCCACCCCGACCTCACCAAGCTCACCTCCGAGCAGGTCGCCTACCAGCTCAACCGCACGAGCGCCGCCATCAAGGCCGCGACCGGCAAGGTGCCCACCCTTTTCCGCCCGCCCTACGGCGCGGTCAACAGCACCGTCCGCGGCGCCACCAAGCTCTCCCCCGTGCTGTGGACCCTGGACACCGAGGACTGGAAGTACCCCGACGCCGCGAAGGTCGCGCAGAGCGTCATCGGCAAGGTGAAGCGCAACGACGTCGTCCTCATGCACGACATCCACCCCACCTCGGTCGCCGCCGTCCCACAGATTCTGCGAACCCTGACGGCCGACGGCTACCACTTCGTCACGGTCAGCCACCTGCGCGCCACGATGTGACAGCCCTGCACGCCACCCTTCGTGACAGCGCGGCCGACGCGATTCCTCCGGCACCTGCTCGGCGTCCGCGTCGCCGCCCGGTGCGGAGGAGTTCCTGATCCGCCTACACGGCCCGGTCGAGGTCGCTGTGCACCGGTCGGCCGACGCCCCCACGACGCGGTGTGACGGTGCCGCCAAATCCCGCGCGGTGCTGGAGCCGTCCGCCGGGTCGGCGTCGTTGATCTCCATCTCCAGCACCGCGCGCCTCGATCCGCCTCACTCCCATGACCTGTCATCGCGATGTCACGTCTTATTCGCCTCGGCAGGGTGCACCCCAGTCGGCGGAATCGCATCCTCCACCACGTGAAGGTGCACAGATCCTCCAGACCGCGGCGCGTGCTCGTCGTGGACGCCGACAGCGGTACGCGTCCGCTACTGAAGAGGTTGCGCGAGCTCGGCTTCGATGTGTACGTGGCCGGTTGCGGTGAGGACGCCGTCCCGGCCGGCCTCTCCGTACGCCCCGACCTCGTGGTCCTCGACGTGATCCTCCCGGACGGCGACGGCTTCGAGACGTACGGCGCCCTGCGCGCCGCCGGCATCGACGCGCCCCTCCTCTTCCTCACCGCCCACGACCGGACCGAGGCCAAGGTGCGCGGGCTGATGATGGGCGCCGACGACTACGTGACCAAACCCTTCGAGCTGGACGAGGTGGTCGCCCGCATCCATGTGCTGCTGCGACGCGGGCGCGCCCTCGACTGCCGGCTGCTGCGCGTCGGGGACGTGGCGCTGGATCCGACGACGCGCGAGGTCTGGCGGGAGGGGGCGCAAGTGGCTCTCTCGCGCCGGGAGTTCGATCTCCTCGGCTTCCTGATGGGGAACGCGGGCCAGGTCGTCACCAAGGCCCAGATCCTCGACCGCGTCTGGCGGTCGGAGTTCCACGGCGAGTCCGGCGTGGTGGAGACCTACGTCTACTACCTGCGGCGCAAGCTGGGCGACCGTGATCAGTCGCTGATCAGGACCGTGCGCGGCGTCGGCTACCTGATGGCACGGGACGCGGGTCACCGGGCGCCGTCGGCCCGGTGACCCGCGGATGTCCGCTGTCAGCAGCTCCCGGGCTTGTCGCGGGCGACGTAGTCCATGGCCGGGGTTCCGTCACTGTTGACGATGTCCGCGTAGGCGTCGACGTAGTAGCCGAAGGACCAGATGCGGTCGTAGCCGCGGCCGCGCCAGCTATGGACCACGGTGCCGACCTCGGACTGGCCGTCGCTCCAGTTGTAGTACTGCACGTGGAACACCGGGTTGATCCGGACGGTCCGCATATGCGGGCGGGCGTCGATCCAGCCCTGATAGCCACGCGGGACCGAGATGGTGACCTGGCGGCCCAGCGTGTGGGTTTTGGACCAGGACCACGAGTAGCTGACGCTGGCACCGACCTCGGCGGCGAGGTCACCCGACTTGTAACCGAACTTCGCGTTGAGGCCGACCGACACGGAGGCGCCGCGGGTGGTGGCGTAGGACTCGTTGACCCCCAGACTGGCCGTGCCGTGCCCGCAGTTGGTCACCGAGTCGTTGGAGATCCGGCGCTCCTTGCCGAGCCAGGTCCAGGAGGACGACGCCGGGAACTCACAGTTGCCGACCACGACCTCCCAGCCGTTCGTGAGCGCCCAGTGCTCGCCGTACGGCAGGTCGGAGTGCACGCTGCGGGCCGGGCCGGCGGCGAGATGGTAGTACGGCGCCTTCCCGTACGCCTTGTCGCTGTCCACGACCTGACCGGTGTGGATGTTGAAGACGAAGGACTTGTCGGCGCCGGTCATGTCGCCGCACAGCTTGGACATCAGGACGTCGGTGTTGAAGGGCTCCTTGCCGCGGATGTTGACACCGGACGACGGGTTGGCGCTGGCCGCGGGGGCGGTGGCGACCATGCCGGCGATGGCCGTGACGACGGCCGCGCAGGCCGTCACGTAGCGCTTCATGGTGTTGGTCACTCGTCTCTCGCTTCTGTGCCCTGGGGGTGGGGACGGTGAGTCCCGGCGGAGGGGAGCGCGGGTCGGGTCCCGCCGCTGTGCATCAGGAAACAGAGCAGGGTTCAAAGTGGCATCACAGCCGGATCAGAGTCTGATCAGAAACGCGGCGCGCAGGGCGTGGCCGCCACATGTGAGAGGTCGACCGGCACGCCGAGGCGGTTCACCCCTCGCACCGTCTCACGGCCGAACTCGGACGCGCCGCTCGCGGTGAGACCGGGAACAGCCGTCCTGGATGCCGACGTTCGACACGGACGCTACGAGACCAGACCAAGACCGTCTCCACGCGGACGGCGACAAGAAGGTCGCCTACCACCTCTGGGTGGCGATCACGTATGCCACCGAGCCCGGCGCCCGCGGCCGAGCGCGGGCGGCGCCACGTCAGCGCTGACCCACCCGCCCCGGGGCGCTCCTGAGCGCCTCGGGTGCACAGGAATCACAAAAGAGTGGCAGGACGATTGACGCGCTCATGGCCAGGCCCTACTTTCTGATCGATTCGCCGAACTACGTTCGAAATACCGGCCATTGAGGTGCCCCCGCACGCCACCTTGGAGAGCACGATGAGCGCAAACCCCCACCTGTCCCGCCGCGGCCTCCTGGGCATGACGGCCGCTGTGCCGCTCGCCCTGACGCTCGGCGCGGGCACCGCGCAGGCCGCCGACTCGGCGTACGCGATGGTGTACTTCACCGAGTCGACCAACCTCGGCGACGGCACCGACTACGGCCTGCACCTGGCCGTCAGCCCCGACGGGCTGAACTGGACGCCGCTCAACCAGAACAACCCCCTGGTCACCCCCACCGCCGGCGCCCTGGGCCTGCGCGACCCGTTCCTGATGCGCAAGCAGGACGGCACGTTCGTGGTGCTCGCCACCGACCTCAAAGGCACCGACTGGAGCTACAACAGCCAGTACATCCACGTCTGGGACTCCGCCGACCTGCGCACCCTCACCGGCTACCGGCGCCTGAAGCTGCACGACATGACCACCCACAGCTGGGCGCCCGAGGCGTTCTGGGACGCCGGCCGTGGTCAGTACGCGGTGATCTACTCCTCGGTCAACTCCAGCGGCCACAACGTGATCATGGTCAACTACACGAGCGACTTCGTCACCGCCTCGGCCCCGCAGGTGTTCTTCGACCCCGGTTACGACGTCATCGACGGCGACATGGCCGTGGGTGTGAACGGCTACAACTACCTCTTCTTCAAGAAGAGCCAGACCCTGGTGAGCGCCAGATCCACCACTCTGAACCCGGGCAGCTTCACCGAGTACAGCGCAGGTGTGGCCCACGGCGGCACCGAGGCCCCGACCGTGGTCAAGTCCCTCAGCTCCGGCACCTGGTGGCTGTGGGGAGACACCTACACGCCCAACGGTGTCTTCTACGCCTGGCAGTCGAGCAGCCTCGCCTCCGGCACCTGGACGGCCCTGGACCAGAAGACCTACACCCAGCCGGTCAACTCCAAGCACTGCGGCATCGCGACGATCACCACGACCGAGTACAACAACCTGCTCTCGAAGTGGGGTGCCCCGGCCTGGAACCGGCTCAAGTCCTACAACTTCCCGGCCCGTTACGTCCGCCACTCCGACTACGCGGGCCGCATCGACGAGTACCCGGTCGAGCCGTACAAGGACTCCCTGTGGACTCTCGTCCCGGGCCTGGCAGACAGCTCCGGGGTCTCGTTCCGGTCGGTCAACTACCCCGACCGCTACCTGCGGCACTACAACTACGCCCTCCGACTCGACGTCAACGACGGCACGTCGACGTTCGCCGGTGACGCGACCTTCTACCGCACGGCGGGCCTCGCGGACGCGAGTTGGGCCTCCTTCCGGTCGTACAACAACCCGACGCGCTACATCCGCCACGCGAACTACGTCCTTCGCATCGACCCCGTCTCCACCACCACGGAGCGGCAGGACGCGACCTTCCGCGTCGGGTACTGACATGGAAGACACCCGCGTGCCGAACACCTCCGCACCCGGCTGGGCCAGACGCGTCACCGTGCGCGTCCTCGCCCTCGCTCTCGCCGTGTCCGGCCTGACGGCCCTGGCCGGCCACGATCCATCGGCACCCCTGGCCGCCGAGCCGGCGGCGGTCAGCACCACACAGGCCGCCGTCACCCCACCGTCGATGGGCTGGGCGTCCTGGAACAGCTTCGCCAGCAGCATCGACTCCGATGTCATCAAGGAGCAGACGGACGCCCTGGTCTCCTCCGGCATGGCAGCGGCCGGCTACCAGTACGTCAACCTCGACGACGGCTGGTGGCAGGGCGACCGCAACGCTGACGGCTCCATCTCCGTCGACACGGACCTGTGGCCGGGCGGCATGAAGGCCGTCGCCGACTACATCCACAGCAAGGGGCTGAAGGCCGGCATCTACACGGACGCCGGCAAGCAGGGCTGCGGCTACTACTACCCCACCACCCGCCCCGCGGCCCCCAACACCGGCATGGAGGGCCACTACCAGCAGGACCTGGAGACCTTCCAGCGCTGGGGCTTCGACTACGTCAAGATCGACTGGTGCGGTGGCCGGGTGGAGGGCCTCGACCCGGAAACGACGTACAAGCAGATCGCCGCCGCCAACGAGGCCGCGACCGCCGTCACCGGACGCAAGCTCGTGCTGTCCTTCTGCGAGTGGGGCAGCGGACTGCCGTGGAACTGGGCCACCGGCTACGGCGACCTGTGGCGCACCAGCACCGATGTCATCCTGTGGGGCCAGACCCCGACCACCGCCATGATGCTCACCAATTTCGACCGGGGCCTGCACCCGGCAGCCCAGCACACCGGCTACTACAACGACCCCGACATGCTGATGGTCGGCATGAGCGGTCTCACCGCCGCCCAGAACCGACTGCACATGGGTCTGTGGGCGATCTCCGGCGCCCCGCTGCTGGCCGGCAACAACCTGGCCACGATGAGCGCGGCCACCCGCGACATCCTCACCAACCGCGAGGTCATCGCCATCGACCAGGACCGGCGCGGGTTGCAGGGCGTCAAGGTCGCCGAGGACACCCGCAACCTGCAGGTGTACGGCAAGGTCCTCACCGGCACGGGCAAGCGCGCCGTGCTGCTGCTCAACCGCACCTCCTCGTCGGCGTCCATGACCGTCCGCTGGGCCGACCTCGGCCTGACCGGTGCCACCGCGTCCGTGCGCAACGCCTGGACGGGCACCGACGCCGGGTCTCACGCGACCAGTTACTCCACGACCGTCCCGGCGGGCGACGCCGTCCTGCTCACCGTCTCCGGCACGGAGGCGTCCGGGTCGACGTACGAGGACACCACCACGTCCACCACACCCGCCTTCGGTGCCGTCACGACCGGCGCCGCGGGCACCAAGCTGGTGGACATCACCTACGCCAACGGCGCCACCACGGCCCGTAAGGCGACCATCCAGGTCAACGGCCAGTACACGTCCATGGTCTCCTTCCCGCCGACAGGCTCGGCCTCCACGTACCGGACCGTGTCCGTGCTGGCGCACCTGGCCAAGGGCACCAACACCGTGCGCTTCGCGGCCCTCTCCGGCGCCACCGCGCCCGACATCGACGCGATCCGTGTCCAGGGCATTCCCGGCACCAACGGTGTCGCCCTCGTCGGCGCCGCCTCCAGCCGCTGCGCCGGACTGGAGAAGAACACCATCACCGACGGTTCCCAGGCCATCCTGTGGGACTGCTTCGGCGGCCGGAACGAGACGTTCACGCAGACCTCGCGCGGCGAGCTCGTCGTCTACGGCAACAAGTGCCTGGACGCCGACAACAACGGCACCGCCAACGGCACCAAGGTCATCATCTGGGCCTGCACCGGCGGCACCAACCAGAAGTGGACCGTCCACTCCGACGGCACGATCACCAACGACCTGTCGGGACTGTGCCTCGACGCCGAGGAAGCGGCGACCGCCAACGGCACAAAGCTGGTCCTGTGGACCTGCAACGGTCAGACCAACCAGCGGTGGGCCCTCAACTGACCTGACCCGCAGCGCCTGCACCGCCCGTCGCCGGGCCGGCCGTCGAACCGGTCCCGGCGGCGGGCGGTGTCGTCCGCCGGGCGGGACCGCCGGCAACCTGTCAGGTCTCCGCCATGAGGGGCCAGATGGTGTCGACGACCCGGTCCGGAAGGCGGACGTCCCGGTCGCCGGTGCGGATGTAGGACGCGTAGTAGCTGCCGATCATCATGTCGGCGACGGCCTGCGGGTCGGTCCCCGGCCGCAGGACGCCTTCCTCGCTCAGACGGTGCAGTGTGTCGACGAGGGGCTGTACGCGGAGGGCAACGGCGTGGCGCCGTACCAGTTCCACTAGGCCCGGATTACGGCTTCACCCGGAGCACCGCGTGGACAACCAGCGGCAAATCCGTCGCCGACATCATCGCCGCCGAACCCCGCGCCCAGGCCGTCCTCGACGACCAGCGCATCGGAACGCTCAAGCCGACCGGCCCGGTCCGGGTCGCCACCGGCATCCAGGACGACATCGTTCCGCACGCCCAGGCCCGCCAACTGGCCGTGGACTGGTGCCGCAAGGGCGGCGACATCACCTACGACGCCATCGACCTGCCCAACCTCGGCGACAGGATCCTCACCAACCACCTCGCCCCCCTCCTCACCGACCAGGGAACAGCGATCTCCTGGCTCACCGACCGCCTGCAGAGCGAACCGGCCACATCCAACTGCTGGACCATGCCCTTCCAGCGCTGACCGAGCCGTACGGCGTCTTCCCGCCCGCACACGGGCGGCAGCGCGTCACCGTGCGTACTCG
>NZ_LGDG01000036.1 GCF_001279775.1 Streptomyces sp. MMG1533 | reverse complement strand
GTGTCCGTCCTCGGAACGGCGCGGAATCGGTCTTCTGCAGGGGCGAACGTGTTGACGCGCCAACCGCTGCGGGCGGACACCCCCCGACACGTCCCCTTGGCGCCGTACGCGGGTGCGGGGGCGTACACCCGAGACGGGCGCAAACCGGGCAGCTGAAGCCGATGCGACTTCCGTCCCGCGGATGGCGTACACTGAAGACACAACGACGCGGGGTGGAGCAGCTCGGTAGCTCGCTGGGCTCATAACCCAGAGGTCGCAGGTTCAAATCCTGTCCCCGCTACTGAAGGCCGAGGGCCGGAATCCGAAAGGGTTCCGGCCCTCGGTGCATGTGTGGGCAGTCTCGCGCCCCTTGTTACGAGGGGTGATCGGTTGAGCGCCCTCCGCATAACAACTGACATACCGTCATTACCTGTGAGGTTGCCGAGGCTTGGTCAACTCGCCCGTTTTTCGCCGGTCATGGGACGTTAGTCCTCCGCGGAAAGGTTAATGATCAAGTGGAACAGCTTGGAATCGGGGGCCCGCGTCTATTAACGTTCGATAACGCAGCGCGGTCGTCCCAGCCGTCACAAGAGTCGGCTCCGTGCGCACGCGCCGAATTCCGCAAGGGAACCGGGGAACCACCACCTTGGGGTGAATCGCGCGGATGCCACCGTGAAGTCACGGGGGGTATACGCGCGTAGGAGACCTTCCTGCTCCGAACCCGTCAGCTAACCCGGTAGGCGAGAAGGAAGGAAAGGAGCACGCCCACGTGGCGTCCAACCGGCCTGCCCCAGAAGCCCCGTTCGTGCCGAGCCAGCGCGACAGCGAGACCTTCGGCTACGGCGAGTACCGCACCGACGAGGGCCCCTGGACGGAGTGGAATCCCACCGAGGAGTCCCTCCGGCCCGTACGTGGCCGGCATCGCGTAGCCAAGCAGCGTGGCGGGCTCGCCCGCAGCTCCACCGTTCTCGGCGTAGGCGTCATAGCCGCCGTCGGCGCGGGCGGCATGGCCAGCGCGCAGACCGGCAAGCCGCCGGTGTCGATCTCCATTCCCGACCTGCCCAACGTGGGCTCCCTCATCTCCGACGACTCGGACGCCGCCGACGGCTCCGCCACCGCGCTCAGCAGCGTCGGCGTGACCTCGACCGACACCGAGCAGGGCACCGCCGACGCCGGCGAGGCGCTGCGTGCCCGGATCATGGCCCAGGCGGAGCAGCAGCAGGACCAGGTCGAGAGCAAGGCCGCCGCCGACGCCGTGGCCGCCGCCGAGAAGCAGGCCGCCGAAGCCGCCGCCAAGGCGGAGAAGGAAGCCGAGGCCAAGGCTGCCGCCGCGAAGCAGAAGGCGCAGGAGGAGGCCGAGAAGAAGGCCGAGGCCGAGCGCCTCGCCGAGCTGGCCAAGCAGTTCACGCTGCCGACCTCCTCGTACACGATCACTTCGACCTTCGGCCAGGCCGGCTCGCTCTGGTCCTCCGGCTACCACACCGGCCTCGACTTCGCCGCGCCCACGGGCACCCTCATCAAGGCCGTCCACAGCGGGACGATCACGCAGGCCGGCTGGGACGGGTCGTACGGCTACAAGACCGTGCTCACCCTCGACGACGGCACGGAGCTCTGGTTCGCCCACCAGTCGTCGATCAGCGTCAGCGTCGGCCAGAAGGTCAACACCGGTGACGTCATCGGGCGGGTGGGCGCGACGGGGAACGTCACCGGGGCGCACCTGCACCTCGAGGTCCACACCAGTGCTTCCGACTCCTCCGGCATCGACCCGATGGCGTGGCTGCGGAGCAAGGGCCTCAACCCCTGACACCTGCTCATTCTCTGAATCCCGGCGCTCCTGACGGCAGCTTCGCCTCGTCAGGGCCGCCGGGCAGGTGTTTACGGGGGTCTTGCGGGCGCTCGTGGAATGAGTGGAATGACGGGATCCGAAGCGGTCGTTGAAGGGGAGCATGACTTCCCCTTCGCTTCGCAAGCTCGGCTCCTCGGACCTCGAGGTCTTCCCGCTCTCCCTCGGCGGCAACGTCTTCGGCTGGACCGCCGACGAGGCGGCCTCCTTCGCCGTCCTCGACGCGTACGCCGCTGACGGAGGCGGAGCTCGCGCGGTTGACGGAGGCTTCTGCCTGATCCTGGGGCGGGCGCTTCCGGGTGTCCCGGTGTCCGGCGGTGCCGAACGCTTTTGGGCTACGTCCGGTACGGGTTGTAGGAGTAGGAGGGATACGGCACCGCCGGATACGCCGACGCCGCCGGGTACCCGTACACCCCGTACACCGGCCACGGCGGTGCGACCACCGCCACCGGCGGTGCCGTCGCCCGTGCCGCGTGGTCCAGCGCGGGACGCGCCACCTCCCGGCGCCACCACAGCTCGGCCAGCAACTCCCGTTCCCGTACGGCGAAGTCCGCCTCGGCCCGCCCACGACGCCCCCGCTGCCGCAGGAACGCCAGCGAGGTCGCGTACGCCTCGTACTGCGCCACCGCCCGCGCCGCGGGCCGCCCGAAGTGCTGCCGGGCGTAGTCGCGGGCCAGCCGCCGTGCCCGCATCGAACCGAGCGCGTACGGCTCGGCCGGCGTCAGCCAGCCCGCCACGGTGTACGCGGGCAGCTCCTCCCGTACGGTCTTCAGCTCACGCTGCCTGGTCCAGATGACGAGCCAGGTCAGCAGCCCGAACGCGGGGACCATGAAGGCCGCGTAGACGGCGAAGAACCCGTACTCGCCGAACGTCGACGAGCCGTTCCAGATCGCGTGCATGCCCATCGCGAGCAGCAGCCCGGACAGCGGCAGCAGCACTCGTCGCACGTGCTGGTGTTCCGCCGAGAGCGCGGAGATGCCGAAGCCGATGCCGGTGAGGACGGTGAAGAGCGGGTGCGCGAACGGCGACATGATGATCCGCACGAAGAAGGTCGCCGCCGTGACGGAGGCGATCCCGGTGTCGCCGGTCAGCTGGTCGGTACCGAAGGCGGTGCCGAGGTAGAGGATGTTCTCGGTGAAGGCGAACCCGGTGGCGGTGACCCCGGCTATCACCACCCCGTCGACGATCCCGGTGAAGTCGCGTCGCCGGAAGAGGAAGACGAGTAAAACGGCAGCGGCCTTGGCCGATTCCTCCACGACCGGCGCTATGACGGTCGCGCCGAGGGTGTCCGCGCTGGAGGGATCCGCCGTGGCCGTCGCTATCCATCTGGTCGCGAAACTGTTGGCGATGATCGCTATCAGCGCCGCCGCGCAGGCCCCCCAGGCGAAGGCGAACAGCAGGTTGCGCCAGGGGCCGGGCTCGACCCGGTCGAGCCACCGGAAGGCGGCCATGAGGAGCGGGACGGGCAGCACGGAGAGTCCGAGCCCGACCAGGAACCCTTCGGTGCCGGTCTGTTCGCGGACCAGGGCGAGGATGACGAGCCCGGAGAGCGCGAGCAGCGTGCTCAGCGCGCCGTAACGCACCCACTTCTTCTGCCACCAGTGCGCGTGCCGCAGTGCGCCGCCGGTCGGATCACCGGGGTGCGTCGGGTAGGGAGGAACGGTGGCCACGGCATTGACCCTAACGAGGCAGTGGCGCCGCCCGCAGGGGGAGAGGGGGGTCAGACGCCGGTGGGGGGCTGGTCCTTGTGCTCTACGCGACGGAAGAGCAGGTCGTTCACGACATGTCCCTTCTCCAGTCCCTGGCCCTCGAAACGAGTCAGCGGCCGGAACTCGGGACGCGGCGCAAAACCGCCCTCCGGCTGCGTGTTCTCGAAGGCGGGGTGCGCCGTGAGCACCTCGAGCATCTGCTCCGCATACGGCTCCCAGTCCGTCGCACAGTGCACGATCGCGCCCGGTCCGAGCCGGGTCGCGGCGAGGTCGAGGAACTCCGGCTGGATCAGCCGCCGCTTGTGGTGCCGCTTCTTGGGCCAGGGGTCGGGGAAGTACACGCGGAGCCCGGCGAGGGAGTCGGGGGCGAGCATCTCGCGCAGCAGGATGATGGCA
Organism: Streptomyces sp. MMG1533; assembly: GCF_001279775.1. Taxonomy (GTDB): domain Bacteria; phylum Actinomycetota; class Actinomycetes; order Streptomycetales; family Streptomycetaceae; genus Streptomyces. The sequence goes on along the minus strand of NZ_LGDG01000036.1, from coordinate 10,969 downwards.
TCGCCGTTGCCGACGCGGATGTTGGACAGGCCCTGCTGATCGGCGAGATTGAGCAGATTGCCCTGCCCAGGGGTGTGTACGTCCACGCCGAGGATGTTGGTGTCCGGGTCGGCGGCCGCCATGCGGGCCGTGGCCTCCCCCATCCCGAACCCGATCTCGAGCACGACGGGATTGCCGTTCCCGAACAGCTCACCAAGATCGACAACTCGCTGCCCGTCGATGTCGAGCCCCCACTGGGGCCACAACCGCTGCAACGCATCCGCCTGCCCCGCCGTGACCCGACTCCGCCGAGGCTGAAAACTCCGAATCCGCCGCTCAAAGTGCGACCCCGCAGGATCAGCAATGGGCCCGTCGGGGAAACGAGGCTCCCCCTTGGCCCGAACATGCCGGACGGAGACTCCGGGCGCGTGCGGAGTGCGCCGGCCGGGGTCGACGTCGGCAGCCGGGCGGGTTTCGGGGGCATTGAGGAACTCAGACACAGTGAACCCGATTTTACGACCCCAGCCGACCCACCCACGCTCCCGTCCCCGGGGCGGAGCCCCCACGAGCCCCCACCCCCTCCGGCATGCGAGCCCGAGCGCCGCCGAGCGCCGCGCCGCGCATCTGAGGGCTTCGCCCCGGAGGGGTGCAGGGGGCGCAGTTTCCGCCGGGGGCCTGGGGGGGCGATCCCCGCGAGGACCGTGTATCTGGGGGCTTCGCCCTGGAGGGTGCAGGAGGCGCAGTTCCCGTCGGGGCCTAGGGGCGATCCCCGAGAGCGCCGCGTGCCTGGGGGCTCCGCCCCGCAGGGGTGCAGCGGATGCAGTCCCCGCCGGGGGCCTAGGGACGAACCCCGAGAGCCGCGTGCCCGGGGGCTCCGCCCCGCAGGGGTGCAGCGGATGCAGTCCCCGCCGGGGGCCTAGGGACGAACCCCGAGAGCCGCGTGCCCGGGGGCTCCGCCCCAGAGGGGTGCAGGGGATGCAGCCCCCGCCGGGGCTCAGAGGGCGACTCCCGCGAGGGGTGCAGGGGACGTAGTCCCCGTCGGGGGTCAGGGGGCGATCACCGCGAGGACCGTGTACCTGGGGGCTCCGCCCTGGAGGGGTGCAGGGGGCGCAGTCCCCGCCAGGGCCCAGGGGGTAACCCCCGCGAGGGGTGCAGGGGACGTAGTCCCCGCCAGGGCCCAGGGGGTAACCCCCGCGAGGGGCGCAGGGGACGCAGTCCCCGCCGGGGTTCAGGGCGGAGCCCCTGGTGGGGTCGAAGGGGCGGAGCCCCTGGGGATGGGACGGGTAGGGGCGGCGGGGGCGAGAACAGGTCGGCGGTAACCACAGCGCCGGGCACGGGACCCGTCACACGGACGACAGCGCGGCCAACGCCCGCCGAGCCACCTCCCGCCCCACCGGCAGCGAGGCCGTCGCCGCAGGCGAAGGAGCGTTCAGCACATGCACAGCCCGCGCCCCCTCCCGGATCAAGAAGTCGTCCACCAGCACACCGTCCCGAAGCACCGCCTGCGCCCGCACCCCCGCAGCCGCCGGCACCAGATCCCTCTCCTCAACCGCCGGCAACAACCGACGCACCGCCTCGACGAACGCCCCTTTCGACACCGACCGCCGCAGCTCCCCCGCCCCGTACCGCCAGTGCCGCCGGGCCATCCGCCACACCCCGGGCCACCGCAGCGTCTCCGCCACCTCCCGAGGCCGCACCACACCCCACGCGTACCCCTCCCGAGCCAGCGCCGGCACCGCGTTGGGTCCGACGTGCACATCCCCGTCGATCCCCCGCGTGAGATGCACGCCGAGGAACGGAAACGCCGGATCCGGCACCGGATAGACCAGTCCCCGCACCAGCGCAGGCCGCGCCAGCGAGTAGTACTCCCCCCGGAACGGCACGATCCGCATCCCCGGCTCGTCCCCGGTCATCCGCGCGACCTCGTCGCAGTACAGCCCGGCGCAGTTCACCAGCACCCGCCCCCGCACGACGTCCCCGCCCGCCGTCCGAACGGCCACCCCGAGCTCCGGCCGCCGATCCACCCGTACGATCCGCGCCCCGTACCGGATCTCCGCCCCCGACGCCTCGCCCAGCCGCCGCGCGACCTCGGCGAAGTCGCACACACCCGTCGTCCCGACGTGTATCGCGGCGAGCCCGCGCACCTCCGGTTCGTACTCCGCGATCTGGGCGGCGCCCAGTTCCCGGACCGGAATGCCGTTCTCCCGGCCGCGCTGCACGAGCGCGTGCAGGCGAGGCAGCTCGGCCCGGTCGGTCGCGACGATCAGCTTTCCGGTGACGGCGTGCGGGATGTCGTACTCCGCGCAGAACTTGATCATCTCGGCGGCGCCCCGCACGGCATACCGCGCCTTGAGCGAGCCGGGCCGGTAGTAGATCCCGCTGTGGATCACCCCGCTGTTGCGCCCGGTCTGGTGCCGGGCGGGCCCGGCCTCCTTCTCCAGCACCGTCACCCGCGTGCCCGGCGCGGCGCGCGTGATCGCATACGCGGTGGACAGACCGACGATCCCGCCGCCGACCACCAGCACGTCACAGTCGAACGCGATCTCCCGCACCTGCACCACCTCCCGGCTTCGATAGTGCACTGCGCCACTGACAATGCGCTCAAACCCGGGAGGCGGACGGAGTAGCCCGGCTCAGGCAGGCGTCATGAGCAGCGGCCGCGCCCGCTCCCGCAGCTCGACCACGCGCGGTTCGTCGCCGTACGGCTCCAGCCGGTGCAGGAGGTCCTTCACGTACTCGGTGGTGCGGGCCGAGGAGATGCGCCCCGCGACCTCCACCGCTCGTACGCCCTGCTCGCATGCCGCGTCGAGATTGCCGGACTCCAGCTCGGCGACCGCCGACACGACGAGGCGGAGGCCGTGCGAGCGTACGAATTCCTCCGTCGGCTTCGACAGTGCCTGCTCGGTGAAGCGGCGGACCTGGCGCGGTGCCTTCAGGTCGCGGTAGCACTCGGCGGCGTCCGCGGCGAAACGGTCGTACGAGTAGAAGCCGAGCCAGGACGGGTCGCTGTCGCCGTCGCGGGCCCGCTCCAGCCAGCCCTCGGCGGCGCGCAGGGCGGCGCCGGCCGCCTGGGCGTCACTCGCGCGCGCGTGGGCGCGTGCCTCGACGAGGCGGAAGAAGCTCATGGTGCGGGCGGTGGCGAGGCCCCGGTTGCGTTCCAGGGCGGCCTGGGCGAGGTCGACGCCCTCGTCGCCGAAGCCGCGGTAGGTCGCCTGGAGGGACATGGAGGCCAGGACGTACCCCCCGAGGGGGACGTCGGCGGCAGCGCGCGCGAGGCGCAGCGCCTGGATGTAGTACCGCTGGGCCGCCTCCTGCTGGCCCGTGTCGAAGGCCATCCAGCCCGCGAGGCGGGTGAGCTCGGCGCTCGCCCCGAAGAGGGCCCTGCCGACCTCGTCCGAGTAGGAGCCCAGCAGCAGCGGGGCCGCCTCCACACGCAGGCATTCGGGCACCATCGAAGAACGCCAGTCGCCGCCTCCGTACTTGGAGTCCCAGCGCCTGGCGTCCTCTGCGGCCTCCCGCAGTTTCTGCACATCGCTGTGGCCGACTTTGAGCGGTGCGCCGGAGCCCTCGCCGGGGTTCACATCGCGCGCCACCGAGCTGTCGGCCGGGGTTATCAGCCACCGTGAGGCAGGCGTTGCGTATGCGCTTACCGCGAATGATCCGGCCAGCGACTGCCAGATGCCGCCGGACCCTGCCCGGCGTCCTGCGAGGTCGAGTCGGTACAGCTCCGTCGCCGAGCGCACCGCCTGTCCGACGTCTCTGGGGAAGGCGAGGCCCACTTCGGGTGCGGGATCCGCGTCCGCCAGGCCGATCTCGTGGAGCGGCACCGGGCGGCCGAGCTTCTGCCCTATGGCGGCGGCGATGAGGTGCGGCGCAGCGCCCTGCGGCACCATGCCCTTCGATACCCAGCGCGCCACCGAGGTCTTGTCGTAGCGAAGAGTCAACCCGCGTTGAGCGCCAAGGTCGTTGACGCGTCGTGCGAGTCCTGCGTTGCTGATTCCCGCGAGGGCGAGAACGGCGCCGAGTTTTTCGTTCGGCCCGCGTTGCTCCCTGGACATTGCGCCACCCCTCGACACAGACGGCTGCCGCGCTGGCATAACCACGCGGCATTCGTAAACCCAGCGTAGTTCGCCGCATCCCAAGCGTTAAGGGGCATTGTTCCGGATGGCGGGATTGTGGTCCGTACTGAAGTGCGGGTCCGATACGCGCAGTTGCATCGTGCTCCCGTTGTGTGGCCGTGCGCCTGTGTGTGCGCTCTTCTCCGGCCACTGCGGGAGCGGTTCCATGGGCCGTGCGTGGGTCGGCCCGCTGTACTGGATCCAGTGGGCTGGGGGACACCGCCGCCTACATCCCCGCGGGTGGCGGAACGGCCCGGGGGGCGAACTCCGTCTCCCGGGCTGCGCGCTCGCCGGGGCGGTGGGCGGAGCATGTACGGAGCGTGTGCAACGCCGTTCCGTTGACGCCGAATTGGCCGAAAATCGACCCTTCCCTGCGCGGGCCATCAGCCCTCCCACCATGGAACTTGAGGGCGCGCAGGGTGTTTTGGGGGAGCGTATCGGGGGCGCATTCGCGTCGCAGTCATTCTGTCGCAGCCCCTCGATCATTGTGCCGTCCCCCTCTCGATGGCCCCTCGATCACCCCTCGATCTTCTTGCCTCGCCCGGGTGTTCGACGGGTGCAAGTGTCTGCGCCGGGGCGCATTCCGGGGAGCACAAGCGGCCCCACCGCCTCTCCGGTGCGCCTCCTTCATGGCAGCATGGTGCCGAGTTCGTACGGTGCACTGGTTGTCCACAGCCTGTGGAGGCGTCGATGCGGTGGTTGGTGGGGTGGAGCAGCACCGCCGCGAGGGCAGCCGAAGCCGGCTCCGCGGGGGCGGTCGGACACGACGGCGAGACCCTGCACCCGGTGGGCTCCCACCTTCTGTGGGGCGACCCCGATCCGCTGTGGGCGGTCGGCGACTGGCGCCCGGACGAGGTGCGGGTCGTGAAGGCCGACGCGCAGACCCGGATCGCGGTCCTCGGCATCTGCGGGGCGACGGACGAGCAGCTGAGGGTCGGGCTGTTCGCCGCGCGCGGAGGCGCGCTCAGGCATCTGACGGCCTGGCCGGGCAGTTACACGGCCGTCGTCCAGGTGGGCCGCCGGATCACCGTCTGCGGCGACCTGGCGGGCGCACGCCCCGTGTTCCACACCCCCTGGGCCGGCGGCACCGCCTACGCCACGGCCGCGCTCCCGCTCGCCGACCTCATCGAGGCCAACCTCGACTACGGCCACCTCGCCGCGCTGCTCGCCGCCCCCGACGTACCGGCCGCGCTGCACGACTCCACCCCCTACGAGGGCGTACAGCGCATTCCGCCGGGGCACGCGCTGATCCTGCGCGCCGGGGCGCGCGAGATCGCCGGCTACGAGCAGGTCGCCTCCCTCGCGGTGGCGGCGCCCTCCGCGGACCCGGACCGCGCGGTGGACGCCGTACGAGACGCGCTGGTCGAGGCGGTACGCGTGCGTCTGTCGGCTCCTCGGCACGTCCCCGGCGCCGACATCGACCCCGGCCCGGTTCCGGGCATGGGGCCCGCGGAACGGCGTGCCGCGCGCGGGATGCCCGTTCCGGGCATCGGGGCTGACCTGTCCGGGGGACCCGCCTCGGGAACGCTGGCCCTGCTCGCCGCCGGCCTCCCGGGCATGCCGGGCACAGTGCTGGGACACGGCACGGGCGCGGGGGAGCGGCTGCTGGCCGTCACCTTCAACGACCTGGCCGTCGGCGGCCGGGAGTCCGAGCTGGAGCGGGCGGGCACGCTCGCGGCCAACCCGCGCCTGCACCACGTGGTGGTGACCGGCGGCGAGGAGACCCTCCCGTACGCCGAACTCGACGGCCCCCTGACCGACGAACCCGGCCCGTCCCTGGTGACGGCGGCCCGCCATCGCGCGCGCCTCGCCTCCGGAAGCGCGGACCACTTCACCGGCTACGGCGCCCGCCAGGTCCTGGACGCCCACCCGGCCCGCCTCGCGGACCTCCTGATGGACCGCAAACGCCGCCACCTCGTACGTCCCGTCGCCGCGCTCGCCAAGGCGGACGGCTCGGTACTGGTCCCCGCGCGCGTGTACGGCGCCGCACGGCGCCTTGCCCGTACGCCCTACCGCGCCGGTCTCGAGGTCCTCGCCGACCGCCTCATGCAGCGCCGCTTCGACGAACCCGGAGGTGCCGTGGGGGCGTCCCTGTCCGCGCTCGCCTGGGCCAGACCGGGCCCGGCGGCGCGCTGGCTCACCGGCGAGGCCCTTGCTGAAGTATCGGTTCGCCTCCAGGGCGCGACCCACCGCTCCGGGGTCGGCCCGGGCCAACGCCCCGGCGACTTCCGCGCGCGCGGAGCCCTCGCCCGCACCGCGGCGGACCTCCGCATCCTGGAACAGGCGGCCGAGATCCGCTTCCAACGCCTGCACGCCCCCTTCCTCGACAACCAGGTCGTCCGCGCCTGCCGCGCCCTCCCGGAGGCGCTGCGGGTCCAGCCGGGCGCACGGGCAGCGATTCTGCGTACGGTCCTGGAGGGCGCCGGCGTCGCCGACCTCCCCCCGGGCTGGGGCGCCCCCACCCACGCCTCCTCGGCCGCGGCCGCCCGCACAGGCCTGCGCGTGGCCGCGGACTCCCTGATGGCGCTCTTCGGCACACCGCTGCTGGCCCAGGCGGGTCTGGTGGAGGCCCGGGTGGTCCGCAAGGCCCTGCGCGCGGCGGCCGAGGGCGAACCGCTGCCCCTGGACGGCCTCGCGGACCTGGTCTCCCTGGAGCTGTGGCTGGGCCGCCTCCTCGCCCGCCGAGGCACCTGCTGGACCGGCACCCCGGCACGCGCGCGTGCGGTACCGGAGGGGATCAAGCCGCAGCGGGGGGCGTTGGGGGCGGGCGCTTCCGGCGGGGCGGCGCTGGCCTAGGGCGCGTGTCCGTCCGCGCAAGCCGCGGGCAGTCGTGCCGCCGGGGCGGCACGGGTGGGCACGGGCGGCACCCCGTGGCGCCGGGCTGCGCGACCCACCTCCCCAGCACCAACGCCGGGTACCTCCACCGCGCCGGGCGACTCACCCACCCCCGGCCTGCAAACCCCGTGCCCCGCACAGCGACCCCGGCGACAATGACCCGGTGCGGTACAGAATCCTGGGCGTCACCCAGGCCGAGGACGAGAACGGCACCGTCGTACCCCTCGGCGGCCCCCGCCTCCGTGCCCTCCTTGCCGCCCTCGCCCTCCGCCCCGGCCGCGTCACCACCCCCGACACCCTGATCGACGAGGTGTGGTCCGGCGCCCCGCCCCAGGACGCGCCGGCCGCCCTCCAGGCCCTCGTCGGCCGCCTCCGCCGTACCGCCGGCATAGGCAAGGCCGCCGTCGCCTCCGAGCCCGGCGGCTACCGACTCGCCGCGACCGAGGGCGACGTGGACCTGTTCGTCTTCGAGCGGTTGGTACGCCAGGGCACCGACGCCCTGAACCACGGCGACGCCCCCGCCGCCGCCCGAGCCCTCGACGCCGCCCTCGCCCTGTGGCGCGGCCCCGCCCTCGCCGACCTCCCCGACCGCACCGCCGCCACCCGCCCGGAGGCGCTGCGCCTGGAGGCGACCCGTGCCCGGATCGCGGCGCACCTGCTGCTGGGCCGAGCCCAGGACGTCGTACCGGAGCTGAAGGAGCTGACCGCGGCGCATCCGTACGACGAACCGCTGCGCGTCCTCCTCATCCGCGCCCTGCGCGACACCGGCCGCGCCGCCGACGCCCTCGCCGCCTACGACACCGCACGCCACGCCCTCGCCGACGGCCTCGGCGCCGACCCCGGCCCCGAACTCCGCGCCCTGCACACCGAACTGCTCGCGGCACCCCCGACGGCCGTACCGCGCCCCCAGCCCCCCGAGCGCACCGGCAACCTCCGCCCCCGTCTGACATCCTTCGTCGGCCGGGAACCCGAACTCGGCGCCATCCGTTCCGAATTGCACAGGGCCCGTCTCGTCACCCTCACCGGACCGGGCGGCTCCGGAAAGACCCGTCTCGCCGAGGAAGCCGCCGCCGGGCTGCCGCAGGCATGGCTGGCCGAGCTCGCCCCGCTCGACCGGCCGGAGGCGGTGCCAGGCGCGGTGGTCAGTGCGCTCGGTCTGCGCGAGACCGTGCTCATGACCACCGAGCTGACGGCCCCGCAGGACGACCCCGTCGCCCTGCTGATCGAGTACTGCGCCCCCCGCAGCCAACTCCTGATCCTTGACAACTGCGAACATGTCATCGGCGCGGCAGCCGACCTCGCCGAGACCCTCCTCACCCGCTGCCCAGGGCTCACCGTCCTCGCCACCAGCCGTGAACCCCTGGGCGTCCCCGGCGAGTCGGTCCGCCCGGTCGAACCCCTCCTCCCCGACCAGGCACACCGCCTCTTCGCCGAGCGTGCGGCCGCCGTCCGTCCCGACGCGGACGCCGGGCTCGGTGACGAGGAGGCCGTCGCGGAGATCTGCCGGCGGCTCGACGGACTGCCGCTCGCCATCGAGCTGGCCGCCGCCCGGCTGCGGCTGCTCACACCCCGCCAGATCGCCGACCGCCTCGACGACCGCTTCCGCCTCCTCACCTCCGGCAGCCGCACGGTCCTGCCCCGCCAGCAGACCCTGCGCGCGGTCGTCGACTGGTCCTGGGACCTGCTCGACGAGCGGGAGCGGACGGTGCTGCGCGAGATGTCCGTGTTCGCGGGCGGCTGGGAGCTCGACGCGGCGGAGGCGGTCTGCACCGGCCCGGTCGCGGACCTGCTCGGGGCGCTCGTCGACAAGTCCCTGATCGTGGCCGCCCCGAGCGACCGCCCCGGCAGCGACGGCATGCGCTACCGCATGCTGGAGACCATCCACGAGTACGCCGTGGAGCGTGCCGCCGAGTCCCCCGGGCTGCGCGCCGCCGCCGAGCGCCGGCATCGCGCATGGGTGCGCGCGCTCGTCGAGGAGGCCGAGCCGCTGCTGCGCTCCGCCGCGCAACTCCCCTGGATCTTCCGCCTGGAGACCGAGCTGGACAACATCCGCGCGGCCCTGCACCGCGCGCTGACGGCCGGTGCCGAGGAGGAGGCCGGCGCCCTCGTCCTCGCCATGGGCTGGTTCTGGTGGCTGCGCAACTACCGCCACGAGGGCGTGGAAGGGTGCGACCAAGTCCTGCGCCTCGGCGTGGCCCTGGACACCGTCGGCAGCGACGCCCGGGCCTCCTTCCCGACCGCCCTGCCACTGCCCTCTCCCGACCCCGTCGACGCCTTCCTCGCCGCCCCGGAGGGCGAGGCGCACCACCCGCTGCACACCCTGCGGATGAGGCTGCGGATGCTGCACCTCTTCCTCAAGGCCGAGACCGAGACGATGTACGGGCAGTTGGACGAGCGGATGCAGCGGTACGTCGGACGCGTGCGGACCTTCTTCGAGAAGGGCGGCCCGGAGGCAGCCCGGATGCCGGGCCTCGCCTGGCCACTGACCACCGTCTTCCTGGGCGACCCGGTGGACGCGGCGCCCGCCCTGGACACCGCGGTCGCCAACTGCCGTGCACACGGCGGTGACTGGGACATCGGCGTCATCCTGATGTTCCGTACGCACATGGTCGTCGACGCGCCGGGCGGCTTGCAGGGCGTGGACGACGACCTCAGGGAGCTGCGGGCGCTCAGCCGGCGTGTCGGCGACCGCTGGCTGTGGGCCCAGGTGTGCAGCGCGGCGGGGGAGGCCGACATGTCGCGCGGGCGTCTGGACGAGGCCAAGGGGGAGTACGAGGAGGCGCTGCGGCTCGCTTACGAGGTGGGTGCCCACACCGAGACGCCGTTCCTCCTCGCGCGGCTCGCCGAGATCGCCTACCGCGCGGGCGACCGCGGGGCCGCGCTGGCCGTGCTGGACGAGGCGAGTGTCGCCGCCGACCGGTATGGCGTACCGGACTCCCGGGCGTTCGTCCTGCTGCTGCGTTCCCTGATCGCGCTGGACGAGAAGGACGTTCCCCGCGCGCGCCGACTGCACGAGGCGGCCTGCGCGGCCGCCGCGTCGGCCACGCCGCCGCCCCAGTTCACGGCGATGCTGAACCTGGTCGACGGGTTGGTGACGGCCGCCGAGGCGGGCCCGGAGCACGGACTGCCGAAGCTGCGCGAGACGCTGCGCGAGGCGGTGGAGAAGCGGTGCGCCGACGCGGTCACAGCGGCGGTCGTGGACAGTACGGCGGACCTGCTGTCCCGGCTCGGCGACCACCCGCGCGCGGTGCGTCTGTTCGCGGCCGGCGAGCACTGGCGCGGCGGCCATCCGCGGCCCATGCCGGAGCGTGCGGCCGCCGAGCGGGCCGAGGCCGCCGCCCTGGCCGCGCTGGGCGCCGGGCCGTACGAGACGGAGCACGCCACAGGCGTGGCTCTCACCGTCGACCAGATCCTGAGCGACCTCGGCGAGGCGGTGCGCGACCACCTCGCCGTACGTCCCTAGGAACAGGTGAACTTCGACTCCGCCCAGTCCGCGAGCGCCAGGTCGTCGAAGTGGCTGTGCGGCTCGACCACCAGCCGTACGGTCTTGTGCCCGGCGAGATTCACATGGACGGGCACCACCGCGTCCCCGCCCTCGACCATCCCGGACCGCCACAGCTGGATGCCGTCGGCGTAGACCGAGAAGTACACCTCGCCCAGCCCCGCCGTCATGTCGTCGACGCCGACCAGCGCGTCGTAGGCGGAGCACCGGCGGTTGAGGTCGATGGTGACGGAGGAGCGGCCGTCCACGGCCCCGCCGTGCGGGTACTTTTTGTCGGCGATCGAGCCGCCGTACCGCTGCCACCCCCAGCTGCTCCCGCCGATCCGCATCTCGGGCTCGGTGCCGTCGCCGGTGATGTCGTACGACAGCTCGCTCCACTGGTAGACGGCCGGGGCGGGCGGCGGCGGGGTGGTCGGCGCGCGGGTGGGTGTCGGTGTGGGCGTCGGTGTGGTTGTCGGCGTCGCAGTGGGGGTCGGCTCGGGCGTCGGGGTCGAGGCGGGGTTGGGGGTCGGAGTGGGGGTGGGCGTCGGCGTCG
>NZ_LGDG01000035.1 GCF_001279775.1 Streptomyces sp. MMG1533 | reverse complement strand
ACTGCGCACCGAATCCGGCGACATCTCGATCGGCGCCGCCCGCGGAGTCTCCGCCGCCCTGGACGCCGGCACCACCCACGGCCGGATCCACAACGCCCTGCTGAACACCGACGGCGCCACCACCCAGCTCGACATCCACGCCACCACCGCCCACGGCAACATCACCGCCCGCAGCCTCTGAGGAGCACCCACCATGACCGACTTGGCCATCGCGGCGAACGGGCGGCGCAAGTCCTACGGCGACAAGGTCGTGCTCGGTCCGACACCGGGTGGCGCCTCGCCTTCGGGCATCGTCCGCGCGTGTCCGATTCCTTCAAGACCGGCGCCCGCCCCCCTGCCTACGGTGGCCCCATGACTCCACGATTCGACGCGATCGGCCTGGTGGCCTCCGACATGGCCGCCTCCGTCACCTTCTACCGCCGGCTCGGTTTCGCCTTCCCGGAAGGTGCCGAGCAGGAGCCGCATGCCGAGGCCGGACTGCCGGGCGGGCTGCGGTTGATGCTCGACAGTGAGGAGACCGTGCGCCAGATCCGGCCGGAGTGGCAGCCGCCGGCCGAAGGCGGGCGCATCTCGCTCGCGCTGCTGTGCGACAGTCCGGCCGAGGTCGACTCGGTGTACGAGGAGCTGGTGGGCGCCGGGTACCACGGAGAGCTCAAGCCGTGGGACGCGGTGTGGGGGCAGCGGTATGCGGTGGTGCTCGACCCCGACGGCAACGGGGTCGACCTGTTCGCACCACTGCCCGGGGCGGCCCAGTAGTTCCGCCGCTACCCGGGGCGGCCCAGTAGTTCCGTCAGCGGCACACCCGCCAACTCCTTCACGTCCCTTGCCAGATGGGCCTGGTCCGCGTAACCGGACCGGGCCGCCGTCTGAGCGAGGGGTACACCGGAGCGGGCCAGGGCGAGGGCGCGCTGCAGGCGCAGGACCCGGGCCAGCGTCTTGGGACCGTAGCCGAAGGCGGCGAGGCAGCGGCGGTGCAACTGGCGGGCGCCCACGGCGAGTTCGTCGGCCGTCGCGGCGACCGGGCGGCCCGCGTCGAGGGCCGCGACCACCTGTCGCAGGAGCGGGTCGGGGGGATCGGTCGCGGCGGCCCGTTCCAACGCCACCTGCTCCAGGCCGCTCGCCGGATCGTCGGCCGCGTTCACCTGTGCGGTGACGCGCCGCACCTCCGCGGCCGGCCACACGTCGGCCAACTCCACCCGCCGGTCGCGCATCTCGTGCGCGGGCACGCCCAGGAAGGTCGGTGCGGTGCCCGGGTGGAAGCGGACGCCGGCCCAGGCGCTCGGCTCGCCCTCGGTGAGGTACGCGCGTGTGTCGGGCCCCGCGACCGCCAGTCGGCCCTCGTGCCACAGCAGGTCCATGCATCCGTCGGGCAGGATGCGCCCTGCGCCGGGCCCGGACGGGGCGTTCGTCCACACCACCGCCCCGGTCAGCCGGGAGGCCCGCTCCGTGTACACGTACGCCAGGCTACGCCTTCGGCAGGGCGCCCGGCCCGTCCGTGCGCTCCCACTGCGCGGCCAGCTCCCACGGGTCGTGGGCGCAGAAGACGGTCACCTCGTCGCCGTGGTCGTGGAGGAGTTCGCGCAGCCGGGCCTGGGTGCCGAGGCGCAGGTCGTGGTGGACCTCGGCGCCGACCTGGACGAGGTCGAGGAGCGGGTGCGGATGACGGTGGTGCCGGAGCTCGCGGTGGTAGTAGTAGGCGTCGCCGCAGTGCAGGAGCCAGCGCTCGCCGTCCCGGACGGCCACTCCCGTGTGCCCTTCGGTGTGACCGCCGAGCGGTATCAGGCGGATCTCCGGCGGCAGGCCGTCCGGCTGGATCGCGGTGAACCCGAACCAGTCGTCGCCCCGCCCCGGTGTGCAGGTGACCCAGCGGGGCCCGTGCGCCCAGTGGGAGGGCCGGTAGCGGAAACTCGGCGCCTCGGCCGTCGCCGCTTCCAACTCGGCCGCCAGTACGTGGACTTGCGCGTCCGGGAAGTCGGGGAGACCGCCGCAGTGGTCGACGTCGAGGTGGGTCACGATGATGTGCCGCACGTCGGAGGGCACATACCCCAGCCGTGCGACCTGGCGGATCGCGGTCTCCTCCACATCGAGGACGGGCCCGGCCATCTCGACCCAGTCGGCGCCGAGGCTGCGGTCGGGGTGGCGTACGTCGTCCAGGCCCAGCCCGGTCTCGACGAGGACCAGGCCGGCCGAGTCGGTCTCCACCAACAGACAGTGGTTGACTGCGTTCCGAGGTGGCGGGCCGTCATAGGTGGCTTCGATCCGGCGCAGGGAACCGCAGTTGAGGTGATGGATGGTCATGGCGCCCACCCTGCGACTTGAACTACGGTTCAAGTCAAGGAGGTCGGGATGGACGAGGAGTGGCTCGACATCGGTGAGGTGGCCGCGCGGTCCGGTCTGGCGCCCTCGGCGCTGCGGTTCTACGAGAAGCGCGGGCTCATCACCCCGTTCGGGCGCAACGGGCTGCGCCGCACGTACCGCCCCGACGTGCTGGAGCGCCTCGGCCTGATCACGTGCGCCCGCAGCGCCGGGTTCACGATCGCCGAGATCGCCCGGTTCCTGGTCGCCGACCCCGACGAACGCGACGACGCCGGGCTGCGGGAGCGGATGGCCGCGAAGGTGGGTGAGCTGGACCGGCTGATCGACCGGCTCGACCGGCTGCGGGCGAGCCTGCGGCATGCGGCCGTGTGCACGCATCAGCCGCTGGTCGAGTGTCCCGAGTTCAGGCGGGCGGTGGGGGCGGTTTCGGCCGCGGAACCGGCCCGGTAGCCCTGTGACGCCCCTCCCTGCGCCGCCCGCGTCCGATGCTCCTGCGGACTCACCCCGTACACCCGCTTGAACGCGCTGGACAGGGCGAAGGCGCTGCCGTAGCCGACCTGGCGGGCGATCGACTCAAGGGTGTCGTCGGTGTCGCGGAGGCGGTCCTCGGCGAGGGCGAGGCGCCGGCCGGTGAGGTACGTCATCGGGGGCTCGCCGACGAGTTCCGTGAAGCGACGGGCCAGCGCGGCCCGGGAGACGCCGGCCTTGGCGGCGAGGGACGCCACCGTCCAGGGGTGGGCGGGGTCGTCGTGGGCCAGGCGCAGGACGCGGCCGACGACCGGGTCGGCGAGCGCCGCGTACCAGGCGGGCGGTGCCGCCTCCGGGCGGGCGAACCAGGCGCGCAGCCCGGCGATGACCAGCAGGTCGAGGAGGCGGTCCAGGACGACCTCCTGGCCCGGTTCGTCGCGCACGATCTCGTCCATGAGGACGGGCGTGAGCGCGCACCGCCACATGCCGGAGGTGAGGGAGAGCAGGGGCGGCAGCGCGTCCAGGAGACGGCCGTGGATCTCGCCCTGGACCAGGTACGTCCCGATCAGCATCATCGTGGAGCCGTCGGTCCGGCTGCCCCAGCTGCGGACGCCGATGTCCATCGAGCCGTTGAGGGGCCGTCCGTCGGGGTAGTGGCACTCCGCGCCCGGCAGGATCAACGCCTGGGGCGCGGTGCCGGGGTCGTCGGCGCAGGTGTACGGGTCGGGGCCGCGCGCGATGGCCAGCTCTCCGGGCCGCAGTCGCACCCGCTCCCCCGTGTCCGGCACGATCCAGGACTCGCCGCGGACCATCAGCATCACCGTCAGCGGGGCACGGTCCTCGACGCGGATCGCCCACGGCGGGTCGAAGCACGCGCGGATCATGAAGGCGCCCCGGGCCCGGGGGCCCTCCAGGAGGCCCGCAAGGGGGTCCCCCCGCGTGAGCCCGTTCGAGCGTGGGGGAGCGTCCATGCCGTCAGCGTAGACGCCCGCGCATGGGAATGAGCCGTTCAGCGATGGGCTGTTGAAGCGCGCGGCCGTTGGCTGAAGCCATGACGGAAAACACGGAGAACAAGGCGGAGAACATGGCGTACACGCAGGACATGACGGTCGTGGTGACCGGTGCCTCCGGGCGTACCGGGAGCCGGGTCGCCCGGGCCGCGCGGGCGGCCGGGCTGACGGTGCGGGCCGCGTCCCGCGCGCAGGGCTTCGACTGGGAGGACCCGACGACATGGGCGGACACGCTCCGCGGCGCCGACGCGGCGTACCTCGTGCACCCCTTCGACATCGGCTCCCCCGCGGCCGCCGAGGGGATCGGCGCACTCGCCCGGGAGGCGGTCGGGCTCGGCGTACGGCGGCTGGTGCTGCTGTCGGCGCGCGGCGAGGAGCAGGCGCTGCCGGCCGAAGAGGCGCTGAGGTCGTCGGGCGCGGACTGGACGGTCGTACGGGCGTCGTGGTTCGCGCAGAACTTCAGCGAGGGGCCGCTGGTGGAGGGGCTGCGGTACGGGGAGCTGGTGTTCCCGGCCGGTGAGGTGCGGGAGCCGTTCGTCGACCTGCGGGACGTCGGGGAGGTGGTCGCGGCGGTGCTGACGTCCGGGGACCGGTATGCGGGGGCGACGCTGGAACTGACCGGGCCGCGGCTGCTGACCTGGCGGGAGGCGGTCGCGGAGATCTCGGAGGCGACCGGCGTCAAGGTGACGTACACGCCGGTGCCCGTGCGGGCGTACGGGGAGACGCTGGCGGGGTTC
The DNA here is from genome assembly GCF_001279775.1 of Streptomyces sp. MMG1533. Lineage (GTDB taxonomy): Bacteria > Actinomycetota > Actinomycetes > Streptomycetales > Streptomycetaceae > Streptomyces. The sequence continues at coordinate 10,550 of NZ_LGDG01000035.1, read as the reverse complement.
GGGGTGCCGCCGGAGGAGGCGGCGTTGCTGGTGGAGGTTTTCGAGGGGCTGCTGGACGGCCGCAACGCTCGCCTGACCGACGGGGTCCGTCAGGTGCTGGGCCGCGGCCCGCGCGACTTCGGGGACTTCGTGCGGGAGGCCGCGGCGGCCGGCACCTGGAAGGCGTGACACCGTGGAGACCGCCGGCCCGACAAGCCCGCCGCCCTACGAACCCTCCGTCTTGTGGGGAGGATGGGTGCTCTTCTCCTCCGTCTTGTGCGGGGGGTGGGTGCTCTTCACGTGGGTACGCAGGCGGGACGTCACGTCCTCCGGCGGCAGGAAGCGCGACCAGCGCTCCGGGAACTCGGAGGGCATGTCCGGGTCGTCCGGGTCGTCCGGGACCGACGCGCGGGCCGCGGTGGCGCGGGCGACGTACTCGGCGACCTGCGCCTCGCGCAGCCGCTCGTTGGCGGCGCGGGCCGCGGCCGTCGCGGCGGCGGGCCAGACCCGGTCGATCGCGGCGTTCATCGCGGCCCCGACCAGGACGGCGAACGCGGACACGCCGATCCACAGCAGTACGGCGACGGGCGCGGCGAGGGAGCCGTAGATGGTGGGGCCCTCGACGGTGTTGGTCAGGTAGATGCGCAGCAGGAAGCTGCCGAGGACCCACATGGCGAGGGCCACCAGGGCGCCGGGCACGTCCTCGATCCACGGGGAGCGGACGGGGACGGACACGTGGTACAGCGTGGTCAGGAAGACGATGGACAGCACGATGACGACGGGCCAGTAGAGCACCTGCACGACGGTCTCGGACCACGGCACGATGTTCACCACCGCGTCCGGTCCGGCCACCATCAGCGGCAGCGCGATCGAGCCGATCAGGAGGGCCACGACGAACAGCAGGAAGGCCATCAGTCGGGTCTTGACGATGCCGCGGACGCCGTCGAGGCCGTACATCACGGTGATGGTGTCGATGAAGACGTTCACCGCGCGGGAGCCCGACCACAGGGCGAACAGGAAGCCTATGGAGATGACGTCGGGCCGGCCGCCCTTCATCACGTCGTGCAGGATCGGCTGGGCGATCTCGGTGACGCCCTTGTCGGACAGGATCGTGCGCGAGGCCTCGAGGAGGTTGGTCTCCAGGCTCGCGATGGTGTCGGCGCCGGTCCAGTCGTCGACGTAGCCGAGCAGCCCGATCATGCTCAGCAGCAGCGGCGGCACCGAGAGCAGCGTGAAGAACGCCGCCTCGGCCGCCAGACCCAGGATCCGGTACTCCATGCACGAGTTGACGGTGTCCTTGATCAACAGCCAGGCGGTCCTGCGCTTCGACACGTTCCGATAGAGGGCACGCGCCCGATGGAGGCGGCCGGCGGGCGGCTGAGGGGATTCACTTGCTGGCTGCACGAACTAAAGGTATCCGTCGTAGCCGGCTGTGCTCATCCCCCGGTACCCCGGCCCGCGGGGGCGCGTCACCTCCCGCGGGGACGCGTCACCTCCACGCCCCCCTCCCCGCACAGCCGGCTGCCGCGTCGCTGTGGTGACCTCCGCCGTGCGGGGTAAGTTCGCTGACATGGCAGGCAGCACTCACACCGTGACCAACCAGCCTCCGCCCCTGGTCGGATACGACGCGTTCACCGCCGACCGCGCCCTGACGGCGGCGGTGGACCGGCACACCGCCCCGGACCTGCTCGACGAGGTGCGCGACGAGCTGGCGGCGCTCGGCCGGGCCTGTGGCTCGGCGCAGGTGCAGGAGTGGGGCGCGCAGGCGAACGAGAACCCGCCGGCACTGCGCACCCACGACCGTCACGGGCACCGGATCGACGAGGTCGACTTCCATCCGGCCTGGCACCGGCTGCTCGGCAAGGGCGTCTCGGCCGGCCTGACCGCGGCCTGGTCCAGGCCCGGCGGGCAGGTGCGGCGCGCGGCCGCGTTCCTGCTGTGGACGCAGGTCGACGCCGGCAACCTCTGCCCGCTGTCGATGACCCACGCCGCGGTGCCCGCCCTGCGCACCGACCCCGCGCTCGCCGCGGAGTGGGAGCCCCGGCTGACGTCCATGGTCTACGACCGTGAGCTGCGGCCCGCCCGTCTCAAGGCCGGGGCGCTGTTCGGGATGGGCATGACGGAGAAGCAGGGCGGCAGCGACGTGCGGGCGGGCACGACGGCCGCCCGGCCCCTCGCCGAGGACGGGACGTACGAGCTGACCGGGCACAAGTGGTTCTGCTCGGCGCCGATGTCGGACGGGTTCCTGGTCCTCGCGCAGGCTCCGGAGGGGCTCACCTGCTTCCTGGTGCCGCGGGTGCTGGAGGACGGCACCCGCAACGTCTTCATGATCCAGCGGCTCAAGGACAAGCTGGGCAACCGGTCGAACGCGTCCGCCGAGGTCGAGCTCGACGGGACCTGGGCCCGTCGGGTCGGCGAGGAGGGGCGCGGGGTGCGCACCATCATCGAGATGGTGGCGGCGACCCGGCTCGACTGTGTGCTCGGCTCGGCGGGCCTGATGCGGCAGGCCGTCGCGCAGGCCGTCCACCACTGCACGTATCGCGAGGCGTTCGGCGCGAAGCTCGTCGACAAGCCGCTGATGCGCAACGTCCTGGCCGACCTCGCCCTGGAGTCCGAGGCGGCGACCACGCTCGGGCTGCGGCTCGCGGCGGCCTGCGACGACGGGAGCGAGCAGGAGCGGGCGCTGCTCAGGATCGCGGTGCCGGCCGCCAAGTACTGGGTGACCAAACGGTGTTCGCAGGTGACGGTCGAGGCGTCCGAGTGCCTGGGCGGCAACGGGTACGTCGAGGAGTCGGGGATGCCCCGGCTGGTCCGCGAGTCGCCGCTCAACTCGATCTGGGAAGGCGCCGGGAACGTCCAGGCCCTTGACGTGCTGCGCGCGCTGCAACGCGAGCCGATGGCGCTGAACGCCTACCTCCAGGAGGTCGGCAAGGCACGCGGCGCCGACCACCGGCTCGACGCGGCGATCAAGGACCTGCTGACCGAACTCGCCGACCTGGAGGGCGTGGAGGGACGCGCGCGGCGGCTGACCGAGCGGCTCGCGCTGGTGCTCCAGGGGTCGCTGCTCGTGCGGCATGCGACGCCGGAAGTGGCCGACGCGTTCTGCGCGGCCCGCCTGGGCGGCGACTCGGGCGCGGTCTTCGGGACGCTGCCGCACAGTCTGGATCTGGCGTCGGTGGTGGAGCGGGCCCGGCCCGAATCCTGACCGGCGTCGCCGGCTCCTGACCGGGGTCGTCTGCAAGAAGCCCGCCGGTGGCCTGATCCGCCCGCGTACGTCCGCACGGCGCGGGGGTGGTGCTGCGCCGACACGGCACCACCCCCGCCACTGGCCCGTTGGAGCCATGTGCGCCGCACTGGGCGGCGTCGCTCAAGTTTCAAGCACGGCAGGGCAGTCCACCAGGGTTGCAGGGGGTTGCAACTTCCCGGCCTCTGTGTGCGGACTGTGTCCCTCCGACTTGGGCAGGCGGCACTATGAGACGGACAGTCAGGACGGACTTCCGGACCGTGGCCGAAAAGCCACCGCGAACCGGTTGCCCCGACCCCTTCTTCCGGGAGGTCCCGTGGCACTCTCGCCGTCGGACGTGACGCAGCTCGCCGCCGTGGACTCGGCGCGGGCGGCACGGGTACTGAGCGAGGTCCGCTCCGCCACGCTCTCCGGGCAGCGCGCGCCGGTCGCGCCACGGCCGGTGATCGAGCAGTCCTGGGGGCGGATGCTGCGCAGCGGTGTGGATCCCGACCACGACTTCCGGTCGGGTCTGCTGTCCCGCGAGGAGGTGCAGCGGCGCCGGGAGACGACGGCCCTCAGGCATGTGCTGCCGGTGTTGCGGGAGGGGTTGCTGTCGGTCGCGGACGTCGCCCACCACATCATGGTCGTCGCCGACGACCAGGGCCGGGTGCTGTGGCGCGAGGGCAGTTCGCCCGTGCTGCGCAAGGCCGACGGGCTCGGCTTGGAACTCGGCGCCGACTGGCGGGAGGACGTCGTCGGCACCAACGGCGTGGGCACCCCGGTCGTCGTACGGCGTCCCGTGCAGGTCTTCGCCTCCGAGCACTTCGTACGCTCGCACGCCACCTGGACCTGTACCGGCGCCCCGATCACGGATCCGCGGGACGGCCGGCTGATCGGGGTGGTGGACGTGAGCGGGCCGCTGGAGACGATGCACCCGGCGACGCTCGCCTGGGTCGACTCGGTGGCCAAGCTCGCCGAGGCGCGGCTGCGCGAGCTGCACGTGGGCTCGCTGGAGCAACTGCGGGCGGTGGCCGCGCCGGTGCTGGCCCGGCTCGCGGGGCGGGCCGCGGTGGTGGATCAGGAGGGCTGGACCGCCGCGGTGACCGGGATGCCGTACACGAACCGGATCGCGCTGCCCAAGTCCCTTTCGCCGGGCCGCCGGTGGCTGCCGGCGCTCGGGCTGTGCGCGCTGGAGCCGCTGCCGGGCGGCTGGTTGCTCCGTGCCGCCGACGAGCCGTTGCCGCGGGGCGCCACCCGGATCGTGCTGGACCTGGCGCAGCCGCGCCGCAGGTCGGTGACGGTGTCGGGCTCGGCGGGCTCCTGGAGCCAGGAACTCAGCCCCCGGCACGCCGAGTTGCTCTATCTGCTCGCCCTGAACCGCACCGGTCGCAGCGCGGCCCGGCTGGCCGAGGACATGTTCGGCGATCCGGGGCGTACGGTGACCGTGCGGGCCGAGATGTCCCGAGTGCGGCGGTATCTCGGGGGGTTCCTGGAACATCGGCCGTATCGTTTCTGCGAGGACGCCGACGTCGAGGTGCTCCTCCCGGCCGACCCGCGCGACCTGCTGCCCGGCTCGACCGCTCCGGCCGTCGTGGCCGCTCGGGCCGTGCCCGACCAGACGCACTGAACAACCTCAGGGTGCATCTTCCGCATAATTGCACGTTCTTCGCCCCCTACCGCCTCCTACTGCCGTAGCATCCTCTACGGGCCACCCCACCTGCTCCTCGGTCAACGTACGGATCATCAGGCGCAGTTGGCCCGCCTCGGGAGGACGAATGAAGCACCGCGGGAGACACCGCCGTCAGCGGCGGGGCAGGGCGTGGCGCGCCTTCCTGGCCGGGACCGCCCTCGCCCTGACCGGCGCCGCCACCATGATCAGCGCCTCACAGGCCACGGACAGCGCGGCCCCCGGAGCGCTCAAGCCGATCACCTCGTCCGAGCGGATCGCCGCCCTGCGGCTCCAGGAACAGCAGGTACCCGAGGCCACGCTCGACCGCCTGGCCTCCACGATGGGCCGGCCCGTCGGGGTGAGCGCTGTCCTCGAGGACGCCGACCACAGCCTGCGCACCGCGGCCGACTGCACGGCCGAGGAGCGGACGGCGCTGCCCGTCGAACCGGCGGCCACCCGTGCCCACTGCTGGGACGCCGCCGACACCCGCTCCTGGCAGCCGGGGGCGGTCACCACCTCCGGGGACGCGGACGACGACGGCCTCTGGGGCCAGAACCGCGTGATCCTCTCCGGCTGGTCGCAGAACGCCACGGCGAGCGGCCACGGCCTCGCCCGGGTCGCCTTCATCGACGCGAACGACCTGGACCGCCTCACGTACACCTGGGTACTGCTCACCGTCCCGGTCGACGGCGGGCGCACCTACCGGGCCCTCGACTCCGACATCTCCGGCATGGTCTGGTACCAGGAGAAACTGCTGGTCACCGCCGCCGACGGGCTGTACGTCTACGACATGAACCGCGTCCAGCGCGCGACCGTGGCCGGCCCGGCGGTCGGCCGGGTGCCCGGCGGCTGGTCGGCGCACGGCGCCCGCTTCGTACTGCCCGCCGTCGGCTCCTACCGCCCGGTCGACGCCGACACCCGCCCCGCGGGTCTCTCCCTGGACCGCAGCACGACGCCCGACACCCTGGTCGCGAGCGAACGGACCACGGCGGACGGCGAGGGACCCGCCCTCCTGTGGCGCTACCCCTTCGCCACGGACCCGGCCCGCTCCGGCCTGCCGGCCACCGACTTCGCCGGGCGCGCGGACGCCACGGAGGCGTACGAGACGAAGGCGGCCGACGTCCAGGGCGTGCTGTCGTACCGCTCCCACTGGTACGTGAGCCGCGCCTCCGACGAGCAGGACGGGCGCGGCACGCTGTGGCGGCAGGACGCCGACACCGCGCGGGCCACGCAGTGCGGGTCCGACGACACCCAGCACTGCTGGAGCGCGCGCACGCCGTCCCTCTCCTACTGGGAGGCGACCGGCGAGGTCTGGTCCCAGTCGGGCCGGATGCTCTTCGCGCTGCCACTGACCTCGGTCGACAGATCACTGGGGTAGAGCCGCGGACGGCGATCGACAGATCGTTCACGAGCGTGATTCCCTGGCCGCCATGACCAACATCCCCGTGACCACCTGGTCCCTGGAGCAGACCGCCCCGACCGACCTCCTTCCGGCCGCCGCACCGGACGGAGACGTGCGGATCGTCCGCTCCGAAGTCCCCTCGCCCGAGTTCAGCCGCTTCCTGTACGCGTCCGTCGGCGGGGACATCCGCTGGATCGACCGGCTCGGCTGGACGTACGCGCGATGGGCGGAGCACCTGGGCCGACGCGGGGCGGAGACCTGGGTTGCATACGACCGCGGGACGCCCGCCGGGTACGTGGAGCTGGACCCCCAGGACGACGGGGTCGTGGAGATCATCTACTTCGGGCTGCTTCCGGCTTTCCGTGGCCGGCGGATCGGCGGGCACCTGCTGTCACAGGGCGCCGCCCGCGCCTGGGACCTCGCGGACCGCTGGCCGGGGCTGCCGCCGACCAAGCGGGTGTGGCTGCATACCTGCAGCCTGGACGGCGAGCACGCGATGGCCAACTACCAGCGTCGGGGCTTCACGCTCTTCGACACCAAGGTCGAGGAGGAGCCCGAGGTCGCCGCGCCGGGCCCCTGGCCGGGCGCCTACCCTGCCTGACCTGCGCCGACAAGGTCTTGTTCGGCCCATGTGACCGAGAACACCCTTGTCTCATCCTTCGGGACATGGGTGTCCACATGGCGGACGAAGCTGGACTGTGTCCAGATCTCCGTGACACGCTTCCGTCATGTCTGGAACTGGAATTGCCTTGGTGAGTCGGCGGCACGTCGACCTCGGCCGCATGTCCAGCGCCATCTGTCCGGCGCGCTGACGCTCCACCAGTGGCCTCCGGCCACGAGCACGCGCCGCCCGGCACCCCCACTTCTGTCTCCTTTCCTGCGCAAAGACGCGCATGTACACCCATGCGCCCGCGCGCGCAGGTCAGAGCCGCATTCCCGCCTGTCCCGAAGGACGTATCAACCATGGCCGCCACCCCGCAGAACCCTGCCGCCGCGACTCCCCGCCGCAAGGTGAGCCGTCACCGCGGTGAGGGTCAGTGGGCCGCGGGGCACTTCACCCCGCTCAACGGCAACGAGCAGTTCAAGAAGGACGACGACGGTCTCAATGTGCGGACACGCATTGAGACGATCTACTCGAAGCGCGGCTTCGACTCGATCGATCCGAACGACCTGCGGGGCCGGATGCGCTGGTGGGGGCTGTACACCCAGCGCAAGCCCGGGATCGACGGCGGCAAGACCGCGATCCTGGAGCCGGAGGAGCTGGACGACGAGTACTTCATGCTGCGCGTCCGTATCGACGGCGGCCGGCTCACCACCGAGCAGCTGCGGGTGATCGGCGAGATCTCGCAGGAGTTCGCGCGGGGCACCGCCGACATCACCGACCGGCAGAACGTGCAGTACCACTGGATCCGGATCGAGGACGTTCCCGAGATCTGGAACCGCCTGGAGGCCGTCGGCCTGTCCACCACCGAGGCCTGCGGTGACACGCCCCGCGTGGTCCTCGGCTCCCCCGTCGCCGGCATCGCCGAGGACGAGATCATCGACGGCACCCCGGCCATCGAGGAGATCCACCGCAGGGTCATCGGCAACCCGGCCTACTCGAACCTGCCCCGCAAGTTCAAGACCGCGGTCTCCGGCTCGCCGCTGCTCGACGTGGCGCACGAGATCAACGACGTCGCCTTCGTCGGCGTGAACCACCCCGAGCACGGCCCCGGCTTCGACGTGTGGGTCGGCGGCGGCCTCTCCACCAACCCGAAGATCGGCGTCCGGCTCGGCGCCTGGGTTCCGCTGGACGAGGTCGCGGACGTCCACGAGGGCGTCATCTCGATCTTCCGCGACTACGGCTACCGGCGACTGCGCACCCGCGCCCGCCTGAAGTTCCTGGTCGCCGACTGGGGCCCGGAGAAGTTCCGCCAGGTGCTTCAGGACGAGTACCTCAAGCGCGAGCTCGTCGACGGCCCCGCCCCGGCCCAGCCGGTGGAGCGCTGGCGCGACCACGTCGGCGTCCACCGCCAGAAGGACGGCCGCTTCTACGTCGGTTTCGCCCCGCGTGTCGGCCGCGTGGACGGCGCGACCCTGACGAAGATCGCCGAGCTCGCCGAGGCGCACGGCTCCGGCCGGGTCCGTACCACCGTCGAGCAGAAGATGATCGTCCTCGATGTCGAGGAGCCGCAGGTCGAGTCGCTGGTCGAGGCCCTTCAGGCGCTGGACCTGACCGCCAAGCCCTCCCCGTTCCGGCGCGGCACCATGGCCTGCACCGGCATCGAGTACTGCAAGCTCGCCATCGTGGAGACCAAGGCGCGCGGCTCCCAGCTGATCGACGAGCTGGAGCGCCGGATCCCGGACTTCGACGAGCCGATCACCATCAACCTCAACGGCTGCCCGAACGCCTGCGCCCGTATCCAGGTGGCGGACATCGGTCTCAAGGGCCAGCTCATGCTCAACGACCGGGGCGAGCAGGTCGAGGGCTATCAGGTGCACCTCGGCGGCGCGCTCGGCCTGGAGGCCGGGTTCGGCCGCAAGGTGCGTGGTCTGAAGGTCACGTCCGAGGAACTGCCCGACTACGTCGAGCGCGTCCTCAAGCGCTTCCAGGAGGAGCGCGAGGAGGGCGAGCGCTTCGCCGCCTGGGCCTCGCGTGCTTCCGAGGAGGCCCTCTCATGAGCGAGCGTGCCGCTCCCTTCTACTGCCCCTACTGCGGCGACGAGGACCTCCGACCGAGCGAAGCCCCGGAAGGCAGCCACGGCGCGTGGGAATGCGCGGCGTGCAACCGCGCATTCCAGTTGAAGTTCCTCGGGCTGCTCGCCCGGGGCCTTCGGCACGACGACGCAGGGGGACAGCAGATATGACGACGACTCAGGAAGAGCGCACGACGGCGGATCTCAAGGCGCTCGCCGAGCAGGCGGGCCGCGATCTGGAGGACGCCACCGCGCTGGAGATCCTCCAGTGGGCGGTCGACACCTTCGGCCCGCGCTTCTGCGTGACCTCCTCGATGGAGGACGCGGTGGTGGCCCATCTGGCGTCCCGCGTGCGGAAGGGCGTCGATGTCGTCTTCCTCGACACCGGCTACCACTTCCCCGAGACCATCGGCACCCGGGACGCGGTCGAGGCCGTGATGGACGTCAACGTCATCACGCTCACCCCGCGCCGCACCGTTGCCGAGCAGGACGCCGAGTTCGGCCCGAAGCTCCACGACCGCGACCCGGACCTGTGCTGCAAGATGCGCAAGGTCCAGCCGCTGGAGGAGGGCCTGACGGCCTACCAGGCCTGGGCGACCGGGCTGCGCCGCGACGAGTCCCCGACCCGGGCGAACACCCCGGTCGTCGGCTGGGACGAGAAGCGTCAGAAGGTCAAGATCTCCCCGATCGCCCGCTGGACCCAGGACGACGTGGACGCGTACGTCGCCGAACACGGCGTCCTGACCAACCCGCTGCTGATGGACGGCTACACCTCCGTCGGCTGCGCCCCCTGCACCCGCCGCGTCCTGGAGGGCGAGGACGCGCGTGCCGGCCGCTGGGCGGGCCGCAACAAGACCGAGTGCGGACTGCACTGATGACGACCACCCCCGACCTACCCGAGGAGAAGCACGTGACGACCGGAGCCACCGTCTGGCTCACGGGTCTGCCGAGTGCCGGCAAGACCACCATCGCGTACGAGCTGGCCGCCCGGCTGCGCGAGGAGGGCCATCTCGTCGAGGTGCTCGACGGCGACGAGATCCGCGAGTTCATCTCGGCGGGCCTCGGCTTCAGCCGCGAGGACCGGCACACGAACGTGCAGCGCATCGGCTTCCTCGCCGAGCTTCTGGCCCGCAACGGCGTCAAGGCACTCGTCCCGGTGATCGCGCCCTACGCCGACAGCCGCGAGGCGGTGCGCAAGCGCCACCAGGAGAACGGGTCGGCGTACATCGAGGTGCATGTGGCGACTCCGGTCGAGGTGTGCTCGGTACGCGATGTGAAGGGTCTGTACGCCAAGCAGGCGGCGGGCGAGCTGACCGGGCTCACCGGGGTCGACGACCCGTACGAGGAGCCTCTTTCGCCCGACCTGCGCATCGAGTCGCAGGACCAGACGGTGCAGGAGTCCGCGGCCGCGGTCCACGCGCTGCTCACCGAGAGGGGACTGGCATGACGACGACCGCAGCCGAGGTCGACGAGGGCACGGACACCCCGTACGCCCTGTCGCACCTGGACGCGCTGGAGTCCGAGGCGGTGCACATCTTCCGTGAGGTGGCGGGCGAGTTCGAGCGGCCGGTGATTCTCTTCTCCGGCGGCAAGGACTCC
>NZ_LGDG01000034.1 GCF_001279775.1 Streptomyces sp. MMG1533 | reverse complement strand
ACCCGCCGCTGTCCCGTCCGTCACGACACCCACCTCCCACACCCCACGTCATCGAACACAAAAACGAACACGCGAGGGGTGTGGGCGGTGGATCATGAGCATAGAATCAAATGTGACTGAGCACGCTGGTTGGCCACTGAGCGCCGTAGTTGGCCATTCCGGCGCTCAGTGGCAAAGAGCACCTGTTCAGTCGAGGACCGCGGTGGCTTCGATCTCGACCAGATGGTCGGGGACGTCCAGTGCCGCAACGCCTATCAGCGTGGTCGGCGGGGCCGGGGTGACCCCCAGCTTCGCGGCTGCCCGGGAGATCCCTTCCAGGAGCGCGGGCATCTTGTCGGGGGTCCAGTCGACGACGTAGAAGGTCAGCTTCGCCACGTCGTCGAAGGAGCCACCGACCTCGGCCAGGGCGGTGCCGACGTTGAGATAGCTCTGCTCGACCTGGGCGGCGAGGTCGCCTTCGCCGATCGTGACTCCCTCGGCGTCCCAGGCGACCTGCCCGGCGATAAAGACCAGCCTCGACCCGGATGCGATCGACACCTGCCGGTAGACGTCGATCTTGGGCAATCCGCTGGGGTTCACAAAGGCGATGGCCATGCTGCTTGTCTCCTCGTCTTGAGCGCCTGTGGGCTCGCGTGCGCGCCGACCAAGGCGCTATCGGTCTCTTGTGGTTACTCAGGAACCATAGGAGAGTGGACGCTGACGTGGAAGAACGAACTTTTCAGTGACTGGAGAACCTTATGGTGACCAAGCAGTTCACAGGCTCGCCCGAGGATGCAGACCTGGCGCGTGCGGGCTCCTTGGCGCGGGAGATCTTCTCCGACGTCGCCAACAAGTGGGCGTTCCTCATCGTCGAGGGTCTCGGTGATCGCACCCTGCGCTTCAGCGAGCTGCGGAACGAGATCGAGGGCATCAGCCACAAGATGCTCACCCAGAACCTGCGCATGCTGGAGCGCAACGGCCTGGTCGAGCGCACCGTGCACCCCACCGTCCCACCGCGGGTCGAATACACCCTCACCGAGCCGGGTCAAGCCCTGCGCGCAACGGTCGACGGAATGTGCGGCTGGACCCACCAGTACTTCGGTCACATCGAGGCCGCCCGCCGCCGCTTCGACGCCTGACAGCTGGCGCACGCGTCGCCGTGGGCCGGCCAGCTGCAATGCTCAGAGTGGCCAACCAGCGTGCTCAGTCACATCAAAAACATGTTCGACGACCTGCCACCCGATCTAGATCGTCTTCTGACGCTACGGGTGTGGCATGCCATGTGGCTGCAGCGCATCGACGCGAAGATCGCAGCCGTGCGCAAGCGGCAGGCCGAACAGGAACACGGCCAGCGCAGCCGTCCCCGGCCACCGGACTGGGTCGTCCAGCTCGGCATCGGCGTCGGCCGCCCACCCGTCCAGATCCACACCGGCGACTGCCACATGAAAGGCACCCGCCTGCGCCCCGTCGACCGCGACGAAGCCCGCCGCCTGCTCACCACCGGACTCCGCGCCTGCACCCACTGCCAGCCCGACACCCAGCTCCACATCCTCGACTTAGCCACCCACCACCCACCGGCGGGTGGCTGCGCCTGGGCGGCTCAGCAGGTCCTCGAAAAGGACGGCAGCGTAGCCTCTCGGCTCGACACCCTTCGAGGGCTCACTCTTCGACCTCGGGTCCAGCCTCACAGCCTCTGACCACGCGTGATCAAACTTCGATGACACGAACTCACGTCCATCAAGGTTCGTTGGCGCGCGCTCAAGATCAGGCGGCACGGGACATGTCCTGTGACAGGGAACCTTGATCGCGTGCCATCGAAGTTTGATCGAGATCGTCTGCCGCTCTGATCCCCAAACGATCACTTTTGCGTGGGCGCGAGTCATGGTGTCGTTGACTGCTGCCACTCAGGCGGAAGGATGGTCGTCTCATCGGTGAGCACTCCGGTGGGGGGCTGAGTGCACCCGCGAGCACGCGAGAGGTTTGCTCCGGACAGGACTGCTTCAGTGAACGTGGTGTTCCCCAGGTGAGCGTCGGTGAGCGTAGCCCCGGACAGGTCGGCCCGAGTGAGCGTTGCCGCGGCCAGGTAGGCCCAGGTGAGCGTTGCCCCTGCCAGGCTGGCGTCCGTAAGTTCTGCCCCCTGCAGATTGGCCTTGGCGAGCTTCGCCCGGCCTAGCAGCGCCATGGTGAGCCTTGCCCCGTGCAGGTTGGCCTTGGTGAGATCCGCCTTGAGGAGGACAGCCTCGGTGAGCGTTGCCCCTTGCAGGTTGGCCCCAGTGAGATCTGCCTCGTGAAGGTCTGCTCTGGCGAGATGGAGGCCGTGGAGGTCGAGGACTTCACGAGGGTCAACATGGGGGCGCGACTCCGCGCGAGTCAGGGCGGTCAGGGCTGCCTGTACGTCAGCAGCCGGCACTGGGGGAAGTTTCGCCAGGTCCCGACGCGCGCGCACCCACCTCCAAACTGTTGGACTGCGAGCCGGGGCAGTGGGTGCAACCTGTGGGGCGCGGGCGCGGATGAAAACGCCCAGGACGTGGGCGGCGTCGGTGGCGGCCTGCTCGGGTGCGTCCTGGACGATCTGCTCCAAGGCGAGGATGCCGCCGATGCGCACGTACAGCTGATCCGAGCCGAGGCGCTCCAAGGCTTTGGTGAAACGTTCGGTGATCTGGCCGCGCCGGGTGAGGCGGTAGTTGCGGGCGGTGTAGAGCAGGGCAAGACCGGCACCGAATGCAGCGACGCACGCCACGAGAGCGGTGCGCAGGCCAGTGACCAGTGCAGCCGATCCGTCGGCTAGCCCCTCGCGGTTGAGGTACTTCGCATCGATCTCGTAGGGGCCCCGTATCACCAGCCACGGCAGACTGCCGAGTAACGCAAGCATGCCGAACGTGAGTGCAATCGTGCCCCTCCGACGGGCGTTCGCTCTCTTCCGGGTTCGGGCTCGGCGTTGTTCAAGGAGGGACATCGCCTCCCACGCGGCCCGCTGGCGTTCCCGCGCATTACGGATTCGGCGGAGCGGGCGCGAAGTCCTCATACCCGGTACACGTCTGCACGGGGTGCGCGGTTGCGCGCTCTCGCCTTCCGCGAGGCTCACTGTGGGGTAGAACCCCTGCGGTACTGGGCCGTGGCCGCAAGGGAGCCCTTCTCCACGACACGGACAAGCCAAGATTCGATGGCATGCGCTCAAAATCCGCTGTCACAGGACAGAACACCTGCGGCTGCCGTCCGCCGCCGTCCACATCCGCTCAAATCTCACTCCGAACGGGTAAAATGCGAGGCTAATTATCGGGGTTAAATGTGCTAGGGTGGCGGCACGGGAGGAGATCCATATGGCATCCGAGGAAGAGCTGTTCGCGAGCATCGACGCGTTGCTGGAGGAGGAGCCGCAGCTGCCGCCCCCGGCGGAGCGCGCCCGGCTGCGCGAGGCCGCCGGCATCACCCAGGCCCGCCTCGCGACCGCACTGAAGACCACGACGCAGACGGTGAAGAACTACGAGAACGGCCGCTCGGAGCCGAAGTCGCCGCGCCTGGAGGCGTACCAACGGCTGCTGAACGGCTGGGCGGCGAAGTACCCCGCGCACAGCGCCCACGCCGCCCCGGTGCCCGCCCCGCTTGCCGCGCCGCAGCCGCAGGTGCCGGAGACCGCCGTGCCCGTCCAGGCCGCGCCCGAGCCTCCCGCCCGTCCGGCTGTGACGTCGCGCCGCCCGGCGGCGAAGAAGACGGCGAAGCCCGCCGTCGACCCGCGGTTCCCGCACGGCCCGCTCGCCGTCCTGGACGGCGACGGCTCCGCGTACGGCGTGGACGGCATCGTGCTCGACTGCCCGGCGACCACCATCCCGGAGCTGGTGGAGTGGACGCTGCGCGAGTCCGGCCTAGGTGCGCCGAAACTGAACCGCTACGGCAAGGACTCCGACCCGCTGATCGTGCTCACCGCCGCGGCCGCCGTGAAGCTGGGGCTGCCGGAGCGCCTGGAGGGCCACGAGCAGCGCCGCTCCCTGCGCCTGCCCGAGGACCACCCGGTGGTCAAGCAGGTCGCTCGCGCGAAGTGGCAGCTCACGCAGCGCGGATTCGGCCCGTGGGCGCGGATCTACCGCAAAGCCCAGGGACGCGAGCGGCAGTGCGTGCAGCTGGCGATCCTGTCGTGGGACGCCCTCGATGAGCGGTCCTGGCCCGGCGTGACGGAGATGGAGCCGGCCGACGTCGCCCGCGTCCTGGGTGTCTACGCCCAGCGGGTCATCACGCCGCGCGGATCGACGGCCGTGTCCGGTCTGGAGCTGATGACGGCGCTGCGCCCGCCCACGAAGCCGGAGCGCGACGAAGAGACCGGCAATTGGGTGTCGGCCTACAACCCGGGCTCTCTGGGGACGGAGCCGATGGACCCGGCGCCACCGGAGGCCACCGCCGAACACCCGGTCGTCGTGAACTCCGGCTGGACCGGCGGGTTCCTCAACGAAGAGGCGTACCAGTGGGTGCGCGACGTCGACCTGTTGACGGATGAGGAGTGCACGCTGCCCTTCGCGGTCGGCCTGGACCTGAACACGGCGTTCCTCGCCGCCGCGGCCCGCCTGGTCGTCGGCCTCAGCGCGCCCGACCACTTCCACACCCCGAAGTTCAACCCGAAGATCCCCGGGAGCTGGCTGGTCGACCTCAGCCACATCGAGCTGGACCCGCGCCTGCCCAGCCCGTTCACGCCGGACGGCAGCCGCCCGACGGAACCGGCCTGGTATCAGACGCACACCGTCGCCTACGCCCAGGAGCTCGGCTACAACGTCGCCCCGATCGAGGCGTACCTGCGGCGCGAGACCGGCGCGTACCTGGACCCGTGGCACGACCGCCTCAAGAACGCCTACGTCGACACCCTCGCCGACCTCGGCGTCACCCGAGACCTGGACGACCGCGCCTTCCTCGCCGCGATGGAGCGGCACAAGCAGGCCGACCCGGCGATGGCCGCCGTCCTCGCCGCTATCAAGGCCACCGTGAAGGGCGGCGTCGGCAAGCTGCGCGAGCGCCCGCAGGGCAAGTCCTACAAGGCGGGCGAGCGGTGGCCGGCCCTGGAGCGGCCGACCTGGCGCCCCGACATCCGCGCCGCCGTCGTCAGCAAGGCCCGGGTCAACATGCACCGCAAGCTCAACAACATGGCGAAGATGACGGGCCTGTACCCGCTCGCCGTGCTGTCCGACTGCGTCGTCTACCCCTCGCCGGGGGAGAGCCCGTTGGACTTCCTGCCGTACGCGGCGTCCGGCAAGCCGCAGCCCGGAGGGTTCCGCCTCGGGCCCACGCCGGGCCTGGCGAAACTGGAGGGCGTCCAGTCGATGCTGTGGGCGGTCGACTTGATGGAGCAGGGGCTCAACCCGGCCCGCCACATCAAGGGCGGCGACGCCGTCCTGGACGAAGGGGAGTAACCGGTGGGCGAGATCGACGACGCGATCGAGCGCAAGGACCGGGAGTTCTTCACCCGCCAGCCGCCCAAGACCCTCAAAGGCCAGATCGGCTACCTGATCCGGCAGATGGGCAGCGCGAAAGCCGTCGCGCAGGAGATCGGGGTCACCGCCGACTCCGTCAACCGCTACCGGCGCGGCGCCCGCAAACACGCCCGCGCAGACGTCGCCGCGAAGATCGACGACGCGGTACGGGCCCGCTGGCAGCCCCAGGTACGCAAGCGCCGGCGCAAGCAGGCCGCGACCACCGGCGGGATCACGGTGGAGACGCGGGCCCGGTTCGGCTACACCGCACCGGTCGGCACGACCGACGACGGACGGTTTAGGCGACTCACCGTGCACCTCCCACCGGAGTACGCGCAGCGCCTGTTCGACGCCCGCGACGCAGGGGCCAGCGACCAGGAGATGCGTGGGATCATCGCCGAAGGATTCAAAGACGTGTATTTCCAGGACGGCGGGAGCCGCGCTCTGGGCCTCTCGGACGTCGCTATCAACGACATTGATTACATCGACTTGGAATTCTAAAAGAGGGAAAAGCGTGAGTGTCGAAAACCGCATCGCCGCCACCTGGGACAAGTAGGATCTCCCGCTGCGCCAGCACGCCCAAGCCCTCGCCCGCACCCTGGCCCGGTAGGGGGAGGAGATGCTCGCAACGATTTCCCCGCCCGCCGGTTACGGCGTCGCGGAACTGCAGCTCGACATCGACGACACGGAACACGAACGGCGTCGCGCCGCCGGCCTGGGTGTCGCCACCGGTCACGGCTTCGGCGGCCTGGACGTACTGATGGCGCTCCCGCACGGCCTTCCCGTCCCGCTTGAGGCGCTCACCGATCACCAACGCGCCTACGTCTTGCGGGCCCCGGCCGGAATCTGCACCGTCACCGGCGGCCAGGTCGTCCGGCACGTCATACGGCCGTGCCGGGTGCGGCTGGCCACGGTGCGCGCGGCGAGCGCCTCTCAACTGGCCCTGGACGCGGCGGACAAGTTCACGACCATCTGCGCACGCCGGGTGATCATCACCAGGCCGCCCAGCGTGCACTTCCCCGAGAAGCTGCTGGAGTTCGGCTCCTACGGCATCGGCGTCTGCCTCCAGCACCCTGACGGGGAACTGGAGACGTTGGTGGAGCCGCGGCCGTGGCGGGTGAAGCGGCACTCGGCCGAAGACTGGTGGTTCGCCGAAACCGCCTACGGCCACTTCCTCGCTCAGCAGTCACCACCGGCCTCCGCGCTGTCGCAGGCACCCTGATCCGGTAGGAGGGATCTGTCCCATGCCCGCATCCACGGCCACCCGGCGCGCGTACCGTGAGGTGACGACCCGACGCCGGGAGGACCAGCCGATGAGCGCGCAGCCCGACCACGCACCCATCCCGCCGTACGCCCCCGCCCCGGGAGCTCCGGCCGAACTGCTCGCGCAGCTGCGCGCCGACCGGCGGGCCGCTCAGTGGGTACCGGCCTTCGAACGGGAGTGGGCGGCGGCGCTGGAGGAGTCGCGTCGGACGTTCTCTCTCGCCGGGCTGTACGAGGTGGTCCGGGACTGGCAGGGCCGCCTCGCCCACGCGCCGGCGGTCGATGCGTTCGTCGCCTCCGGCTCGGACCCTGAGGGCGAGGACGTGCGCTACGCGTCCGTCGGCCAGCTGTCCCTCACCTACTGGGTGAACAGGCCCCTGCGCCGCTTGACCGTCCTGAACATCGTCTGGCTCGGATAGCCATCAGTCTTTTCCCATCAGCCATGCGAGGTGCTCGCCGTAGCCTTCCTGGTCAGCGCCCCGGGGACTGCGCCTGTACGAGCAGACGACGCACTGCCCGAAGCCGCCCCGCCCCCACATGTCCAAGCCCTGGACACAGAAGGTCTCGTACCCACACACCGGGCAATCCTCGAAGTCGTGGCCGTCAGGGTTGTGCTTGGGGTGGTACTCGTTGGGGTTCTCGGCCGACTCCGCACGGCGCTGGGCCTCTTCATCACCGATGAGTTCTCGCAGAGCGCGCGCCTGATCGGCCGACCGCGCGTCCTCGTCCTGGGCCCGTTCGTCGTCGCGGTCAGATTGGGCCTCGAGGAGCGTTCTCAGGGTGGGGTGGTGGTCGAGGGCAAGCAAGGCTTGGACGTGACGGCGCTGCAAGCGCCCCGTTCCGCTTCCATGGCGGGCCTGACCACTGACATCGAGCGCATCGGTCAGGAGGCCAGCGTCGATGCGGGTGTCCCAGATGCCTTCGGGCACACCGTTTTCCTTCTCCCACCGGGGGCGAACGTCGGCGTCGCGATCGGGTATAACGCACAGGCCCGTCTTCGGGTCTGGCGGAATCTTCTCGGCGATCACCTTCAACAGGGTCCTCGCAGAGTGCACACGGCCCTTGTCATTTGAACACGCACCGCCGCTACGCCCGCGCCCTCACCGCGGGTGCCGTCTGCCTCGCATTCGCCGGGGTCGCCGTCGCCGCTTGGTCGGCCGACCTTCGGCCTCGACGACGGCGGCTACGTCGTGCCGGTCGTCGGCTTCCTGTACGGCTCGCTCGTCCTCGCCTGGGCGTCGTCCCGCGAACGCGCCGCCGGCCGCCGTGCCGCACCCGAAGCCGCCTCGCCCACCGGCCCGGGGAGGCAGACGTGACCGAGCCGGGCCGCCACGTCGGCCACCAGTACCACGACGCCACGCGGGGTGTGCGCGTAGAAGAACCGCTGTTCGGAGGCTGTGGCGGCGCTCGGTACCATGACGGGCCTGAATGGGGAGGGCGACATGTCGAACGTGTTCCCGTGCCGTAAGTGTGGGGAGCTGTACGACGCCGGGGTATCCCTGGCGAGAACTCACGCGTGCAGGCAACGGCAGCCGACCGCCGGACAGCAGACGACCGCCGAATGGCGGGAAAGTATCGGATGGCGGGAGGGACAGGGATTCGGTGGGGCGCGCCGTCTGCCGCGACGAGAGCGGCGGGACTTGCAGATCGCTGCGGCCTGGGGGGTTCTGTCAGCTCTGGGCGCCGTCGTGTCGATCCTGTCCGGCGGCCAGGTACGACGTACTGACTGGGTGAAGGCCGCACGGCAGCCGAGGGCGGGCGGGTTCGGCGCGGGTGGCGACGGCGGCAGCGCGGGAGGCTGACCAGCACCAGCACCAAGACGAAGACGCGCCCCAGGCACAGTCCGCCCGCCATCGACTGAACCAGGCAAACGCAAAGCCCCCGACGGTGCCGTCAGGGGCTTTGTTGTATGAGTCCAACAGGTCAGGTAAATGACCGATAAACGTTACGCGTTGAGAGATGCGAGCGGTGCCCACGTCATCCGGCCCACCCAAGGTCGTAGACGACAATCCCGCCGGCGAACGCGGTGAAGGCCACCCACGACCGGGGCCCGAACCACACCGCACCGTCCCAGCCGCCCGGCGACGGCCATGAGCCAGGCCGGACCAGAGCCGCCGCGATCACCTCCATGACCTCCTGGCGGCCGTGCTCGGGAAGACCGTCAAGTGCCTCCTCCACTCGGACCGCCAGTTACACCTCGTACGGCATACGTGCCCCCGTGCTCGTGATCAACGGGCAGCACGGTACGACTCGACAGCCCTCCCCGTGTGGGCCTGTGGATAAGTCGCGCAGTATTTAGTCCAAGATCCCCAACTTGGTGTCCGGACGGCAGAATGAGCACGCCTCCAGCTGAGCATCCGTCAAGGCCAACCGAGCCTCGTGCGCGTTCACCGGGTGCGTCAAATGGCTGGTCATCGTGCAGTCGTCCAGGTGCACGGCAGCCTCCTGCGGGCCCTTCGGCGTCCGCCGCTGCTCGATCACAAAGCCCGTCGACTTCCGCTCGCCCCGTGTAGGCGCGTGCCCCAGCGCCGGACCGGCTGCTGGCCGACGCGACGGGCCAGGCTCCGCAGGCCTACGGTTCTCAGTCACGGTGAGGGCGTGCCGTACGGCCTGGACCTGGAGCTGCAGGTAGGTGACTACGGTCTCTTCCCGGCGGCGGATGACCACGGCCTTGAGCTTCGGGCGGGTCCGGTGCCGGCGGCCGAGTTCGGCTGCGCCCGCGACGGCCCCACCTACGATCCGCCAGCAGGTCGGCACGCCATGTGATCGCGGGAGGCCACTTCCCACCAGCAGAAGATGTGACGCGCCGCCTCGATCTGTGCCTTCGTGCGGTCGTCGGGTTCTCCGCTGAGGCTGACGAAGACTACGCAAGACCCCGGATCGGCCGCGACGAACAGGGTCAGTGGCACCCGGCCCGACAGCGGGTAGTCGTACCAGTCGGACCGCTCGACGTCCGTCATCGACAGAGCGGTTTCGACGGCCTGCCAGTCCGAGTCGTCGAACTCGTATCCCGCGAACTCGGCGACCGACTCACAGAACGGCCGCAGGTTGGCCTCGAAGATCCAGCCGTCGTCGAAGACAGTGCCGGGATCCGGAGCAGTCATCCAGCAGCCTCGCTCTCACCAGCCGGCTCAACCCTTGACCGGCGCTTCGATTGTCGGACGCCGCCCGGGGCCAGGGAAAGCGAGAATTGCGGATCCTGGACGGCGACCGCCACGACGGCCGAGGGCAACCTGCGGAGATGTAGTTGCGGCAGTCATGACGACATCCCGCGCGCCGCGGTCCTCACCCGACGGCGCACGTGACGACGCGATGATCGCCCGCTTGGAGCAGGAGAATGAGCAGCTGCGGCGTGCCGTACGAGTACCGGTGCAATCTGTGCGGGACGGTCGAGCCCGCCACGACCCAGGCCCAGGCGCTCGCCATGCGCGACGCGCATCGCGACGAGTTCCACGGCCCGGACGAGATCGTTGAAGTGCTGGCTTCGTAAGCGGAAGCGGACAACGTTTCTCGATGGGTTTGGGCAGCAGTTAGCGATCAGAAGGCTCGAAAATGTTGATGAGAACTGACAACGCTGGATGGGCCGTTCTCTCGCATGGTGCTCGCGGTGATGGCCAGTTCCGTGATCGGGTCGGTCGATCACTTGGTAGCGGCGGCGATCGACGTCAGCGACCAGCGTGTCCATCTCGTCTTGATCTCGTACACGCGCCTCGGTGGAGGACTCCGTACGCACCGGGCTCTCCGTCTCCCCGCCCCGCTTCGGTAGTGCAAGCGGTGTGATCACATGCCGCCTGCCCGCTAGTCCCCCGGTAAGAGGGCCCGCGGCAATGAGAGGTACTCGGGGTCCGCTTCCAGGCCGGTTGGAGGTCAGTCGACGGGGTCTTCGGTCCATACGAGCGTCCCGGGGAAATCCGGGTCCCTGTCGGTTACTTCCCACTCGTCGTCGCCCGGCAGTATCGCGATCCAAGGAGGCGGTGAGGCCAGCAGGTTCCCGACGATGTCCAGGGCACTGGTGAACGAGCGCCAGAGGGGATCACGTTCCCAGGCGAAGCCCTGCTGGATGTCCCACTCACCAATACGGCCTGTCCTGATGTCGACCAGGAGCTGGATAACGCTCAACGTCGCGAACGGGACGAGGAATGGTTTATCTCCTTCTGTCAGGTTTTTGTCATCAGGTGCCGCGTACTTCAACCAGGTCGCACGCTTCTTGAGGATGTCCTCGACGCTCAGCAGCGTGAACCCGGGCGGGAGAATCACGGTCAGGCCTGAGCCGTTGTGACGTAGCAGTGAGCGTTCGACATCATCCGGCAGCTGCCCGCTGAGAGACTCGTACAAGGCATCCAGGTCTGCGCGAGTACACGGAGCCGGCAATGGGTCTTCCGCCGGCGCATGCTGGGCTATCCAGCGTTCGATCTTGCCCCACGACTCCTCGACGCTCACGCGCCCTCCTCCACCCGGCCGGAGGCCAAGGATCCCAACTCATCAACGGCGAGGACACCCACCGGAGTTCAAAGATGGTTGTCGGGTAGCCGGAGACCATTGCTGATCCCCGGCGCCCACATCGTCGCCGCGCTCTGATCCGGTAGGAGGGATCTTGTCCCATGCCCGCATCCACGGCCACTGGGCGCGCGTACCGTGAGGTGACGACCCGCCGCCGGGAGGACCAGCCGATGAGCGCGCAGCCCGACCACGCAACCATCCCGCCGTACGCTCCCGCCCCGGGAGCTCCGGCCGAACTGCTCGCGCAGCTGCGCGCCGACCGGCGCGCGGAGCGGTGGGTGCCGGCCTTCGAGCAGGAGTGGACGGCAGCGCTGGAAGAGTCGCGCCGGACGTTCTCCCTCGCTGCCCTGTACGAGGTCGTTCAGGTCTGGCAGGCCCGTGTTGCTTCCGCCCCGGCGGTCGACGCGTTCCTCGCCTCCGGCAAGGACGAGACCGGGTTCGCGGACCTGGAGTAAATCCGGAGCAGGCGCCGGTGACCCGACAGCAGCCGTACGCGGTCCGGCTGTCGCCGCCCGCCGCGAAGGTGCTCGATGCCCTGCCCGAGCATGCGGAGCAGATGGTCTGGGACGTTCTGGACGCTGCGGCCGGGAACCCGTGGGGCTTCCCGCAGTGGGACGCCGGTGATCCCGAGGGCGAGGACGTGTGTCGACGGTCATGGAATTCCCCAGTTGTGACGGTTTGAGCGTCACGGAATTCCTCACCCTCACGGTCACGAGTCCCCATGGGGACGGCGGTCGCGGGGAGTTGAGAGACTCCCCGCTATGGGATCTTGGGGAACCTTGGGGCCAGCGTTGTTGTCTCTGGCCGGTGTCGCACTCGGCGCTGGCGGGTCGATCTTTGGCCAGTACATCGTGTCGCGAGCGACTACCCGGCAGCTCGAAGTGCAGGAATCAGCCGCGCACCGCGCGGAGTTGAAGAACGCGGTGCTGAAGTTCCTCGGCATTGCGTCGCAGGTGGAGAAGGCGACCCTCACGCGCCCAGTCAGTGATGGCACGACAGACGATGCGGTGCTCGACCGACTCGTCGACGACCTGTGGCTCGCTCAGGCGGAGATCGACCTGGCGGCCAGAAGCGAGCCCCTGCGAGGCTCTGCCTTTCGTTATGCGTTTTCCCTGGTGCAGGCAGTCCGGGGCGAGATAGCCGACTCCTCTGCGCTGCGCGGGCCGCAGGCGCAGTTCATGGACGCCGCGTATGACGACATGTGGCCCGGCCAACGGCGGGCAACCGGGGATTCGGCCGCACCTCGGTGAGGCGGACAGAGGAATTCCGCATGTCGGGCGGTTTGAGCGCCATGTAGTTATTCATGCCGATTCCTCCTGATTGGCCATGGGTAGCGCGGAGGTCAGGATCGAGGGACCTGGTCGTCGCGGAGCTGCTCATGTTCCTCGTCCCGTGGTTCTGATGGCCGATGGGCAGCCCGGATGGCGAGGAGAACGTTCGTCGTGGTCGACATCACCGAGATCTACGTCCACTGGTACGCGGGCCGCTCGAAGAGCGCGCTGGCCGCGTCGCTGGGGGTGGACCGCAAGACGGTCAGGAAGTACCTGGCCCCGGCGGAGGCGTCCGGGATCACCCCGGGCGGCCCGCCAATGAGCGAGGCCGACTGGGCCGGGCTGATCGAGGGCTGGTTCCCCGGCCTCGTCGACAGGAGACTGCGGCAGGTCACCTGGTCCGACATCGACGAACACCGCGACTACATCAAGGACCTACTGGGGACCGTGACGGTCTCCACGATCCACCAACGGCTGCGCGACGAGCACAAACTGAAGGTATCGATCTCCTCGTTCCGCTGCTGGGTCCACGCCACACTGCCCGACGAGGTGAGCCGCTCACAGGTCACCGTACTGCGCGACGAGATCGAGCCGGGCGAGGAAGCCCAGATCGACTACGGCTTCCTGGGCCAGTGGACCAACCCCAGCACCGGCAAGCGGCACCGCGTCTGGGCATTCGTGATGGTGCTGCCCTGCTCACGGCACATGTTCGTCCGGCCGGTCCTGCACCTGGACCAGCACGCATGGACCGAGGCACACGTCGCGGCCTTCCGCTACTTCGACGGCGTCCCGCGCCGACTGGTCCCCGACAACCTGAAAACCGGTGTCGACAAGCCCGACCTCTACGACCCGAAAATCAACAAGGCGTATGCCGAACTCGCCACCCATTACGGCGCGTTGGTGGACCCGGCGAGGGCATCGAAGCCCAAGGACAAGCCCAGGGTGGAGCGGCCCATGCCCTATGTCCGCGACTCGTTCTGGCGCGGGCGGGAGTTCACCTCGATCGAGCACATGCAGACCGAGGCGATCACTTGGGCCCAACAGGTCGCCGGGCGTCGGCAGTGCCGGCCGCTGGGCGGGGCGGCGCCAATGGCCGTGTTCGGCGCGGTCGAGGCCGCCGCCCTGCTGCCGCTGCCGCCCACCCCGTTCACCCTGGCCCGCTGGTCGACTGCCACCGTCGGCCCGGACATCCACATCAAGGTCGGCCGAACCCTCTACTCCGTGCCCTGGAAACTGATCGGCCGCAAGGTCGACGTCCGCTCCACCGCGACCATGGTGCAAGTCTTCCTCAACGGCGACCTGGTCAAGACCCACGCGGCACTTGAGCAGGGAAAACGCACCGACAAGAGCGACTACCCGCCGGAGAAGATCGCCTTCCAGATGAAGACGCCCATCTGGTGCCGCACCCAGGCGTCCGAGGTCGGCGACGCCTGCCGCGAGGTGGTCGATCAGCTGCTCGAGGTCAACGCGCTCTACCGGCTCCGCGCCGCCCAGGGGGTTCTCGGACTACGCAAGAAGTACGGCGACACGCGACTGGAAGCGGCCTGCGCGAGAGCGATCACGGTCGGCGACCCGTCCTACCGCACCATCAAGGGCATCCTCGTCGCCGGCACCGAGACCGATCCCGAGCCCGAGACCAGCGGAGACGCGGGAGCCGCGGCCTTCCTCCACGGCCCGCAAGGACTGTTCGGCCCCGTCGTGCCCCCGGACACGCCGGAGGGCGACCGCGACGGCCAGGTCCACGGCGAAGACGAGGTGGCGGCACGATGAGCGTGATGGACACCGCCCTGCGTGAGTCACTCAAGTCCCTGCGGCTGTCCGGGATGCTGGAGACCCTCGACGCCCGCCTCGCCCAGGCCCACGGCGGCGAACTCGGCCACCTCGACTTCCTCCAGGTCCTCTGCCAGGACGAGATCACCCGCCGCGAGACCGTCGCCTTCCAACGCAGGCTCCAGCGGGCGAAGTTCGAGCAGCAGGTCACCTTGGAGGAGTTCGACTTCACCGCCTCCTCGAAGCTCCCCGCCGCCCAGATCCGCGACCTTGGAGCCCTGCGCTGGCTCCACGCCGGCGAGTCCGTCATCCTGTTCGGCCCGGTCGGCGTCGGCAAGACGCATATCGCCCAGGCGCTGGGCCACCTCGCCGTCCGCCAGGGCGCCCACGTCCGCTTCGCCAAGACCAGCCGGATCCTCGCCGAACTCGCCGGCGGACACGCGAACCGCACCTGGGAGAAAGGGATCCGTGAACTGGTACGGCCCGACGTGCTCATCCTCGACGACTTCGCCATGCGCCAGCTCTCCGCGGCCCACGCCGACGACCTCTACGAACTCGTCTCCGAGCGGCAGGGCCGGTCCCTGATCATCACCAGCAACCGGGCGCCCAGCGATTGGTATCCCCTCTTCCCCAACCCCGTCGTCGCCGAGTCCCTCCTCGACCGGCTCATCAACACCAGCCACCAGGTCATCATGAATGGCCCCAGCTACCGTCCCAACAAGCGCCCCAAGAACCCCACCGAAAAGCCCGCCAAACCACCGGTCAAATAGATGTCGTCAGCGCCCGGGGCTGGGGAATTACGTGAACTCAGCCCCGGGGAAATACGTGAACGTCCACACCGCCCAATCACGCCCTCGAACTGCTGCCGCAGCCGCTCGGGGTACCGACCGTACTCGCCGATAGGCAGGTACGGTCCTGAACTCCCACTCAGTGAGGTCTTTCAGCGTTGCCGCTCCAGAGCGAGGACCGCTGCTGCGATTGACGTCATTCGATTCGGGCTGCACCGAGCTCGTCGGAAGATCCGCCA
>NZ_LGDG01000033.1 GCF_001279775.1 Streptomyces sp. MMG1533 | reverse complement strand
ATCCGATGGGCACGGGCCACGGTCAGATCATGGCAGCGCCCCGGCAGGGCCGGCGACAACCACAGCACCTCGCCGTGTGGATCCGTGACCACCTGCACGCCTACACCAAGACGGCCATCGAACTCCTGGCTGACCGCGCGCCCGGTCTGTTGCGCGCTTTGCGCGAGGCAGACCCTGAGTTCGTCCTGCTCGACGGCACCCTGGCCGAGTGCGACCGCCTCGGCGACCGGCCGCGCCGACTACTCGGCCAAGCACCGCCGGCACGGGGTGAACGTGCCTCGCCCCCGACGTCCTACGCCACGCCCTGCTGCGCACCCACGCCCGCACCGGCCTGCTGGACTCGCTCAGCGAGGACGAGCAGGCCGCCGTCAACCGGCTGCCCGACTCCGACCCCGCGGCCGCGCTCGCCGTCAACGGACTGCTCGCCGCGCCCACGAAGCCCGAGCTGGCCCGCGCCCGCGGACCGCGTCGTGACGGGCGACCCGGACACGGTCGTCGCCTCAGCGGCGAGACTCTCCACCAGCGGCCGTTCCTTCACGCAACGTTGCTCGACACCTCGAAGCGTGAAGAACGGCCGCCCTGCTGTCCGGGAACGAACCAAGATCAGCGGGTCAGGTGAACGGCGGAGGTTAAACGCCAAGCTCAGGACTGCTACGGGTACACGATGTAGGCGTGGCAGTCGGCGCATCCCTTGATGTACGCCCAGCGGAACTTGCCGCTGGGGCTGGTGAGCTTGACCTCTCGTGCGTCGTGGCGCCAATCTCCCAAGCTGTCACCCATGACACGGAGCCAGGCGTGACCGTCGCACCAGGCCGTCCCGTCGGTAGGGTTATCGCCCTTGATGGCCCGTGCCGACGTCGAGGTGACGTAGAGCGTGTAGATGTTATTGCACGAGCGCTCGTACTGGAACTTGCCCGGGCGGTCGACGATGATCGTGTCGGACCCTGCTGCTGAGGCGGGGGTGGTGGCGAGCATGAAAGCCGCGGCTGCGGCTCCCAAGGTTGTGGCGATGCGCTTGCGCATGAGGTGTCTCCCCGTGTTCGGTGGTGGTTGGTCAACCGCGGCCAACATAGAAGGCATGACGCTCACGGAGCACCTATAACTCTGTAGGGTTCCCAGTGAGGTCTTTCAGCGTTGCCGCTCCAGAGCGAGGACCGCTGCTGCGATTGACGTCATTCGATTCGGGCTGCACCGAGCTCGTCGGAAGATCCGCCA
>NZ_LGDG01000032.1 GCF_001279775.1 Streptomyces sp. MMG1533 | reverse complement strand
ATCCGATGGGCACGGGCCACGGTCAGATCATGGCAGCGCCCCGGCAGGGCCGGCGACAACCACAGCACCTCGCCGTGTGGATCCGTGACCACCTGCACGTTCACCCCGTGCCGGCGGTGCTTGGCCGAGTAGTCGGCGCGGCCGTCGCCGAGGCGGTCGCACTCGGCCAGGGTGCCGTCGAGCAGGACGAAACTTGGGGTCTGCCTCGCGCAGCGCGCGCAGCAGACCGGGCGCGCGGGCGGCCAGGAGATTGATGACCACGGTGGTGTAGGCGTGGGCGGTGCCGACCGAGATGCCGAAACCCGCGGCGATCTGCGCGAGCGGCTCGTGCTTGCGCAGGTACACCAGAGCGACCAGGGCACGCTGGTGCGGCGGGAGTTTGCAGCGGCGGTCACCCTCGCGGGTGACGATGAGCATCGTGAGCCACTCGATGAGCGCATGGGGCAGGTCGAGTGCGGCAGGATGAGGGACCAACAGGGCTCCTGCGCCGATGGGTTGAGACTTCGAACACCTCCCTCAACGGCGCGGGAGCCTTGTGCGTTGTGGCCACGGCGCCTGTCACTCGATCGGTGGCCAACCTGAAAGACCTCA
>NZ_LGDG01000031.1 GCF_001279775.1 Streptomyces sp. MMG1533 | reverse complement strand
GAGCGCGGTGTTCTGGTTCAGCTCCTGCCAGCTCATCCGCGTGACGTCGTCCTCGGAGGCGTACGGGTTGCCCGTCACGGAATTCGCGACGATCTTCATAGCGCCCTCGACGTACTGATCCGTCTCGTAGTACGTACCCGCCGAAAGTTTCACCCCCTCCGCGAAGTCGTTCCCCTCCGCGACCAGCGCCCGCACGCCCCACTCCCAGCGCTCACAGAACGACGTGAACGCCGACGTCAGCTCGCCATGCCCCAACTTCAGCCCAGAAAGCTGCAGTTCCGAGAATCCGCGCCCCACCCCGGCGAGACTGTCGATGCCGAGTTCTCTGAGTTCTTCCAAGGTCAGCGTGATGCCCTTGGCGATCTCACCGAGCCCGACGGCCTGCAGATCCTTGCCGCCGTTCCCCGTCCCGTCTGCGCCCCCGCTCACCGCGACCCCTTCTCGTACATCTCCGTCGGCTCCGCATCCACCGCCGCCGCGTCCGGCACGATCCCCACCACCGGCGGGAACAGCACGCCCTCGCCCTCGCTCCCCACATCCAGAGCCACCCCGCACGGGACGCCCACCGCCGGTATGGCGACATCGAGCAACCGGGCTCCCAGGACCCGGCGATACGCCCACTCCCGCGAGCCCTCACCCCTTGCGATGGCGAATCGAGCCAGCGCCGACTCGTCCGAGAAGGCGCAGATCCAACGGGTCCCGTCGTAGTCCCCGGTCAGCGGGGACTCGTCCTCGGTGACCGGTACGAGTACGGCGGTACGGCGGAACTCGCCGAGCAGCACGGCGAACTCACGGCGCCTGCGGGTGACTTGGTCCCCGCCTTGCGGAGTTGCAGCACCGCTGGTGGACGGCCCGGAAGGCGCGTCGGAAGTGGGAGGCCCCGGCGATTGGTCTGCCTGAGAGGGCACCGGCTGCGGGCGCCCCTCGGCTCCTGTGAGGGGTGCCGCCATCTCGACGTAATCGGACAGGCCGGACCTGGGTATATGCCCCGCCGCCGCGTCGCTCTCCCCTGGATTCGCCACGCCGGGAATCATCACATCGACATATCACCGCAGGCAACGCGGACACTCCACCGGCGTTGCGGATGGCCGGTTGTAGACCGGCCGTGGCTGGGCGGATCTCGGGATCGGGTGCAGGAAGCGGGAGTTGGGGGGAGCCGGAAAGGTGCCTCACTTGGACGATGTGGCTCGCCCGCGAGGTCGATGCATCGAGCCGCACACTCTTACCGGTATCTCATCCATCCACAGCCTGTCCCCAGGCAAGGCACAGTCCGCGCCCATCCGGCGTATGCATCGTGCACTGGTGACATCAGCCACCGATCCACACCCCCACACGACCGTGACCCCCGACCTGCCGCCGCCGGCCCCGCCCGCGGCGCCCCCGGACAAGGCACCTCGCTGGTCGCTCCCCGCACTGATCGCGATCATGATCCTGGCCGCGGTGCTCTACTCCTGGAACCTGTCCGGCTCCAGCCTGAACAGCTTCTACAGCGCCGCCGTGCTGAGCGGCACGCAGAGCTGGAAGGCCTGGTTCTTCGGCTCACTGGATGCCGGCAACTTCATCACCGTCGACAAGCCGCCCTTCTCGCTGATGGTCATGGGCCTGTCGTGCCGAATCTTCGGGTACGGCACCTGGCAGATGATGGCGCCGATGGTCGCGGCCGCGCTCGGCACGATCTGGATCCTGCACTCGTCCGTGAAGCGGGTGTTCGGGCACGCGGCGGCGGCCGTCGCCGCGCTGGTCCTCGCCCTGACCCCGATCACGGTCGCCATCAACCGCGACAACAACCCGGACACGCTGCTCGTCCTGCTGATGGTGGGCGGCGCGGCGCTGGCGCTGCGGGCGGTCCGCAACGACAGGCTGCTGCCGCTGCTCGGCTCCGCGGTGTGCTTCGGGCTCGCCTTCAACACCAAGATGCTGCAGGGATACATCGCGCTGCCCGCCGTCTTCGCGGTGTACGTGTACGCGTCGAAGCTCGGCTGGAAGAAGAAGGTCGTGAACCTGGCCCTGGCGGCCGTGGCGCTCGCGGTCTCCAGCTTCTGGTGGGCGGCGGCCGTGTCTCTGGTGCCCGCGTCCTCGCGACCGTACATCGGCGGCTCGACGGACGGCACCGCCTGGAACCTGATCATGGGCTACAACGGCCTGGGCCGGATCTTCGGCGGCGAGGGCAACGGCGGAGGCGGCGGAGGCGGAGGCGGCGGCTTCTCCGGTACGGCCGGTCTCGGGCGCCTCTTCAACGACATCCTCGGCGGCCAGATCTCCTGGCTGATCCCCTTCGCGGCGATCGCCTGCGTCGGCGGCATCGTCCTGCGCGGCCGCGCCGCGCGCACCGACCTGACGCGGGCCGCGCTGGTGCTGTGGGGCGGCTGGACCGCGCTGCACTATCTGACCTTCGCGATGGCCGAGGGCACCATGCACCCGTACTACACGACCGCGCTCGCCCCCGGCATCGCGGCGCTGTGCGGAGGCGGCGGCGTGATGCTGCTGCGCGCCTTCCGCGCCGACAAGCGCTGGGCGTGGGTGCTGCCGGCGGCTCTGGCAGTCACGGCGATCTGGTCCGTCGTCCTCCTGCGCCGGGCCTCCGGCTGGAACACCTGGCTGTGGCCGGCGGTCGCGGTGGTCATGGCGCTGGCGATCGCGGGTCTGCTGGTCTTCCGCTCCGGCAACCGGGTACGGCTGCTGGCGGCCTCGGTGGCCGCGGCGGTCGTCGCCGCGGTGGCGGGCCCGGCGGCGTACGCCTGGTCGGTGCCGTCCGGTTCGGGCGGCGGAGGCGGCATGGGCGGCGGTACGAATCCGACGGCCGGGCCGTCGACCGGCAGCGGCTTCGGCGGCGGCCCCGGTGGGGGCGGCGGTGGCGGCCGGGGTGGCTTCGGTGGCGGTGAGATGCCGGGCGGTACCCAGCAGGGCGGTCAGGCCGGCGGGCAACAGCAGGGCCAGGACGGCGGCGGCCAGATGACGCCCGGCGGCGGCAACGGCGAACTGCCCGGCGGCCAGAACGGCGGCCAGGCTCCCGGCGGTAGCGGTGAGATGGGCGGTACGCCTCCGGGCGGCACCGGCCAGAACGGCGGCACGGCGGCCGAGGGCGGCACCGGCGCTCAGCCCGGCGGCACGGGCGGCTTCGGCGGCGGCGGAATGGGCGCCGGCGGTGGAATGGGCGGCGCGAGCACCGAGCTCGTGTCGTACCTGGAGAAGCACCAGGACGGCGCCAAGTGGCTGCTGGCCGTGTCGAGTTCGCAGAGTGCCGCGCAGCTCATCGTGAGCAGCGGCGAGCCCGTCATCTCCATGTGGGGCTGGTCCGGCAGTGACAAGGCGATGACCCTCGCCAAGCTCAAGGAGCTGGTGAAGAAGGGTGAGCTGCACTACATCCAGATCGGTGGCAGCGGAATGGGAGGCGGCATGGGGGGCGACTCCGGCATCAGCTCCGAGGTCACGGAGTGGGTGCAGAAGAACGGGACGGCGGTGAAGGAGAGCGAGTACAGCAACAGCTCTGCTTCTGAGTCGGAGTCGGAGTCGGAGTCGGAGTCCAACTCCTCGTCCCAGTCCGACCAGTCCAACCAGTCCAACCAGTCCAACCAGTCCAACCAGTCCAACCAGTCGAGCCAGTCGACGATCTACCGTCTGGACGCGTCGGACGTGAGCTGACCGCCACAGCCCCAACGCCCCCTGGCCTTCCGGTCAGGGGGCGTTTTGGTATGTCAACTCGCGTAGACAAGGGGCAAATTGTCGGTTTCGGTCATCTGATGGACATGTTCGGTTCATGGACAAGAACGCATGTCCATGTCACGCTCCCGATTGCCCGCTCAATCAACCCGCGTAGAACGGACACCCCCGATGCCCGTGACACCCATACGCACGCGCCGATGGAAGCCATTGGCGCTCGCCGTCTCCACGGTCCTGGTCGGCCTCACCGCCCCCGCGCTGACCGCGACCCCGGCTGCGGCCACGACGACCGCGTACGACACGACGTACTACAAGAACGCGGTCGGCAAGACCGGGACGAGCCTGAAGTCCTCGCTGCACACGATCATCAGCAGCCAGACGAAGATCTCCTACTCCGCGGTCTGGAACGCCCTCAAGGCGACCGACCAGGACCCGAACAACAGCAACAACGTGATCCTGCTGTACAGCGGTGTCTCGCGCAGCAAGTCCCTCAACGGCGGCGACGTCGGCGACTGGAACCGCGAGCACACCTGGGCCAAGTCGCACGGCGACTTCGGCGAGGCGACCGGCCCCGGCACGGACCTGCACCACCTGCGCCCCGCGGACGTCCAGGTCAACAGCATCCGCGGCAACCTGGACTTCGACAACGGCGGCAGCACGGTCACCAACGGCGGCGGCAGCCTCGTCGACTCCGACTCCTTCGAGCCGCGCGACGCCGACAAGGGCGACGTAGCCCGCATGATCCTCTACATGGCCGTGCGCTACGAGGGCGACGACGGCTGGGCCGACCTCGAGCCCAACGAGAAGGTGAACAACGGCAGCAACCCGTACATGGGCAAGCTCGCCGTCCTCAAGCAGTGGAACGACGAGGACCCGCCGAGCGCCTTCGAGGAGAAGCGCAACCAGGTCATCTACGACACGTACCAGAAGAACCGCAACCCGTTCATCGACCACCCGGAGTGGGTCGAGGCGATCTGGTAGGGACAGCAGGAGCAGTAGGAGCAGTACGGAAGGGGCCCGGCCGGACGCATCCGGCCGGGCCCACTCGCGGTTGCCCGGCCTTCGTCACACACGTGTCCTCCCCCGGCACGCGCCCCCCTGTGCACGCCACGCACCACCCCGTAGGGATCATGGACGGGAAGCCCGGAGAACGAAGCACGGGCAACGGACAACGGGGAGGCAAGCAGTGAGCTATTGCCTGGAGATGAGCACCGGGGACATGCGGGACGTGATGCGTCTGCTCACCGCGGTGGAGCGGACCGAGAAGCAGGAGCGGGTGCTCGGGGTCGTGCGGGAGCGGTGCGCGAAGACCGACGCGCGGTTCCGGGAGGAGGACATCGATCTCGGCGTGAGCGTCGGCCAGGCGCTCGACGAGCTGATCGAGGGGGCGCCCAGCGTGGAGACGAGCCCCGCGTACACCCACGCCTTCCACGAGGTGGTGGCGTCCCACTTCTCCGACACCACCGACCTCGGCTCATGGCGCCGGCCGTCCTGGTTCCACCGCATGGACGACGAACTCGCCCGTCACGGCGTCCCGTCGGACCTGCTGCCCGGCGTGTTCCTGTTCAGCGGACCGCCGGTGCGGCTCCCCCACCCCGGCGACGCCTTCCCGGCCATCGGCACCCTGCCGACCCGGCGAGCGGCCGCACTCGCCGACGCCTACGACGCCGTACTCGACCGTCTCGACCCCGAATACCAGGACACGGCCCGCAAGTTCGCGGAGCTCATGCGGTTCGAGGCGGAGGAGTGGGAGAGCTCGCGACAGCTCGGGCAGACCCTGGACACGATCTTCTTCTGGTTCGGGTGACCGGGCAGGATCCTAGGAACGGCACTCGGCCTCGAGAGCGTCCGCCAACCGGGATACGGCGGCAAGATCCGGCAGGGTCCTGAGAGAAGTGACGACCTGACCGCTCGCGAACTCGCGCTGCGCGGCGGTCACGGTCGGATCCACCGCGCACTCGGCCTGGACGTGGACGTAGTTCAGGGCCGTTGCGAAGAGCATCGAGAACGAGTCCAGGCCCTTGATGGCTGCGGGGCCTCCGGCATCCAGATACGCCCGTGCCAACCGCCGTGCGGAATCGGCACGGAAGTCGTTCCCGCCCGCCCATACGTACACGGCGCGCGCGAGTTCGCGTTCCGCCGAGACGGGTCCGGCGTTGTCCCAGTCGAGGAGAACCGGCCCGGCCGGACCGACCAGCACGTTCTGCGGCTGCATGTCGAGATGTGAGGTCACCAGATCACCGGCGCCGGAGGGGGTGACGTACTGCGCCAACTCCGCCGCCGAGGTGGCGATGAACCGGCCCAGCGCATCCGCCCACGGTATGCCGAGCCGCCGGGTCTCCTTGTGCAGCTTCTCCCAGTCGGCGTCCTGGGGGCACTGCTCGTACCAGGCGCTCGGCGCCCCGGCGGCGGCGCCCTCTCCGGCCCTGTGGAGCATGGCCAGGGTCCGGCCGCACCAGCTCAGCAGCTCCGGCTCGCAGGGGTCCGCCGGCGTTCCGTCGATCCAGTCGTACAGCTTCACGTACGACCCGCCCGGCGAGGAGGTGAGCCGCGAGACGTACGCGTCGTCGCGATTCGGCATGAGCCGCGGCGAGGAGATCCCCAGCTTCTCCGCGGCGTTCCGCAGTGCCGCTTCCTGGTCTACCTGCCGCTCGTCACAGCCGAAGAGCAGCTCCTTCACCGCCCATGAGGAGCCATTCCCGGTCCCGTTTTCGTTCCTGTTTTCGTTCCCGTTCCCGTTCCCGTTCCCGGTCCCGTTCCCGTTCCCGGACAACTTCCAGATCTGTCCCAGCGCGCCACGGGTGACGGGTGTCATCGTCCATGGGCCGGCGCCGAGCGCGTAGGTGTCCGCGATGAGGTCGGCTGCGCTCTGCATCTGGGTGCCTCTCCGGCTGCCTGTCGGGCTCACAGGATTGCACCTCAGCCGAGGTGCGTCGCCGCGAACATCCGCAAAACCGCGGGGAGTACGACCACCGCGGGGCCCGGTGCGGCCAGTGCCTTCGCCAGGTCGTCCGACAAAGTCCGAGGGGTCGTACGGACCCCCGGCACCCCGAACGACCCGGCCAGGGCCACGTAGTCCGGGCGGGTCAGTTCCGTGGCCGTCGGCTCGCCGAAGGCGTCGGTCATGTACTCGCGGAGGATGCCGTAGCCGCCGTCGTCGACGATGAGCCAGGTGACGTTCAGGTCGTGCTGGCGGGCCGTGGCCAGCTCGGCGATCGAGTAGAGGGCACCGCCGTCGCCGGAGACCGCCAGTACGGGGCGGGTGGGATCGGCCGCCGCCGCGCCCAGGGCCGCGGGGAAGGCGTAGCCGAGGCCGCCGGCGCCCTGGGCCGAGTGCATGGTGTTCGGGGACTTCGCGTCGAAGGCCGACCAGGCCCAGTAGGACAGGATCGTCATGTCCCAGAAGGACGGGGAGTCGGCGGGCAGGGCCTTGCGGACCGACGCCAACACATCCTGTTCCAGGGTGAGTTCCTGGGAGGCGATGCGTTCACGCACACGCGACAGCAGCTCGCTCACGCGCTCCCGGACCGTGCCGTCCTCCCGCGGCTCCACCGTCTCCAGCAGCGCCTGCAACGCCAGTCGCGCGTCCGCGTGGATGCCCAGCGCCGGGTGGTTGGACTCCAGCTTCCCGAGGTCCGCCTCGATCTGGACGACCCGGCCGCGCGGCTTGAACGTGTGGTAGTTGGAGGAGAGTTCGCCCAGGCCCGAGCCGATGACGAGGAGTACGTCCGCGTCCTCCAGGAAGTCCGTGGTGTGGCGGTCCTCCAGCCAGGACTGCAACGACAGGGGGTGCTTCCAGGGGAACGCGCCCTTGCCGCCGAACGTCGTCACCACCGGCGCCTGGAGCTTCTCCGCCAGCTGCTTCAGCTTGCCCGAGGCGTCCGACCGGACCACGCCTCCGCCCGCGATGATCGCCGGACGGGCGGCCTTCGACAGCAAGTCGGCCGCCACCGCCGTGAGTTCGGGGCGCGGCGGCAGCTCCTCGGGGAAGGCGTCGCCGCCCGTCACCACGGGGATCGCCGTCTCGGCCAGCAGCACGTCCTGCGGGATCTCCACCCACACCGGTCCGTGCGGGGCCGTCAGCGCCGACTTCCACGCCTCGGCGATCGCGGAGGGGATCTGGGACTGGGCGCGGACCGTGTGGACCGACTTCACGACTCCCCGGAACGAGGCCGACTGGTCGGGGAGCTCGTGAAGGTAGCCGTGGCGACCACCGCCCAGACCGGCGGTCGGGATCTGGCTGCTGATCGCCAGGACGGGCGCCGAAGCCGCCGCCGCCTCCTGCAGGGCCGCGAGCGATGTCAGCGCGCCCGGGCCCGTCGACAGCAGCAGCGGTGCCGCCTCGCCCGTGATCCGGCCGTACGCGTCCGCCGCGAAGCCCGCGTTGTTCTCCACCCGCAGGCCGATGTACCGCAGGTCGGAGCGGCGCAGCGCGTCGAACATGCCGAGCGCGTGCTGGCCGGGCAGGCCGAACACCGTCGTCGCGCCGAGCCCGGCCAGCGTCTCCACGACCAGGTCTCCGCCGCTGCGCCCGGGGGGCGGATTCAGGGCGGCCGAGGTCTGTGCGGCCGTCGGACGGAGCACCAGGTCGTGGTCGTGGGTCACTTGCCCTCGTTCTCCTTGCGCGCCTCGGCGATCCGACGGGACATGATCGTGGTCAGTTCGTACGCCGTGTGGGATGCCGCCACCGACGTGATCTCCGCGTGATCGTACGCGGGGGCCACCTCGACGACGTCCGCCGAGACCAGGTTGCACCCGGCCAGGCCCCGCAGGATCTCCAGGAGTTCGCGGGAGGTCATGCCGCCCGCCTCCGGGGTCCCCGTGCCGGGCGCGTGCGCCGGGTCCAGGCAGTCGATGTCGATGGAGATGTAGAGGGGACGGTCGCCGATGCGCTGACGCAGCTGGTCCGCGACCTCGTCGGCGCCCCGGCGGTACACGTCCGCCGACGTCACGATGCCGAAACCCAGCTTCTCGTCGTCGGTCAGGTCCTGCCTGCCGTACAGCGGGCCGCGGATGCCGACGTGGGAGAGCGCCTCCGTGTCGAGGATCCCCTCCTCCACCGCCCGCCGGAACGGGGTGCCGTGCGTGTACTCCGCGCCGAAGTACGTGTCCCAGGTGTCGAGGTGCGCGTCGAAGTGCAGCAGCGCCACCGGGCCGTGCTTCTTCGCCACCGACCGCAGCAGCGGCAGCGCGATCGTGTGGTCGCCGCCCAGGGTCATGAGACGCGCGCCCGTGCCGAGCAGCTCGTCGGCCGCCGCCTCGATCGTGTCCACGGCCTCGTTGATGTCGAACGGGTTCACGGCGATGTCGCCGCCGTCCGCCACCTGGGCCAGCGCGAAGGGGGACGCGTCCTGCGCCGGGTTGTACGGCCGCAGCAACCGGGACGCCTCACGGATCGCGTTGCCGCCGAAGCGGGCGCCCGGCCGGTACGAGACTCCCGAGTCGAACGGCACCCCGACCACGGCGACGTCGGTGCGGCCGACCTCGTCGAGGCGGGGCAGCCGGGCGAAGGTCGCGGGACCGGCGTACCGCGGGATGCGGGACGAGTCGACGGGGCCGCGGGGCGTCTCGTTGCTGCTCATGGGGTCATGCCTTCTTTCCTACGCTTCGTCGCGTATGTACTGCATCTTCTTACGACTCTACTGGGGAGCCGGAACCGGTTCGGACGCGAGTTCGGGGGCCTGCCCGGCGAGGCGCTCGCGCCAGGCCACGAGGACGGCCGCGTCGGTGGGCTTCGTCGCCAGGGAGACGACGAGGTAGGCGGCCAGGGAGGACAACAGGCCGTAGTAGACGGGCTCGTTGGCGAGGATGCCGTAGGTCGCCATCAGGCCGATGACCGCGAGGCCGCCGACGGTCACGGAGGCGAGGGCGCCCTGTACGGTGCCGCGCTTCCACAGCAGCCCGCCGAGGATCGGGACGAGGAGGCCGCCGACGAGGAGGTTGTAGGCGACGGTCAGCGCCTCGACGACGTTGTTCAGCGCGATGGCGGTACAGATCACCGCCACGCCCATCAGGAGAATGAAGGCGCGGTTGCCCCGGACCTCGTCGTGCGCGTCCTCCGCCCCCCGCACCGCTCCCCGCAGCCGCGACCAGATGTCGTTGTTGGCGACGGTCGCACAGGCGATGAGCGCGCCGGAGGACGTCGACATCACCGCGGCGAGTGCGGCGGCCAGCACCAACCCCCGTACGCCGACCGGGAGTTCGTCCTTCACGATCGTCGCGAAGGCGTCGTCCGCGTTGGCCAGGTTCGGGTAGAGCACCTTGGCGGCCGTACCGATCACGGCACCGGCGAGGGCGTACGCGAGACAGTACGTCCCCGCGACCGTGCCGCCCCACTTCGCCGTCGTGTCGCTGCGCGCGGTGAACACGCGCTGCCAGATGTCCTGGCCGATGAGCATGCCGAACGTGTAGATCAGCACGTACGTGAAGATCGTCTCGCCGCCGATGCCCAGCGGGTCGAAGTACTCGGTGGGGAGCTGCGCCTTCATCTCGCCGAAGCCGCCCGCCTTCACGACGGCGATGGGCAGGAGCAGGAGCAGTACGCCGATGGTCTTCACCACGAACTGCACCATGTCCGTCAGCGTGATCGACCACATGCCGCCGAGCGTCGAGTACGCGACGACGATCGAACCGCCGAGGACGATCGCGACCGTGCGGTTCATGTCGAAGAGGACGTCGAAGATCGTGGCGTACGCGATGGTCGAGGTGACGGCGAGCATCAGGGTGTACGCCCACATGACCACGCCGGAGATGACGCCCGCCCGGCCGCCGTACCGAAGGTCCAGCATCTCGGAGACGGTGTAGACCTTGAGGCGGGCGATGCGGGCGGAGAAGAAGACGGACAGGGCGAGAAGTCCGAGGCCGATGGTGAAGACCATCCAGGCGCCCGAGAGGCCGTACTGGTATCCCAGCCCCACGCCGCCGATGGTGGACGCGCCGCCGAGGACGATGGCGGCCATCGTGCCGGAGTACATCGCGGGTCCGAGCCGCCGTCCGGCGACCAGGAACTCGCTCTTCGACCTGGCGCGGCGCATCCCCCACCAGCCCATGGCCAGCATGCCTGCCAGATAGACGACGATCACTGCGTAGTCGACGGCCACGGGGCCCTCCTTCACTCGGTGTCGCCTGCGGGTGACGAGCACCGACACTAGGTGGCCGGAAAGCGACTGCGAAGTGTACGTTTCATCCATTCACGCCGCTCCGAGTGGAGGGAACGTCCATCATGCCGGACCCCGCCGTCCCTCCCACCCCACCGGTACCGCTGGCATCGCTGCTGGCCCGCGAGGACCTCGCCCTGCGGCAGATCGCCGGGCCCGCCGACCCGGACATCGTCATCCACTGGGCGCACACCTCGGAGATGGCGGACCCGTACCCGTATCTGCTGGGCGGCGAGCTGCTGCTGACCGCCGGGGTGCACATCCCGGAGGCGGCCGGCTCCGGCACGTACTTCGACGACTACGTCTCCCGGATCGTCGCGGCGGGCGGTGCGGCCCTCGGCTTCGGGGTGGCGCCGGTGCACGACACGGTGCCGCGGGCGCTGGTCGCGGCCTGCGAGGCGTACGAGCTGCCCCTGCTGGAGGTCCCGCCGCAGACCACCTTCTCGGGTGTGGCCCGCGCGGTCTGGCAGCTGATGGCCCAGGCCCGCACGGCCGAACTCCGCCGCGTCACGGAGGCCCAGCAGAGCCTGGCCGCAGCGGCCTCCCGCCCCGACCCGGTCCCGTCCGTCCTACGGCAACTCGCCCGGCACGTGGGCGGCCGGGCGGTGCTGTACGGACCGGACGGGACCCAGATCGCGGCGGCGGGGCGGGAGGAGCGGCGGGGCGAGGCGCGGGAGGCGCTGGCGGGGCTGGCGGGGGTCCTCGCCGGGCGCGCCTCCTCCGCCACCACCGCCACCGACACCGTCGCCGGCACCCGTCTCGCCGCCTACTCCCTCGGCGCCGGACAGGGCTTCGTGCTCGGTGTCGCGGCCCCGCAGCGCGAACCCGGCGACCACACCATCGCCTCCGTCGCCGCCGTGCTGCTCGCTCTCCTCACCGGCGAGCACCAGAGCGGTACGGGAGCGGCCCGGTCCGCCGCGCTGGTACGGCTGCTGCTGGGCGCCGCGCCGGAGTCGGTCGCGCCGCTGCTCGGCGGCCGGCGGTGGCTCGTCGTGCACGCGCGGCCGGAGGGCCACGCTCCCGACGCGGTGGCGGCCTCCGCGCTGGGCGCAGCGCTCGGCTCCCCGCTGGTCGACCTGGCGCGGGACGTCGTACGCGTGCTGGTGCCGGCCGATCGCGAACCGGCGCCGCAGCCCGGCTGGACGCTGGGCGTCAGCGCCGCCGTCGGCCCGGACGAGTGGGCGTCCGCCGACGGGCAGGCGGCACGGGCGCTCGCCCGGGCCCGGGCCACCCGCACTCCGCTGGTCCGCCACGGGGCCCGCCCTGCCCTGGCCGACCTGGTCCCCGAGGAGGAGGCCGAGGCGCACGCCCGGGCGCTGCTGGCACCCCTGACCCCGGTGCTCGCCGAGACGCTGCGCACCTGGCTGTCGCTGCACGGCAGTTGGGACCGTACGGCGGTGGCGCTGGCCGTGCACCGGAACACCGTGCGGCAGCGCATCGCCCGGTGCGCGGCGCTGCTGGAGACGGACCTGGACGACCCGGACGTACGGATGGAGCTGTGGTTCGCCCTGCGGCGGCTCTGACCACCCTGGGGACACCACGTGACCCACGTCCCAGCGGGCGGGACGACGGGTGTTCGCCCAGGGCTCTGCCTCACAATGGGGGACATGCCGATATCCGGGACACCCAGCCGTGACGAGCTCGTCGAGCACCTTGTGAAGACCCGTATCGCGGGCGACGTCGCCACCCCGCGTGAGAACAACCTCTCCCACTACCGCCAGCTCGCCAACGGCGTCCGCAACTTCTGGCTCGGCCTGGAGCTCGGCGACCGCTGGACCGACGAGCAGGACGTGCTCGCGGTGATGGCGGAGCGGGTGGGTGTGAACGACGACCCGGAGTATCGCTACGGCCAGGACACCATCGACCCCGAGCTGACGGTGGCCGGCCTGGAGCGCCTGGCGGGCCGGCTGCGCAAGGCGGCGGACGGACAGCAGCGGGTGCTGTTCGCGACCGGCCACCCGGGCGGCCTGCTCGACGTGCACCGGGCCACGGCGGCCGCCCTGCGCACCGCGGGCTGCGAGATCGTGGTCATCCCGGACGGGCTGCAGACGGACGAGGGGTACGTCATGCAGTTCGCCGACGTGGCGGTCCTGGAACACGGCGCCACCCTGTGGCACACCCACTCCGGCGAGCCGATGAAGGCCATCCTCACCGCCCTGGAGCGCGCGGGCCGCCCGCTGCCCGACCTGGTGGTCGCCGACCACGGCTGGGCGGGCTACGCCGGCCAACACGGCGTGGACTCCGTCGGGTACGCCGACTGCAACGACCCGGCGCTGTTCCTCGCGGAGGCGGAGGGCACGGTCCAGGTGTCGGTCCCGCTCGACGACCATGTGGTCAGCCCGCGCCACTACGACCCGATGACGGCGTATCTGCTGGCGGAGGCGGGGCTGGCGTAGGCGCTCGTGGCATACCCCGGCCCCTCCCCGCGGGGAACCGTCACCGAGGGGCGCGGACCACGCCTTCCTGGATGACCGAGATGGCGAGCTGCCCGTCCTGGGTGTAGATGCGGGCCTGGCCGAGGCCGCGGCCGCCGTGGGCCGACGGTGACTCCTGGTCGTAGAGGAGCCATTCGTCGGCGCGGAACGGGCGGTGGAACCACATCGCGTGGTCGAGGGAGGCCCCGACGACGTCGCCGACCGCCCA
The DNA here is from genome assembly GCF_001279775.1 of Streptomyces sp. MMG1533. Taxonomy (GTDB): domain Bacteria; phylum Actinomycetota; class Actinomycetes; order Streptomycetales; family Streptomycetaceae; genus Streptomyces. The sequence continues at coordinate 2,218 of NZ_LGDG01000031.1, read as the reverse complement.
GCCGCCGCGGCCGTGCGCGAGCAGGACCGAGTCGAGCAGCGTCATGTCGGAGACGTACGTGGCGAGGACGACGTGGAGGAGGGGGTCGTCCGCGAGTTTGCCGTTGGTGCGGAACCACACCTGGGAGTGCGGCTCGCGCGGCTCGCCGAACTTTCCGTACGGCGGCTCGTCGACGTAGCGCAGGTCGATCGCCTCGCGTGCCTCCAGGAACTTCTCGACGACCTCGGGGGCGATGTGGTCGTAGCCGCGCAGCCGCTCCTCGGAGGTGGGGAGCGTGGCGGGGTCGGGGGAGGCCGGCATGGGGGTCTGGTGGTCGAAGCCCTCCTCGTGCCGCTGGAAGGACGCGGAGAGGGCGAAGATCGGCTGTCCGTGCTGGACGGCGAGGACCCGGCGTGCGGTGAAGGAACGGCCGTCGTTCATGCGGTCGACCGTGTAGACGATCGGCGCGCCGGGGTCGCCGGGGCGCAGGAAGTACGCATGGAGGGAGTGGGCGAGGCGGTCCTCGGGGACCGTCCGCCCGGCGGCGACGAGTGCCTGGGCCGCGACCTGCCCGCCGAAGACGCGGGGGACGACGGCGGACCGGGACCGGCCGCGGAAGATGTTCTCCTCGATCTGCTCGATGTCGAGCAGATCGAGGAGACCCTGTAGTGCCTGACTCATGCAGTTATTTCTACGGGTCGGTAATTTCCGGGACCTTACAGACCCATGTCCTTCGCGATGATCGACTTCATGATCTCGCTGGTGCCGCCGTAGATGCGGTTGACGCGGTTGTCCGCGTACAGGCGGGCGATCGGGTACTCGTTCATGAAGCCGTAGCCGCCGTGCAGCTGGAGGCAGCGGTCGATCACGCGGTGCGCGACCTCGGTGCAGAAGAGCTTGGCGCTGGCGGCCTCGGCGGGGGTCAGCTCGCCCGCGTCGAGGGCCTCGAGCGCGCGGTCGGCGACGGCCTCGGCCGCGTCCACCTCGGCCTGGCAGGCGGCCAGCTCGAACTTGGTGTTCTGGAAGGAGGCGACCGTCTTGCCGAAGACCGTGCGGTCCTGGACGTACTCCTTGGCGAACCGGACGGCGGCCTTGGCCTGGGCGTAGGCGCCGAAGGCGATGCCCCAGCGCTCGGAGGCCAGGTTGTGGCCGAGGTAGTAGAAGCCCTTGTTCTCCTCGCCGAGGAGGTCCTCGACCGGGACCTTCACGTCGACGAACGCCAGCTCGGCGGTGTCGGAGGTCTTCAGGCCGAGCTTGTCGAGCTTGCGGCCGATGGAGTAGCCCTCGGACTTGGTGTCCACGGCGAACAGGGAGATGCCGAAGCGGCGGTCCTCGGCGGTGGGCGCGGAGGTGCGGGCGCAGACGATCACGCGGTCGGCGTGGACGCCGCCGGTGATGAAGGTCTTGGAGCCGTTGAGGACGTAGTGCGTGCCGTCCTCGCTCAGCTTGGCGGTGGTCTTCATGCCCGCGAGGTCGGAACCGGTGCCCGGCTCGGTCATCGCGAGGGCCCACATCTCCTCGCCGGAGACGAACTTCGGCAGGAAGCGCTTCTTCTGCTCGTCGGTGGCGAGCATCTTGATGTACGGCAGGCCGAGCAGCACGTGCACACCGGATCCGCCGAACTGGACGCCCGCGCGCGCGGTCTCCTCGTACATCACGGCTTCGAACTTGTACGAGTCGATGCCGGCGCCGCCGTACTCCTCGTCCACGCGGATACCGAAGACGCCGAGCTCGGCGAGCTTGTAGTAGAAGTCGCGCGGCGCCTGGCCGGCCGCGAACCACTCGTCGTAGACCGGAACGACCTCGGCCTCGATGAAGGCGCGCAGGGTCTCCCGGAACGCCTCGTGATCCTCGTTGAACACCGTACGGCGCACCGCCGCCACCTCCACTGCTCTCGGGCATGTCTAAGCGCTTGCTCACTTACCGTACCGGCGAGTACGAAGGCACGTCCAGGTAACGCTCGTCACGTGAACCTCGGCCGAGGCGGTGCGGGGCGACGGGACGACCGCCACGGGGCTCCGCCCCGGACCCCGGCCTTTCCCACCCACCCACCCGACTCGGCCTGATGAGAGGGCACCCTCACGGGGCTCCGCCCCGGACCCCGGCGGGGGCTTCGCCCCCTGCACCCCCAAAAGAAGGCCCTGTTCCGGCCCTGCACCCCCAAAAGAAGGCCCTGCTCCGGCCCTGCACCCCCGAGAAGGCCCCGGCCCGCACCCCAAGGAAAGTCCGGCTCCGGACC
>NZ_LGDG01000030.1 GCF_001279775.1 Streptomyces sp. MMG1533 | reverse complement strand
AACACCGACCCGAAGCCCTACGTCTGGACGAAGACCGCAGACGAGATCCTCGAACGCCTCGCCAGTTATCTGAACAGAATTCCCGACTCAGAAGACTAGTACCTACCGGCGAAGCCGCCCGCTAGTACCGGCGAAGCCGCTCCACCGACGCCGAACCGACTCCGGGCCCGCGAGCCCGCAGTCGGTTCGGCGTCGATGTCCCTGTTCGGAATCCCTCAGGAGCCGAGGATCCTGCTCTTCTGGTCCTCGAACTCGGCCTCGGTGAGGACGCCCTGGGCCTTGAGCTCCCCGAGTTGCTTCAGCTGATCGATCTTGCTGGTCATGTCGACGGTCGGCGGGGCGGGAGGCGGCGTGGCGGATGCCGCAGGCTGCGGCGGGGCCTCCTGATATTCCTGCTGGGCCCATCGCCCCTGCTGGCGGCGGGACACACGGTTCGACACGGCGGTCGCTGTACCGGCCACTACGGCGGTGCGGGCGACCCCGCGGAGGAGACCTGGCACGGCGGGTTCCCTTCTCGCAGGAGGCATGCGAAAACAAACGGCTCCCCGGTCGCCGCGCGACATCGGGCGCACCGGACCCTTCCATTGCATCACCGTACGAATTTCCTCGCACCTCGGCCTCGGCGCCTCCTTGCGTAAATGCCGGTGTTCTGCCGGTCTGCGATTCTCATGCCAAGCTGATATGTGGGCCGTCGGCCGCGGCAACGCCACAGTGGCGAAGTCTGAGTGGGAGGAGCCCGAAATGACGACGACTGGAATGCACCACGGACGCGGAGCAAGGAGTAGCGGCGAAGGGGCGTGGGTGGCCGGCTGGACCGGCTTCGCCGGGGTCATGATGATCTTCGGTGGGTTGATGGCGATATTCCAAGGAATTGCCGCCATTGCCGAAGACGACGTCTTCGTCGCCACCCGCAACTACGTCTACAACTTCAACCTGACGAGTTGGGGCTGGATCCACCTCGTCCTCGGCGTCCTGGTGGTCCTCGCGGGCGCCGCTGTGTTCCGCGGAGAAGTGTGGGCCCGGATGGTCGGAATCGCCTTGGCCGGTCTGGCGATGATCGCCAACTTCATGTGGCTTCCGTACCAACCCGTCTGGGCCATCGTGCTGATCGCCGTGGATGCTTTCGTCATCTGGGCGCTGTGCGTAGGAAAGGGTCGGGAGACTCGCACCGATTAGTCGACTGCGCCGTTCCGATCAATCCGGCGAGCGGACACACTGCGCCGAACGGCGCGGGACAGCACCCGAGCGGCTGACACGAGACGCGCCGCCGGGCCGTATTGACTCACCCGTGTTTTCGTAGTCGGGCGGATTCCTCGATATCCGTATCGGCACTCACAGGGAGACACGAGTGGAAACCAGCAGTGACGGTCGCCGGCCCCCTGCCTTCCCGCTCCTCAAAGGGCAGAAGGCGCTGGTAACGGGCGCGAATTCTGGAATCGGAAAGGCCACCGCGATCGGTCTGGGGCGGGTGGGCGCCGATGTGGTGGTGAATTACGTGGCAGGGCGGGACGCCGCGGAAGAGGTGGTGCGCGAGATCGAGGCCTTCGGCGTCCGCGCCTACGCACACGAGGCGGACGTGTCGCAGGAGGACCAGGTCGTCGACATGGTGTCCCGCATGGTCAAGGAGTTCGGGACCGTCGACGTCATGGTGGCGAACGCGGGGCTCCAGCGCGATGCCCCCATCACCGAGATGACCCTGGACCAGTGGCAGAAGGTGCTGGACGTCAATCTGACCGGACAGTTCCTGTGCGCCCGCGAGGCGGCCAAGGAGTTCATGCGGCGCGGCGTCGTCCCGGAGGTCTCCCGTTCCGCCGGGAAAATCATCTGCATGAGTTCGGTCCACCAGATCATTCCCTGGTCGGGCCACGTGAACTACGCGGCATCCAAGGGCGGGGTGCAGATGCTGATGACGACCCTCGCGCAGGAACTCGCGCCGCACGGGATCCGGGTCAACGCCGTCGCTCCGGGAGCGATTCGCACTCCCATCAACCGCAGCGCCTGGGACACCCCCGAGGCCGAGGCCGAGCTTCTGCGACTCGTGCCGTACCGCCGTGTCGGCGACCCGGACGACATCGCGAACGCGGTGGCCGCGCTGGCGTCCGACCTCTTCGACTACGTCGTGGGGACCACGCTCTACGTGGACGGCGGAATGACGCTGTTCCCCGGTTTCGCCACGGGTGGCTGACCCTTCCTTCCCCTCAGTCATCCGGTACGAGCCCCTGAGGCCCATGTGAACAGTGCGATCTACCACTATCTGGCGGACGGCCCCCCACAGCTGCTGCCGGCCCGGGAGCTGATGGCCTTCACCCTGGGCGCCCACATTCTGCTCGTGCCCTTCGGCGTGGCCCTGCCCGCCATCACCCTCCTGATGCACTACCGCGGGCTGCGAAAGGGCGACGTCGTCGCCCTGTTGCTCGCGCGGCGCTGGTCGGCGGTCATGGCCGTCCAGTTCGCCATCGGGATCGTCACCGGCACGGTGCTCTCCTTCGAGTTCGGTCTGCTGTGGCCGGGCCTGATGGGCCGGTGGGGCGATGTCTTCGGCCTCGGCTTCGGTGTCGAGGCGTGGGCGTTCTTCCTCGAAGCGATCCTCCTCGCGATCTACCTGTACGGCTGGCGCCGGCTCAAGCCGTGGACGCACTTCTGGCTCGGAGCGCCCCTGCCGCTGGCCGCCCTGATGGGGGCGTTCGGCATCGTGGCCGCGAACGCCTGGATGAACACCCCGCGCGGCTTCACGCTCGACCCGTCCGGCAACCCCGTGAACGTCAACGTGCGGCAGGCGATCTTCACGCCGATGCTCGGGCCCGAGTACTGGCACTTCGTTGTCGGCGTGATCCTGACCGCCGGGTACGTCGTCGCCGGGGTGTACGCGGTCGGCTGGCTGCGGGGCCGCCGGGACCGCTACCACCGGCTTGGCTTCACTGTGCCGTTCTCGGTCGCCGCGATTCTCACGCCCGTGCAGTTCGTGCTCGGCGACTCGATCGCCCGCTCGGTCTTCCACAAGCAGCCGATCAAGTTCGCGGCCACCGAGATCGTCTGGAAGACCGACACCCACGTGCCGGAGTACATGTTCGGGCGCCTGCACCCCGACGGATCGATCTCCGGCGGGATCAGGATTCCCCAACTGGACTCGTTCCTCGCCGGCTTCAGCGCGGACACCAAGGTGACGGGCCTGTCGTCGGTCCCCGCGAGCGACCGCCCGACGGCGGCTCAGGCCACCATCGCCCATTGGGCGTTCGACATCATGGTGACCATCGGAAGCCTGCTCATCCTGCTCGCGCTCTGGTACGGCTGGTGCTGGCTGCGCCGCCGTGACCTGCCCGGATCGCCGTGGTTCTTCCGGTGCGCCGCTCTCGCCGGCGCCGCCTGCCTGCTGACCGTGGAGTGCGGCTGGATCACCACCGAAGTGGGTCGGCAGCCCTGGATCGTCTACCAGAACATGCGGGTCTCGGAGGCGGTGACGGACACCCGTGCGGCATCCCTGTGGACGATGTTCGGCATCGTCGTGGTGGTCTACGTACTCGTCCTCGGTTCCTTCCTGACCATCCTGCTGAAGATGAGCAGCCGATGGCGGCGGGCCGACGAGGACGCTCTCGCGGGAGCCGCCGCCGAGGACCTGGAGGGCGACACCCCCTATGGGCCCCGCCCGTTGTCCACGACCGGAGGCAGGGGGGACGAATGATCCAGGACTTCGTCGCCTGGGTGCTGCTGGCCGCGGTGGCCGCCTACGCGTGCGCCGGCGGCACGGACTACGGCGCCGGATTCTGGGACCTTCTCGCGGGCGGCGCCGAACGCGGCAAACGCCCCCGGTGGCTCATCGACCACGCCATGGCACCGGTGTGGGAGACCAACAACGTCTGGCTCATCTTCGTCCTGGTCATCATGTGGACCGGCTTCCCGGTCCTGTTCCAGACGATCTTCTCGGCCATGTGGCTCCCGCTGGCGCTCGCGGCCGTGGGACTCGTCCTGCGCGGCGCCGGTTTCGCCCTGCGCAAGCCCACGCGGAGTCTCGCCCGGCGCAGGGTCTACGGCGCCGTCTTCGCCGTCTCCTCCCTGCTGACGCCCTTCTTCCTCGGAGCGGCGGTCGGGGGGCTCGCCACGGGCCGGGTGGCTCCCGGCACGAAGGCGTCCGCCGACGCCTGGTCCAACGGGACCTCCGTGATCGCCGGGCTGCTGACCGTCGCCGCGACCGCGTTCCTCGGAGCGGTGTTCCTCACCGCCGACGCCCGCCGCTTCGACGCCGCCGACCTCGTCGGGTACTTCCGGCTGCGGGCCTGGTGCAGCCTCGGCGCCGTCGCCGTACTGGCGATCGTCGGCCTCGCCGTGACCCACGACGACGCGCGTTACGTCTACGACGGGCTGACCAGCGGAATCGGTCTCGCTCTCGTCGTGGTCGCCGTCGCCTGTGCGTTGGCCACCGCAGCGCTGCTGTACCGCACGGCGACGGGATGGGCGAGGATCACCGCGGTCGGCAGCGTGGCTCTGGTCGTCCTGGCGTGGGGGCTTGCCCAGCGGCCCTATCTCATCCCCACCTCGCTGACGGTGTCCCAGGCGGCCGGCGCGTCGACGACGCTGCGCTGGCTGATGCTGGTCACCCTCATCGCGGTAGTGCTCGTCGGACCCCCTTTGGTCCTGCTCTACCGGCTGGACACCCGTGGGATCCTCCAGCCCCTTACGGAGGCGGATCTGCGGCAGACGGCAGCCGGCCGGGAACCCGAGAACCCGTGACCGGGGCCAGGGCCCGCCATGGACCGCCGATCGTGTTGGTCCTGGGCGTGTCCGGCTCCGGGAAGACCACCGTCGGCAAGGCGGTCGCCGAGCTGCTCGGACTGCCGTTCGTCGAGGGCGACGACTTCCACCCCGCCGCGAATGTCGCCAAGATGAGCGCCGGCCACGCACTGGACGACGCCGACCGCGAGCCCTGGTTGCGTGCCCTCGCCGACCGTATCCGTCACTCCGTCGAGGCCGGCGAGGGGCTGGTCGTCGCCTGTTCGGCCCTCAGGCGCGCCTTCCGCGACGGGCTTCGTGCGGCCGCGGGCGCGATGCTGTGGTGCCTTTACCTTGCCCTGGACCGGGACACGGCACGGGACCGGGTGTCGCGGCGCACCGGTCACTTCATGCCCGCCCGGCTGGCCGACTCGCAGTTCGAGACGCTGGAGCCGCTGGAACCGGACGAGCCGGGCATGACCATGGACGCCACAGGCGATCTTCCGGCGCAGCTCACCCGCGTGCGGGCCGCCGTCGGCCGCTTCGGGGCGCACACGGCCCGCTGAGCGGTCGGACTCCCAGAAGTACGGCGACGTCTCCCGCCTTCGGCGTCGGGCCATCGGTACGGGTGCGCGCCGAGCCGGATCAGCCGCACCGCGACCCGGCGGGTGTGGGCCCTGAACCTCTTCAGATCGAGGCCGAGTCCGGCGTCGTGGACAATCACCGCGACCGTCGGGGGCGGAGCGACTATGTCGGCGGCTGACCGGGATCGGTGGCGTCCAGCGCGGCCAGGACGGCCGGCACCGGGATCCGCCCGGAGGCGACCAGCTGCGCACCGCCGCGTCGCAGCGCGGTGGCGAAGGGCGCGGCCCACAGGTTCTCGTAGACCAGGATCCCGGCGGAGTTGCCGGGTTCCAGGGCGGCCCCTGCCTCCTCGATGTCGTCCTGGCCCAGCAGGCCGGAGGAGGCGCCCTCGAAGACGGCCAGGTCCAGAGCCCCGTCACCGGTGAGGTCGGCGATTTCCAGGCCGACCACGGATCCGTCCTCCTCCTTTCTGACGAACAGCAGATCGAGGATCCGAATGAGGCCGCGATCCACCAGGTCCACCAGGAGTGGAAAGCCCTCGCCCGTCATTCGGTTGCCGGGAAATTCGACGACCACATAGTCGATCGGTCCCATTTCAGCGAATTCATCGTTCATGGCTTCACCCCTGGGTGGTCATGACATGGAAAATTCCCCCTGCTTCGAATGCCATTGCATCACCGGACGGAAGCCGCCGCACCTCAGTGCGGTATTCAACCCGTCGGGCCCGTCCAGGTCGCGGGGCCGGGTCCGCACGGGTCTCCTGTGACCATGACGAGCAGCACACCTCCACCAGGCCCGGACGAGCCCCCCGCAGGCCCGTCCGGCGACCAGCGGTCCTCGGCGCGGGAACGCGACGAGCTGGACGAGCTGCGGCACAGGGTGAGGACCCTGGAGAACACCGGGCGGTCGCCGGCCACGCGGCACCACTGGTTCCGGTCGACGGGGTCGGTCCTGCTGATTCTCCTCGCCTCGCTGTTGTCGCTGCTGGCAGTCGTCTCGGTCTGGGTGAACAGCATCGTGCAGGACACGGACCGCTACGTCGCCACCGTCGGGCCGCTGGCGAGCAACCCGGACGTACAGAAGGCGATCACCAACCGGGTCACCACAGCGGTCCTGGCACAGGTCGATGTGGAGGGACTGGTCAAGGAGCTGGAGGAGGCGGCGGCAGAGAAGGGGGCTTCGCCGAAGGCGGCCGAGCTGCTCGGCAACCTGAAGGGCCCGATCACCAGTGGTCTGAAGAGCCTGGTCAGTGGCACCGTGGAGCGGGTGGTCTCCAGCAGTGCCTTCGACACCGTCTGGGTGAACGCGAACCGCAGGGCACACAGCGCGTTCGACAAGGCCATCACGGGTGAGTCCGACGCTGCGGTGTCCGTCAAGAACGGCCAGGTCGCCATCGACGTGGGACCGATCGTGGCCCAGGTCAAGGACCGGCTGGTCAGCGCCGGCTTCAAGCCGGCCGCTCGTATCCCGGACGTCCACACGGAGTTCGTGGTGTTCGCGTCGGAAGACGTCGGCAAGATCAAGTGGTATCTGAGGGTGCTGGAGATCCTCGGCAGGTGGCTGCCCCTCATCGTCGTACTGATCGCCGCCGCGGGCGTCTACCTGGCCGTGCACCGCCGCCGGGCTCTGATCGGGGCCGCGCTGGGGGTGTTCGCGGCCATGCTGCTGCTCGGCATCACGCTCACCGTCCTGCGATCCGTCTACCTCGACCATCTGCCCGCCGGTGCGTCCGACGCCGCCGCCGGTGCGGTGTTCGACTCGCTGGTCAAGTTCCTGCGTGCCGGCGTGCGTGCGGTCGGTGCGGTCGCTCTGGTGACGGCCGTCGGTGCCTTCCTCGTCGGCCCGTCCCGGGTCGCCGTCCTCACCCGTACGGGCTGCCGCAAGGCCATCGGCGCCCTGCGGGACGTCTGCGTGTCGGCGGGGCTCCCGCTGGGGGCGGTCGGCCGGTTCGTCCACCGCTACAAGCAGTGGATCGGCGGCGTGATCCTGGCGGTTGCCGCGATCGTCCTGTTCACCTGGAACTACCCGACCGTGGCGGTCGTGTTGTGGACGCTGGTGATCGTGCTGATCGCCTTCGCGATCCGCGAGTTCCTGGACAGCGGCACTCCTGACACGCCGTCCGCTGCTACGCCGGCCGCCTGACCGCGCGCTCGTGCCGGCGTGCGGCCACCCGGCGCCAGATCGCCCTGCGGCACTTGAGCGTGCCGGTGCCGACCACGATCAATACGACGATGTTGAGCGGCAGTTGAAGCAGCGAACCCCACGCCTCGTCCCAGCCGGCGTATGCCGACGAGCCCCCGATGTCGGCCGCCGCCGGAATGGTCGTCACCGAGACCAGTTCGAAGGCTTCCGGCTGCAGCCCGAAGCCCCGGACGAGGAGGGCGAAGAGGAAGGTCGCGGCACGGCCGGCAGGAAGCCCAGGAGCAGCGCCATGAGGCCCTGCCGGATCCTCGGCCGGGCGCGGTGGTCGATACCGAGCGGGAGGCTGGTGACGGCCCCGTACCAACTCGGCGTGCGAGAACCCGATACCTGCCGCAGGGTGGGGGCATGTGGTCGCCCAGTGAGCTGAGCGACGCCGAATTCCGGCGCCTCCACCGACATCTGCGCGCCACGGCCCCCGGCGGCGCCTCGCGCCGGGGCGCCTTGGACACGATCGCCGAGGAACAGGTGCTTGCGGCCGTTCGCGAGGTGCGGACGGGACGTACGGTGTCGCTCGCCGCTCCTGTGGAAACCCGTGGCGGACCTGACAACGCCGATCCGGCCCAGCACCGGCTCACCGCTCCGGCCGACGGGAAACCCGGTTCGAGCGGCCTGGAATTCGCGCGGGACCGCTTCGCCATGAACATCCACGGCGATGTGGACAGCCACCTCGACGCGCTGTGCCACGTCGTCTACGACGGAACCCTGCACGGCGGCGTCCCGGCGGCGGACGTGCTGTCGCCGGACGGCGCGAGCGCCCTGTCCGTCGACCTGGCCCGCGACGGCATCGCCGGACGCGGGGTCCTCCTCGACATCCCCCGGCTGCACGGCGTCCCCTGGCTCGAACCCGGAGCGCACGTGAGGGCCGAGGACCTCGCTGCCGCCGAGGCACGGCAGGGGGTCCGGGTCGGCCGGGGCGACATCCTCCTCGTACGGGTCGGACACCGCCGACGACGGGAGGAGCTGGGCCCCTGGGACGTCGCCGGCGCGCGTGCCGGACTCCATCCGACGGCCTTGGAGTTCCTGGCCGAACGGGAGGTGGCCGTGCTCGGCGGCGACGGGAACAACGACACGGCCCCGAGCGCGGTGCAGGGGGTCGCGTTCCCGGTGCATGTGCTCGCCGTGCACGCGATGGGACTTCATCTGCTCGACCACCTGCGGTTCGAGGACCTCACGGCGATCTGCGCACAGGAAGGCCGTTGGTCATTCCTCTGCGTGATCGCCCCGCTCCGGCTGCCCGCGGCGACCGGATCGCCCGTCAATCCCCTCGCGATCCTGTGACGGCCGACCGGCCCTGGCCAGGCGGTCAGCCGGTAGATGCCCTTGCCCACCGGCCACAGATACAGATACAGCCACAACTACAGCCCCGGCAGCAGCGACAGCGACACGATCGCCTCGTCCTGAGCGTTCTCCAGCCACGTACGCAGCCTCCCGAGCCGAACGCGGGCCGAGCTCGGGGCCAAGGTCGCACAGACCTCCATCGCAACAGGCCGGCACCGGCCACCGGGCAGTAGCCCACCAGCACCACGTACGAGGAGGTATGAGAGGGACCGGTCTTCACCACAGCGGCGGCGCTCGGCGGCAGCAGGGCCGGCCCGGCCGCCGTCCACCGGGAGCTTTGGTCGAGCCGCGACATCAGGCCGAAGGCTCCTGCCGCCTGCCGATCTTGCGACGGGCAACGGCGCCCGAATCACGCATGGCCCCCATCGTCACCGCCCGCACCCGGGCATCCGGGCTTTCGCCGGAACACCACCGGCGGCCTTTGTCACCCATACGGCACAACGGTGCTGGTGCCGCTGACCCGGGCGGCCGCCTGGGCGGCACCCTGGTGAGGCGGTCACGCCTCGGGCGTCGGCCCGGACCCGACCCGGGGAGCAGCATGCGCGCAGGCAGAGGATCCGGTTCGGCCGCGGACGGCGGGACGAGCCGGTGGCACCGGCGGGCGGCGGATCTGCGGGCCCGGCTGTCACGGCTGCGGAGCGCCTCCGAGCGGCGGTTCCCGGTGATCACCCGCCTCACCTCCCATCTGATCGCCGTGAACCTGCTGGACTCCGCGACACGGCTTGCGGCCCAGGCATTCCTGACCGTCGTTCCCCTGCTCTTCCTGGTCGCTTCCTTCGCCCCGCAGACCGTCCGCGACCAGATCGTCAACTCGGTGCACGACGTCCTCGGCATCAACGGCGCCGCCGACCAGCAACTGAAGTTGATCTACCAGGTCAATCCCGAAAGTCTGCAGCAGAGCACCGGGGTGGTCAGTGCGCTGATGGTGCTGCTCTCCGCCACCGCGTGCAGCCGTGCGATGCAACGGCTTTGCCAACGCGCCTGGCGCCTGCCGAGTGCGGGGGCCAGGATCGCCGCCTGGAGATGGCTGGTGTGGATCGCGGTCTGGTTGGCCGTGCTCGTGCTGCAGGGGCCTGTACGGAACGGATTCGGCGTGGGGCTGTGGCTGGGCCTGCCGCTTCTGCTGGCCCTCCAGGTGGGCGTCTGGTGGTGGACCCAGCACCTGCTGCTGGTCGGCCGCGTCCCCTGGATGCCCCTGTTGCCCGGTGCGGTCGTCACCGGGGCGGCCATGACCGCGTTGACGGTGATCGCCAAGCTGTACGTACCCGCCGCGCTCAATCGGAGCCTGGAACGGTACGGGTCGCTGGGGGCGGTCTTCACCCTGCTGTCGTGGCTGATCGTCCTCTGCGTCGTGGTGGCCGTCGGCATCACCGCCGGCGCGGTCATCGCGCGGGAACCCGCCGTGTCCCGGCGCCTCGGCTCACCCGAATAGCCCAACTCGCCGGAACCATCCCCCGGAGATACGTTGGTGGTCGGGCTGGATGCCCCTTTCGACCGGCAGGACCGGAGCACATTCCGAGGACGGTGGCCGGCATGACCGACGCGCAGCACTACGACGTCATCATTATCGGCACCGGTGCGGGCGGCGGCACCATTGCGCACCGACTGGCACCCACCGGAAAGCGGATCCTCCTTCTCGAACGCGGTGACTATCTGCCCCGCGAACGCGACAACTGGGAATCCACCGCGGTCTTCGTCAAGGGGAAATACCGTGCCCCGGAGTTCTGGTACGACAAAGACGGAAACCAGTTCCCGCCCGAGGTCAATTACTACGTGGGCGGCAACACCAAGTTCTATGGCGCTGCGCTCTTCCGCATGCGCCCCGAGGACTTCGGTGAACTGCGCCACCACGACGGCGTATCCCCGGCCTGGCCACTGACCTACGAGGAACTCGAGCCGTACTACACGCAGGCCGAGCACCTCTACCTCGTCCACGGCCGCCACGGCGAGGATCCGACCGAGGGCCCCACCAGCGCCCAGTACGCCCACCCGCCGGTCCAGCACGAGCCGCGCATCCAGCAACTCAGCCACGACCTGGAGAAGCAGGGCCTGCACCCCTTCCACCTCCCCATCGGGGTGAACCTCACCCAGGACGACCGGGGCCGGGCCACCCACACCAGCGCCTGCATACGCTGCGACCGCGTCGACGGATTCCCGTGCCTGGTCGGCGCGAAGTCCGACGCGCAGGTCATCTGCGTCGACCCGGCCCTCGAACATCCCAACGTCGAGATGCTCACCCATGCGGACGTGCGGCGTCTCGACACGGACGCGACCGGCCGCAGCGTCACCTCGGTCGTCGCGACGGTGGGGGACGGGGACGCCTCAACCGTGGAGTTCAGCGCCGACATCGTGGTCGTGGCCTGCGGCGCCGTCAACTCCGCCGTCCTGCTGCTGCGTTCGGCGGGCGACCGGCATCCACGGGGCCTGGCCAACGGCTCGGACGTGGTGGGCCGGCACTACATGCGGCACAACAACCTGGCCCTGATGGCCGTGTCCAGGGAGCCGAACGACACCAGGTTCCAGAAGACCCTGGCGCTGCACGACTGGTACTTGGGATCCGACGACTGGGACTACCCTCTCGGCGGCATCCAGATGCTCGGCAAGTCGGACTCCGAGCAGATCCACGGAGAAGCGCCCCGCTGGGCCGGCGCCGTGGCCCCCGACATGCCGTTCGAGGTACTCGCCCACCACGCTGTCGACTTCTGGCTGTGCGGAGAGGACCTGCCCCTCGCCGACAACCGCGTCACCCTGGACCGGGACGGCGGCATTCACCTGGCCCTCGACGAGAAGAACAACATCGCCGGGCTGAAACGGCTGCGGCACAAACTGCAGGACATGCTCGGCCACTTGGGCATGCACGAGCACCGTCTCCTGTCGCACAGCATCTATCTGCACAAGGGCATGCCCATCGGCGCCACCGCGCATCAGGCGGGCACGGTCCGCTTCGGCCATGACCCCGAAAGCTCCGCCCTCGACGTCAACTGCAAGGCCCACGACCTCGACAACCTCTACGTCGTAGACACGAGCTTCTTCCCGAGCATCGGAGCGGTCAATCCCTCGCTGACCGCCATCGCCAACGCCCTGCGCGTCGGGGACCACATAGCGGAGCGACTGCAATGACCTCTGACCACCTGGCCGCCGGCGACACCAGGAACCGCACCCCGCAGGAGCGAGCCGCACTCGGAAAGGCCGCCCGGTCGTCCGTACCCCGCTCCAGCCACGCCGAGTTCGCCCCCACGCCGAAGCGGCCCGACCCGGTGGGAGTCATCGAGGCCCAGTCGGCGAGACGGGTGCCCGAGCTCGTACCGATCCGCTACGGCCGCATGACCGAGTCACCGTTCCGCTTCTACCGGGGGGCCGCCGCCATCATGGCCGGGGACCTCGCCGGCACCCCCCGGTCCGGGATCAGGGCGCAGTTGTGCGGCGACGCGCACCTGCTGAACTTCCGTCTGCTGGCCTCGCCCGAGCGCCGCATGATGTTCGACATCAACGACTTCGACGAGACGCTGCCCGGCCCGTGGGAGTGGGACGTCAAGCGGCTGTCCGCCAGCTTCGTCATCGCGGGCCGGGCCAACGACTTCAGCGCCAAGGAGCGGGCCGGCATCGTGCGGTCGACGGTGCGGTCCTACCGCGAGTGGATGCGGCACTTCGCCGGGATGGGCAACCTCCCCGTGTGGTATGCCCGGTTCGACGAGGAGTGGGTGCGGGCGCAGTTCGCCCCGGAGCTGAGCGCGAGGACCCGCGACCGTTGGTCACGGGCGGTGGCGAAGGCACGTACTAGGGACAGCCTCCAGGTCTTCGACAAACTCACCCACATCGTCGACGGGAAGGCGCGCATCGCAGCGGACCCGCCCCTGATCACGCCGCTCCAGGACCTGCTTCCGGATGTCGAACGCGGCGCGCTGGAGAAGGAGATCCACCGGCTGATCGAACATTACGGTCAGACCCTGCAGTCGGACCGGCGCTTCCTGCTGGAGCAGTACCGGGTGGCCGACATGGCCCGCAAGGTGGTCGGGGTCGGCAGCGTGGGCACCCGCTGCTGGATCGTGCTCCTGCTCGGCAGGGACGACGAGGATCCACTGTTCCTCCAGGCCAAGGAGGCGGACGAGTCGGTGCTGGCACCCTTCGCCGGTGTGGGCGGCTACCGGACACAGGGCGAGCGCGTGGTCTCCGGACAGCGGCTGATGCAGGCCACCAGCGACATCTTCCTCGGCTGGGAACGCGTCGAAGGCATCGACGGCCGCCGACGTGACTTCTACGTACGGCAGTTGCGGGACTGGAAGGGCATCGCCGAACCCGAGGCGATGGCGCCGGCCGGCATGCGGACCTTCGGTGAACTGTGCGGCGCCACGTTGGCCCGCGCGCACGCGAGGTCGGGTGACCGGATCGCCATCGCCGCCTACCTGGGCGGAGGCGACGCCTTCGACCGGGCGCTGGTGACGTTCGCCGAGCACTACGCCGACCAGAACGAGAAGGACCACCAGGCACTCGTCGACGCCGTCCGAACCGGGCGGGTAGCGGCTGAAGCAGCCTGAAAGGGAGACCTCTATGGACCGCTACCCGCCCATCGCCGACCACGGGCTCGTCGGGGACCTGCAGACCGCCGCTCTTGTGTCGTCCGAGGGCGTGATCGACTGGTTCGCGGCGCCGCGTTTCGACTCGCCCAGTGTTTTCGCCGCCCTGCTGGACCACGACCGCGGCGGCTATTTCCTGCTCGCGCCCGAGCACTCCGAGGGAATTTGGAAGCAGCTCTACTATCCGGACACCGCCGTCGTGGTGACCCGCTTCATGTCACCCGACGGAGTCGGCGAGATCCTCGACCACATGCCGGTCCAGCCGGGCCCGACGGCGACCGACCGGCACCGTCTGGTGCGCATCGTCCGCTCGGTACGCGGCACCGTACGCTTCCGCCTCGAATGCCGGCCGCGGTTCGACTACGCGCGCGCGACCCACGAACTGGACCTGACTCCCCGCACGGCGACGTTCCGGGCTCCGGGAATGACCGCGTACCTTCAGGGCAGCATCCCGCTCGAACGGGACGGGCAGGACGTCCAAGGCACCATCACCCTCAACGACGGAGAGTCGGCGGCCGCGGTGTTCACCGTCTGTGCGCCGGGCGGGGAGGCGCCACCGTCGCCCACCACCGAAAAGGTCACCGAAGAACTCTGGGAGAACATCGACTTCTGGCAGAAGTGGGTGCGCACCTCGCGCTACCACGGCCGCTGGACGGAGATGGTGCACCGCTCCGCGATCACCCTCAAACTCCTCACTTACGCGCCCACGGGCGCGCCGGTCGCCGCCGCCACCATGGGACTGCCCGAGCAGGTCGGCGGTGAGCGCAACTGGGACTACCGGTACACCTGGGTGCGGGACGGCTCCCTGTCGGTGCGGGCCCTGCTCGACCTCGGCTTCGTGGAGGAGGCGACCCGCTTCACCCACTGGCTCGGCGATCGCCTGCGCGCCCGCGAAGGACCGGACGACGAACCCCTCCAGATCATGTACCGGGTCGACGGCGACCCCCATCTGACCGAGGAGATCCTGGACCACCTGGAGGGCTACCGCGGCTCCTACCCGGTCCGGGCCGGCAACGCCGCCTCCGACCAGCTGCAGCTCGACATCTACGGCGAGGCCCTCTACGCGCTGGCCGAGGGCCGCGCCGTCGGCGAACAGGCGGGCTATCACGGGTGGAAGGGCCTGGCCGCCACCCTGGACTGGCTCGCCGACTCCTGGGACCGACCCGACGAGGGCATCTGGGAGACCCGTGGCGGCCGTAAGGACTTCACCTACAGCCGGGTGATGTGCTGGGCCGCCTTCGACCGCGGTCTCAAGCTGGCAGCCGAGTTCAGCAGGCCGGCCGACACCGTCCGCTGGACCCAGGCCCGAGACGCAATCCTCGAACAGGTCATGGAGCGCGGCTGGAACGAGAAGGAGCAGGCCCTGGTCCAGCACTACGGCGGCGACGTCCTTGACGCCTCTCTGCTGCTCGCACCCCGAGTCGGATTCCTGTCCCCCCGCAGCCCCGGCTGGCTCAACACCCTCGACGCCATGGACCGCGTCCTCGTCTCCGACAGCCTCGTCTACCGCTACGACCCCGAGGCCTCCCCGGACGGACTGCGCGGCTCCGAAGGGACATTCAGCCTGTGCACGTTCCTGTACGTCGACGCCCTCGCCCGCGCGGGACGGCTCCCGCAGGCCCGCTACACCTTCGAGAAGATGCAGACGTACGCCAACCACGTCGGCCTGTTCGCCGAGGAGATCGGCCCCAGCGGGGAGCAACTGGGCAACTTCCCCCAGGCCTTCACCCATCTCTCCCTCATCACGGCCGCGACGACGCTGGACGACGCGCTCGACCGACTCGTGGCCTGAACTCAGGGATCCCCGGTCCCTGCGGCAGCAACTCCGTGGTCACGAACGACACCACGGCCGCCAGCACGATCACGGGTACCGTTTCCGAGTTGCCCACCACGAGGACGACCAGCACTACCGTACTGACGGGCAGCCGCAGCGCGGCGGCGCACGCGGCCGCCATACCCGCCGCCATACCCGCTACGACGCCGAGTCCCGGCAGGGGTGACAGCAGGACGCCCACAGCTCCGCCCAGGAACAAGGAGGGGAAGGTCGGACCGCCGCGAAGGCTTCCCAGGCACAGCGCATACGCGACGCCCTTGAACGCCAGGACCGCCAGCAGACTGCCGACCGACCACGCATGGGGGTTCTCGGCGAGTTGCTTCAGGGTGGCCTGGCCGGACAGGGAGACCTCGGACGGCGAACGGCCGGTGACGACCGCGTAGAGAGCCGCGCAGCCTGCCGCGGCGAGTGCGCAGAGCACCGTGTTGCGCAACGGATGTGCGGACACGAAGCGTGCTGCGATCCGTCCGCCCACCATGATCCAGTGGATGGCCGCCCCGATGACGAGACCCATCAACGCCGACCACAGCACGTCCCCGGTGTCGAGGAGGGGCGGAGCGGGCAGTCCGATGCTGAGGCTCCCGGTCTTCAGCCCGGTCCAGTGGCCGAAGCCCGTGAACACGATGGCGCCGATTCCGCTGGACAGCAGCGCGGGAAGCATCACCGCGAACAGCTGCGGCCCGCCCACCCCGGCCACCTCCATGAGCAGCACCGCCGCCACCAGAGGACTGCCGAAGATCGCGGAGATGGCCGCAGCGGCGCCGGCGGCGCCGAGCAACGCCGTGCTCGCCTCGGTCGCGGGAGCGCGTACGAGATCCCGGAAAACCAGCGCCAGACCACCGCCGAGCGCGATCAGCGGTGCCTCGGGCCCGAGCACGGCGCCCAGCGGCAGGCTGGCCAACGCGGCGACGGCCACACCGGGAACCGCGGCTTTCGACGCCCCTCCGGAGTGCAGGCCTGCCGCCGGGATGTGTCCTCCTCGGCCCGGAAACCGCAGGACGACCATGGCGACGACCAGACCTGACACCAGAGCCAGGGGAAAGGGCCACCACCACGGCGGATCCGTCCACCCGAGATCGTGCGGCCAGTCCACCCAGATCAGGTTCTCCAGCTCCTGGAGCAGGACGAGAAACCAGAACGCGACCAACGACACCGGAATCCCGATCAAGCCGCAGAACCCCAACGCCCGCCGGTACTCGGGCCGACGCAGCATGTTCCTCAAATGGTCGGCCTCTTGGGGCTGGTTTCCCGGAGCGGTCCCAGCCTCTCCGGGCTTCGGCTCGGTGATGGCGCTTCTCCTGATTCTGCTGATTCTGCTTGGGGGGAGAGGGAGGGGGAGGGAGGG
>NZ_LGDG01000029.1 GCF_001279775.1 Streptomyces sp. MMG1533 | reverse complement strand
CCGCGCAGGCCTCCCCCTCCAGATCACGGACCCACTGGGCGCGGTCACGCGCTACGAACGTGACACCTTCGGCCGCCCCGTCGCGATCACGGACCCGACAGGAGCGACGACCCGCCTGGAGTGGACGGTCGAAGGCCAACTCTCCCGCCGCACAGCGCCGGACGGCACGACCGAGACCTGGACGTACGACGGCGAGGGCAACTGCACCAGTCACACGGACGCGTTGGGCGGCGTCTCGACCTTCGAGTACACGCACTTCGACCTGCTGACGGCCCGCACGGGCCCGGACGGCGTGCGCTACGAGTTCGACCACGACCTGGAACTGCGGCTGACGAAGGTCACCAACCCGCAGGGCCTGACATGGGCGTACGAGTACGACGAGGCTGGACGCCTGGTCACGGAGACGGACTTCGACGACCGCGCACTCACATACACGTACGACGCGGTGGATCGCCTGGCCTCCCGCACCAACGCGCTCGGTGAGGTAGCGACCTTCGAGAGGGACGAGCTGGGCCGAGTAGTGCGCAAGGACGCAGCCGGCGAAGTCACGACGTACGCGTACGACATGACCGACCGACTCGCCCGGGCGACGGGCCCGGACGGTACGACACTGACGCTGCTGCGGGACCGTTTCGGGCGCCTGCGCACGGAGACGGTCGACGGCAGAGAACTCACGTACACCTACGACGAGGCAGGCCGCCGGACGGGACGTAGGACACCGACCGGCGCGACGACGACATGGTCGTACGACGCGGCGGGTCGCCGTACCGGGATGGTGGCTTCCGGCCGAGCCATCGACTTCACGTACGACGTGGCAGGCCGCGAACTGGCACGCCACGTCGGCGAGATGGTCACCCTGGAGCACGAATTCGACGAGCTCGGCCGCGTGACCACCCAGTCGGTCACGGGCGCGGGCAGCCGCACCGTCCAGCACCGCACATACACCTACCGCGCCGACGGCAACCTGACCGGCATCGACGACCAGCTGTCCGGCACACGCCGCTTCGACGTGGACGCGGCGGGTCGGGTGACGGCGGTGCACGCGGCGAACTGGACGGAGACGTACGCCTACGACTCGGCGGGCAACCAGAGCTCGGCTGCCTGGCCGGTGGGGCACCCCGGCGCGGAGGCAACGGGCGAGCGCGAGTACGTGGGCACGCGCATCAGTCGGGCGGGCAACGTCCGCTACGAACACGATTCCCTCGGCCGCGTCACCCTGCGCCAGAAGATCCGCCTGTCCCGCAAACCAGACACCTGGCGCTACGAGTGGGACGCCGAGGACCGCCTGACCTCGGTGACGACGCCGGACGGCACTCGCTGGCGCTACACCTACGACCCCCTGGGCCGCCGCACGGCGAAACTCCGCCTGGCCGCCGACGGCGAGACCGTCGCCGAACGCATCGACTTCACCTGGGACGGCACAACCCTGTGCGAACAGACCACGACGTCCCCGCAACTACCGAACCCGGTGACGATCACCTGGGACCACCAGGGCCTGCGCCCGATCGCCCAGACAGAACGCATCAGGGCCGCGGATGCCCAGCAGGAGGAAATCGACTCCCGCTTCTTCGTCATTGTCACGGACCTCGTCGGCACCCCCAGCGAACTCATCGACGAGCAAGGCGAGATCGCCTGGCACACCCGCAGCACCCTCTGGGGCACCACAGCCTGGGCCACCAACAGCACCGCCTACACACCCCTCCGCTTCCCCGGCCAGTACTACGACCCCGAAACCGGTCTCCACTACAACTACTTCCGCCACTACGACCCCGAAACCGCCCGCTATGTCACGCCCGACCCCCTCGGACTCGCGCCCGCACCCAATCCCGCTACTTATGTCAACAACCCCCAGGTATCCACAGATCATCTGGGACTTGCTCCCGGTGACTGCCCGCCCGATGGCGCCCAAAGAGAACCATCCACCAAGAATGGCCCCATTGCCGTAATCGGAAGGCGACCCGATACTGAAGTGGCCATCGGCTGGGAGGGGCATGATGTTCTAAAGGTGCCGGAAGAGCTCTACAGTCGAAAACTCAACGACGCTTGGGTACAGAAAATTATCACCGAAGGCAGGGATGTCTACCTGGCATCCAATCCGATATCTGACAATCTATTCAACGAAATCGGACTGCCGAGGCCTTTCAAGCACGAGCTTGATCAACTTGAAAGCGCCGGATACGTTCGCGTAGGAGACTACCTGCTCTCCCCTGATCACTAGCAGCGGCAAGAATCGTGAAAAGGATCAATGATGGAACTGACCCCTCGCATCAAGCGGCGAATCGGCAAGGATTACACCGGTGAAGATCGACAAGCTGTCGAAGAAATTCTTATCGAGCTCGTAAACAAGTACGAGGTGGGTGGCGGTGCGGAAAGGATCGCAGCGGCCACACTCATTCACGGTCAGGGGAAAGTGGACAGGTTTTTGCTTGCGGTACAGATCGCCCGTGAGGACTTTCGAGACATTCTGACGAATTCTGGACTGGAGGATGAAGACTGGCGCGAACGTTTGGATTCAATGTTCGGGGAGGATTCCTGACCTCACTGTCGGCAGAGTGCATGGAGCGTGGGTGACGACTGCTTGGCCAGAACTCGCAGCGTCCCTTGGTCGGCCACCCTCGACGGTCGCTCATCCGCCGTAAGCTCCCCCGTTAAAGGGTCGACGCAGCGCTTGGGGGACGAAACGTGGAACGGCCGGACGACCGCACCGCATCCGCCCTGCGCTTCGCTTCGGAACTCGTCGCCTGGGTGGCCACACCGTGGGCCTTGTCCGAGTACTCATGGGTGCTTGCCGTGTTGGCGCTGGTGGCGCTGATCGGTCTTCCGACCGTCTTCTCCACGCCGGGAGACAAGGCGCAGGTGATCGTCCCGGTCCCGGGTGTGGTCACGATCCTGCTCGTGGTGCTTCAGCTCGTCGCGGCCGTGATCTCCGCATGGTTGGTGTGGCCGGTTCTTGCGGCAGTCCTCGTGTCTCTCCTCGTCTCCACGACCCTCGTCACGGAACGCCGACGTTGGCAGTGGCTGGTCTCCAGGGATCGACGCACAGCCTGAGCAACATCCCTCCTTTTTGAGCTGAGGTCACCGCTGCCAAGCCGAACGCCAAGCCCAGCGCCAAGCCGACCCCAGAGCCGGCCGGCAGCACCAACCGGCCCTGGGCGTCCCGTTCGAAGCGGTTCGTTACGGCAACCCATGCACGTGCGGCCCAACAGCGTTGGACCAAGCATTCCCCGCAGCCGCATCCCAGTTGGTGGACCACGTCATGGCCCCCCGCAGATCGGGATACGTCCGAGCCGGCTTGAATGCCCCGCACCCCGTCCCCTTCGCCAGGCAGTCCAGCGCGTTGTTCACCACGGACGGCGACACGTACCCGCTCCCCGCGCCGCTCGGCGAGGCCGGCACGCCCAGACCCACCTGGGACGGAGTGAGTCCGCCCTCCAGCTGGATGCACGCCAGGGCCGTCAGGAAGTCCACCGAGCCCTGGCTGTACACCTTGCCGTCGCAGCCCAGCATCGACCCGCTGTTGTAGTACTGCATGTTGACGACCGTGAGGATGTCCTTCACGTTCAGGGCGGTCTGGAAGTACGCGTTGGACGTGGACTGCATGTCGATCGTCTGCGGAGCCATCGTCAGGACCAGGGAGCTCCCCGCCTTCGCCGACAGCGCCCGCAACGCCTGCGTCATGTACGTCGCGTTGAGCCCGTTCTCCAGGTCGATGTCGACGCCGTCGAAGCCGTACGTCTGCATCAGTGCGTACACGGAGTTCGCGAAGTTCGTCGCCGAGGTCGAGTCGTTCACCGACACCGCGCCCCGCTCGCCGCCCACCGAGACGATGACCTTCTTCCCGGCGGCCTGCTTGGCGTTCACGTCCGCCTTGAACTGGTCGACCGTGTAGCCGCCCAGTCCGGCGGAGTCGAGGTTGAAGGTCACGGCGCCCGGTGTCGTCGTGGCGTCCGCGAAGGCCACCGCGATGATGTCGTACTGCGACTGGACGTCCGCGAGCTTCTGGACCGTCGCTCCGTTGTTGAAGTTCTGCCAGTAGCCCGTCACCGCGTGCTTGGGCAGGGCGCCGCCGCCACCCCCGCCGGACGCGGACGTCGTCCCCGTCACCGCCGCCGACTTCCCCGACTCACCCGCCGTGTTCGTCGCCGTGACCTGGAAGGAGTACGACGTCGACGCCGCGAGGCCGGTCACCGTCGCGGACGTTCCCGAAACCGCCGTCACCTTCGTGCCGTCCCGGTAGATGTTGTAGCCGGTCGCGCCCGAGACCGTGCCCCAGGAGAGGGAGACCGACGACGCCGAAGCCCCCGCCACCGACAGACCGCTCGGCACCCCCGGGACCGTGGGTGACGGGTCCCCGCCCCCGCCCCCGTCCGGCCCGAACACCGACACGTCGTCCGCGAAGTACGCCGCCTGTCCGTACCAGCCGTGCGTGTACACCGTCACCGAGGTCGTCGACGCGCCCGTCGTGAACGACGTCGACAACTGCTTCCAGGACGAGGAATCCGGCGTCCACGTCGACACGTCCGTCGTGCCCGTGCCCGTCGCGCCCAGATACGCGTACCCGCCCTGCACCCATGCGCTCAGTGTGTACGTCGAGTTCGGCTTCACCGCGACCGTCTGGGCGCACCGTGCGTTGTCCTGCCCGGCCGGCGTCGCCTTCAGCGCGGCCGAGCCGCCGTGCGTGGGGGAGGAGACCGTCGTACCGCCGGCCGCGGAGCAGGTCCAGTTGGTCAGGCCGGACTCGAAGCCGGTGTTCTTCACGTTGTTGACGTCCGCGGCGGACGCCGGGCCTGCGCCCGCCACGCCCACCGCGAGGGCGATGACGAGGGCTCCGGGAAGGAGCAGCCGGGTGCGTCTTCTGGGTATGCCTGGTACGGGGTCCACTGGGGCCTCCGGTGGGGGAGAGGTACGGAGAGGACGACGGTGGCCACCGTTGGCGTACAAGTTGGTCCAGACCAATTCACCTGTCAAGAGGGCGGGAGAGGGGGAGGGGGCATTGTCGAGTCGCGTCGCCGGGTCGCGTCGCCGGGTCAACTCACCCCCGCTGCAAATGACCTCGTGGCAAGTGCGCCCCATCTGGACTGAAATAGCCCCCTTTTGCGCTCCCAACAGGACCAGGAAGTCACAGAAACGCTGTTCTCCGGTCACAGGGGCGTGGATACAGTGCTCAGGTAGTCACGCAGTGAAGTCGACTGGGTGCGCCGGGGTAGGGCCGGGCGGGCCGACGGGCATGGGATTCGGGGAGCTGCGCGTGCCAACTGCCATCGCCGTGACCAGTGCCGACATGGCGCTGCCGCCGCAGGACGATCGGACCATGCCTGCCGTGGTCCTGCCGAGCCTGGACAGTGAGCCGCTCGACCGGTCGCTGGCCGTCCTGCAGTCGCTGATCGACCAGCACGGGCATGTGATCGTCGTGTGCTCGCACACGGTTTCGCAGCAGACGCAACGGCGGCTGCACACCGTACGGTCCCTGCTGGAGAGCGACCGGATCGCGCTGTTCCGTCCCGAACTGCCGCCTCTCGGACTCGCGGTCCTGGCCCGCCAGTTGAGGCAGCTCGCCTCCTGCGACCTCAGCCCGGGCGTGCTCGCCTCGGCCGGCCGGCTGCTCACCCACTACATCCACGCCGGGGCACTCCTAGGCTCCGTCACCAAGCTCGACCGCGTCCCGGTGGGCCTGAAGTCGCACGCCAAGTCCTGGGTGCCGGGCAGCCAGTTCGCGGTGCTCGCCCATCCGCAGCCGCAACTCGAGCGGATCGGGCCCGGGGCCACCCTCGCGGGCCCGGAGTTCGCCACCTCGATGGTGGTGGCCAGGGGGCAGCTCCAGTCCGACTGGGTCAACGACTCGCTGGCCAAGGCGTGGAACGTACAGGGGCTGCGCGAGAGCCCGCTGCCGGCCGAGTCCGCGCAGTGGTGGGGGACCGGCAGGCTGATCGAGTTCTGCAGCTTCCTGCCCGACCTGTCGGTGCTTTACCAACTGGTCACCTCGGTACGGCAGAACATCTGTCACTGGTGCGGAATCGACCTCATCGGCGACCGCTGCGTCTTCTGCTCCGCGACAGCACCCGCACCACCGGGATCACCGGGATCACCGGGATCACCGGGATCACCGGGATCACAAGCATCACCGGCGTCAGCCGTATCCCCCCGGTACCGGAACCAACTGCCCGCCGGGTAACCCCTCGAAGGCCGCCCGCACCCACCGACTCCGCTCGACCGAACCCCCAATGAGGTTGCACGGTTCATGAACTCCCGTCAGCGCCGCGGCGTGATACTCCTGCTCCTGTCGGTCCTGTGCGCCCTGGGGGCGTTCGCCGGCGTGCTGTCCGTCATCAACGACGTGAAGTCCAAGGTCGGCCCCGAGGTCACCGCGTACCGGCTGAAGTCCGACGTGCAGCCCTACACCAGCCTCACCGCGGGCCAGTTCGAGAAGACCGAGATGCCCGAGCGCTGGCTGCCGGACACCGCGGTCACCGACCTCGCGCAGATCCGCGGCAAGATCGCCGTCACGACCCTGAAGCAGGGCTCCCTGCTGCAGAGCGACATGATCGTCGCCCAGCCCGCCCTGCAGCCCGGGCAGCAGGAGGTCGCCATCATGATCGACGCGGCGACCGGGGTGGCGGGAAAGATCACGCCGGGTTCGACGGTCAACGTCTACGCCACCTTCGAGGGGCAGCGGGAGGGCGACCCCGCCCAGTCCAAGATCATCGTGACCAATGCCAAGGTCATCGACGTCGGCAGGCTGACCGCCCTCAAGCCCGACGAGAAGGACGGCACCCGCCAGGAGACCGACGCCGTCCCGATCACCTTCGCGCTCACCACCGTCGACGCCCAGCGCATCACCTACGCGGAGTCGTTCGCCGAGGAGGTCCGGCTCGCGCTCGTCGCGCCCGGCACCGACACCACCGTCCCGGAACAGGACCGCACCTACGAACTCGCCAAGGACAAGTGAGAGGCCGCCATGCCCACGAGGATCCTCCCGGCTGTCGGCGACGCGGACGCGGCCCGGTCCATCACGACCCTCCTCAGCCAGCTCCCCGACGCCGAACCGGTGGGCCCGGTGGTCGACTCCACGCAGCTCATCGACACCCTCGCCCGCCTGGCCGCCGAGTCGATCGACGAACTGCCCGAGGTGGTCGTCGTCCACGAGCGCATCGGGCCGGTTCCCGCCCTGGAGCTCATCCGTGAGGTCGCCCTCCGCTTCCCGGCCGTCGGCGTCATCCTCGTCACCTCCGACGCCAGCCCCGGCCTTTTCCAGGCGGCCATGGACTACGGCGCCCGCGGCCTGATCGCCCTGCCGCTGGGCTACGAGGAGCTGGCCATCCGCGTCCAGGCGGTCGCCCAGTGGTCGGTGGGCGTACGGCGTCACCTCGGCGCCGGCGGCGACGTGTTCACCGGCGTCGGCGGCACCGTCGTCACGGTCAGCGGGGCCAAGGGAGGCGTGGGCACGACCCTCACCTCCATCCAGCTCGCCCTCGCCGCCCAGGCGTCCGGCCGCAGCACCGCCCTGGTCGACATGGACCTCCAGGCCGGGGACATCGCCTCGTTCCTGGACGTCCAGTTCCGCCGCTCGGTCGTCGACCTGGCCGCCATCACCGACATCTCGCCCCGCGTTCTCGCCGACGCCGTCTTCCGCCACGACACGGGCGTCGCCCTGCTGCTCGCGCCCGGCGAGGGCGAACGCGGCGAGGAGGTCACCGACCGATCCGCCCGTCAGATCGTCAGCGCCCTGCGCTCCCGCTACGAGATCGTCGTCGTCGACTGCGGCGCCCAGCTCGGCGGCGCGGGCGCCGCCGCCGTGGAGATGGCCGACACCGCGCTGCTGGTCACGACGCCGGACGTGGTGGCGGTGCGGGGCGCCAAGCGGACGGTACGGATGTGGGACCGGCTGCAGATCCGCAAGGCCGAGGAGACGACGGTCGTCGTCAACCGCCACAGCCGCGGTACGGAGATCCAGCCCCCGCTCATCCAGAAGATCACCGGCACCGCCGTCGCCGGCACCGCGATCCCGGCCAACTTCAAGGAACTCCAGGGCGCGGTGGACGCCGGCCGGGTCCACGAACTGGACAACAGGAGCACGGTGAAACAGGCCCTTTGGGCCCTCGCGGGAGAGCTGGGGCTGGTCAAGGGGTCCGAGGGCGCGGGCCACCGCGCGAGCAAGCTCCGGGGCGGCGACCGTACGGCGATCGGCTTTCGACGGCGCCGAGAGCTGGGGAGGTAGGGATGCGCCGTCCCGGGAGGAGGATGCGCCGACCTTGGTGGAGGGACGACGGCGGCCAGGTCACCGTCGAGTTCCTCGGCATGACCCCGCTGATCATCCTGACGCTGGTGCTGATGTGGCAGTTCGTGCTGCTGGGATACACGTACACGCTCGCGGGGAATGCTGCGGACGAGGCGGTACGGGCGGCGACGGCGGCGGATCCGGGGGCGCGACAGGGCGCGTGTCAGCAGGCGGGTCTGGACAAGCTCCCGGACGCGTGGAGCGGCCAGGTGGAATGCAGCACGGCAGGGGGCTATGTCACGGCCGACGTCACGCTCGAGGTCCCCGTCCTCTTCCCGGGCTCGATCGGCTTCCCGTTCGAGGTGAAGGGCCACGCGGGTGCCGTGGAGGAGGTGAAGGACTGAGATGTCGTACGACGAAACAGGACGGGTCCGCAACGGACGCCTCCGCAACGGACGCCTCCGCACAGGCCGCGACCGCACAGGCCGCGACCGCGGCCAGGTCGCCCTGGAATACCTCGGGTTCATCCCGATCCTGATCCTCGTCGCACTGGCGGGCGTGCAGATCGGGCTCATCGCGTACGCCGCTCAGCAGGCCGGGACGGCGGCCCGGGCCGGGGCGCGCGCCGCCTCGCTCGACCTGGGCGCACAGGAGGGCTGCCAGAACGCGGTCAGCGACTGGCTGGCGGACGGCACCGAGTGCTCCGCCGCACCCGGCGCCGACGAGGTCACCGTCACCGCCACCGTAGAGATCCCGTCCGTCGTCCCCGGTTGGGACTTCGACCCCGCCCGGAAGACCGCCACCATGCCGCTCGACCACTGAGGAAGCACCCATGAGCCTGCGGTCACGCATCAACTCCCCGGAAGAGAACGGCAGCCGGGGCGAGGACGGCCACATGGTCGCCTCCTACCGGGCCAAGCTCCTTGAGGAGATCGACCTCGCGGAGATGAGTTCGCTGGCGGCGGCCGAGCGCCGGGCGCGGCTGGAGCGGGTGCTCGGGCACATCATCAGCCGTGAGGGTCCGGTCCTGTCGACGGTGGAGCGCTCCCAGCTGATCCGCAGGGTGGTCGACGAGGCCCTCGGACTCGGCATCCTGGAGCCGCTCCTCGAAGACGCGTCGATCACGGAGATCATGGTGAACGGCCCGGACGCGATCTTCGTCGAACGCGGCGGCCGGGTCGAGCAGTTGCCGCTGCGCTTCCCCTCCCACGACCAGCTGATGCAGACGATCGAGCGGATCGTCTCGACGGTCAACAGGCGGGTGGACGAGTCCAACCCGATGGTCGACGCCCGCCTCCCCTCCGGCGAGCGCGTGAACGTGATCATCCCGCCGCTGTCCCTCACCGGTGCCACCCTCACCATCCGCCGCTTCCCCCGCTCCTTCACCCTCCAGGAGCTGGCAGGCTTCGGCTCCCTCGACGACCACATGCTGTATCTGCTGGCCGGCCTGGTGCAGGCGAGGTTCAACATCATCGTCTCGGGCGCGACGGGCACCGGGAAGACGACGCTCCTGAACGCGCTGTCCGGCCTCATCCCCGAGGGCGACCGCATCATCACCATCGAGGACTCCGCCGAACTCCAGCTCCAGCAAAGGCACGTGGTCCGCCTGGAGTCGCGCCCGCCGAACGTGGAGGGCCAGGGCCGGGTCACCATCCGCGACCTGGTCCGCAACTCGCTGCGCATGCGCCCCGACCGCATAGTCGTCGGTGAGGTCCGCGGCGGCGAGTCCCTCGACATGCTCCAGGCGATGTCCACGGGCCACGACGGATCGCTGGCCACCGTGCACGCCAACAGCGCGGAGGACGCGCTGATGCGGCTGAAGACCCTGGCGTCCATGTCCGAGGTCGAGATCCCCTTCGAGGCGCTGCACGACCAGATCAACAGCGCGATCGACGTGATCATCCAGCTGACCCGGTTCGCCGACGGCGCCCGCCGCATCACCGAGATCGCCCTGCTCGACAGCCACGGCAGCGAGCCGTACCGCATCGCCACCGTCGCCCGCTTCAACGCCCAGCCGATGTCGGCCGACGGCCGGATCTACGGCCGGTTCGAGTACTTCCCGATCCCGCGCCGCACCGCCGACCGTCTCTACATGGCGAGCCAGCCCACGCCCCAGGCCTTCGGCGTGGCCCAGTCCGCAGATCAGCTAGCCACCCGAGTAGCCAGGTAGGAACCACCCCCATGGATCTCCAGACCCTCGTCACCCTCACAACCGGCATCACGTTGCTGACCTGCGTACTCGCCGTGATCGGCCTCCACACCTACGCCAAGGGCAAGGCGCAGCGGGCCGCGCTCGTGGAACGCCTGTCGGCCGCCGGCCAGATACCGCTCACCGGCCGCCGGCGCCGCTTCCGCAACCTCGACCGCCGGCTGCGCGGTACGAACCTCGGCCGGAAGTTGGAACTCCGCCTCGCGGCGACCGGCCTGGACATCACCCCCGGCGAGTTCTTCGCCGCGATGCTCGCCGCGGTCGCCGGCCTGTGGCTGGTCGGCCAGGCCGCCCTGGCGCCCTTCTTCGGCCCGATCGCCGGACTGCTGGGCATCTGGGCGGCCGTCCAGTTCCTCAACTGGCAGCGGCAGAAACGCATCGAGAAGTTCATCAACCAACTCCCCGAACTGGCCCGCATCCTGGCCAACGCGACCCAGGCGGGTTTGGCCCTGCGTACGGCCGTCGGCATGGCGGCGGAGGAGCTGGAGGCCCCGGCGGGCGAGGAACTCGCCAAGGTGGCCAACCAGTTGGCGGTGGGCGCGACGATGGACGACGCGCTGGGCGAGATGGCGGAGCGACTGCCCTCCCGCGAACTGGTCGTCCTGGTCACGACCCTGGTCCTGTCGAACCGGGCGGGCGGCCAGGTCGTCAGCGCCCTGCGGAACCTCACGGAGACGCTGGAGGAGCGCAAGGAGACCAGGCGCGAGGTCCGCACACAGCTGTCCCAGGTGAGCATGACGTCGTACGCCGTCCCCGTCCTGGGCGTCGGCTCGCTCTTCCTCATGAACGGAGTGAAGGACGGCGCGCTGGAGCGCATGACGGGCTCACCGGTCGGCCAAGGGGCGGTGATCATCGCGTTCGCGCTCTACGCGGTGGGCTTCGTCCTCATCCGCCGCCTGTCCCGCATCGACGTCTGAGCAGCCGGGGGATCACACGATGGCACTCTTGCTCGCTCTGCTGATGGGCCTCGGCGTCTGGGGCGTCTTCGCCGGCATCCGTATGTACCGGGCCGACGCGAAGCTCCCCAGCGACCTGGCGCTGGCCCTGGAGGTCGGCGCCACCCGCACTGGCGCGGTGGACTCGCTGATCGACCGCCTGGGCATGCGCTATGCCCCCGCGGTCCTGCGGTTGATGGGCCCCAAGCAGGTGGCGAAGTACCGCCGCAAGATCGACCTCGCGGGCAACCCCGGCGGCCTGACGATCGACCGCTACGCGGCCCGCCGGGCGGTCTACGGCTTCCTGGGCGGCGTCGGCTTCCTGGTGTTCCTGCTGCGGGGCGACGTACTGGTGGCCCTGTTGCTGCTGGCCTTCGGCGCGTTCTGGACGGAGGTCGGCATCTGGTCGGCGATCCGCATCCGCAAGGACGTCATCGAGCGCACCCTGCCGGACTTCCTGGACGTGCTCGCGGTGGTGGTGAGCGCGGGGCTGGGCTTCCGTCAGGCGCTCGACCGGGTGGCCTCGAGGTACGAGGGCCCCTGGGCCGACGAACTCCGCATCACCCTCCGCCAGATGGACCTCGGCGTGAGCCGCCGCCAGGCCTTCGCGGAACTGCGCCGGCGCAACGACTCCGAGCAGGTGGCGATGTTCGTGACGGCGTTGCAGCAGGGGGAGGAACTGGGTGCGCCGATCGTCGACACGCTGGTGTCCCTGGCGAAGGACATGCGCCGCACGGACGCCCAGAACGCCCGCCGCAAGGCCGCGCGGGCGGTGCCCAAGGCGACGATGATGATCACGACGTTCATGGTCCCGGCCACGATGATCCTGCTGGGGGCGGGGCTGCTGCTGGGCTCCGGGACCGACTTCGGGTCCATTACGGGGGAGTAGGGGCATGGTGATGGCGAGGGCGGTGCCCGCAAGGAAGACGCTGCACACAAGCGCGCCCGCCGACGGCGATGAGCCCCCACAGGGGCAACCGGCACCAGCGCTGTCCGTCCAGGTGAACGCCCTGCAGGCGATGTGCCGCCAGGTCTTCGGCTTCCGCCTGGCCATGATCGCCGTAGCCGCCCCCGCCGCCCTCCTCAACGCCCACCCCGGCCTCGGCGTCCGCCTCGTCGGCGCAGCCGTAGTGGTCACCTTCATGACCTCCTACGTCCTCTTCAGGGACTGGGAACGCTTCGGCCCCCTCCTCCTCCGCCACCCCACCCTCCTCGTCGTCGACACCCTCCTGGGCTCCCTGCTCCTGATCTCCGCGGGACCGGACACCACCCTCGCCTACGTCAGCGTCTGCACCCCGCTCCTCGCCGGCATCGTCTACGGCTGGCGCGGCGCCGCCTTCTTCGCCTCGCTCCAGTCCCTGATCCTCCTGCTGGTCTACGCGACCCTGAAGGACGGACCCCACGTCGGCCTGGCCGAGCGGCTGCTCCTCCCCGGCCTCTGCGTCATCACCGGCGCCGTGGGCTCCACCCTGCGCAACCTGATGCTTCGCTTCGGCACGGCAACGCAGGCGCTGGCCACCGTCAAGGCCCGTCTCGCCGCGACGGAGGCGGTCAGCGCCGAACGGGCCCGCCTGGCCCGCGAGATGCACGACTCCGTGGCCAAGACCCTGCACGGCGTGGCCCTCGCGGCGGACGGCCTGGCCCATTCGGCCGGGTCGGCGGACATGGACCCGGCCCTGGTGCGGCAGCAGGCCGAACTCGTCGCCCGCGCCGCCCGCCGTGCCGCAGCCGAGTCCCGCGAACTCCTCACCGACCTGCGCCGCGAGTCGGACCCGGCCCACTCCACGGACGTACTGTCCGAACTGGCCGCCCGCACCGAGGACTTCACCACCCGCACGACCCTCCCGGCGACGTACCACCCCACCGGAGAGAACACCGAGCGCCGCCCTCTGGTCCCGCCCGCGGTCGCCCGCCAACTCCTCACCATCGCCACGGAAGCGATGGAGAACGCCCACCGCCACGCGTCCGCGACACACGTGGACGTACACGCCGGCGTCCACGGCGACCTGCTCCGCATCAGCGTGCACGACGACGGCCGCGGCCTCCCCCCGGACACCACCCTCGAACACCTCCGCAGGTCGGGCCACTTCGGCCTGGTCGGCATGGTCGAGCGGGCGGCGTCCGTCGGCGCCCGCATCGACATCGGCCGCGGCGCCCACGCAAGGGGCACGGAGGTCCTCCTGGAACTCCCCCTGGCAGCGGTGACCCCGGTAGTCCCCACCCCACCCCCCACTCCCTGAGAGGAGGCCGAAAGTTGCCGGACCAACAGACGTCACGCCGCACGCCCTTGCGCATCGTCGTGGCGGACGACAACCCGGTGGTACGAGCAGGCCTCACCGCCCTGCTCTCCGGCCGCCCGGACATCACGGTCGTCGCGGAGGCCACCAACGGCCACGAGGCCTGCGAGGCGGCCCGCGACCACCGCCCCGACGTGGTGCTCCTGGACGTCCGCATGCCCGGCATGGACGGCATCTCGGCACTCCCGTACGTGGCGAGGTTCGCCCCGGTCCTGATGCTGACGTACAGCGGAGAGCCGGGGACCGTCCGGGAGGCCGTGCGCCGGGGTGCCGTCGGCTACATGGTCCACGGAGAGTTCACGGTGGACGAACTCGTCATCGCCGTACGAGCGGCGGCGACACATGAGAATGCGACTGCATATGAAAAAGTGGACGCAATCATTCCGCAAGTGGACCTCGAACTACCCAACTCACCAGGGCATTTAGCCCTGAGATCCCTCCCTGCCCCCCGTAATTTCCCCAAAGCGCTTTCGCAACTGCAATCAACTGTGGGACAGTCGTCGAGGTTGCGGTTCCGGCTGAGTACGAGGGAGGCGGAGATCATGGACCTCATCGCTTCGGGGATGAACAACCAGCAGATCGCCGCCGCCTGCTTCATCAGCGAGAAGACGGTCAAGAACCACATCAACCGCATCTTCGCCAAGCTCCACAGCACGAGCCGCTCCCAGGCCGCCGCGAAGTGGCTCGGCACGGCGCCGAGTTCGTACCGGGAACTGGGGTGACCTGTGGTGACCGGGAATTGGGCCCAGGGGCCCTCGGCAGAGCAGGGTGTTTCGCCGTACGTTGGGCCAATCGCTTGCCGGTCGGCCGCCATCGGAGGGGAACCCCATGAGCAACTGGATCAACACCACCGTCGCGTACCTTCGGACCCGCGCAGCCCGCGACGACAGGGGCCAGACCGCGGTGGAGTACCTGGGGATCATCGCGGTGGTGGTGGCGATCGTGTTGGCGATCACGGGGACGGACATCGGGCAGACGATCTTCGACGCGATCACGGACAAGATCACCGAAGTCACCGGCGGTTGATGTGGTCGTGGTTCCGTAGACGCAACGACGCAGGGCAGGCCTTTCCCATCTACATCATGGTGGTGGCGGGTCTGCTCTTTCTCGCATTCGCGTACCTTGCAGTCGGCCAGGCCGCGGCGAATCGGAACGGCGCCCAGACGGCCGCCGACGCGGCGGCGCTGGCGGCGGCCCTGGACACCCGGGACCAACTCGCGGGCAAGTGGGTGGAGGACGTACTCGATCCCACCCAGTGGCAGGACATCTTCGATGGTGAGGTACCGGGACTCGTCGACTCCTGCGGGCGTGCTGACCAGCTTGCCGCTCAGAACGATGCCCATGTGAACGACTGCTGGTCCCCGACGCCTCTGGACTACAAAGTTGAGGTGCAGACCAACAAGCCCGTCGGGGACTCGATTGTTCCCGGTACCGCGGATCTGAAGTCCACGGAGACCGCCACCGCCGAAATCGAGCCGCTGTGCACGTTCGAGCTTCCCGGAGAGGATGCCGGGGACGATGTACTGCCACAGCTGACGTGCAAGGACAGGAACTGGGAGCTGAACCCGGACGACCTCACCGTTCTGCCGGAACCTGAGGACCTCTTCGATGTCCATCTGGCCGACTGACGAGCGAACGACGAGTGATGAAGGAAGCGGAGAGATGAGCATTCGGTTCACTGCGAGGGCCCGCAGGGGAATGGTCGCGTTGACCGTTGCGGCCGGTCTGGCCGTCGGTGTGGCCGGTTGCGGCGGAGGCGAGGACGACAAGAAGCCGGAGTCGTCGCCTTCGGCTTCCCAGAGCGATGGTTCCCAGCCGAGCACGCAGGATGGCCAGTCGGAATCCCCCATGGCCGAATTGAAGGGGCCCAACGGGTTGCTGCTCGAGATCACCTCGGCCGATCGCGATTCCGGCGGATTCGTCACGGTGGGGGGCAACCTCAAGAACGACGGTGACAAGTCACTCACCATCCCTGCGCCGTTGAGTGGCAACGAGACCGAGATCCTCAGGAACGGTCGCTCCTTCGGTGGAGCGACGTTGGTGGACTCGAAGGGCAAGAAGCGCTACTACGTCCTACGCGACACCGACGGTCGCCCCCTCACGACCACCGGAGTCTCGACGATCAAGTCCGGCGAGACCATCCCGGTGTTCATGCAGTTTCCTGCGCCGCCTGCCAATGCGTCCGAGGTGTCCTTCCAACTGCCCATGTTCGCGCCTGCGGACATCACGATCTCCGGGTGAGGCCCACATGAACCCCACGGCCCCCCGCCTAGCCCTCACCCTCACCGCCGCCTCCGTCATGTTCGCCACGAACCTCCTCGCCGCCACAACCGCCCACGCCGACGACACCCCCAGCGTCCCCCCGGGCACCGAACCCTCCGCCTCCGCCCCGGTCAACGTCGACGCCAACGACCCCGACCTCAAGCTCCCCGAGGGCGCCACCCTCGCCGAGGCGAAAGTCCTGGACATCAAGCAGGTCGTCGAGGACCAGAGCGGCGACGAACGCCGCGAGGACACCAACGCGGACGTGAAGTTCGCGCTCCAGGCAGAGGTGCTGTTCGGCAAGGACAGCGCGAAGCTGAGCGCCGAGGCCAGGGCCCGTATCTCCGCGATCGCCGAGGAGATCAACACCCAGAACGCGACGAAGATCCGCGTCTTCGGCTTCACGGACAATCTCGGCTCCTCCGCCCACGGCGACGTCCTGTCCAAGCAGCGCGCCAACGCCGTACAGGAGGTCCTGGACCAGGAACTGAACGACCCGAACCTCACCTTCGAGGTCCGTGGTTACGGCGAGCAGTACCCGATCTCCTCGAACGCGACGGAGAGCGGCCGAAAGAAGAACCGACGGGTGGAGGTGTCCTTCCCGCGCTCGGAGGACTGAGAACCGCCGGAGGCATCCGGCAGGTGGCTCTTGAACGAAGGTCGGGAACGAAGTTCGGGCCGGAGGCGTCGGCAGGGGTTTTCGTAGCCTGTCACCCGCGCCGGCGGAACGGCCTCCCGGCCTACTCCCCCTCCCGGCCTACTCCCCCTCCGCCTCGATCACCATCCGCACCCCGACCCGCACCCCCCCCCCCGCCATCACTCCGGCCCCCGCCTCCAGCAC
>NZ_LGDG01000028.1 GCF_001279775.1 Streptomyces sp. MMG1533 | reverse complement strand
GCCCCGCCCCGCCCCGCAAGAAGAATCCGCGACGTGAGGAGCCACCCCCTTGATGGACAGCCGCCCCCCGCTCACGCCCGCGTGCCGGACCCTCCCGGAGTTCGTGCGGCACTGGGCCGAAGTCGCCCCCGAACGCCGGGCGTTCACCTTTGTCGATCACCCCGCCCCGCACTCGCGCGGCGTGCACCGCACCCTGACCTGGCGGCGCCTGGACCTGCGGGTACGGGCGCTCGCCGCCCGGCTCGCCGAGGAGGCCGAACCGGGGGCGCGGGTCGCGCTGCTGTGCCCGCAGGGCGTCGAGTACGTCACCGGTTTCCTCGCCGCGCTGGCGGCCGGGATGGTCGCCGTACCGCTGTATCCGCCCGGTCTGCCGGGGCACGCCGACCGGCTCGCGGGTGTACTGGCCGATGCCGCTCCCGCCGTCGTCGTGACCACCGGTCGCGAGGTGGAGGCCGTACGGGAGTTCTGCGCGCGTGAGAACGTGCGCGTCGTAGCCGCGAACCAGGTCGCCGATGCGGCCGCCGAGCACTGGCGGCCGGTCGCCGTCGACGCGGGGACGGTCGCCTATCTGCAGTACACCTCCGGGTCGACACGGGCTCCGGCGGGCGTGGAGATCACACACGGCAATGTCGTCGCCAACGCGCGGCAGGCCCTGACCGCCTACGGTGCGGACGCGCATCCGGCGACCTGTGTCGGCTGGCTGCCGCTGTACCACGACATGGGGCTGGTGCTGAGTGTGGCCGCTCCCGTCGTGCGGGGGCTGGTGTCGGTGCTCATGGACCCGACGGCGTTCCTGCACCAGCCGGTGCGCTGGCTGCGACTGCTCGCCGCGCATCCGCGGGCGATCACTGCCGCGCCCAACTTCGCCTACGACTACTGCGCCTCCGCCGTCACGGCCGAGCAGAAGGCGGATCTGCGGCTGGACGGCGTTCTCGCGCTGATCAACGGGAGCGAGCCGGTGCGTCCCGGCACCGTCGACCGTTTCCATGCCGCCTTCGGCGACCGCGGGCTGCCGCCGGACAGTCACTGTCCCTCGTACGGGCTCGCCGAGGCGACGGTCTTCGTCAGTGCCGCCCGGCCCGGTGAGCCGCTGAGGCGGTTCGCTCTCGACCGGGACGCCCTCGCCGCCGGGAAGGCCCTGCCCGCGCGGCCGGACGATCCCCGGGCGGTGCTGCTGGCGGGCTGCGGTACGCCTGCGGGGCAGCGGGTGCGGATCGCCGACCCCGCGACGGGTGCCGTCCTCTCGGAGGGCGAGGTCGGTGAGATCCGGGTGCAGGGGCCCAACGTCGGCCGCGGCTACCGGAACCGGGCCTCGGAGAGCCGGGACGTCTTCGGCGGTGAACTGGCCGATCCGGGAGCCGGTGGCCGCTGGCTGCGTACCGGTGATCTGGGGACCGTGCTGGACGGGCAGCTGGTGGTCACCGGGCGGTTGAAGGACCTCATCGTCGTCGACGGGCGCAACCACTACCCGCAGGACGTCGAGGCCACGGCC
This sequence comes from Streptomyces sp. MMG1533, assembly GCF_001279775.1. Classification (GTDB taxonomy): domain Bacteria; phylum Actinomycetota; class Actinomycetes; order Streptomycetales; family Streptomycetaceae; genus Streptomyces. The sequence continues at coordinate 140,801 of NZ_LGDG01000028.1, read as the reverse complement.
CAGGAGGCGCATCCGGCGGTGCGCCGCGACCGGCTCGCCGCGTTCTCCGTGCCCGGTTCGGGGGGTGAGCGGGTCGTGGTCGTGGCCGAGCACGCGCGCAGTGCCAGCCTCGAAGCGATCGACGTACCGGCTCTGGTCCGTGCGGTGCGCGGGGCGGTCTCCGTACGGCACGGCCTGCGGCCGGCGGATGTCGTGCTCGTCGCCCCGGGGGTGGTGCCTCGTACGTCGAGCGGCAAGGTGTCGCGGGCGCTCACGCGGGCGCGCTATCTGGAGGGTGCCTACGGGCGGCCCGTCGGGGCGTCCGGGGGCGTGGGATGACGGCCGTCGACGAGGCGGCGTTGCGCCGGCTGATCGCCGAGCGGGTGGCCGTCTGGAACGACATGGCGCCCGAGAACGTCCCGATGGACCGGCCGCTCGCGGACCTCGGCATGTCCTCGCGGGACGCGGTCGTCCTGGCCGGGGAGCTCTCGCACGCGCTGGGTCGCGAACTGCCCTCCACGCTGCTGTGGGAGACGCCGACCGGCGAGGCGCTGGTGGCCCGCCTCTGCAGCGGGGCGGAGGAGATCGTTTCTCTTCCGGTGGCTCTCAGCGCGTCGCCCGGTGAGCCCGTCGCCGTCATCGGGGTCGGGTGCCGGCTGCCCGGCGGGGTGCACGGGCCGGGCGACTACTGGCGGCTGCTGTGCGAGGGCGTCGACGCGATCCGCCGGGTGCCCGAGGACCGGTGGCGCGACTTCACCGCGTTTCCGCCCGCGGACGCGCCTTCGTACGGCGGCTATCTGGACGACATCGCCGGGTTCGACGCGGACTTCTTCCACGTCAGCCCTCGCGAGGCGGCGGTGATGGACCCTCAGCAGCGGATCCTGCTGGAGGTCGTCCACGAGACACTCGACCACGCCGCAGTCCCGGCCTCTTCCCTGGCGGGTACCGCCACCGGTGTCTTCGTCGGCATCTCCGCGCCGGAGTACGGGCAGCTCACCGGGGCCGTCCCGGCCGACGTCGATCCGTGGGCGCCGGCCGGTGGGGCCCTGAGTGTCGCCGCGGGGCGGTTGGCGTACGTCCTGGACACCCACGGGCCGAGCGTGGCCGTGGACACGGCCTGTTCCTCCTCGCTGGTCGCCCTCCACCAGGCGTGTGTCAGCCTGCGGACGGGCGAGTGCGACACGGCGATCGCCGCGGGGGTCAACCTGCTGCTCTCCCCCACCGTCGGTGTCGCCTTCGGGCGGGCGGGAGCGCTGGCGCCGGACGGGCGGTGCAAGCCGTTCTCGGCGGCGGCCGACGGGATCGGCCGTGGTGAGGGGTGCGCGGCGGTGCTGGTGAAGCGGCTGTCCGACGCCGAGCGGGACGGTGACCGGGTGCTGGCGGTCGTCCGGGCCACCGCCGTCAACTCGGACGGCCGGTCGGGCGGTCTGATGGCGCCCAACCCCGCCGCCCAGCAGGCTGTGCTGAGGACCGCGTACGCCCGGGCCGGGCTCGATCCGGCGTGCGTCGACTACGTCGAGGCGCACGGGACCGGCACTCCCCTCGGCGACCCGATCGAGGCGGGCGCCCTCGATGCCGTACTCGGCGCCGGCCGCGACCCCGACCAGCCCCTGCTGCTCGGTTCGGTCAAGGGCAACCTGGGCCACCTGGAGTCCGCCGCGGGCATCGCCGGCCTGGTGAAGACGGTCCTGGCCCTCCACCACGACCGCATTCCGTCCTCCCTGCACTGCGCGGACGGCGGTGCCCTGGGCGACGTCCGCCTGCGGGTGGTCACCGAGCCCGAGCCGTGGCCCCGCTACGGCGGCACGGCCGTCGCCGGGGTGTCCGGCTTCGGGTTCAGCGGTACCAACGCGCATGCCGTACTGGAGGAATGGCGGCCCGGAACCCTGCCGGCCGGCGCGGGCGAGGAGCCCGCCGCCCGCCTGTATCCGCTCTCCGACATCGACACCGAACGGCTCCACGACACCGCGGCCCGGCTCGCCGAGTGGCTCCGCACGGGCCGGGGCGGCTCCGCGCGCCTCGCCGACGTGGCGCGCACGCTTGCCGGGCGCACCGGTCGCGGGCCCGTACGCGCCGCCGTCGTCGCCGACAACCGGAGCGAACTCGCCGACGCACTGGGCGCGTTGGCGGATGGACGCCCCGACCAGCGGGTCGTCACGGGTGAGCGCTCTCGCGTCGGACGCGGGCCGGTGTGGGTCTTCTCCGGGTACGGCAGCCAGTGGGCCGGCATGGGCAGGCGGCTGCTGGACGAGGAGCCCGCGTTCGCGGCCGCCGTGGAGAAGCTCGATCCGCAGTTGTCCGCGGAGTGCGGTCTGTCCCTGTACGACCGGTTGGCGTCCGGCGACGGCCTCGACCGCCTGGAGGTCGCACAGCCCGTCCTGTTCGGGCTGCAGGTGGCGCTCGCCGAGTTGTGGCGTTCCTACGGTGTCGAACCCGCCGCCGTGATCGGTCATTCCATGGGCGAAGTCGCCGCCGCCGTCTGCGCGGGCGCCCTGGACGTGACGGACGCGGCCCGCGTGATCGCCGTACGGGCCCGGCTGCTCAGCCGGTTGAGCGGTGGCGCGATGGCGGTCGTCGACGTGGACGACAGCGAACTGGACTCCCTGCGGCGGGAGTTGCCCGGCGTGCATGTCGCCGTGCACTCCTCGCCGCGTCAGAAGGTCGTCACCGGGGACGAGTCGCAGGTGGCTCGGCTCGTACGTCGGCTGGAGCAGGAGGGCCGGGCGGCGCGGGCCATGCGGGTGGTGGGCGCCGGACACTCGCCGCAAGTGGACGCGCTGTTGCCGGAGTTGACCGAGGCGCTGGCGGGGCTCCAGGGGCGGCGGCCCCGGGTGCCCGTGTACTCCACGGTGCTGGACGAGCCGCGCGGAGACTGCGCGTTCGACGCGACCCACTGGGCGGCCAACCTGCGGCGGCCCGTGCGGCTGGACCGGGCGCTCGCGGCGGCCGCCGCCGACGGCCACACCGCCTTCGTGGAGATCTCGCCGCATCCGGTGCTCACGGGGGCCGTCCGCGACACCGTGCCCGACGCCCTCGCCGTCGGCACGCTGCGCCGCGACGCGGACGGTTCGGCCGGGTTCGCAGGGCAGCTCGGTGCCCTGCACGCGGCGGGGCTGGCCCTGCCCCGGCCGTCCGGCCGTGTCGTCGACCTGCCCGGGCCTCGTTGGCGGCATCGGCGGCACTGGTGGACGGACGGGGCTCGTGACCGCGGGAAGGGGTCTGCGGACACACCCGTCACGACCGCCGAGACGGCGACCACCTCCGTACCCGCCGAGTCCACCTCCGTGCTCGCCCGGCTCAGCCACCATGTCGCCGTCGTCACCGGGCACCCCGCGGCCCGGATCAGGCCGGACGCCGCGTGGGCGGACCTGGGGCTGGACTCGCTGATGGCCGTCCGTATCCGTACCGCCGTGGAGCGCGAGTTCGGGATCGAGCTGCCGCTGCGCGACCTGCTCGGCACCACCACCGTCGAGGAGGCGGCCGGGCGCATCCGGCGGGCGGTGGGCGAGGGCTCCTTCCTGCGGGTGCTGCGGGACGCCGGTTCCGGGCCCCCGCTGTTCCTCGTGCATGCCGCCGGCGGGCCGACCGACGTCTACCGGGTGCTGGCCGAACGGCTCGGGGACGACCGGCCGGTGTACGGACTGGAGCGGCTGGAAGGGGCGCGCACGGTGACGGAGAAGGCACGCCGGTACGCGGAGGCCATCACCACCGCGCATCCGGACGGGCCCTGTCTGCTGGGCGGTTGGTCCTTCGGCGGGTTCGTCGCGCAGGAGACCGCACGCCAACTCACCGCCGCCGGACGGGTGGTGGAGCTGGTGGTGCTCATCGACTCCGTACGGCCACTCCCCCGGCCCGAGCACACCGACAGCGACCGGATCCGCGCCCACCTGGAGGGCTTCGCCCGGCACGTCGAAGAGACCTACGGTGCCCGGCTGGAGTTGCCCTACGCCGAGCTCGTGGCGACGGACGACGACGGGGACCGTATCGACGCCGTGCTGCGGGCGCTGCGCGAGGCCGTCGACGTGCCGGCGGCGGCGCTGGAGCATCAGCGGGCCTCCTACCTGGACCTGCGGGTCGGCGAGGCGCACCACCCGGGCGCCTACGACGGCCCGGTGGTGCTGTACCGGGCCACCGAGCCCGCGCCGCACACCGTGCGCGATGCGGCGTACGAACGGGACGACCAGGCGCTGGGCTGGGACGAGGTGTGCCCACGCCTGAAGGTCGTCCCCGTGCGCGGGCACCATCTGTCGCTGCTCGATCCGCCGCACGTCGACGAAATCGCCGTACACCTTCGGCGGCTGCTCGGCGAACCGGCCCACGCCGTCGGAGGAGCCGAGCAGATCCACTGAACCGAGAACCGAGGAGCCGCCATGCCTGACCGCACCACCGAAGTGCCCCGGCGCGCCGTCACCAAGGCGGCCGCCGCCGCCGGTCTGGCCGTCCTGTTCGGAGCCGGGACCGCCACCGGCCGTGCCCGGGCCGCGACCCGGCTCGGGCCGCGCACCCTGGACGTGTCCGTGAACTCCGCCGCGCTGGGCCGCAGCGCGGCGGTGCGGCTGATCCTGCCGTCGGGATTCGACACGCAGCCCGGACGGACGTACCCGGTGCTGTACCTGCTGCACGGCGCCCACGACGACTACACGTCCTGGACCCGGGAGACGGACATCGAGGCCTTCACCGAGGGCCGGGACCTGATCGTGGCGATGCCGGACGCGGGCCCCACCGGCATTCCCACCGCCTGGCGGGACGGACCCGACTACGAGACCTTCCAGCTGGAGGAGGTGCCGGCACTGCTCCGCAACGACTACCGGGCCTCCGGAGTACGGGCCGTCGCCGGGGTGTCCACCGGCGGGTACGGGGCGATGGCGCACGCCGCCCGGCACCCGGGGGCGTTCACCGCCGCGGCTTCCTACAGCGGCATCCTCGACACCACCGCGCCCGGCGTGCCCAACATCATGGACGCCATCGTGGCCCGCGAGAACCTGGTGCCCGCCTCCCTCTGGGGCAACCCGATCCTCAACCTCCTCACCTGGCGCGACTTCAACCCACGCGCCCGCGCGGCCGGGCTGCGCGGCACCGCCCTGTACGTCTCCAACGGCAGCGGGCTGGCCGGCGGGAGCGGTGATCCGCTGCCCGAGGCGCTGGAGAGCGCGCTGTGGCCCTCCGCGCACAGCTTCACGGACACGCTCGCGCTTCTCGGCGTCCCGGTCACCACGCACTTCTACGCCGGAGGGGGACACAGCTGGGCCTACTGGAAGGGGGAGTTCGCCGCGTCGTGGCCGATGCTCGCCCGTGCGCTGGGCCTGCCCGAGTGATGTCGGAGCCGGCGGGGCACGGAACGGAGCGCAGGGACCGTCCGTCCAACACAGGACGTCCCACTCGCCCCACGGGAAACAGCCCTCGGGTGAGCCGCTTCCGGGTGAAAGGAGTGTCCGCGATGGCTGTCCCCGTCCCGCACGGCGTGCCGGCCGGCCCCGGAGCCCCGCCGGTGCCGCCCGATCTGGCCAAGCTGCTGCGTGCCCAGCTCGAAACCGTCGCCGACGAGGTGGAGGAGGAGGTCCGCAGACAGGTTCCCGAGTACGGCCGCCCGGCCGACGCGGACTACCGGCGCAACCTCAGAGCCGGGGTGGTGCAGGCGCTGACGCTGTTCGTCGACCACATCGCCGACCCGCGCGGCCGCGGCGACGCGATCGCCGCGACCTACTACGAACTCGGGCGCGGCGAGGCCCTGGAGGGCCGCAGCCTGGACGCGCTGCAGTCGGCACTGCGCGTCGGCGGGCTGCACGCCTGGCGGCTGATGGGCCGTACGGCGGAACAGCTCGGGCTGGACTCGGCGGTCGTGTCGGCGCTCGGCGAACTCGCGTTCCGGACCGTGCACGAAGTCGCGGAGGCGGCCGCGGCCGGTTACGCCGAGGCCCGGTCGCACAACACGGACGAGCTGGAACGGCGTCGCAAACGCCTGCTCGACCTGCTGCTGGGCGAGGGGCCGGTGCCCCTGGAGGCCGTTCAGGATCTCGCGCACGGTGCGCGGTGGCCGGTGCCGCGTCAGGTCGCCGTCGTGGCGCTCGCCGCCGGGCCGGAGCAGCGTGAGGAGGAGCGGCCGCTGGCGGCGGCGGGCGCGCTGGTGGACATGGCGTCGCGGCCGCCGCGCATGCTGGTGCCCGACCCGGACGGGTCCGGCCGCTTCGGCGGCCGGGCGTTCGCCCTCGCACTGCGCGGACGACCGGCCGCGATCGGCCCGACGGTCGACGTCACCGAGGCGACACGGTCGCTGCGGTGGGCCACCCGGGCCCTGGGACTGATGGGCCGCGGGATCCTTCCCCGGCAGGGCGTGGTGCGTTGCGCCGACCATCTGTCGACGCTGCTGCTGCACGGCGACGAGCCGCTGCTCGCCCAGTTGCAGGCGCGGGTCCTGGCCCCGCTCGACACCGTCTCGGCGGGGCAGCGTCCCCGGCTCGCCGAGACCCTGCTCGCCTGGCTGCTCAGCGGCAGCAACGTCCCCGACGTCGCCACCCGGCTGCACATCCACCCCCAGACGGTCCGCTACCGCCTCAGGCAGCTGGACAAGCTCTTCGGGGACGCCCTGCACGATCCCGAGACGCGGCTGGACCTGATTCTCGCGCTACGGGCCGAGGCATTGCGGGAGCAGGGGGCGAGCAATCAGTGAATGCTTTCCTCGGCCCCGTACTCATACGGGCGCAAAAAACCGCGGCCATTCCATAATTCTCTGCATAACACCCCGGCAGGAAAGGCGAATACCTTCGGGACCGTCCTTTTTCGCAGGCGCATCATGCGCCCCGAAACTCGGAGGATCCCCATGCGTATCCGCTTGTGTCTCGCCGCGCTGTCACTGGCCGGCGGGGCCGGACTGGCCACCCTCACGGCGCCGACGGCGTCGGCCGCGGCCTGCTCGGACATCGACGTCGTCGCCGCCCGCGGCACGTTCGAGCCGGGCACGCTCGGCTTCATCGTCGGCGACCCGGTGTATTCCGCCCTGCAGAAGAAAATCACCGGCAAAAGCCTGTCCAGCTACAAGGTGAACTACCCCGCCGACCTTTCTCTCACCTCGGCCGCACAGGGCAACACGGACCTGGTGAACCATGTCACGAGCCAGGCGGCATCGTGCCCGAACCAGCGCTTCATTCTGGTGGGATATTCACAGGGCGCGAACGTCGTCGACAATTCCATCGGCATCAGCAGCGCCGGTGCGGTGGTCGGCAGTCCCATCGTCGCCACCATTCCCGCCGCGCTCGAACCGAAGGTCGCCGCCGTGCTGCTGTTCGGCAACCCCATCCGGGCCATCGGCAAGAGCGTCACCGGCACGTACCAGAGCCGCACCATCGACTTCTGCGCGGAGGGCGACCCCGTCTGCGAGAACGGCGGGGGCGACGTGGGCGCACACCTCGGCTACACCGCCGACGCCGACGCCGCGGCCGCCTTCGCCGCCGGCAAGGTCTGAGCCGTACTCGTGGAAGTGGGCCCGGGAGGATTCCTCCCGGGCCCACAGCCGTGCAGGGACCGCTATGCGGGGTTCTGGGCGAATCGGGCGAGGTTGGTGGACGTGGGCTCGGGACGGCCGTTGTTCTGCACGGGTGCCGCCGTCAGCACGTCGAGGTGCTGGTAGCCGTCGGCGACCACGGCGTCGAGGTCGGGCGGGACGCGGCCCGCCAGCAGTCCGTCGCCCGCGAGGACCGTGAGCGTCGGGTTGGCGGTGAGCCCCTCGGGGTGGACCACGAGCCGCTGCACCTGCGGTGAGGTGGACAGCTGGATGTCGGTGACCAGCTTGGTCGGGAAGTACTGCTCGGTGAAGTCCAGCGGCTGCTCGGCCAGGCTGCGGGCGAGTTCCTGAAGGTCGGTGACCTCCTTGCCGGCCTGAGTGAAGGGCGTCCCGTCGGCCGACCGGTACCCCGGGTCGTCGGGGTCGCCGACACGGTCGTAGTTCCGCCACGTGTACAGCGGTCCGTGCGGCTGGTCGGGGATCGCCTTGTACTCGGTGCCGAAGAGCGCCGGCTGCGCGTCACTGCCGTTGGCGGCGGGGAAGTTCTTGTCGACGATCGGTCCGCCGTCGAAGAAGCCGACGCTGCTCTGCAGGAACGCGAGCGGTACGGAGTGGTCGTCCATCAGCGATCCCAGCACCGCCGCGTTGGTGAGCCGGAAGTCCTTCACCGCGGGTGATCCGGAGAGGAACGTGGCGGTGTCCTCGGAGAACAGGAAACGGTTCGTCGCCTCGACGTTGACGTTGGCGGGGAGGTAGCGGGGCAGGTCGGCCTCGCCGCCGGGATCACGGACCGCGCCCACTCCGGCGATGGCGAGCAGGGTCATCGTCTCGGGGTTGAGCAGCACCGGCGCGGACAGGGAACGGGACAGTACGCCACTGTCCAGTCCGGCCTGTACGGCGGCGAAGCCGAGGCCGATGTCGGGCAGGTTGGTGTCGTCCGGGATGCTGCCGCTGAGGTCGGCCAGCGAGGTGGAGACGGTGGTGTCGAGGGCGAAGTAGCCGGCGCACTGGTTGAAGCCGGCGTCCGCGGTGGTGGTGCGGTCCCCGTCGAAGTCGGCGGCCGCGAAGTAGCCGGTGATCACACCGCCCAGCGAGTGGCCGCCGCACAGCACCTTGCTCTTGCGGAGCCCCTGGTCGGGCAACTCGGCGGCGAGCAGGTCGTACTGGTCGCGGACGGTCTGCTCGATGCCGAGCTTCGCCATCCAGCCGAGGCGGTCGTTGGTGACGTACCCGTCGAAGGTCCGGCCTTCGACCTGCTTGCCGCGGTAGTAGTAGTCGACGGCCGTGTGCTGGTCGGCGGAGGCGATTCCGGTGCGGTCCTCCAGGCAGTTGGAGCGGCGGTCCAGCGCCCAGAACTCGATGTGGCCGCCCTGCTCGGCGGCCCGTGCCACAGTGTTGCGGGCGACGCTGTCGAACGCCCCGGCCCCTTCCAGGATGCCCGGCTGGGCCACGAGGATCCGGTCGGCGTCGGCCGAGGCGTCCGGTCCGTCGGAGGCTCGGTAGCGCAGGTACGACAGCCAGTCGCACGCCGCCGGACGCGCCCCGGCCGAGGCGGGCAGCGGCACCTTCACCCGCACCATCGACTCGGTCACCCCGGCGACCGGGGAAGCCGACGCCACGGGTGTCTCGGTCCGCTCGGTGCGCGCCTGCGCGTCGCCCGGGGCAGCGGCTGTGAGCGCTCCCGCGGTCAGCAGCACCGCAAGCGCGGCGCTTCGCCACGTTCTTTTCTTGCTGCGACTCAGGTTCATAGCCGGACGGTAGGGCCGTGAACGCCGCGTGTTCAGGTGATGCTCACGGGAACGCAGTGCCTTTCGGCACCTTTGTCATCCGGTAACAGAGCTGTCCGGCAGCAGAACAGTCCGGTAACACACCCAGTCCGGTAACACAGCAGTCAGCGGGATCCCCGGGTGTGGAATGGGGATCCCGCTGAGAGTTCTGGTCGGTTGCCGGCGCCGTCAGTGCTTGAAGGTGTCCTTCGCCTTCTCCTTGGCCTGACGGGCGTCACCCTTCGACTGTCCGGCCCGGCCCTCGGCCTCCATCCGCTCGTTGCCCATCGTGCGGCCGATCGCCTCCTTGGCCTTTCCCTTGGCCTGTTCCTTCTTCGCCTTGGCCTTCTGGTCTCCGGCCACGTTCCATCACTCCAAGCCGCGTTTTGACTGCGGGTGTGTCTTCGTATCGAGTAGCCGTCACCGAAATTCCCAAACGCGGACTCCCATTCCGGCCCCTATTTCCGTCGAAGCCGCCACACGTTGTCCTCGCGGAAGCCCTTGACCCCCTCGGGGGAAACGCTTTCCTTGCGCACCGCGCCCATGGTTTCCACACTCCAGGTGTCCTCCGGCAACGCGAGTTCCGCCAGGGTGCCCTCCAGGGTGGGGAACTCCGCCTCGAAGGGCGGTTCGCTCTGCCACGACGGCCACCCCCCGTGCATGACGATCAGGAGCGTGCCGCCCTCGGCGACCGCTGCGGCGGCCTGCCTCAGGACGCCCTCCTGGTCGAGGCGTACCGGGGACTGCAGGAACTGGGCGTTGACCAGGTCGAAGGAGCCCTGGGGAAACGTCACGCCCAGCTCGTGCCGTTCCCATGTCGTACGGTCGCCCACCCCGGCCTCGGTGGCGTGTGCGGCGGCGCGTGCGAGGGCGGTGTGCGAGATGTCGATGCCGGTGACCTGCCAGCCGCGCGAGGCGAGCCACACGGCGTCGGCCCCCTCGCCGCAGCCGAGGTCCAGGGCGGTGCCCGGGGGGAGATGGCCCGCCTCCCTGACGAGGAGCGGATTGGGGTGGCCGCTCCAGACTCGTTCGCTGTCCTGGTAGCGGGCTTCCCAGAACTCGGCGGCCTGGGTCGGGTGGATGTGGGTCATGGTGCCCAAGCCTGCGGCGCGCCGAGACGGCAGGCAAAGAGAGTTGCCGGTACGGCAAATCCGGTTCTGCCGTACCGGGTCCCTATTGCGCGTCCGTACGGCTCACGGCCGTCTGGACGTCCGTCTCCACCTCCTGGCGGGCCCGGCCCTGCTCCTTCGCGTACTCCGCCACAGCGGTCCGGATGTCACGATCCAGGTCACGCCAGGCGCGGAACGCGGTCTCGTACGTGGTGGTCTGTTTCCTGGACCACTTGTGCTCGGCGGGCGGACCGTAGGCGTGGTTCAGGTCGTCGACCCGGTGGTGCGCCTGGTCCGCCGCGCGCTGCTTCTCCACGAGCTCTTCGAATGCGTGTCCCACGTCAAGTGATCGTAGGCAGAGGTGCGCCTTTCCGCGCGTCGAGCCGGACGGGCCTACAGGGAACCGCGCCTGGTGCGCCGCAGCAGGACGAAGCCGGAGATGAGGAGAACGGCTCCGGCCGCGGCGGGCCACAGCTGGGTGCCGGTCTCGGCCAGTGAGCCACCGGCCGTCTGAGGCTCGGTCTGTGCGCCGGCCGGAGGCTGTGCCGCGGCTCCGGTCGTCGGGATGGCGGAGGCGGTGCTGTCCGCCTCGTCCTCGACCAAATCGTTCGACCAGGCCTCGGGCAGGGTGGTGGAAGCGCTCTTCGCGGGCGTGGGTGTGCCGTAGACCTTGGGTGCGTCCTCGGCGGCCGGTGCGGTGGGTGACGCGTCGGGCTTGGCCTGGCCGTTTTCGCCCTGCTCGCCGTTACCGCCGTTACCACCGTTGTCGCTGTTACCGCCGGTCGACGGGGCGGGAGTCGCCGTCGGCTGCTCCTCCGGCTCGTCGGACGGCTGCTCGGACGGCTGCTCGGTCGGCTCGTCCTGCGGGTCGTCCGTCGGCTGATCCTGCGGGTCCTCGCCGTTTCCGGGGTCCTGGTCCGCGCCGGGACCGCACTGGCGGCCCTCGTTGATGCAGTCGACCATCTCCTGCATCAGATCCTCGTCGAAGACGTTGATGAAGTCGCCGTGGTCGGTGACGGGCTTGTGCAGCTGCTCCGGGAAGGAGTCCACGGCGAAGAGCGGGGTCGTACGGCCCCCGTCCTGAAGGCTCGGCGCGTCGACGTCGTAGACGATGCGCTGCACGAGCTGCGGAATGGCCTGGAATCCGGCGGGGCAGACGCCGTCGGCCTGGGCGAACGCCACATGGGTACGGTGGTTGGCGCTGTCGATGTTGCTGCCGTCCCAGCAGCTCTGGAACCTGAAGGTGCGGACCACGTCGCTGCCCTGCGGGCACAGCGGGTACTTGTCCTTCAGCTGCCGGTCCTCGAACCCGGTGCAGCTCCAGGACGCGTTGGCGTTGGCGGTTCCGTTGACGAACGCCTTGGCGTCGCCGGTGATGATGCGCAGGAGCCGCGGCATGGCCGTGACTTCGCCGCGCGGGCTGCCCACGAACGTGAGGGTGACCTGTCGGGGCGTGACGATCTCACCGGCGTTGCCCTCGGTGCCGCCGCCCGGGGCGCCCGCGTCCTGCTCCTGGGTGCCGTTCTGCAGTCGCAGCACGGGCCAGTAGTACGAAGACTTGTCGCCCTGGTCCTCGCAGCTCGTGTCGCCGTTCGCGAGGTCGTCGTCGCCGGCGAAGGCGTCGTTGGCCTGGTTGCCGACGTAGTCGTGGAAGTGGTGGGCTCCGTTGGAGACGCCCGGGGCCACGATCACGTTGTCCGAGTTGAACAGGCCGTCCTCGTTCACCCCGCAACTGGTGACGAAGGTGCCGCGGGAGGCGTCCGCCTGGGGGTTCGGGGCGGCAGCGCCCGGCTGTACGCCGGTGATGTCCGCGAAGTCGGCGGCCACGGGGCCGTTGCCGGCCTGGCCGCCGTTGCCCTGCTGGGCGCCGCCGTCCTGGTTCTGGCCGTCACCCTGGTCCTGGCTGTCGCCCTGGTCCTGGCCGTCGCCCTGCTGCTCCTCGCCGCCGTTCTGCTCGCCGGTCTGGTTCTCGGGCTCGCGCAGCGTGCAGGCCGCCAGGGCGTCGAGTCCCTGCGGGCGGTCCCCCACACGCTCGATGGCGGCGGCAATGCGCTCGATCGTCGCGGCGCGGTCCTCCTTGAGGGGGTCCATGATCCCGCTGTCGGGCTGCGCGTTCCGTGCCGGGTCCTGGAGTTGCCGGTAGGCGTCGGCTATCTGCTGGTCCAGGGCGGCGAGTTCGTTGTCGACCTCCGCCCGTGCCTGATCGGGCACGGTGGTCAACTGGGCGCCGACGTCAGGGCAGTCGATCGTCGCGGCTCCCAGCACCCGGGGGCGGTCCGACCCCTCGTCGCCCGACCGGCCGCCGTCGGTTGCCGAGGCGTACACGTTGACCGCCATCAGCCCACCACCGCCCAGCATCAGTGCCATCGCGGCAAAGGTCGCACGTCGTGCGCCTGTTGGGCGTCTGCGCCTGTTGTGTCCCACGGAAGTACTCTCCTGCGCGTTGCGTCCGTACGGGCATGGAAATCCCCCGGCCCTATACGGATGTGGGACCCCAGGCGTTCAGGCGTCTCGGAAATTCACAGAAACCTCTTACGAGCGGGTGGTCCGTGCCGGTGGAAAACGAGGTGCCGCCGACGCGCTTCGCTCCCTACTCTTCCGGCCATGAACAGCACAGGAGCCGAGGCCTTCTTGAACGTCGTGGACGTCGAAGCGACGTGCTGGCCCGGCTCCCCGCCCCCTGGCGCGGTCAGCGAGATCATCGAGATCGGGCTGACCGTCGTCGACCTCGACGCCGGAGAGCGGGTCGCTCGCCACCGGATTCTGGTACGGCCCTCGCGGTCCACGGTCGGCGACTTCTGCACGGAGCTCACCGGGCTCACCCAGGACGAAGTCGACCGAGGTGTGTCGTTCGCCGAGGCTTGCCGACTGCTGGCCGCGGAACACCGGGCGGGCGCCCGGGCCTGGGCCAGCTGGGGCGACTACGACCGTCACCAGTTCGTGCGGCAGTGCCGGGCCACGGGCACGCCGTACCCGTTCGGACGGCGCCACACCAACGCCAAGGCCGCCTTCACCGACGTACACGGCCTGCGCAAGCGCCCCGGGATGGCCCAGGCACTGCGGTTCGCGGGGCTTCCGCTCGAAGGGCGCCACCATCGCGGCGAGGACGACGCGTGGAACATCGCGGCCCTCGTCCTCCACCTGGCCGGGCGAGGGGGGTGGCCGCAAGACCCCGAGCGGTGACCGCCTGCGCCTGGCGGGGACGGCGATGGCGTTCCCCTTCCCCGCTACGCATCCCGTACTAGGGGTACCCGGAAAGCCCACACACGTGTGAGCGAAGGGAAGCGAGCCGTGACACTGCGAGGGGAAGCAGACAGTACCGGTCTCGGCGATCTCGAACCGGGCACGAACCAGCGAGGGCAGCTGCGCAGCCGTATCGCCGACATCGCGTGGACCGCTCTGTGCACGGTGCTGGCCCTCTGGGCGATCTGGAGCGCCGTCGGCGTGGCGCGCGGCGCGACCGCGTGGGCGTACTGTGCCGTGGCCTGGGTGCTGTTGGCCGTGGCGCTGGCCCTGCGTGTCGTCGCGGTCCGGCGCCGGACCGCGATCCGGCCGAGCTACCGGACAGGGGCGTACTCAAGGCGCTGACGGGCATTCCACCGCGGTCCCGGTGTCAGCCCGCCGCGTTGTCGACGCGCGGCCGGACCTGTTCCTCCGGCTGCTTCACCCGGGTGGCCTGGTCAGCCGAACCGGGACGCACCGGTGTGGGGCGGCCGGCGTCGAATGAGCCGCCGCCGGTCGGGAACCCGGGGAAACGCAGCTTGCCCCCACACCCCTGGAGAGGGCCCCATGAGTCTTCTGCGTCTGGTCGGCCGCCCGATGCTCGCTTCCATGTTCGTCGCCGGCGGCCTGAACTCACTGCGCGACCCCAAGGCGGTGGCCCCCGTGGCCGAGCCCGTCGTCCAGCCGGTCACCGAGCGCGTCGAGGCGCTGCCGGACCGTACCGAGCAGGTCGTACGCCTCAATGGCGCCGTGCAGGTGGCGGCCGGCGTTCTGCTCGGCATGGGACGTGTTCCCCGGGTCGCGGCCTTGGCCATCGCCGGCACCCTCGTGCCCACGACGCTGGCCGGGCACCGCTTCTGGCAGGCCGAGGATCCCTCCGAACGTGAGCAGCAGCTCATCCACTTCCTCAAGAACCTCTCGATGCTGGGTGGGCTGCTCATCGCGGCGGACGACACCGCCGGGCACCCCTCGCTGTGGTGGCGCGGCCGCCATACCGCCCATGACCTGCGGCGGGAGGCACATCTGGTGCGCCGCTCCGTCCGGGCCACCGCCGGACCCGCCGCGGCGGCCGGCCGCCTGCGCGCCAAACTGCCCGCCTGACGGCAACGTCACCCCACAACTCGCCCGGTCCGCCGTCTGGATGCCTGCTCTTCGGGTAGTCGGACGGGGCACGAATCCGCGTGCGCCGTCCGTGACGATCCGGGCGGCGCCGATCCGTCGAGGGGTGGGGCATGAAGCGCTTGGTGCACTGGCGCGGCCGTACGTCGCGGGAGGTGGCCGCGCGGCGCGCACGTCACCTGCGCGCACAGCTGGGAGTGGCCGCGGACATCGCGATCACCGCGCAGCGCAAGATGTTGGCCGCCCGTCTGGAGGCCGCCGGTCACGACGGGGCGGGCGAACGGCTGCTGCGTGGCCGGGTGAGCGTCGATGACGTGCTGGAGTACGCCCGCCAGCACTTCGGTCTCCCCTCGGTCGCGCGGGAGCAGGCCGCAGCCGTGCTGCGTACACGGTACGAACTCCGGGGCGGGCACCGGGATCTGGACACCGACGCCTACGCCGCCGCGGGGCGCTCCCCGGATGCCGGGGAGCGGACCGGGTGAGGCGACAGCAGGGCGACACGGCCCGGCCGGCTCACTGCCACAGGTCCTCGCTCCCGCAGATGTGCGCGCCCATGTTGCGCTCCATCATGCGCAGCGCCGCGTCCGCGAGGTCCCGGTGGATGTGGGCGACCGCGTCCCGGGGGACGGTCACTTCCAGGTGGCGGATGTGCGCGTCGAGGGCCGAGTAGAGGACGCACTGTTCGGCGACCTGGCCGCACAGCACGAGGCGGTCGATGCCCAGTTGGCCGAGCAGATAGTTCAACGGAGTCTCGAAGAAGATCGAGTGGCGTGCCTTGAGAACGAACAGGGACGTGTCGTCCGGCTCGAGCGGGGCGACGAGGTCGGCGTGCGGGCCCTTGCGCGCTTTGTCGAGGACTTCGCCGTGGTGGGAGCGCCACTCGCCGAAGTTGTCGTTGACGTAGACGACGGGCGTGTCGCTCTTCCTCGCTCGGTGGATCAGCGCCGCGATGTTCGGTACGACGGTTTCCACCGAGGGCAGAAGCAGTTCGGAGTCCTCGTGGTCGTACGTGTTGATCATGTCGATGACGATCAGCGCGGTCTTGCCCATGCCTCTCAGCGTGACAGCCTTTGATCCATGACGCACAGAAAAGTGGGCGACGCCGGCGACGGCGCTCGGGCCGGCTCCCTGACCGTGGCCGCCGCCGTGATCCTCGAGGGCGGTCGTCTGCTCGTCGTCAGCAAGACGGCCGCGCCCGACGTCTTCTACCTGCCCGGCGGCAAGCCCGACCCGGGCGAGGAACCGGAGGCGGCGTTGCTGCGCGAACTCGGGGAGGAGCTCGGCGTGACTCCGGTCGGATGCAGCCTGCTCCAGGAGGTCCGGGCGGTCGCGGCGCTGGAGGGGGTCCCGATGACCATGACGGTGTACGAAACCCGGATCGACGGCGTTCCGCGTCCCGCCGCCGAACTGGCTCGGATGCGCTGGGTGACCGGCCGGGAGGACGGCCTGGTCCTGGCGCCCGCCGTCCGGGACCACGTTCTGCCGCTGCTCCGCTCCCGGGGAGCGCTCGCCTGAGTCGAGGGCGGGCGAGGGTCGCGCCGCGGCCGTCAGATCCGGTGGCCCTGCGCCGCCAGCCAGCGATGGACGGTCTCCTTGTCCGCGGGGGTGATCCGGACGGGGCCCGCCACGTGCGGGCCCTCCTCCTCGTTGAAGCCCGTGTCGGTCACCCTGGCGGTGACCCAGTGGGCCAGGTCCTGAGCCGACCGGTCCGACAGCGAGCCCCGCTCCCAGCCCGTACGGGCCTCGCGGGCGGCGGCGCTGTCGTGCCGCTCGGTCTCCTCCAGCCAGGCCGGCACGAGTCGCTCGACGGTCCGGCGTTCCTCGTACGAGGTCTGCTTCTGTGTGTCCTTGCCGTTCATGGGGACCGGGTGCCCGGAAACGGGCGGCCGACCGACGCCCGCGTGTTCCCCGTGTGCGGCGTTCGTGTCGATGGCGGGGCGCCGGGTACTCGGGGCTCGCCGTCGACCAGGAACGGGAAAGGGGGCGGCGATGACGCGGCACGGGGACGACGACGCTCTGGATCAGCGTGCAGGCGTCGCGGAGCTGCGTCTGACAAGGGGAGATCCCGGACGCGTCCCGCACAACGACGTGCTCGCCGACGATCTGCCCCTGGACCGCAATCAGGCGATCCTGCAGGCCGCCAAGCAGGTCGGCTCGATCCTCAAGCGCAAGGGACACGCCTTCGCCCTCGCGGGCAGTGTCGCCGTGTACGCGCACGGAAGCACCCAGAACCTCCAGCACGATGTCGACTTCTGCTTCCGGCCCGAGGACGCGGACGCCGTCGCCGAGACCCTGCGCGAGGCCGGACTGCCGGTGTACCCGCCGCCGGAGGACTGGCTGCTGAAGTCCAGCTGCCTGGGACAGCAGGTCGACCTGATCTTCGAGCTGGCGCACCAGCCGGTCACCACGGAACTGCTGGAGCGCGCACAGGAGTTGTCGGTCGACTCGGTGTTCATGCCGGTGCTGTCGCCGACCGATCTGGTGCACAGTCTGGTGGCCGCCTTCTCCGAGCACCACTGCGACTTCGGGGCGGTGCTCCCGATCGCCCGCACGCTGCGGGAGAGAGTCGACTGGGAGTCGATGCGCCGCGCGTGCGGCCAGGACCCGATGCCCGACGCGTTCTTCTACTTCCTGGAGCGGCTGGAGGTCATTCCGCCGAGGCCGAAGGAGGAACGTCGATGAGCGAGACCGGCGCGGGGCGGGCCCACGGAGCCGACCCTGCCCCTGCCCCCGCCCCTGCCGCGGAGAACGTCGAGTACCGCGTCGCCCATCTGCGCGACCGGCTCGCCGCGGAGGAACTCGGTGAACTCGGCGTACGGTCCGAGCTGCGGGCCGGAGCGGTCGTGGTGAGCGGCACGGTGCCCTCCGTACAGTGCCGCGAGACGCTGCTGCGGACCGTCCGCGAAGAGCTGGCCGGGATCTCCGTGCACACGGACGTCGTGGTGGCCCAGACCGCCTCCCCCGAGCATGCGGAGGACCTGCCATGATCCGCGTCGCCGCCGTGGGGGACATCCACATGGGGGCCGACAGCCAGGGCCTGCTGCGCCCCGCCTTCGACACCCTTCACGACTGCGCCGACCTGCTGCTCCTGGCGGGCGACCTCACCCGGCACGGCACGCCGGAGGAGGCCCGGGTGGTGGCGCGGGAGGTACAGGGGCTGCCGGTGCCGGTCGTGGCGGTGCTCGGCAACCACGACCATCACGACGAGCAGCCCGAAAAGGTCACCGCCATCCTCCAGGAGGCGGACGTGACGGTGCTGGAGGGTACGGGCACGGTCGTCGAGTGCGAGGGCACGCGCGTCGGGGTCGCCGGTACCAAGGGCTTCGGCGGCGGGTTCGTCGGACGCAGCGCCGGCGAGTTCGGCGAGCCGCTGATGAAGGAGTTCGTCCGCTACACGCGACGCTGCGCGGACGCGCTGCACATCGCACTGGACGAGCTGGAGGACGGTGGCTGTGAGCTGCGGATCGCCCTCACCCACTTCTCCCCCGTCGCCGACACCCTCGCCGGTGAGCCGCCGGAGATCTACCCGTTCCTCGGCAGCTATCTGCTGGCGGAGGCGATCGACACGGCCGGTGCCGACCTCTCCGTCCACGGGCACGCCCACATGGGCACCGAGCACGGGATGACGGCCGGTGGCGTGCGGGTGCGCAACGTGGCCCAGCCGGTCATCCGGCGGGCGTTCAACGTGTACCGGCTCCACGCAAGCTGAGCCCTGCTGAGCCCTGGAGCTCACAGGCGGCCAGGGTGACGGCCTGGTCGGTGGCCCGGACCTCAGGGCGCGGCGGCCGTGAGGTCCTGCCACGCCCGTTCCCGCACGTCCGTGCGCAGGAGCACCTCGACCGCCGTGCAGGCCAGTGCCTCCGCCGCCGCGAGCATCGCCTCCCGGCCGCGGTCGGACGCCGCCGCGGCGGCGAACTCGGGGGTGTGGTCGGAGCCGTCGGGATCCATGATCGCGACGAAGGGATGGATGGCGGGGACGCGTCCGCTGACGTTGCCGATGTCGGAGGAGCCCAGGTACACGCCCGGTTGCGGGGGTGTGATCCCAAGGCCCGTGCCGGCCAGGTGAAGGGCGAACCGCTCGGACAGCACCCTGCTGTCGCGGAAGTGCTCGTAGCGCGGTGTGGCGCGTTCGACGGTGACCGTCGTTCCCGTCGCCCGGGCCACGCCCTGTGCGCAGGTGAGCAGCTCCCCCGCCAGGTCCTCCAGGGCGGCGGTCGTCGCGGCGCGCAGGCCGAACTGGCCCTCCGCGTACGCGGGGACGATGTTCGTCGCCCGGCCCCCTTCGGTGACGATGCCCTGGACGTGGGAGCCCTCGGGCAGCCGCCGCCCGACCACGGCGAGGGTGTTGAACAGCTGGATCAGCGCCGCGAGGGCGTCGATGCCCTCGGTGGGGTTTCCGGTCGGGTGCGCGGCACGCCCGTGGAAGGCGACCCGGTACTGGGCCTGCGCGGTCAGCGGCGCCCACCGCCAGCTGTGCACACCGGGATGGAACATCAGCGCGGCATCGACGTCGTCGAACAGCCCTGCCTCCACCTCGGTGACCTTGCCGCCACCGCCCTCCTCGGCCGGCGTGCCCACGGCCCATACGCTTCCGGCGTCCGCGGGCAGGGCGGCCCGCACCGCCAGCGCGGCGCCCAGTCCGGCGGCGGCGATCAGATTGTGGCCGCAGGCGTGCCCGAGGCCGGGCAGAGCGTCGTACTCCAGGAGCAGGGCCACCGCGGGCCTGGGCCGCGCGCCCCAGCGTGCGACGAAGGCGGTGGGCAGCCCGGCGACGCCCCGCTCGACGGTGAAGCCCTCCCAAGCGAGTTCGCCGCAGAGCAGTGCCGCCGCCCGATGCTCCTCGAAGGCGTACTCGGGCTCGGTGTGCAGGGTCAGTGCGACGTCCCACAGCCGCTCGGCCCTGGCGGCCACTTCCCCGCGTACTCGCGCGAGCACCTCGTCCAGAGCGTCGGTCACGTCGGCCTCCCAGGGGCGTCGTACGCCGGTGTCCCGGTGCGAGTTCCTTCGATGTGCCCCGCCCACACCCATCCGGACCGGGCTTTGACCGCGCGTAGGGCGGCCGCCGGGGGGCACTCGGGGCCCGTGGCGGGTCAGGACCGGATCCGCCACCCCCTGGCTGGAGGTGGAGAGCATGGGACACGGAGGAGACGTCATCGACGAACTGGTGACCGATCACCGGGAGGTCGAGGACATGTTCGGCCGCGTCGAGGCGCTGCCGTCCGGTGACAAGAACCGCAAGGTGTACGCCGAGCAGGCCACGATGGAGCTGGTCCGGCACTCGGTGGCCGAGGAGGAGTACCTCTACCCGGCGGTGCGCAAGCACCTGGTGAACGGGAACGCCATGGCGGACCGGGAGCTCGAGGACCACTCGAAGGCCGAGCGGATCATGAAGGATCTGGAGGGCCACGAGGCGGACGACCCCGAGTTCGACCGGCTGATCGGGATGCTGATGAGCGAGATCCGCTCCCACATCGCCGACGAGGAGGAGACCCTGTTCCCGCAGCTGCGGGTGGCGTGCCCGGCGGAGATGCTCGACGAGCTGGGCGACAAGGTCCGTACGGCCAAGAAGATGGCGCCGACGCGGCCGCACCCGTCCGCCCCGGACACGCCTCCGGCCAACAAGCTGCTGGCTCCGGGTGCCGGACTGATCGACCGGTTGCGGGACGCGCTGACGGGCCGCGGCAAGCACGGCTGACCCGTTGCCGACCCGTCGGCGGCCTCAGGCGATCAGGGCCTGTCCCGGGTGCAGGCGTTCCACGAGCTGGGCGTGGTGGAGTTCGGCCACGGGGGCCAGCAGGTCGGGGTGGCGCAGGAGGGTCGCAGCACGGCGGTCCGCCTCGTCGGGTGCGAGCAGGCGGCGGAATTCGGCCGGCACAACGGCCGTGTGGGTGCCCCCGGCGAGCGCGGCCACCGCCAGGCCGGCCAGTTCCGGGTCGGTGAGCAGGCAGGCCGCCCAGCTCGCCACGACCTCGTCGACCCAGGTGCGCCAAGCGTGCTCGTCCGTGTCCTGGGCGCCGGTCCCGTCGGCGCCGGTGATCCAGTCGAGCCGGGCCGAGCCGCCGGGCCCGGCCATGCCGACCAGCGCGGCGTCCATCTGCGTCGGATACCTGAGCCAGGCCGCGACCGTCACGGCCTGCCGTGCCTGCGCCTCGCACAGGGCGGAGGCCAGCGCGCCGCCGCCCGACGGGTAGGCGCAGGTCAGCCACTGGGCGGTCGCCGCGATGAGCGGGGAGAGATCTGCTTGCACTGCCGGGCCGCCCGATGCGTGTGGTGAGACAGGGGACTGCGCGAAACGGTAGCCCGCGCGTCCTGCCGTACGACATGGCCCGGGCCTCCTCGGTGACGTGGCTTCGACCACATCGGCCGGGCGGCCCGGGCTCTGTCGGGACCGGGCGAAGGCGCGGTCAGGACGCGGTGCAGGAGCCGAGCACCGGGGCCGCGGTGTTGCCGTTCGTCATGACCGTGAAGCCGAAACTCGTGGAGGCTCCGGCGGCCAGGCTGCCGTTGCCGTTCGGCTTCATCGTCATGACGTTGCCGCTGCTGTCCCAGGTGGGCGTGCCGTTCCAGGTCGCGGAGATCTTCTGCGGGGAGGTGACGGTCACGGTCGTGGTCCAGTTGCTGATCGCGGAACCCCCGGCGGTGACGGTCACCTTGCCGTTGAAGCGGTCGCTCCACTCCTCCTGCTTGCTGTACGACACGGAGCATGCGGCCGTACCGCCGCCGCCGGAGCCGGTGCCGCCGAGCGCGGTGAGTACGGCGGTGTAGGCGGCCTTCTTGCTGTAGTTGCCGTCGAACAGCAGGGGTGTGCCGCCGGCCCGCCAGGAGTACTTGTCGGTGACGCCCCAGACGGTGATGCCGGTGCAGCGGGAGACGGCCAGACAGGCCTTCACCACGTTGCTGTAGCTGGTGGCCTGGGAGGTGCCGGAGCCCTCGATGTCCAGCTCGGTGATCTGGACGTCGACGCCGAGGTCGGCGAAGCGCTGCAGGTTGGCCTGGTAGTCGGAGGGGACCGGGGAGGCGCTGTTGAAGTGGGACTGGAAGCCGACGCAGTCGATGGGCACGCCGCGTGCCTTGAAGTCCTTGACCAGGTTGTAGACGGCCGTGCTCTTCGCGTTGACGCCGTCGGTGTTGTAGTCGTTGTAGCAGAGCTTGGCCGCCGGGTCCGCCGCGCGTGCGGTGCGGAACGCCTCCTCGATGAAGCCGTTGCCGAGCTTGTCCTGGAACGGCGAGCTGCGGCGGGCTCCGCTGCTGCCGTCCTGGAAGGCCTCGTTGACGACGTCCCAGGAGTGGATCTTGCCCTTGTAGTGCCCCATGACCTGGTTGATGTGGTTGTTCATCGCCGTTCTGAGGTCGGCGGCGGCGAGCGTGCCGACCCAGCTCGGCAGCTGGGAGTGCCAGACCAGGGTGTGTCCGCGGACCTTCATGCCCTTGCTCTGGGCGTGGCTGACGATCTGGTCCGCGGCCGTGAAGTTGAAGGAGTTCCGGGTGCTCTCCACCGCGTCCCACTTCATTTCGTTCTCGGGGGTCACCGAGTTGAACTCGGTGTCGAGCGTGGAGACGTACGCGGATTCGCCCAGGTGGTTCGCGGCGACGGCGGCGCCGAAGTAGCGGCCCTTCTCGGCCGCCGCGGCACCCAGGGTGCTCGCGGCGTCGGCCGGTGCCGACAGGGCGGTGAGCCCGGCTATGGCGAGCAGGCTCGCCATGCCGAGGCGGATGGACGTGCGGGTAACCATCTCGTCCCCTTTCGTGACCGGGTTTCCTGACGGTTGATCAACCGAAACTTTCGAACAGGTTTCGGAATTGCGTCGCAGACCATACGAGCGGCCCTCGAAGGCGTCAACGGACCGCGCACCGGGCCGAGGCAATTGGCTCAGAAAGCTCTGCGGCAGCAGGGGAAACCCAACATTCGCCAGATACTTCGAATGTTTCGATGGCGGACGTCATCCGCACGTGATCCGGACGTCATCCGGAAGCGATTCCTCCATCAACAGCGCAACCATTCGGCGAAGCCGGATGTCTCACCAGATATCAGTCACATCAACGCCTCGGGGGACATCATGAGACGAAGCAGAACAGCATGGGCCGCGGCGGTACTCATGGGAGCCGCGTTGACGGCGAGCACGATGCCGGCCGACGCCGCCCCGGCAGCCACGGCGTGCCCCACCGGCTGGGGCAGCCTGGCCAAGTCCCGTGCCTCCGGCACGACGGCGCCGGTGAAGAACATCAGGACCGGCAGTCACGCGTGCTACGACCGGATGGTCATCGACGTCCCCGGCGGCGGCAGCGGCCTCGGCTACTGGGTGCGCTACGTCGACCGACTCCGTCAGGACGCATCGGGCCGTCCGGTACCCGTCGGCGGCGGAGCCGTCCTCGAGGTGCGGGTGGCCGCACCCGCCTACGACCCCGCGACCGGGAAGCCCACGTATGCCGGGCGGGTGGCACGCCCGCTGCCCGGTGTGGACCTCACCGGCTACCGCACCTTCAGGGACACCCGGTTCGCCGGCAGCTTCGAGGGCGAGACGCAGATCGGGCTGGGGGTCCGTGCCCGGCTGCCGTTCCGGGTGCAGCAGCTTTCCGACCGGGTCGTGGTGGACGTGGCCCACAACTGGACCGGCAGCCGCTGACGCGGCTCGATCACACGGAGCACGGCGTTCCTCACGAGGTTCCTTCCGCCGCCCAGGTGCGGTCCGGGCCCGTCGTGGCGCATTCTTGCTGTGTCGCCCGCTTGACGGCGCACGGACGAGGTAGGGCCGATGACTGGGAACTCCCAGGACGCACAGCCGAAGCCCGGACGGCTGGCGGCGCTGCTGATCGACGCCTCGACAGAGGCGGTCAGCGCAGCCGGCGGCCACGCGGGAGGGGTCTACCTGCGCTCCTCCACGCCCGGACTGCTGCGCCTTGCCGTGCTCGCCGGGCTGCCCTGTCCCCTGTTCCGTCCCTGGTGGCAGCTGCACGTGGACAGTCCGTTCCCCGTCGCGGACTCCCATCGGCTGGGCGTCCAGGTGGTCCTGCCGAACGCCACGGAGACGATGCGCCGCTACCCCCAGTTCGCGGCCGGTCTGCCTTTCCAGTTCGGCTCCCTCTACGCGCCGGTCGTGGCCGGTTCCGACACCTACGGCGTCCTAAGCGTGCTGCGCCCCGCCGTCGCGGACGCCGCCGAGGTGGTGGCCGAACGTGACCGGCTCGCGCGGCTGGCGCAGGATTTGGGCGCGGCCCTGCGGAGACTCGGCAAAGAGGAGGCGGCCCCGGTCGCCTGGGACCATGAGCCACTGTGCGTCCGGCCGCCGGCCGCGCGTCCGCCGCTCGCGCGCATGGGGCGTTTCATGTGGACGCCGGAGACGGGCGTCCTGACCGGTGACGCGGGGCTGTACGCCCTGATGGGCGTGGTGCCGACGGAGTTCACCGGAACCCTGGAGGCGTTCGCGGACGCCGTGGCCCCGTCCGAGGCGAACCGGATTCTGGTCGCGCTGCGGGACACGGCCGTCGGCAGGCCTCCGACCCTGCCGCTGTACCTGCGGGCGGCGGACGGTGAGCTGCGGCTGATGGACCTGTGGAGCCCGCACGACGCGAACGGGTGGGATCCGCACGACGCGACCACCCCGACCGCCGTACCGCCCGAGGCAGGTCCGGTACGGGGCATCGTCCTGGATCCGGGTTTCGGCGCGACCGCCGACGCGGCGGCCGACCTGCTGCCGGACGGGGTGTTCTGCCTCGACCGGGAGGGGCTGATCGTCTACGCCAATCCGCGCGCCGCGCAGCTGCTGCGCCGGCCGCGGACCGAGCTGCTCGGCCGGGCCCTGTGGGACGCCGCGCCGTGGTTCGGCCGGCCCGACGTCGAGGACCATCTGCGCGGGGCCCTGCTGTCGCCGGACCCGGTGCACTTCCACGTCGAGCGACCTGCCGCGAACGGCCGCGAGCCCGTGTCGCAGCCGTCCGAGGGCGACTGGCTCGCGCTCGCCGTGCATCCCGGCCCGGACCGGCTGACCTGCACGGTCCGTCCGGCGAGCCGGGTGGCGGACGCCGCCCCCGCCGCCCCCGCCGCCGGGAACGGCTTCGCCACGGCGGCACCCGTGTACCGCCCCATCGTCCTCGCGATCGCGCTGACGGAGGCGGTCACCGCCCGTCAGGTGTCCGCCGTCGTGATGCGGGAGCTGCTGCCCGCCTTCGGCGGCCGTCGGCTCGCCATCTACCTGCTCCAGGACCGGCATCTGCACCTGGCCTGGGAGAACGGCTTCCCCACAGGGTTCCTCGCCCCCTTCGAGGGGGTGGGGCTCGACGCACGGCTGCCCGGCGTCGAGACGCTCACCACCGGCCGGCCGCTCTTCTTCGACTCGATGCAGCAACTGGCCGCCGCCTACCCCGGAATCCAGCTGGACGCCGAGGAGGGCGCCCGCGCCTTCCTGCCGCTGATCGCCTCCGGCCGCCCGGTCGGCTCCTGCATCCTGGGCTTCGACCGGCCGCGCAGCTTCAGCACCGAGGAACGTACGGTGCTCACCGCGCTCGCCGGGCTCATCGCCCACGCCATGGAGAAGGCACAGCGCTACGAGACCGAGGCCGCCCTCGCCCGCGGGCTCCAGCAGGCCCTGCTCCCCCGGCGGCTGTCGGCCCACCCGCAGGTGGAGACCGCGGGACGCTATCTGCCCGGCACGCAGGGCATGGACGTGGGCGGTGACTGGTACGACGTCGTGGAGTCCGGCGACGGCCTCGCCCTGGTCATCGGGGACGTGCAGGGGCACGGGGTGCAGGCGGCGGCGACCATGGGGCAACTGCGCAGCGCCGTAAGGGCGTTCGCGCTCGGCGACCGGCCGCCCGACGAGGTCATGAGCGGCACCAACCACCTGCTCATCGACCTCGACCCCGGGCTGTTCGCCAGCTGCTGCTACATCCGGCTGGACCCCGCCACCGGGGTGGCCCTGGCGGCCCGCGCCGGGCACCCGCAGCCGCTGCTGCGCCGGCCGGACGGCCGCACCCACGTCCTGGACCTGGCCGGCGGGGTGGTGCTCGGCGTGGACCCGCGGGCCCGCTACCCGGTGACCGAGCTGCACATGGAACTCGGAGCCATCCTCGCCCTCTACACCGACGGGCTGGTCGAGAAGCCCGGCGGCGACATCGACGACGGCATCAGCGCCCTGCGCGTGGCCCTGGCCAAGGCCGGCGCCCCCGCCGTCCGGCCGGGCGGACGCGCGCTGGCAGGCGTGGCCGACCGTCTCACCACGACGGCCCGCCACGCCGTCGACCGCCCGGACGACATCGCCCTCCTGCTCGCCACGCGCCGTCCCGCGCGATGAGACCCACTCCGGGGCGCGCGCCGCCCCGGCCGACCCCGCGCCCCCGCAGCCGCCGACGTCGGCCGGCTCGGGCTGTCACGCCCTGTGACGCCCCTCGCCTCCTGAGGCCCGGCAGTGTAGACATGGGCACATGGTCCGGCTCTTGGGTCGATCCGGGGCCCGGTTGACCCGTCGCCCCAGCGGTCCGCGCCCGTCACCTGGGCCCGACCGCGCTCTCGCGACGCCCGACGGGCATCCGCGGCGGCCCCGGCGGCAGCCGGGCGGCCCGCTCGCCCAGCGGCAAGGGGGTGCGGGCCGCCCGGGACCACGGTCGGCACTCGGCGGGCGCAGCGTCGCCGGACAGGTGTTCCTCCTGCAAGTGGTGATCGTGCTGCTGCTGGTGGTGGCCGCGGCGGTGGCCCTGGTGCTCCAGGTACGCAGCGACAGCACGCGGGAGGCCCGCAACCGTTCGGTGGCCGTCGCCGAGGCCTTCGCCAACGCTCCGGGCACCGTCGAGGCGCTGAGCGCCCCCGACCCGTCGGCGGTGCTCCAGCCGCGCGCGGAGGCGGCCCGCAAGGCGACCAAGGTGGACTTCATCGTCGTCATGAACACCGACGGCATCCGCTACAGCCATCCCAAGCCGGACCGCATCGGCAAGAAGTTCGTCGGGACGATCGCCCCGGCGCTGGCCGGGCGGACCGTGACCGAGGAGATCACCGGAACGATCGGCCCGTTGGTGCAGGCCGTCGTGCCCGTCAAGGCGGACGACGGCAAGGTCGTGGGCCTGGTGTCCGCGGGCATCACGACCGAGAGCGTGGGCGGCGCCGTCAACCGGCAGCTCCCGCTGGTCCTGCTCGCCGCCGCGGCGGGCCTCGCCCTGGCCACGGCGGGCACCGCGCTGGTGAGCCGACGGCTGCTGCGGCAGACGCACGGCCTGGGTCCGCACGAGATGACACGGATGTACGAGCACCACGACGCGGTGCTGCACTCCGTACGGGAGGGCGTGCTCATCGTCGGCGACGAGGGCACCCTGCTGCTCGCCAACGACGAGGCGCACCGGCTGCTCGACCTGCCCGACGACGCCGAGGGACGGCATGTGCTCGACCTCGGTCTCGCCCCCGACACGGCCGATCTGCTGGCCTCCGGACGGGTCGCCACGGACGAGGTGCACCTGGTCAAGGACCGGCTGCTGGCCATCAACCAGCGGACCACCGACAGCCAGGGCGGCCCGCCCGGCACCGTGGCCACCCTGCGCGACTCCACGGAACTGCGTGCCCTGTCCGGCCGCGCAGAGGCGGCGCGGGAGCGGCTGAACATGCTGTACGACGCCGGGGTGGCCATCGGCACGAGTCTGGACGTGACCCGTACCGCCGAGGAGTTGGCGGAGCTGGCCGTGCCCCGGTTCGCGGACTTCGTCACGGTGGACCTGTTCGACGCCGTGCTGAGCGGCGGACAGCCGGAGGCGACGACCGCTCTGCACCGCACGGCCGTGAACGGGATCCGCAAGGACGCCCCGCTGTACCCGGTCGGCGAGCGGATCCGGCTCGTCGAGACCTCACCGCAGGCGCGCAGCCTGGCCGCGGAACAGGCCGTCGTCGAGCCGCGGCTGAGCGAGGCCGTGGGCTGGCAGGCGCAGGACCTGGAGCGCTCCGCCCAGGTGGTGGCGTACGGGATCCACTCACTGATCGCCGTGCCGCTGCGCGCGGGCAGCCTGGTGCTGGGGGTGGTCAGCTTCTGGCGGTCCGAGAAGCCCGAGCCGTTCGACGTGGACGAGGTGGCCCTCGCCGAGGAACTGGTCGCCCGGGCCGCGGTCTCCATCGACAACGCGCGCCGCTACACACGCGAGCACAACATGGCGGTGACGCTGCAGCGCAGTCTGCTGCCCCGCAACCTGCCCGAGCAGGACGCCCTGGAGATCGCCTACCGGTATCTGCCCGCGCAGGAAGGTGTCGGCGGCGACTGGTTCGACGTACTGCCGCTGTCCGGTGCCCGGGTCGCGCTCGTGGTGGGTGACGTCGTCGGGCACGGGCTGCACGCCGCGGCCACCATGGGGCGCCTGCGTACGGCGGTGCACAACTTCTCCGCCCTCGACCTCCCGCCGGACGAACTCCTCTCGCTGCTGGACGAGTTGGTCGGGCGCATCGACCAGGACGAGGCGGCGGAGGGCGCGAACGCCCCCGTCACCGGGGCGACCTGTCTGTACGCGATCTACGACCCGGTCTCCCGGCTCTGCACGATCGCCCGGGCGGGTCACCCGCCGCCCGCGCTGATCCACCCGGACGGCAGCGTCGAGTTCCCGGAGGTGCCGGCCGGTCCCCCGCTCGGCCTCGGGGGGCTGCCCTTCGAGACGGCCGACCTCGAACTGGCCGAGGGCAGCCGCCTCGTGCTCTACACGGACGGGCTCGTGGAGGACCGGGACCGGGACATCGACGAGGGCCTGGAACTGCTGCGTACGGCGCTGGAACAGGCGGGCCGGTCGCCCGAGGACACCTGCCGGATCGTCCTCGACTCCCGGCCCACGACCCGCGCCGGCGACGACATCGCCCTCATCGTGGCGCGCACCCGGGCACTGACCGCCGACCGGATCGCCGAGTGGCAGGTTCCGGGCGACCCGGCGGCCGTCGGCGAGGTACGCGCCTCGGTCAGCCGTCAGCTCGCCCGATGGGGCCTGGACGAGCTGACGTTCACCACCGAGTTGATCCTGAGCGAGCTCGTCACCAACGCGATCCGCTACGGCGGCGACCCCATCCACGTGCGTGTGCTGCACGACCGCACCCTGATCTGCGAGGTCTTCGACAGCAGCAGCACCTCGCCCCATCTGCGGTACGCGGCCATGACCGACGAGGGCGGCCGCGGGCTGTTCCTCGTCGCCCAGCTCTCCGAACGCTGGGGCACCCGCTACACGCCCGAGGGCAAGGTCATCTGGGCCGAGCAGCCCCTGCCGTAAGTGATCCACCGCCGACGCTCCCCATAAAGCGAGCTTATGAGCCCATAGACCGGACCCGCGTACCAACTAAGGCTTGCCTTAATTTAGGCTTCCCGTCGAGTCGCCTTGTCACCGCTCGAAGGGAACCTGATCATGCCCCGCCCCCTGCGGGTAGCAATCGTCGGAGCCGGCCCCGCCGGTATCTACGCCGCCGACGCCCTGCTCAAGTCCGACGTGGCCGCCGAACCCGGCGTGTCCATCGACCTCTTCGAGCGGATGCCGGCCCCGTTCGGCCTGATCCGTTACGGCGTCGCCCCCGACCACCCCCGCATCAAGGGCATCATCACGGCCCTCCACCAGGTGCTCGACAAGCCGCAGATCCGTCTCTTCGGCAACGTCGACTACCCGGCCGACATCAGCCTCGACGATCTGCGGGCGTTCTACGACGCCGTGATCTTCTCCACGGGCGCGACGGCCGACCGCGAACTGTCCATCCCCGGCATCGAGCTCGACGGCTCGTACGGCGCGGCGGACTTCGTCTCCTGGTACGACGGTCACCCGGACGTGCCGCGCACCTGGCCGCTGGAGGCCGAGAAGGTCGCCGTGCTCGGCGTGGGGAACGTCGCGCTCGACGTGGCGCGCATCCTCGCCAAGACCGCGGACGAGCTGCTGCCGACGGAGATACCGCCGAACGTCCACGAGGGTCTGAAGGCCAACAAGGCCCTGGAGGTCCACGTGTTCGGCCGCCGTGGCCCGGCGCAGGCGAAGTTCAGCCCGATGGAGCTGCGGGAGCTGGACCACTCCCCCAACATCGAGGTCATAGTCGACCCCGAGGACATCGACTACGACGCGGGCTCGATCGAGACCCGACGCGGCAACAAGCAGGCCGACATGGTCGCCAAGACCCTGGAGAACTGGGCGATCCGCGACGTCGGCGACCGACCGCACAAGCTCTTCCTGCACTTCTTCGAGTCTCCTTCGGAGATCCTCGGCGAGGACGGCAAGGTCGTCGGCCTGCGCACCGAGCGCACCACGCTGGACGGCACGGGCAACGTCAAGGGCACCGGCGAGTTCAAGGACTGGGACGTCACCGCGATCTACCGCGCGGTCGGCTACCTCTCCGACAAGCTGCCCAAGCTGCCCTGGGACATCGACTCGGGCACGGTTCCGGACGCGGGCGGCCGGGTCCTTGAGGAGAGCGGCGAGCACCTGCAGTCCACGTACGTCACCGGCTGGATCCGGCGCGGCCCGGTGGGTCTGATCGGCCACACCAAGGGCGACGCCAACGAGACGGTGTCCAACCTGCTGGACGACTTCGCGAACGACCGTCTGCAGACGCCGGGTTCGCCCGAGCCCGAGGCGGTGGACGCGTTCCTCGCCGAGCGGGAGGTCCGCTTCACCACCTGGGAGGGCTGGTACAAGCTGGACGCCGCCGAGAAGGCGCTGGGCGAGCCGCAGGGCCGCGAGCGCGTGAAGCTCGTCGAGCGTGAGGACATGCTCAAGGCGAGCGGCGCGTAGTACGACGGCGACGGCCTCGACGGTGCCGGATTCCCTCCGGTCCGTCGAGGCCGTTTTCCGTCCTACGACGGCCGGGCGGGAGTAGGGGCGGGCCCGCTCTCAGCGCGTGGTCAGGTCGCGGCCGCCCACTACGGCCAGCGCCGCGACCAGCACTGCGAGCACTCCCGTCTGGCCGAGGACTCCGCCGAGGTACCCGTCAGTCATGGAGACGTCGAGCCACGGGTACACCGCGGCGACGCGGACAGCGAGGATCAGCAGACCCAGTACGGCGAGGGCGACCCCGCCGCACGCGGTGCTCCGGTCCGTGCGGCGGCTGCGCCACAGGAGCCAGCCGAGCGCTCCGACCGCGAAGCAGGTGGCCGGTGCCCAGACCGCGTCGGCCGCGATGGGCAGCAGCACAACGGAGCCACCCATCACCACACAGCAGGCCGTGAAGACGAGCCCGGGCGCACCGGCGGGCAGGGCGGCGGGCGGGGCGTCGCGGTGGTGGCCCGCACAGAGCGCCAGCGCCGGCAGCCACGCGAAGAGCGCGGTGGCGGTGGCGTACAGCGGCTCCGGCGGGACCGCCTCACTCATCAGGGGGCCGACGAGCGGCCACAGCGTGGGCAGCGCGGCGAGCAGTACGGCCGCCCGGGCGAGGCGTCGGCGGTCGTGCAGGAGCGCGAAGTAGCCGGCCGTCCACAGCAGGGGCAGGATCCACTCGGCGCCGGCGACGACTGCGGCGGGCAGTCCGCGCGTGGTGAACTCCGAGAGGAACATGTTCCACTGGGCGGGGCCATGGGTCGAAGCCCAGGTCAGCGACAGGCTCCGGTCCGCGACCGCCCAGGCCGCCTGGAGCAGCACGGCGAACAGGGCGAAGAGGCGGACGGCCGATCCGAGGCGCTCGTAGGGCCGTGGCACACCGGCGGTGCCCAGCCTGCTGCGCAGCGCGAGGGCGGCGATGCTCGCCACCTCGCCGAGCGTGGGCCGGCTCTGGTCCTGGGTGTCCCGGTCGACGTCCCACAGGTAGATCTCGACCATCTCCTCCTCGCGCTCCCGGCGGTAGTACGCGGGAAGCAACCGGAGGACGGCGCGGTAGCGCGTTTCGAGCAGCGTCGTCATGCGAGGCCTCCCGCGAGTCCCGGTCCGGCGGCGGTTCCGGGGGCGCGGCGGCCCTCGGCGATCCGCTCCCTGGCCGCGCTGGCGCCGGCCGCCATCCGCTCCGCCTCGGCGGCGAGGGCACGGACGCCCTCATCGGTGAGGCGGTAGTAGCGCCGGAGCCGGCCCTCGTGCACCTCCTCGCGGTCCAGGACGATCAGCCCGTCCGCGGTGAGCCGGTCCAGCACTCCGTACAGCGTGCCGACGCGCAGTTGTACGGTGCCGTCGGACAGATCCTCGACCTCCCGCAGGATCCCGTACCCGTGCCGCGGCTGGTCGGCCAGGGCGGTGAGGACGAAGAACGCCGCCTGGGTCATGCTCCTCATTGCCATGCAGCCAGGATATATCGGCTCCCGATATATCCTGGCTGCATGAGTAGGCGCGGGCGTGTCCGTGTGTCACGGCCGCCGACACGGGCTCCGGGGACAACGTCCCGGGCGGGGGCCTGAATGGGAACCATGGGCGTTCGGCAGGGACGACAGGTTCGGCGGGCTTCGGGACGTTCACCCGCCGGCCGCCGTGCCGTGGTGAACAGGGCCCGCCCCAATGCGGATGGTGGGCGGGCCCTGTTCGGGGAGCCATTGTGGTGGGCCTGCCATGGGCGGGGCAGGAGTGAACGACTGTCGATCGGTGCGGACGATTCGCGCCCCGAGTGCGCTCGCTACGGGAGGATCGAGTCCACGTAGCCGCCGTCCACGCGGACGGCGCCGCCGGTGGTCGCGGAGGCCTGCTCGGAGCTCAGGCAGACCACCATGTTGGCGATCTCCTCGGGCTCGATCAGGCGTTGGAGCAGCGACTGGGGGCGGTGGTCGCGCATGAACACGCGCTGCGCCTGCTCCCAGGGCAGGTCGCGGTCGACGAGTTCGTACACGAAGTCCTCGACACCCTCCGTGTGGGTGGGCCCGGCGATCACGGAGTTGACGGTGACGCCGCTGCCGGCCGCCTCCTTGGCGAAACCGCGGCCGACCGCGAGCAGTGCGGCCTTCGACATGCCGTAGTGGATCATCTCGGCCGGGACGACGACGGCCGAGTCGCTCGCGATGTACAGGACGCGGCCCCAGCCCCGGTCCCTCATCCGGGGGAGATACGCGCGGGTCAGCCAGACGCCTGCCAGGACGTTGATCTCGAAGTAGCGGCGCCATTCGTCGTCGCTGATCTCCAGTGCGGGCCTGGGGCCGAAGATGCCGAGGTTGTTGACCAGGATGTCGACGTCGGGGAGCGCGTCGACCGCCCGGGCGGCGCCCTCCTCGGTGCCCAGGTCCGCCGCGACGGGCACGAACTCCCCGTCCGGCACCTGCGACCGCAGCTCGTCGACGCTCTCGTCCAGCCGGTCTGCACGGCGTCCGTTGACGCCCACGCGCGCCCCTGCGCGGGCGAGACCTGCGGCGATCGCCGCGCCGATGCCCTGGGAGGGGCCCGTCACCAGCGCGGTGCGCCCCGTCAGGTCGAGGTGCATGAGGGCGCTCCTTCTCGCGCGGTACGGTCGGCCGTTGTGCTCCTGCCCACGGTCGCCGACGATCCACGTCACCGCAGGCGGGAACATCACCGCCGGACACGCGCCCGTCCACGGGCCGGACCCCCGGTTGATCTCCACCCGCCTGCGGTGACGATACTGAGACTCGCACCCGCCCCCACTCACAGATGGATCCATGCCAAGCACCCCCAACGACCGCCCGACCACTCCCCCCACGATCTGGCCGGCCCGCGGCCGCCATCTCGGTCCGGACGCGGACGACGTGCTCCGGCGCCGACTGCGGCGTCTCAAGGAGGACCAGGTCCTCGACGACTTCCTGGCACCGCCCGCGACCGAGGACGCCCCGGAGCGGATCTTCGAGGCCCGATGGCGGGTCACGGGTGAGGTGACCGTACGCGCCCGGCTGACGCTCGCCCCCGGAGCGGGCGACGGGTCCGAGTGGACGCTGGTGGCAGAGGCGGAAGAGCCGTGGCACCCGTCGTGGCCCTCTCCCGCCACCATGTTCTGGCCGGACACGCCGGACGCCGCCTGGGACCACGAGGCCGCCACCGGCCTGCCCTGCCGGGACCTCAGCCTCCTGCCCTCGGACGACAAGGTCATACGGCGCCTGTTCAAGGACGCCGTGCGCGGCTGGGCGGTCCACGTCGTCGTCCACGAGGCCATGACCACCGACGAACGCGGCCGCCGCCCGCTGACCCGACTGCTGCCGCCGAGTCTGCGGCACCGGGTGGTCGAGCACCGGGCGGCCCCGCACCAGCTGCGGGTCGTGAACTGGGCCCTGCGGGATCTCGGAGTGGAAGTGCCGCGCGGCGGGGCCGTGGTCCTGCCCGGGCACCCGGTGCCGCCCGGCTACGGCGACGGCGACTTCTCCGTCCGCAGCGTCTTCCTCGACGGCTCGGAACCGACCGAGCTGATCGAGACCGTGACCCGTTACGCCGCGCTGCCGCAGCCTCTGCCGGCCGGTGCCGACGAGGCGATCACCGCGCTGCGGGAGCAGTGGCAGCTTTTGACCCTGGAGGAGGAACTCGCCCGCGAGCGCGGTCTGGTGGCCATGTACGCCGAGGCGCTGGAGGCCATGACCAAGTCCCGGGACCTGTACCGGGAGGCCGCCGAGCGGGCCAACGAGGCGCTGGCCGCCTTCCGCGAGTCCGCGCCCGGCCCGGCGTACGACGAGTCGACCGGTGCGCCCGCCGGATCGCCGTTCCAGCAGCTGACCCGGACGTTCGAACGTCTCAAGGTCTCCACCAAGGCGCTGCGCCCCGCCCGTGCGGACAGCGACGGCGAGGGCCCGGCGGACACGTCCGGGCGCGAGGTCAGCTGAAGAGCGGGAGACGCTCTGCGTCAGGCCCCAGAGCGAGGCGTTCCGCCACCGTGAGGGGTGCGCGGCCGGTGGCGGCGCGAGCGTAGTGCTCGTCGCCCCACTCCAGCGGGACGGGCCGCCCCAGCAGGCCGTCCAGCGTGGCGCGTACGGCGGCCAGGCCCGTCGGCGCCGGCCCCGGGGCCGTGGGCAGCCGCGTGACGAGGTCTAGGTGGTGGATGCTCGCCTCGACGGCGAGCGTGAGCATCAGGTCCCCGGCGGTCAGGACGTGGCCCTGCGTGGTGACGCGGCCGTCGGACCGGGCCGCCGCCGCGGCCGTCACGGTGGCCGCCGTGGTCTCCAGGTACAGCTCCTTCAGCTGACGGAAGTCGAGGAACATACTGGCGCCGACCCGGTTCCAGCGCCGCCCGTTGGCCGCGCCGACCGGATCCGGTGCCCAGTCCTGCCAGTAGGTGACGGCATCGCGGTCGGCCGGCTCGGAGGCGGGCGTGTGCAGCGCCACGAGGGCGCGCTGGGCGTCCCCGGCACAGTGGAACACCAGATCACGGACCGCCCAGCCCGCGCAGTCCGTGGGCAGCCAGGACTCCTCGTCCCCGAGGGGACGGACCACGGCCGCGAAGGCCTCGTAGGCGGCTCGCAGCACCTCGGCCGGGTGGGAACGGGTCACGTGATCCGCAGTCATGACGGCAGCCTAGGCAGGCGGCGTCGGGGCACGCAGCGGGGTTTCAGTCGGCGATGCCGTTCGCCTCGGCCCTCGGCCGTTCCGCCGCGCCCCTGTCCGGTGGCTGCGGCAAAGCCAGGTGTGCCAGCAGGGCGGTGAGGGCGGCCGAGGACGCGCAGACGGCGGCCGCACCGACGAGCCAGTCCGGGGCGAGGGAGAGGTCCATGGCCCGGGAAAGCCCCGCCGAGTGGAACCGGCTCTCGAACAACTGGGCCGCGGCCGGCATCGCCGGCACCAGCACCGCCGCCACGAGCACCGGCATGGCGGGCAGCCGCACCGTCAAGAGCAGCCCCAGGGCGAGGCACAGGACCGACACGCCGAGGGCGAGCCCGTAGACGCGCACGGACGCGCCCTCCCGGTACGGCGGGAAGCAGAGCAGTCCGCAGACGACGAGGGCAAGGGCGACGACCCGGCCCGGCCAGAACCCGGGCTCGACCTGCTGCCCCCGGGCACGGCCGGACAGCGGGTCGGCGATGTGGTCCGGCCGGGCACCGCCCTCGGCGGATGCGGCGTCCCCGTCGGCTGCTCCCCGGCCCGGCCCGGCCTGTACCGACACCGGCGAGCAGAGGTCCGCCGGCCGCTCCACGGCGAGCCGCCCGATGAGATCCACGAGTTCCTCGACGGGCCGGCCGGTGGCGACCGCCCGGACCGTCTCCTGGCCGCAGTGCGGTTCCGGCGGCGTCCGGTGCAGCCGCGCCACCAGCCGGGTCACATCCTCCGGCGGACGGCACTCGGCCGCCGCGTGGATCGCCTCGTCCGCGCTTTCGGCGTCGCGCGGCGGCCGGGCCAGCAGGGCCGCCAACCGGGTGACGTCCTCCTCGGACCGGTCGACGCCGACCGCGCGCAGTGCGGCGGCGGTGGCCTGTGCGTACTCCGGCGATCGTTCGAGCAGCGTGACGAGGTGGACGATGTCCTCCAGGGACCGGTCGGCCACGGCGGCACGGACGAGTTCGCCGACCGGATCGCCGTACGACGACGCGACGGCGGGGCCGGCCGGTTCGGCGCAGGGTATGCCGGCTTCGTTCGAGGGGGCTTCTGACGGACGGGGCGTCATCTCGGCTCCAGGGGAAGGCTGCGGTCGCTCCTGCACCCCCGATGTGCGACAGGCGACGTTACGGTGACCATTACTAAGCGCCCCCGCCGAGGCGTGCCACTCGGGTGACCCACAGGTATGAGCGCCGGTTCGGCAGGCCATACCGGGGCCGTAACCGGGAATCCGACATGTGACGGGCGCTCGGTGCCGCCCGCCGGAGGAGGAGGGGGCGGGCCGTGGATTCCACCACAACGGTGATCGTCGTCGCCGCGGTGCTCGCGGTACTGGTACTGGCCGTCGCCGTGCTGCTGCTGGTGCGGCTCGTGCGGGCCCGGCGCAGTCTGCGGCGGGCGGGCCTGCCGACCGGGCCGCGCTGGGTCTTCTGGGGTGCCTTGCTGTACTTCGTGCTGCCGACCGACCTGCTGCCCGATCCGGTGTACCTGGACGACATCGGCGTACTCCTTCTGGCGCTGCGCACCATGCGCGCCTCCCCCGAAGCACCCGAGCGCGGTGCACCGAACGGGCCATGACTACGCACTGTAAGGAAACCAATCACCCGTTCGATTCGTATAAGTCTCTGGAAGCCCGAGGAAGTCGGCGGACCGAGCGAGGCCGCAGGGTGACCGTCGTTTGATCGAGCAGCACCGGCGAGGGAGAGACGATGCAACCGTTCGCGCTCAACTACGCACGTCCGGCAGCGGAGTTGGAAGCCACCACTCCGTACGTCTATGACTCCGGACTGCAGTTGAACGTGCTCTTCGACGGGCGGATCGCCGCCCGCGACCACGGCCTGATGAGGGAACTGGGGACCACGACATCCACCGCGGGCTCCAAGACCCACTTCGACGACTGAACACGGCGCGGCCGAAATGACCGTGTTGATTCTGACCTGCGAAGAGGACGTGACCGCCGACATGGTGGTCGCGCACCTCAACGCGACGGGGGTTCCGGTGGTCCGGCTCGACCCCGCCGACCTGACCGGCGGGGTGGCGCTGTCCGGCGAGTTCGTGCACGGCACCTTTCGGGGCCATCTGTCGTCCGGGGGGCGCCTGGTGAGCATCGGCGGGCTGCGGTCCGTCTGGGTGCGCAGGCCGGGGATCCCGGCCGCGCGGGCGGCCGCGCCCTCCGCCTGGCTGACCGAGGAGGCCTCACAGGCGCTCTACGGACTGCTCCGCGGCTGCGGCGCGCGCTGGATGAACCATCCCGACGCGGCGCGCCGGGCCCGCCACAAGCCCTGGCAGCTCCGGCTCGCCCAGCGGTGCGGTCTGCCCGTGCCGGCCACCCTCATCACGACGTTTCCGCAGGCCGCCCGCGAGTTCGCGGACCGCTACCCGGACCTGGTGGTCAAGCCGGTCTCCGGCGCGCATCCGCAGGACCCGCCCCGGGCGGTGCCGACCAGCCGCGTCGCCCCGGACACCGACTTCGCTGCCGTCGCGTTCGGCCCGACGCTGCTGCAACGGCGGGTCGCCAAGCGGGCCGACATCCGCCTGACCGTCGTGGGCGAGCGGATGCTGGCCGCCCGCAAGGCGGTCCCCGACGACGCCGACCCCGGCGAGGTGGACGTCCGCTTCACGCCCAGCACCGTGCCCTGGTGCCCCGTCGAGGTGCCGCCGCGTGTCGCCTCGGCGGTGCAGGCATACGTCCGGGACGGCGAACTGGCCTACGGCGCCTTCGACTTCGCGGAGGACGCGGACGGGACCTGGTGGTTCCTGGAGTGCAACCAGTCGGGGCAGTTCGGCTTCGTCGAGGTGGACACCGGCCAGCCGATAGCGCACAGCGTCGCCGAGTGGCTGGCCCGACCGGGCCCGCAGCCGCAGGCCCACGTCAACGGCGCCGACTCGGCGATGCGCTGAGTTCGGGTCAGTAGGGGCGCGGGCCGGGCAGGGCCGCACGCTGCCAGCCCGCGCCCGGGGCGGCCTGACGGTCGTTGGGGAGGGAGGGGGAGCCGAGGGAAGGGCCGAGGGAGGACTGCAGCGGTCGCATGACGTATTCCAGCTCCCTGCTCACCCGCTCGGCCTCCCTGCGTACCTGGGCGGGAACGTCGCCGCGCTCCGCGACGAGTCGGTCGTAGATGGGGGAATCCTGGAACACCCGTCAACGCGCCTTTCGTGTCACTGCCCATGCACTTGGGCACGACTGTCGAGTGTAGGCGCCCCCGCACACCGACACGCACATTCCGGCGGAGGGCTTGACGTCAACGCCGGTTGCCGTTAGCGCTCAGGCCCCGGTCGTGGAGCCCGGACGGACGATCATGAGAACGGTGACGGTCGCCCACAGCAGGTTGAAGATGCCGGTGAACATGGCGAGTTGCACCGTGCCGCTGCGCTCCACGCTCTTGTGCTCGGCGAGCTCACCGAGGAGTTCCTCCTGTCGGGGCAGCACGAAGGCGACCAGGACGCCGGCGGCCGCTGCGGTCAGGGCCATGGACGTGGTGAGCCAGCCGTCGCCCAGGACGCCCATCGCGGCCGCGGTGGCGAATCCGAGGACGGGGACCGCAAGGCCGATGGCGGAGTACACGCGGCAGATGCGGTGCAGGAGCCGTACGGTGCCGATCCCCGCCGTGTCGGGTCCGTCCGCGTCGACGGGGACGCGTCTCACGGCGGGCGGAAACATGCTGGCCGCGACGGTGACGGGGCCGACGGCCACGATGGCGGCCAGGACGTGCAGGGTCAGCAGGAACTTGGTCATCGGGTGGCGTGTCCTTCGGTGCTGCGAGCGACGGTGCCCGCCCAACCTAGGAAACGCGCGGGTGATCACACAGGGGCAGAAACGACAGGTTCCAACGGGTTCTCGCCAATGCCCTGGGCAGGGGCTTCACTCCCAACGCCCACCAGCAGACAGGGTTTACGGCCCTGGCGGGAACCCGCCTATCGTGACGGTCATGCACACAGTGGCGATCCTTGCTCTCGATCACGTGGTGCCGTTCGACATGGCGGCGCCCATGACGGTGTTCGACTGGACGCGGCTGCCCGACGGGCGCCGTCCGTACCGGGTGCGGCTGTGCGCGGAGTCGCCGGAGGTGCGCTCGGACGGTGGTTTCGGCCTACGGGTCGAGTGGGGTCTGGAGGCGCTGGCGGACGCCGACACGATCATCGTGCCGGGCTGCTCCGAGGATGCCGGGCCGCCTTCCCCCGCGGTGGTGGCGGCGCTGCGGCGGGCCGCCGAGTCGGGGACGCGGATCGCGTCCGTGTGCGTGGGCGCCTTCGTCCTGGCGGAGGCCGGACTGCTGGACGGGCTCGGTGCCACCACGCACTGGGTGGCCGCCGATGTGCTGGCCCGCCGTTTTCCGCAGGTCGACGTGCGGCCGGACGTGCTGTACGTCGACAACGGGCAGATCCTGACGTCGGCCGGGGCCGCCGCGGCCATGGACATGTGCCTGCACATGATCCGGCGGGATCTGGGCTCGGCCGTCGCCGCGCACTCCGCCCGGATGTCCGTCATGCCGCTGGAACGGGAGGGTGGGCAGGCCCAGTTCATCGTGCACGAGTTCCCGCCCGTACCGCAGGGCTCGACCCTCGAACCGCTCATGGAGTGGATCGAGGACCACCTGGCCGACGAGATCACCCTGGCGGGGATGGCGGCCCGCTCGGGCATGAGCGAGCGCACCTTCAGCCGTCGCTTCCGGGAGCAGACGGGCACCACGCCGTTGCAGTGGCTGCTGCGGGCGCGGGTGCGGCGTGCCCAGTTTCTGCTGGAGAACAGCGACCACCCGGTGGAACGGATCGCCCGGCAGGCGGGGTTCGGTTCGCCCACCGCGTTCCGCGAGCGCTTCCGCCGGGTGGTCGGCACCACCCCGCAGGCCTACCGCGCCGCGTTCCACGCGAAGACGGATGCCGTCCCGGCGGCACGCTCCTAGCCCTTCGGCCGCCGGGACGGTACGGCGTCACACGGCCAGCCGCAGACCGTTCTCCCCGTCCGGGTCGGTGGTGGCGGCCGGCGCGCGCCCGGCGCCGGCGAGCAGGGCGTCCGCCCTGCCGACCGCGTCGCGGATGTCGCTGGTCCCCATCATCACGCACAGCGTGTAGCTGACGTCCTCCAGTTCACGTGCCGTGGCCTCCCTTTCCCGCTCCGCCTGAGCGATCCGCAGCGATGCGTAGCGAGTCAGCAGCTTCCTGACGACCTTCGGGTCCGGAACGAGCACGTAGCGCCCCTCTCTCGATTTTTCGCTCCGTATGCCCGAACCGCGGAAGACCATTCATGTTCAGCACCTTCGGGGGCGCATTTGGCGCATTTTCGCTACGTTCCGACCTGCGCCCCACGTGCGCGGCAGCCCGCGGCTCGTACGCCCTCAGGCCACCTGTCCGCTGTGCAGTGCCGTGTACGCCCCTCCCCTGCGCAGGAGTTCCTCGTGTGTGCCGATCTCCTCGATGCGGCCGTCGCCCATCACCACGATGCGGTCCGCGCCGCGCACGGTCGACAGGCGGTGCGCGACCACGAACGTGGTGCGGCCGTGCAGCAGCCGGGCCAGCGCCTCCTGCACCAGCGCCTCCGACCTGGTGTCCAGCGCCGAGGTCGCCTCGTCGAGGATCAGGACCCGGGGGTCGCGGATCAGGGCACGGGCGATGGCCAGACGCTGGCGCTGCCCGCCGGAGAGCCGGGCCCCTCGTTCGCCGACCAGTGTGTCCAGTCCTTGCGGCAGCCGGTCGACGAACTCCAGCGCGTTGGCGTCGCGCAGAGCGGCCCGCACCGTCTCCGCGTCCGCGTCGGCGTCGTCCATGCCGTAGGCGACGTTCTCGCGGATCGTGCCGTCGAAGAGGATCGACTCCTGCGGCACCACCGACACGAACCGCCGGTACGTGCGCAGGTCCAGGGTGTTCATGTCGGCCCCGTCGAGCAGCAGCCGTCCCGAGGTCGGCCGGATGAAGCCGATGACGAGGTTGAGGACGGTGGACTTGCCCGCGCCGGACGCGCCGACCAGGGCGATGGTCTCGCCCGGTGCGACGGACAGGGTGAAGTCCCGTACGGCGGGCCGGCCGCTGTCGTACGCGTGGCCGACGCCTTCGAAGGTCACGGCGCCGCGCAGCGCGGTGAGGTGGGCCTTGCCCTCGTTGTCCTCCAGTTCGGGGGCCTGGAGGACCTCGCCGACCGAGCGGACGGACTCCAGGCCCTTGGTGATGACCGGGGCGAGGCCTGCCAACGTTGTCGTGGAGTTGGTGAGGGTGGTCAGGAAGGCGCTGAGCATGACGACGTCGCCGGCGGTGACGCCCCAGACGTCGTAGTACGACACCAGCGCCGCGCCGGCGAGGACGAGCACGCCCACGACGTTCAGGACGACCCAGGCCAGCGAGCCGAAGCGGCCGTTGACGAGGTCGAGGCGCATCCCGGACGTCAGGACCCGGTGCAGGGTGCCGTCCATGCGGCGCAGCGCCTTGCCCTCCAGGCCGTGGGCGCGGGTGACCGGGATGAGCCGGGTCATCTCCGTGACCCGGGAGGAAAGGGTTTCGACCTCGTGGCGGAAGTGCTCGTTGTGCGTGCGCAGCCGGGTCCTGAGGCGGGCGACGACGAGGGCGGCGGCGGGCACGACGACGAGGAAGACGGGGACGAACTCCGGTGTGCGGACGGCG
The DNA here is from genome assembly GCF_001279775.1 of Streptomyces sp. MMG1533. Lineage (GTDB taxonomy): Bacteria > Actinomycetota > Actinomycetes > Streptomycetales > Streptomycetaceae > Streptomyces. The sequence continues at coordinate 99,150 of NZ_LGDG01000028.1, read as the reverse complement.
ATGATGACGAGGCCGCCGACGAGCACAGTGGTGGCGCCGAGCCCGGTCTCCGCGGTCTGCTGCACCATCTGCTCGACCGTCTCGACGTCGCGCACCACCTTCGCCTGCAGCACACCGGCGCTGACACGGGAGTGGTAGCCGATGGAAAGCTGCTGCATGCGCGTGCACAGCGCGGACCGCAGACCCGTGCCCATGCGGCGCACGCTGCCGTACAGGAGACGGACGTAGAGGATGTGCAGCGGGTAGTTGACCAGCAGGATGAACAGGATGATCCCGGTGCTCGTCCAGAGCTCGGAGATCGGCCGACGCTGGACGACAGTGTCGATGATGGACGCGGTGATCAGCGGCAGCAGCCACACGGGACTGTGTTTGACCGTGAAGATGCCCACCGCCGCGGCCAGGCGGTGTCGGTCGGCGTGGAACAGGTAGGCGAGGGTGCGTATCGGGTGTTCGCCTCGGTAGCGATGGTCGAGGGGTCTCTCGAGCGACGACGCCATCGGCGGTGGTCCTTCCCGGTTGCCGTCTTGGGGCAAGCGTTGCGAGGAAAGCACTGTGGGGCAAGCGCTTTCTCCCCCTGTGGACCATGACTACACCAGGCAGGGGAAGGCGTTTCCGGGAGGGAGGCGGCCGCGTGGTGGCGGGCCGCCGCTCGTCACTCGCCGAGCGTGCGGGCCAGTTCCGTGGTCGCCCGGGCGATCTCGGTGTCCTCCTCGGCCATCAGCCGCCGCAGGGCGCCACGCCGCTCGTGGACGGCCTGCCGCGCCTCGCGCTCCCACACCACGGGGTTCTCGCGGTGGTTGAGCAGCTTGGGGTAGACGGCGGCCGTGCTCTCCCACTGCCGGGCGTCGGCGATGCTCCGGAGCAGTTGGATGATCTCCGCGCGGCAGGTCACGTGCGGAAGCTGGGCGAGTTCCCACAGGAAGGGGACCGTGGCGGCGGTCGCCTGCTCCACCACGAAGCCGTACTGACAGATGCGCCGCCGCAGGTCGGCCAGGGCGGCCCGGGCGGTTTCGGCATCGCCCCAGGCGACGCTGCCCAGCAGCAGGGGGATGGCGGCCGCGCAGCCGGTGGAGTCCTTGATGTCCCGCCACGGCACCCGTTCCAACGCCATGAGGGGCGTGGTCCTGGCCACTCCGGTCGGCGGCAGGTGGCGGTCGGTGCGCTCGGTGCTCGGTTGGTGCGTCGGAGCGGTGCGCATGGCGTGGGGCCTTTCCGCGGCGGTCATGTCAGGAGGTGATCTCAGGGGGGAGGGCAGGTCGACAGCCTGGCCCAGACGGTCTTGCCGGCCGGGGGTCTGAGGGTCCAGCCCCATTCCTCGGCCAGGGCATCGACGATGCACAGACCTCGGCCGTGCTCCCGCAGGTCGGCGGCCTCGGCGCCGGTGAACTCGGGCGCGTTGTCGCCCGGGTCGGAGACGGTGAGCACCACATGGCCGGGGTCGAGCAGGAGCCCCAGCCACACCTCCGCCTCGCCCGCCGGCGCCCGGGGGACCGCGTGCGCCACAGCGTTGGCGGCGAGTTCGGTGATCACGAGGACGGCGTCGTCGCTGTGGTGATCCAGGGACCAGCCGCGCAAGGTCTCACGGGTGAAGGTGCGGGCCAGGGCGAACCCTTCCCCGCTGCATCTGATGCGCAGCGCGGCGGAGTCCGTGGCGTCGGCGGGCGGCGCGGGCATCAGGGGCGGCTGCTCACCGGAGTCCACCGATCGCGGTCCCGGCGGAAGGCCGGTCATGTCCGCTCCACCCGCTCCCGGCGCAGCCCGACTCGGCTCCCTGAGCACGTGGTTCACAGGTGACGACACGGCATCTCCCTGATGCGACGTCAAGACGGGGCGCCTCCACGGGGGTTGACGCCGCAGCTATTATCCACGCTGGAAGCGCCCGCGTGCAATTGCACGAGAAATTGCACGAAAGATTGGGTGGGGCGGGAGGGGCCGGTGACACCCGGCCCGGCCCTCCCGGGCAGCCGGACACAACGCTCGGCGAGGAACGTGTACAGCAAGGAGAATGCGGTGCCACCAGTGCAGAACGGTGTGCGGGCGAGTTCGTTGGACGCCCGCTGGATCAAGAGCCGGCGCAGCAACGCCGAGGGCAACTGTGTCGAAGTGGCCACTCTGGTCGACGGGGGCATCGCGGTGCGCAACTCCCGTTTCCCCGACGGGCCCGCGCTCGTGTACACCCCGGCCGAGGTGGCCGCCTTCGTCGCGGGTGCCAAGGAGGGCGAGTTCGACCATCTGCTCTGAACTCACCCTGCTCTGAGCTCACCCTGCTGTGAGCTCTCCCTGACGTGAGTTCACCCTGCTCTGAGCCCTCCGGCCGGGCGTGGGTCAACTCCCTTGCGTGTACGGATGGATGCGCTGCGAGACGGTGAGTGCGATAGTGTAAGTCGCCTCTATGCCGGTTCATTGGGAGTCTGGATGTCCGCCGATTCGCAGCGCATCTCCCGACTGCAGCCGTACCTGGACCGGCCCGAGCCGGCCCCGACCTTGCTGAAGATGCTGGTCGGCGTGCAGTTGGCGGGTTTCCGTGAGGACGCCGGGTTCGCTCAGGAGCAGGCGGCGCGGAAGCTCGGGTTCAGTGCGGCAAAACTGTCCCGCATCGAGTCGGGCAAGGGCCGCCGGCCGCCGGCGGAGAGCGACGTCCGCGCGCTGCTGGAGTTGTACGGCACCGAGGAGTACGAGGCCTCGGTGCTGCTGAAGTTGCTGCAGCGTGCCGGTGAGCCGGGCTGGTGGCAGCGTTACGACAAGCGGTTGATGCCCGAGTGGTTCGACCGGCTGGTCGGCCTTCAGGAGGCGGCCGCCGCGATCCGTACGTTCGAGATCCAGTACGTTCCCGGCCTGTTGCAGACCCCGGACTACACGCGGGCGGTGGTGGAGCGTGGTCTGCCCACCGCGGCCCCCGCCGAGGTCCGGCGGCGCGTGGAACTGCGCACCCGGCGCGCGGAGTTGCTGCTGCGCGCGGACGCCCCGCAGCTGTGGGCGGTGATCGACGAGTCGGTCCTGCTGCGTGTCCTGGGCAGCAAGGACGTGATGCGTGCGCAGCTGGAGCACCTCGTCGAGATGGCCCAGCGGCCCAACGTGACCGTACAGATCGTGCCGTTGGACGTCACGAACGCCTCGGCGCCGTCCATCCCGATCACGTATCTCCGCTTCGGCGGCCTGGACCTGCCCGACGTCGTCTACCTCGAGCACATCAAGAGCGCGAACTTCCTCGAGGACCAGGACGAGACCGAGGAGTACCGGCTGGCGCTGGACCGGCTGGCCGACGATGCGCTCGAACCGCGGGATTCGCTGGAGCTGCTGCGGGAGACGATGAAGCAGCGCTACGGCGGATGAGGCCCGGCATCGCATGACAACGCCCCTCACGAAGAGATCCCGTGAGGGGCGTTCCCGTGTCCTGCCGGACAGGCCCTAGCGGATGCGGCCCACGCCGCCGAACTCGATCCACTCATGGGTGAGCTGACGGGGCGCCACCTCGGAGTCCGGACGCCAGGTGGAGACCTCGACCAGGCCCGGGTCGAGGACGTCCAGGCCCTCGAACCACTCGGCGACGTCCTTCTCCTCACGCACCCGGCCCCAGTGGCCCTGGGTCGCCTGGTCCATGAAGTTGGTGACGAAGTCACGGACCTCGGGGTCCTCGCTGACCAGCTGACACATCACCATGTAGCTGCCGGGCACCAGCCGTTCGGCCACGCGGCGTGCGACAGCCAGGGGCCCGTCCGTCTCGCTGTCGGGGATGCAGTGCATCACCGAGTTGAAGAGCACGGCGACCGGCTGGTCGAAGTCGATCAGGCGCTGCGTCTCGGCGTGCGAGAAGATCGCGTCCGTTTCCCGCATGTCCGCGTGGATGACGGCGGTCCGCTCGTCCTGCTCCAGCAGGGCGCGGCCGTGGACCAGCACCATCGGGTCGTTGTCGACGTAGACGACGTGCGTGTCCGGGTCGATGTGCTGGGCGACCTGGTGGACGTTGTCCTGCGTGGGCAGGCCGGAGCCGTGGTCCAGGAACTGCCGGATGCCGTGCTCCGCCGCCAGTGTCCTGACGACCCGCTGGAGGAAACGCCTGTTGTTCACGGCCAGCCGGCGCGTGCTGGGAACGACCTTGTCGAGTTCCTCGCACGCCGCCCGGTCGGCCGCATAGTTGTCCTTGCCGCCCAGGTAGTGGTCGTACATGCGCGCGGCCGTGGGCACCGTCGCGTCGATCGACGTGGACAGCTTGTTACCGGTCTCCATCTTTCCCCCAGCTTCGTGCCACGCCAACTGGCCCGGCAGGACAGGGAGTCCATCCTAGGGACCCGACGTTTGCCGATGCCAGTCCACGCCGCCTTCGGTCTCAGACGGCGTCCAGCTCGGCGAGTTCGCCGGCGGTGAGGACGAGGTCCACGGCGGCGGCCGAGTCGCGGATCGTGCCGGGGCGGCTCGCGCCCGGGATCGGTACGACGACCGGCGACTTGGCGAGCATCCAGGCCAGGCACACCCGCTGCGGGCTCACCCCGCGGGCTTCGGCGATCCTCGCGAACGGGGCGTGGGCGGAGCCCAGTTCACCGGCCCGGGAGATGCCGCCGAGCGGGCTCCAGGGCAGGAAGGCGATGCCGAGTTCGTCGCACAGGCGCAGTTCCGGCTCGCTGGAGCGGAAGGCCGGGGAGAACTGGTTCTGTACGGAGACCAGCCGGCCGCCGAGGATCTCGTTGGCCAGCCCGATCCGGGCCGGGTCGGCGTTGGAGATCCCCGCCATGCGGATCTTCCCCTCGTCGAGGAGGTCCCGGATCGCGCCGAGGGACTCCGCGTAGGGCACCCTCGGGTCGGGGCGGTGGAACTGATAGAGCCCGATGGCCTCCACGCCGAGCCGGCGCAGCGAGGCCTCGCAGGCGTCCTTGAGGTGGCGGGGGGTGCCGTCCAGGGTCCAGCTCCCGTCGCCGGGGCGCAGATGCCCGCCCTTGGTGGCGACCAGGACGTCCCCGCCCCGGTCGTGGGAGGCGAGGGCCTTGGCGATGAGGGTCTCGTTGTGTCCGACGTCGTCGGCGTCGCGATGGTAGGCGTCCGCGGTGTCGATCAGCGTCACGCCGGTGTCGAGTGCGGCGTGGATCGTGGCCAGGGAGCGGGCCTCGTCCGGCCGGCCCTCGATGGACATGGGCATGGCGCCCAGGCCGATCGCGCTGACTTCGATGTCACCGATGCGGCGAGTGTGCATGGGCTCGTGACCTCTTTCGGCTGTCGCGCGGTACCGATGGCGTCCGACGCGCCGGACGGGGGTTCGCGGCGGCGCCGGACGCCCTCCAGCCTCGCCGGACCGGCCCCCAAAGGTCCAATAGAAGAACGAGAACGGATTCAGCAGCCGGGCCGCTGAATCCCTTCTCGGTCCTCGGTCAGGAACTGTTCGACGTCAGGAACCGCCCGACGTCAGGAACCGCTCGACGCCAGGTACTCCTCGACTCCGGGGGCACGGTGCGCGTCCTCCACACCCACCAGCCCGCCGACCGCCTTCGGGTCGGGCCGCAACACATGGGTGGACAGGCTTGCGGGCCGTGTCACGTCGGAGAAGTCCTGCGGTGAGCCGAGACCGGTGTCGGCGTTCTTCTGGGCGCGGTGCGCCTTGACCACGTCCTCCCTGGCCAGGCTGCCCGCCGCGCAGGCCTTCTTCAGGTCGGCGCCCAGCAGTTGGGCCGCGTTGTACCCGGACAGCACACCGGAGTCGACCGGGGAGCCGGGGTACTTCTTCTCGTACGCGGCGACCATGCGGCGCACCCCGGGCAGGTCGGAGCTCACGGCCGGAGCCGCACTCACCACGTGCAGCATGGCCTCCAGCGCGGCCGAAGCCGGCGTCTTCATGAGCTGGGGTGCGAAGCCCGGCGCGCTGCTGACGATCGGCACGCGCAGTCCTCGGGAGGCCGCCACCCCGGTCAGGGAGGCGGTCTGAGCCGGCCCCGCACTGATCAGGACCGCCTTCACGCCCGCCTTGCGCAGCGCGGACACCTGCGCGGACAGGTCCGTGTCGGTCGCCTTGATCTTCTGGCCGACGACCTTCAGGCCCGCCCGCGCCGCCGCCCAGCGGGAGCCTTCCAGCGCGTTGTTCCCGTAGTCGCCCTCGAAGTACACGTGGCCGATGGTGTCGCCCTTGCCCAGTCCCTTCTTACGGGTGAGGAAGTCGACGGCCGCGATCATGTCGACGTCGTACGTGGTGCCCAGGACCTGAACGGCGTCCTTGCCGAGGAGGGAGGCAGCCCAGGCCTGCGGGAAGGTCAGCAGCCGGTCGCGCTCGATGTCGTCGAGGAGCGCGGCGACGACGGGCGACCCGATGACCTGGGGCAGCGCCACCACGTCAGCCGAGATGTCGGCGTATGCGGTGACGGCCTTCTGCACGTCGTAGCCGTGGTCCTTGACGACGATCTCGACCTTCCGGCCGCAGATGCCGTCCTTGGCGTTGGTCTCGTCGGCCCACATCTTCTGGGCCTGCACGATGCTCTTGCCGAGGGTGGCGTAGGGGCCGGTCAGGTCGGTCAGGGCGCCCAGCCTGAGGGTGCTGTCGGTGACGCCGGGGCCCGTCTTCACGCCGTCGGCGCCGTCGCCGGTGCTCTGGCCGCCCGCTTTGGAGCTGCAGCCCGCCATCAGCAGGGCGAAGGCCGCGGCGGCGGCTATCCCGGTGAGGCGGTTCCTGTGGTGCTTGACGTTCACGGGGTGGGCTCCTTGGCTCGTACGGCTGGGGTGGATTCGGGGGACGAAGTCGCGGTGGCGGGTGGACGTTCGAGGGGGCGTCGGGTGCGCAGGCGCCGGGTCAGCCCGCGCAGTCCGTCGGGCGTGTACAGCAGGACCAGGACGATCGCCGCGCCGTAGAGGTAGCGGGCCGCCTCGGTCGGGCCGACCACGCCGTCCGTCGTTCCCGGCGCCGCCACCAGGGGCAGCTGATCGGCGTAGCGCGTCATCAGCAGCGGAAGCGCGGTGACGAAGACGGCTCCCGCGGTGGCTCCGGCCACGGAGCCCAGGCCGCCGACGACGATCATCGCGAGGTAGTCGACGGACAGCGCCAGGGCGAAGTAGTCGGGCACGACACGGCGGAAGGCGAGTGCCAGCAGCACTCCGGCCAGGCCCGCGTACATCGAGGACACGACGAAGGCCGCCGAGCGGTACCGGGACACGTGCACGCCCATCACCGCGGCCGCCGTCTCGCTGTCGCGCAGCGCCGCCAGCGCACGGCCGGGGCGCCCGCGCAGCAGGCCGCGCGCCGTGAACCAGGTGAGGGCGAACAGCGCCAGGCCGAGGTACCACAGCCGTTCCGCGGCACCGAACGGCACGCCCAGCAGGACCAGTTGGGGATCCCCGTCGGTGAAGCCCGGCAGCGGCGGGACCGAGCGTCCGTTGAAGCCGCCGGTGACGGAGTCCGCGGTGAGCAGGACGTGGTGGCCCAGGAAGACGAGCGCGAGCGTGGCGACGCCCAGGTAGATGCCGCGCACCCGGCCGGCGACGGGGCTGAACAGTCCGCCCGCCGCTCCGGCGAGGAGCACCGCCAGGACGAGGGCGAGCGCGGGCGGGAGCCCCGGTCCGGGCTCGCCCGCCAGCCAGACGTATCCGTACGCCCCCACAGCCAGGAAGAAGGCGTGGCCGAGGGAGAGTTGTCCCGCGGTGCCGGTCAGCAGGCCGAGCCCGACGGCGCCGATGGCGGCCGCCAGGGAGAACAGGCCGATGCGCAGCCAGAAGGCGTCCAGGTAGAAGGGCAGGACGCACAGCAGGACGACGGGAAGGCCTCTCCTCCCCCAGTGCAGCGCCCGGGTGCGGACAGTGGGTTCAGACACGTGCCGCTCCCTTCGCGCCGAACAGTCCGGTGGGCCGTACGAGGAGCACCAGCACCATCACGGCGTACGGGGCGACGTCGCCGAACCCCTCGCCCAGGACGTGCAGTTCGGACTGGTAACCCACGACGAAGGCCTCGGTCAGACCGATCACCACGCTGCCGGCGAGGGCACCGCCCGGCGAGGTCATGCCGCCGAGGATCGCGGCCGGGAAGGCCTTGAGGGCGATCTGGCCGGTGGTGCGCTCCAGTCCGGGCGCCGGGAACGCGACGAAGAAGACCGCGGCGAGGGCGGCGAGGGCGCCCGCCAGGCACCAGGCGAGGGTGCGCACCCGTACCAGCCGTACGCCCATGAGGGCGGCCGCCTCCAGGTCCTCGGCCGCCGCCCGCAGGGACAGTCCCCAGGCGGTGAACCGGAAGAGGGCGAAGACCGCGCCGATGACCACGGCGGACACGACGATCGCGGCCAGCCTGCTGTCGGCGACGGTCACCGGGCCCAGGTCGTGCACCGAGTCGCCCCAGGGGTCGCCCAGGGACAGCAGGTCGCCGCCGATGCGCCGGGACAGGTCGGTGACGAGCACGATGTCGACGCCGATGGTCACGATGGTCTGCACATGGGCGGCGTGCGGATCGGGCTCGCCGCGCTGCAGCAGGAAGCGGTCGAGTGCTCCTGCGACTGCCGCCGTCACCAGCACGGAGAGGGCCAGGGCGCCGGCGAAGCCGAGGTCGTCGTGCAGGACGGCGGTGAGGTAGCCGCCGAGCAGGAGCAGGGAGCCGTGGGCGAAGTTCAGCACGCCCGACGCCTTGAAGATGACGACGAAGCCGAGGGCCACGAGGGCGTAGACCGAGCCGAGGGCCAGGCCGCTGAGGAGGTTGTCGAGGAGTCCGGTCATGCCATGTCTTTCTGTGGGGCTTCGGTGCCGAGGTAGGCGCGCAGCACCTCGGGGTCGCTGCGGACCTCGTCGGGCGTTCCGTGGGCGATGCGGCGGCCGAAGTCGAGCACGGTGACCTCGTCGGCGAGGCGCATGACCAGGCCCATGTCGTGCTCCACGAGGACGACGGACAGGCCGAGCTCGGCACGGACGTCCCGGACGGTCTCGGCGGTGCGGGCGCGTTCGGCGGCGTTCATGCCGGCCACGGGTTCGTCGAGCAGCAGCACGCTCGGCTCCAGGCACAGGGCGCGGGCGAACTCCACCCGCTTGCGGTCGCCGTACGACAGCAGTGCGACCGGTGTGTCGAAGTGGCCTTCCAGGCCGGTGAGTTCGGCGATCTCGCGGGCCTTGGCGAGGTGCTCGCGCTGTTCGCGCACGGCCCGCGGCAGGCGCAGGGCGCTGGCCGTGAAGCCGGCGCGGGAGTGCACGTGCCGACCGAGCATGAGGTTGTCGGCGACGGTTCCCTCGGTGGTGACGATGTTCTGGAACGTCCGTGCCACGCCGAGGGCGGCGATGCGGTGCAGGGCGAGCCGGGTCAGTTCCGCGTCGCCGAGCCGGACGGTGCCGGCGGCGGGCCGGCACAGGCCGGACAGGACGTTGAAGCAGGTGGACTTGCCGGCCCCGTTGGGTCCGATGAGCGCGTGCACCGACCCGGGGGCGACGGTGAAGGACACGTTGTCGAGCGCGGTGAGTCCGGCGAAGCGCACGGTGACGTCCCGTACCCGCAGCTCGGGCGGCTCGGCGGCCTCGCGGTGCTGGGCGGAGGTGCTCACGCGACCCCCTGGCCGGCGCTTGACGGGCGGTCGGTTCCGGTCTCTTCGCCGAGGTAGAGGCGGCGCACCGCGTCGGTGCGGGCGAGTTCGTCCGCCGGCCCGGACAGCCGGATCTCTCCCACCTCCAGGACGTGGGCGTGGTCCGCGAGCGACAGGGCCATGCCGGCGTTCTGCTCGACCAGCAGGACGGCCGTGCCCTGGGCGTTGATCTCGCGGACCACCTCGGCGATCCGGTACACCATCTTCGGGGCGAGGCCCAGCGAGGGTTCGTCGAGCAGAAGCAGACGGGGGGCCGCCATCAGGGCGCGGCCGATGGCCAGCATCTGCTGTTCTCCCCCGGACAACAGACCGGCGGCCTGCCGGGTGCGTTCGGCGAGCCGGGGAAAGAGGGCGAACACCCGGTCCCGGCCCTCGCGGACGAGTACCGGGCTGCGCCGGCCGAGGCCGAGGCCGCCGCTGCGCAGGTTCTCGTCGACGGTGAGTCCGGCGAACACGCGCCTGCCCTCGGGTACCTGGACGACCCCGGCGCGGACCGCGGCGACGGGGTCCCGGCCGTCGAGCTCGGTGTCGCCGTAGCGGATCCGGCCGCCGATGATCGCTCCGCGGTGCAGCCGCAGGGTCCCCGACACGGCGCGCAGCAGGGTCGTCTTGCCGGCGCCGTTGGCGCCGAGCAGGGTGACGACGCCGCCGTGCGGCACGGTCAGTGACACCGAGCGGAGGGCGGACAGGGCCCGGCCGTAGGCGACGTCGAGAGCCTCGACGTGCAGGGCGGGTTCCTCGTCCGGTGGGCTTGCGGGCATCGCGGCTCCTCGTATCCGTGCCGGGCGGCACGGGCTGCGGGGGAAGGGGAGCTCACGACAGCACGGGCGTCGGCCGCCGGTACAGGGCTCGGGGCGCGGTCGCTGCGCCGTCCCAGTGCCCGCCCGGTGAGCCTGTGCGGATGCCCAGGAGGTACGGGGACGGCGGATGTCCTCAGTCGCGCAGCAGCCGGCCTGCGGTGAGGGCGAGGCTGATCTCCACCACGTCCGTGGGGCGGGCCAGCGAACGTCCCGTCAGATGCTCACAGCGGCGCAGCCGGTTCAGCACGGTGTTGCGGTGGCAGTAGAGCCGCTCGCCGGCCCGCTGCGCGGAGCCGTCGCAGGCCAGCCAGGTGACCAGGGTCTCCAGCAGCACTTCCCGGTCCCCCGGCTCCAGGCGCAGCAGCGGGCCGAGTACCCGTTCGGCGAGAGCCCTGCCGAGCTCCGGACTGGAGAGGACGAGGGCGGCGGGGAGATGTTCGGTCAGCCGGATCGCGCCGCCGTCCGCGGGACAGATGCCGAGCGCGGTGTCGGCCTGTCCGCGGGCGTCGCCGACGCCGGCCAGCCCCTCGACGACGCCGCCGACGCCGATCCTCGCCCGCGCCGCGGGACCGTCCGGCCGGGGCGCCGGCTCCGGCGGTTCGCCGCTGCCGACCAGGACGATTCCGTAGTCCGCCTCCACGCCGGTGTGCCAGTGGACGCGCAGGCCGTCCGGTACGGCCGCGGCCCGGGCGGCGGCACATCCGGTGGGGTCCTCACCGGCGACGGCGACGACGGCGTACCGCCCGTGTTCGGGCAGGTCCAGCACCTGGGCGGTCTCGGGCAGGTCGGCGATGCGGCTGGTGCCGTCGAGCAGGGCGGCGGCCAGCAGCCGTACCCGGTTCTCGCGCCGCCAGGTCAGCTGCCGCTCGACCTGCCGGTAGGCGTCCGCGACGAGGCTGCAGTGCTCGTCGACGAAGTTCCAGACGTCGGACGCCACATGGACGAGGAGGCGTACGTCCTCGGGAGCGGTCCGGGAGGTTTCCTCCACCAGCCCCTGCCACACCAGCGATCCGCCGAGGCGGAAGGCGTGCAACAGGGCGTCCAGCGGCAGCCCCTGTTCGGCTCGGGTGGCGCCGATCTTCCAGGAGCAGCGGCGGGCCGCGTCCCTGGCGCTGCGCGGGTCCAGCAGCGAGGTCACGCTGTGCCGCAGCGACCGGTGCACCTCCTGCCAGGTCCCGACGGGGTCGCCCTCCAGTGCGGCCCGGTAGGCCGGCTCCTGGTCCTGCAGGACGGCCACCAGCCGGTCGGTCAGGTCGGGCAGGTCGTCCAGCAGCACCCGGGCGGCGCGGTGCAGGACGTGCAGGGCGTCGGCGTCGATCAACGACCGCACGCGACGCGTCCGCGGCTGTGGAGCGGCCGGCACCGGTCCTGGGCGGAGCGCTGTTCGTGGCCGTAGGGCGTGGTGCATCACGGTCCTCCCGCACGTTCGGCGGCGTGGCACCGCGCCCGGGGCGGACCCACTGCCGGTCCACGGCCCGTCCCGCGACGCCTGCCACCCGAGTCGTCCTGCCTCGAAGGATGACATACCGTCCGGTCGGTCCCTAGGGTCGTGCACCAGTCTGTTCCGTCCGGTCGACCATGCGCGCCAGTTCGACCCGGGAGCGCAGGCCGAGGGCGGCGAAGACGTTGCGCAGGTGGTAGTCGACCGTGCGGGTGCTCACGGCCAGCCGCAGCGCCACCTCCCGGTTGGTGGCACCCTCGGCCACATGGCGCGCGATGCGCAGCTGCTGCGGTGTCAGGCGGGACAGGGCGTCGGTCCCGGTCGGACAGGGCGCCGTCCCGTTCGCCCGTAACTCCGCGCCGGTCTGCTGCGCCCACACCCGGGCACCGCAGCGGTCGAACCCGACGAGGGCGGCCCCGAGGCGGTCGCGCGCCTCGCGCAGTCGGCGGCGTCGGCGCAGCCATTTCCCGTACAGAAGATCGGTCCGGGCCCGTTCGAAGTCGCCGCCGGCCTCGTCGTGCAGGGTCAGGGCCCGGCGGTAGAGCGCGTCGGCCCCTCCGGCACGGCGAGCAGGGCGCGGCAGCGGGCCAGCTGGGCGGGGGCCTGCGGATCGGCGCCGAAGGCCGCCCACAGGGCGAACTCCTCGACGACCGTCCGGGTGTCGTCGGGGCGCCCGGCGAGCACGGTGGCCTCCACGTAACAGGGCACGGCGAGCATCCACACCGCGAAGTGGCCGCGCCGGGGGCCTGGATGCACCAGCGGGCCGAGCCGGTCGGCAGCGTCGAGCGGGCGGCCGCGTCCGAGGTCGGCGCGGGCTGCCGCCCACTGGACCACGGTGGCCGCCTGGGCCAGTCCGTGCCGACGGGCGGTCGTCAGCGCGGCCGTAACATGCCCGGCGACCGTGGTCGTGTCCCCTTCGATCGACGCGGCCAGGGCAAGCACGGCGTGGTGGTGGGCCGCGGTGTTGCGCTGTCCCGCCCGAAGAGCGGCGCGCAGACCTTGTCCGGCGTGCGTGCGGGCCTGGGCGTGCCGTCCCGCGCGCAGTTCGGCGTAGGCAGGCGCGCAGACCTTGTCCGGCGTGCGTGCGGGCCTGGGCGTGCCGTCCCGCGCGCAGTTCGGCGTAGGCCAGGTACTCCAGGGCCTGCGGCACGAGCGCCACCGCGCCCCGGTTCCGGGCCGCGGCCAGGGCCCGGGCGCCGGCCCGGCGGGCCGCGGCCGGGTCTCCGAGCAGGAGTGCCGCGGCCGCAGACCGCAGCAGTCCGTCCGGCTTCCCGCCGGTGCGGGCGTTCTCCACCACCCGTCGCAGCGGTACGGCCGCCCGGTCCAGGCGTGCCTCCAGTACGGCGCGCAGGCCGAGGGCATGGTCGTGCACCGGGTCGTACGCGCCGCGCCCCTGTGGCACAGCCGCGCTCGCCGGCGGGAGGACCCGGGTGGTGTCGCCGTCGGCGGCCTCGTATGCGAGCGCCCTGAGGCAGGCCGTCCGGTCGCCCGCCGCCCACGCCGCGTCCGCGGCGGCGAGAGAGGCACGGGCGGACCGCTCGGGCGCGTCGGTGCCGAACAGGGCGGCGGCCAGCAGGAGGGACGCGTGGGCGTCACCGACGGGGCCGTCGTGCAACTGGACCAGCCCTCGCACCAGCTCGGTGCGGCCGCGCAGCGCGGCCGGTGCCGCGGCGCCGCCCGTCGCGGCGAGGAGCCGGAGCGCCTGGTGCGGGCGGCCGGCGAGCAGCGCCTGCTCGGCCGCGGCGGTGCACCGCTCCGCCCGGTTCGGTCCGTCCGTCGTCGGCACGGTCCTGGGTCCGGTCATTCCCGCGACGTTACTCAGCCGTAATGAGAGGCGGAAGCCGCACGTCCGAACGGGTGGACGGCTTGTGCCGGTGCCCAGCGTTCCGGGCTGGGGCCCGTGCACCGGCACAATGCCGTCGGCGCCGTCAGGTGCCGTGCGGGCAGTTGCCGCGGTACTCCTCGATCGTCAGGCTCGGCCGGGGCAGCGGGCACAGGAACTGCTCTTGACTTCCGCTCCCCGGGCTAAAGCCCGGGGATTCCTACCACGGTCGGCTGACCGTCTCGGTGGGTTCCTGCTTCACCGCGCTGGGCCGGTACGAGTACCGGTCTTACCTGCACGCTACTGCAGTTGGTTTATGGCTGAGCATCAGAGCATCCGTACTGGTCGGCACTGTGCTTTCGTCCTTCACGCCCACTTGGTTTTCGTGACGAGGTACCGGCACAAGGTTTGCAAGGACGCCCACCTGACGCGCATGGAAGAGATCATGCGGGCCGTCTGCGCCGGCTTCGAATGCGAGCTGGTCGACTTCAACGGCGAGAACAACCACGTCCACCTGCTCGTGAACTTCCCGCCGAAAGTTGCCGACTGGTGGTCGTGCCACTGTCGGCGGGCGCCCCTGGAGCGGGGACCGGCAATGTCACCGGTCTCGTGACGCCGCCCCGGCCCACCGTCATGCCGGGCCTCGGGGGGCTTGCGCGTCCGCCCGGTCGGTGTGACACGCTCACACCCGACCGGGCGGCCATCCGGCACCGGTCGTCACCAGGTGGTACGGCGTTGAGAGGCGGCGGCATGCGCATCGGACTGCTCGGTACCGGTCCCTGGGCCCGGATGGCCCACGCCCCCGCTCTCGGCGGGCACGACGGGCTGGACTTCGTCGGGGTGTGGGGCCGTCGCACGGACGCGGCCAAGGAGCTGGCCGACCTGTACGGCACGCGTGCCTACGACGATGTCGACGCGCTGTTCACCGACGTGGACGCCGTGGCCGTGGCCCTGCCCCCGGCCGTACAGGCGGAGCTCGCGGTGCGGGCCGCGCGGGCCGGGTGTCATCTGCTGCTGGACAAGCCGCTCGCCGCGACCGTGGACGAGGGTCGGGCCGTGGTCGAGGCCGTCGAGGCGGCCGGTGTCGCCTCGGTCGTCTTCTTCACCACGCGCTTCCAGTCGGAGACCGAGACGTGGATCGCCGAACAGGCGGGCGCGGAGGGCTGGTTCACCGGACGGGCCGAGTGGCTGGGCTCGGTGTTCACCGGTGACAGCCCCTTCGCCGACTCGCCGTGGCGGCGTGAGAAGGGCGCCCTGTGGGACGTGGGCCCGCATGCGCTGTCGGTGCTGTTGCCGGTGCTCGGCGACGTCAGGCGGGTGGCGGCGGCCGCGCACGGCCCGGGTGACACCGTGCACCTGGTCCTCGACCACGTGGGCGGCGCGTCGAGCACACTGACGCTGAGCCTCACCGCACCGCCCGCGGCGGCGGGAGCCGTCGTGGAGCTGAGGGGCGAGGCCGGGGTGACGCTGTTTCCGGAGAGCTCCGAGGGAGTCCTCACCGCCTTCTCCCGTGCTGCGGACGCCCTGCTCGAATCCGCCCGCACCGGCCGTCCGCACGCCTGCGACGCCCGCTTCGGACTGCGGGTCACCGAGATCCTCGCGGCGGCCGAGAGCCTGGTGGACGCCGGCTGACCCACCCCCGGGCCTCTCGCTCACCCCTCGTCGTCGAACGGCTCGTCGCTCCACCGGAACCAGGCCCGGTCGCCCTCGATGTGCAGCAGGAACTCGGGGACCGGGCCGTCTGGCGCGGACAGCGACACGCGGCGCCGGACCTCGTCGTAGGCCGCCTCCCACTCCTTCCAGTGGTCCTCGTCGTCCCGGTCCGCCAGGGCGAGTTCGCGGGCGAACAGCTCCTGGACCGCGGCGTACGCCGGACCGGCCGTGAACCGGCCCGCGAGCCACGGAAAGTCGACGTCGTCGATCACGATCTCCCCGACCGCCACGTCGCCGCTGCGCACCCGCCAGACCTCGCCGTCGAACCCCACCGCGCCTCCGTCGCCCACTGCCGATCCACCCGGCGATCAGCATGCCACCCGGCACTGACAGACGGCCCGAACCGTCTGCCGGCGCCGGGAAGACCTCAACCGGTTCAACCAGTTCAACCAGTTCAGCCGGTTCAACCGATGCGGGGCGCCTGGAAGTTGATGCGTTCCCGTACGACGGGGTAGTTCGCCTTGGCGAAGTTGGCGGCCATCGGGAAGTTGCCCTGGTCCGTGGCGGCCGTGACGAACTCCGCGCCCCGCTCGACCAGGAAGTGGGTGCACTCCGCCAGGAGGTCGTAGGCGTAGCCCCGTCCTCGCTGCTCCGGCAGGACCCCGATGAAGCCGATGCAGGGGCCCGACGGGTTGTGCGTCGGAATGTGGATGCCCACCGGGTCTCCCTGCCGGGTGTAAGCCACCTGCCACCACTCCCGAGGCGACGGGCACCAGTGGAAGAAGTCGAGTTCCTCCTGGGCCGCCTGGTCGACTCCGCCCTCCTCGATGGCCCGCAGGGCGTGGACGTCCAGGGTGACGGAGTGGATGCGGCGCAGGGCGTCGCGGAAGACCTCGTCGTCCGGTTCGGGGCGGAAGACGAGACGGCCGGGCCGTTCGGGCAGGCCGCACTCCGGTGTCCACCGGTACAGGAAGCGTTCCACCAGGAGTTCGTATCCGGCCTTGCGGGCGGCGGTGAAGCGGGTTTCGGCGGCGGCGCGCAGGGCGGGTGCCTCGCGCCAGCCCCCGGGCAGGTTCAGTTCGAGTTCGACCTGCCAGGGGGCGGTGCGCAGGAGTTCGGCGCCTGCCTCCTCCTCGCCTTCGGCCACGTCGAACCAGTTGATGTTGAGGGGTTCGGGGTCGTCGGGTCCGCCCCACCAGGCGCCGCGCGCCACGACCGCGCCGTCGCGCAGGGCGACCCGCTTCCAGTCGGGGCGGTGCCGGGTGGTCCGGTGTCCCTCACGTGCGCCGAGCGGGTCGGGCAGGGCGTCGAAGAGCTGGGCGTCGCGCTCGTCGAGCGCGCGGATGACCGGATCGGTCATGGGTGTGTCCTCCGGGATGCATGCTGCGTGGAGCGCTCCCGGTCAGGCGAAGCACGCCGGGGCAACGGAAAGGGAGCGCTGGGTGGTTGTGCACTGCACGGCACTCGCCTCCTTCCGTCGGTCTCCGGGCGTGGCGCCTCACGGTACACCGATTAAGCGGCCCTTAAGAGCGAATTAAACGCTCTCCGTGCCCTGGGCCCGGACGGCCGCCGTCCGTAGCATCGGGCCCGGCCACGGCATGAGAGCGCTCTCAGCACCAGGTGCGGGAACGCCCACGCACATGCCCAAGTACCAGAGGGGAACCCCCACATGACACCTCGTCACCAGCGCGACCTCGGCCGCCGCAAGCTCCTCGTCGCCCTCGGCGGAGCCGCGGTGGCCGCTCCCGCCGTCGCCGCGATGGGCCCTTACGCCCTCGCGGACACTCCCGCCGAAACAGCCGCCGGCGCCCTCCCGTTGACGATCGTCAACAGCAGCGGTTCCTTCGGCAACACGAACGTCCACGTCTACATCGTGGGCAACCTGGACGGCCGGCAGGTGCGCGTCACCCCCGAGGGGACGGTCGCTCCGATCGCCCTGTCCGACAACGGCGCCGACGGCTACACCGACTACGCGATCAGCCTGGCCGGCAGCGGCGAGACCCGGCTGTCGCTCCCCTACCTGTCCGGCCGCATCTATGTGTCGCTCGGCGAGAAGCTGAAGTTCAAGGCCGTCACGGACGGAGCCGGCAACGCCGCGCTGCAGTATCCGGCCGGCTGGGTGACCTCGGACCCCAACTACCCGGTGCTGCACGACTGTGCCGAGTTCACGCACAACTCCTCCGGCATGTTCTGCAACACCACGATGGTGGACATGTTCAGCGTGCCGATGAGCATCCGCCTGACCGGCGCCAAGGACCAGACGACCGGCACGCTGCGGTCCGCGGGACGCGCGGACGCCTTCGCGGCCGTACGGCAGGTGGCGGAGTTCGCGCCGCTGGTCGTGGACGACCGGCGGGTCATCGCACCCGGTCACGGACTGGACGCCGGCCTGTTCCCCGAGAACTACCTCGCGCCGTACATCGACGAGGTGTGGAGCACGTACACGGGCAGAGACCTCACGGTCACCACGAACGCCGGCGCCTTCACCGGCCGGGTGCGCGGCGACCGGCTGACCTTCGAGGGGCCCGCATCCGTCTCCTTCGCCAGGCCGTCCACCCGGGACGTGCTGTTCTGCGACGGGAACCTCGCCGCGCCGAACGACGGCACCACCGGCCCGGTCGCCGCCGTGCTCGGCGCCGGGTTCAACCGCTCGACCCTGCTGAGCGCGGCAGCCCAGCCGACGACCGACGCCGCCGCGTTCTACCGCACCGCGCTCACCAACCACTACGCGAAGGCGCTGCACGCGGTCACCGAGGACGGCAGGGCGTACGGCTTCGCCTTCGACGACGTGGCCGACTTCGCCTCGTACATCCAGGACACGGCACCCACGGGGATACGGCTGACGCTCACGCCGTTCTAGGGCCTGTCCGACGACAACGCCGCAGATCGGCGTGCGAGCCCCGCGTCTGCGGCATGCTCCGCCGGACAGGCCCCGGGCCGGGCATGGGCACGACCGTCGGCCCCCGCATGCGGTGCGGGGGCCGACGTAGGAGCGTTGGGGTGTGAGCACAGTGCGCGGCCGGATGTCGCGCCCCGACCGGGACCGGCGTGGCTGGCTGCGGGGCGCGCCTCCGCCGCGCTGGGTGCGGGTGCTGCCGGCCGCTCTGCTGGCGGGGGTGTGCGGGGCGACCCTGGTCAGTTCCGAGCCGCTGGACATCGGGTTCATGCTGGGGGCCATCCCGCCGCTCGCCGTTCTGTCGTACGGGCCGGCGGCGACGGCAGTGCTCGGCGCTCTGGTCGTGGCGGTGCTGTTCGTGCCGGCCTTTCACCTGAACGATCCCGGCAGCACCGATCTGCTCACCGTCTGCTTCGTGGCGGCGCTGAGCGTGTTCGTGTCGTTCGTCCGCAGTCATCGGGACGCCCAGCTGGTCACCGAGCGGGCGGTGGCTCAGGCCGCGCAGCACGCCGTGATGCCGCCGCTGCCGCCGTGTGTGGGGCCCGTGCGGTGTGCGGGCCTGTATCGGGCGGCGCAGCGCGGGACGCTGGTCGGGGGCGATTTCTTCGACGTGCGGGAGGGGCCCTTCGGCGTACGGGCGGTCATGGGTGATGTGCAGGGGCACGGGCTGTCGGCCGTCGCGACGGTCGCCGCACTGCTGGGGGCGTTCCGGGAGGCGGTGCTCGACCAGCCGGACCCGGAGGCGGTGGCCGCCCGGCTGGACCGCAGACTCGAGCTGGACTCGGCGGGCGAACGGCACTCCGAGCTGTTCGCGACGGCCGTGCTGCTGGAGTTCGCCACGGACGGGCGGGCGGTGCGGATCGTGGCGTGCGGGCATCCCACGCCCCTGCTGCTGCGGGACGGGCGGGTCGTCGAGCTGGACGTCCCGGCCGGCAGCCCGCTCGGTCTCGGACTGTCCGACGCCGTGCCGCCGGTCGGCCGCACGGTGCCGCTGCGGCCCGGCGACCGGCTCTTCCTCGCCTCCGACGGGGTCAGCGAGGCCAGGGACGCGGCCGGCGTCTTCTATCCGCTGAGCGAGCGCCTCACGGACCTCGACCACGACGATCCGGGCGCCCTTGCGGTGGGCGTGTGGGCGGACCTCGTCCGGTACAGCAGGGCCCTCAACGACGACGTCACGATGCTCGTCCTCGCGCCCAGGCGTCCGGAGGCTCACTGACGCTCTCCTGTTCGCCCTCGGTGTCGATGTGCGGGAGGAACCGGTCCAGCAGGCGGGGTGTCCACCAGGCGTGCCGTCCCAGCAGGGTCATCACCGCGGGGACCATCAGCAGCCGTACGACGGTGGCGTCGATGAGCACGCTCACCGCCAGGCCCAGCCCCAGCATCTTCACCACGATGTTGTCGCTGACGATGAAGGCCGCGAAGACGCTCACCATGATCAGCGCGGCGCAGGTGATGACCCGCGCGGTGATCTCCAGGGCGTGGGCGACCGATGCCTTGGCGTCCGCGGTGCGCAGCCAGGCCTCGTGGACGCGGGAGAGCAGGAAGATCTCGTAGTCCATGCTGAGCCCGAAGATGATCGCGAACATCATCATCGGCACGTAGCTCTCGATGGGCACCTTGCCGGAGACGCCGAGCGCTGGCCCGCCCCAGCCCCACTGGAAGACGGCGACGACGACGCCGTACGAGGCGGAGATCGAGAGCACGTTGAGGACGGCCGCCTTGAGCGCGACGAGCAGACCGCGGAAGACGATGAGGATGATCAGGAAGGACAGGGCGACGACGACACCGATGATGAGGGGCAGCCGGCTCGCGACGATGTCCCGGAAGTCGACCTGGGCCGCGGTCGTCCCGGTGACATAACCCTTGGCGTCCGTACCGGAGACCGCGTCGGGCAGGGTGTCGTCGACCAGACGGTTGGTCAGGTCGGTGGTCGTGGCGCTCTGCGGGGACTCCTTCGAGTAGACCGTGGCGAGGAGGACGTCACCGTCCTGGGTGGGTGTCAGCTGGGTGACCGTGGAGGCGCCGGCGACCGAGTCGAGGGTCTTCTGCGCCTGGGAGGTGAGGGTGTCGCGTTGTGACGCCGATGCGGAGGTCTGGTCGATGACGACGGTGAGGGGGCCGTTGGAGCCCGGCCCGAAGGCGTCGGTCATCAGGTCGTAGGCCCGCCGGTCGGTGAAGGACGTGGGGTCGGCACCGTCGCCGATGTGGCCGAGCTGGATGGACAGGACCGGGATGGCGAGGATGACGACGGTCGTGACGCCCGCGGCCAGGAAGCGCCACGGCCGCCGCGCGACCCGCTGGGCGTAGCGGTGCCAGGTGCCCTGGGACGCGGCGCCCGCGGCGGCGTCGGTCTCGGCGACCGGGTGCTTCACCCGGTACCGGTCGATGCGGGTGCCGATGAGGCCCAGCAGCGCCGGAACCAAGGTCAACGCGCCCAGCACGGCCGAGACGACCGTCACGGCGGCGGCCACCCCGAGTTTGCTGATGAAGGACACCCCGGACGCGGACAACCCGGCGAGGGCGACGATCACCGTGCAGCCGGAGACCAGGACGGCGCGGCCGCTGGTGGCGGCGGCCTGCCCCGCGGAGCGGACGGGATCCTTGCCGTCCATGAGGTTCTGCCGGTGACGGGTGATCAGGAACAGGGCGTAGTCGATGCCGACGCCGAGCCCGATCATCGTGGCCAGGGTGGGTGAGACGGTGGCGAAGGTGAAGGCGGCGGCGAGCAGACCGAGGCAGGCCAGCCCGCCGATGACGCTGATCAGGGCGGTCAGCAGGGGCAGCCCGGCCGCGATGACGCTGCCGAAGCCGACCAGCAGGACGACGATCGCCACCGCGAAGCCGATCAGTTCGCTCACCCGGTCGTCGGCTGCGGGCCTGGCCAGTTCGCCGAGCGGACCGCCGTACTCGACCTCGGCACCGGCCGTGCGGAGCGGCTTGACGGCGTCGTCCACGCCGTCCAGGTAGTCGTCGCCGAGGGTGGAGGGCTGTACGTCGAACCGGACCGTGATGTACGCCGTCTTTCCGTCCGACGTGATCGGGCCGACCTTCGACGCCTGGCCGGACAACGGGTTCTGGACGGCCAGGACGTGCGGCAGCTTCTGCAGGTCGCCGACGGTCGTGGACATCTGCGAGCTCAGCGAGGTCAGGGCTTTCTGCCCGTCGTGCAGGACGATCTGGCTGCTGTAGCCGCCCGCCGCCGGGTCGTGCTGCTTCAGGACGTCGAGGCCCTCCTGGGACTGCACGCCGGGGAGGGAGAAGTTGTCGGAGTAGGTGCCGCCGTATGAGTGGTTCAGGGCCTGCAGCGCCCCCAGGGCCACGAGCCAGGCCACGATGACGATCACGAAGTGCCGCGCGCACCACTCCCCCAGCCGCCGCAGTACCCCCGGAGCGGCGGTTTCCCCTCCTTCTTCGCTGGTGTCTGTGGGTGACATGGGCCTGGTCTTCCTGGTCGGCCGAGCCTTCGGTACCCCCATTAGACGCCGGGGTGATCGCCCGGGCATCCCGAGCCGGGCGGGGTGCCGACCGGTCCGTCACGACGACTCCGCGGTCCCTCGGGATGCAGGGTGCGCCCGGGCGTTGAATGGTGATAGCGGGACCGGTGAGGGAAAGCCGGGAC
Organism: Streptomyces sp. MMG1533; assembly: GCF_001279775.1. Taxonomy (GTDB): domain Bacteria; phylum Actinomycetota; class Actinomycetes; order Streptomycetales; family Streptomycetaceae; genus Streptomyces. The sequence goes on along the minus strand of NZ_LGDG01000028.1, from coordinate 77,398 downwards.
CGAGGAACGATCCGGATCCGAGGAGCAGACATCATGCCGACGTCACAACCCGACGCGACCGGGCCGTCCGAGGACCGTGCCACCCCGGACGCCCTGCTCCACGCCCGCACCGGTACGGACGTGTCACCCGAGGACGTGGTGCTCGCCTCGGGCAAGGACCTCACCCCGCGCAACCTGGAATGGGCCCGGCGCAAGCTGGAGGCGGAGGGCCCGGCCGCGCTGGACAAGCTGCTGCCTTAGGGCCCGTCCGGCGGATCATGCCGCAGACGCGGGGCCTGGCGCGCCGATCTGCGGCGTCGACGAGGCACCGCCGATTTCCTGCGGCCTGATCCGCCGGACAGGCCTTGGCGGGCACGCGGCACCGGACGCCTGCGGGAGGCGAGCCGTCCTACGGTCGACCGCCCCGCGGTGATCACAACTGTCGCCCTCCCGCCAGGACTTCACCCGCTCCTCCGTGGTCCCCCCGTGCGGCAGGACAGTTGGCCGTTCGCTCTTTCGAAGCGGACACCGGGACTGCCAGACTCCGGGGGTGCCCGACTTCGACATGCTCGTCATCGGATCCGGTCCCGGCGGCCAGAAGGCCGCCATCGCCGCGGCCAAGCTGGGCCGCCGGGTGGCCGTCGTCGACCGCCCCGACATGGTCGGCGGGGTCTCCATCCACACCGGCACCATCCCCTCCAAGACCCTGCGCGAGGCGGTGCTCTATCTCACCGGTCTCACCCAGCGCGATCTGTACGGCCAGAGCTACCGGCTGAAGGAGGACATCACCGTCGGCGACCTGACCGCCCGCACCCAGCACGTGGTCAGCCGTGAGGTGGACGTCATCCGCAGCCAGCTGTCCCGCAACAACGTCGCCCTGTATGCCGGCACCGCCCGTTTCGTCGACGCCCACACCGTCGCCCTGCGCGAGGTCACCGGCCACGAACGGCTGGTCGGTGCCGAGCACTTCGTGATCGCCACCGGCACCCGTCCCGCGCGGCCGGACAGCGTCGAGTTCGACGGGCGGACGATCATGGACTCGGACAACGTGCTCGCCGTGGAGCGGGTGCCGCGCTCCATGGTCATCGTCGGTGCCGGTGTCATCGGCATGGAGTACGCGTCCATGTTCGCGGCGCTCGGCAGCAAGATCACCGTCGTCGAGAAGCGTGCCGGGATGCTCGACATGTGCGACGTAGAGGTGATCGAGTCGCTCAAGTACCACCTGCGGGACCTGGCGGTGACGTTCCGTTTCGGGGAGACGGTGGCCGCCGTCGAGCGCCACCCCCGGGGCACGCTCACCACCCTGGAGAGCGGCAAGAAGATCCCGGCCGACGCGGTGATGTACTCGGCGGGCCGGCAGGGCCTCACCGACGACCTGGACCTCGACAAGGCGGGGCTGTCGGCGGACGCGCGGGGCCGGATCACGGTGGACGAGCACTACCGCACCGAGGTGCCGCACATCTATGCCGTCGGGGACGTCATCGGTTTCCCCGCGCTGGCGGCGACCTCGATGGAGCAGGGGCGGGCCGCGGCGTACCACGCGTGCGGGGAACCCGTCGCCCGGATGCACAACCTCCAGCCGATCGGCATCTACACCATCCCCGAGATCAGCTTCGTGGGCCGGACCGAGGACCAGCTCACGGAGGACCGGGTGCCGTTCGAGGTCGGCATCTCCCGCTACCGGGAACTGGCCCGCGGTCAGATCATGGGCGACTCGCACGGCATGCTGAAGCTGCTGGTCTCCTCCGAGGACCGCACCCTGCTCGGCGTGCACTGCTTCGGCACCGGCGCCACCGAGCTCATCCACATCGGACAGTCCGTGATGGGCTGCGGCGGCACCGTCGACTACCTGGTCGACGCCGTGTTCAACTACCCGACGCTCGCGGAGTCCTACAAGGTCGCCGCCCTGGACGCCACCAACAAGCTCCGTCTCATCGACCGGATCGGGGACTGAGCGTCCCGCTCAGGTCTCCTCGTCGTACGGAAGTTCGTCCTGCGGTCCGTCGGGAAGGATCGTGTCGTCCTCGACGACATGGACGGCGGCCTCCTCCGCACCGGCGGCCCCCGCGTCGATGCCGACGTCGGAGGCGACGGCCTCCTTGGTGGTGTCGGCGTGGGCCCCCTCGTCGGGGGCGACGAGGCGTCCGGCGCGGTCGGTGCCCGCCTCCGGGTCGACCGGTTCGCCCTCTCCGTCCGGGGCGTCGCCGATACCGTCACCGACAGGCCCGGGCTCGTCGGGAACCTCCTGGGCGAGGCGCTGGTCGAGACTCTCGCCGTCGTGCTGTTCGGCGGCGGTGGTGCCGTACTTGGTGACGCCGAGCGGCTTCTGAGGCGGTGAGTAGCCCTCCGCGAGGGTCTCGTCGTACGTCCGCTCGTCGACGGCGTCCTGCAGGTCCAGCGGGGCCGCGTCCCCCTGCTCCTCGTTGGTTCCGGTGGGCTGATACGCGTCGTCAGCCATCGGTTCGGGGTTCGTCCGCTCCGTGTCCATCGCCGCCTCCCTCGCGCGTCGCGCTCGTCTCGATCGGATGTCCCGATCCGCGTTTCCCGCTACGGGATCTCCAACCTCAAAAGAGGTACGGGAGTGGGGCTTTCGACGGCCTCGGGAGGTTACTTCCCGGTCAATCTTGAAAGCTCAATGAGTGCCGCTATCATCACACGCACACACGGTGTGACCGTCTGACAACGCAGCGACCTCGCGGTATCCGCCACCCTTTCATCTCCTCACCGCCCCTGACCCGAGGCCATCCCTCTCCGGTCCGGGGCGGAGCCACCCCCCACCACCTTTACGCCGCCTGGGCCCCGCCGTCCTCGCGTCGTGCACGACGGAAAGCAGCGCAACCATGAGCAATTTCAGGGGCAGAGGGCTGCAGGCCAATGCCCTCGGTACGTTCGACACGGTGGTGATGGCCGTGGCAGGCAGCGCCCCGGCCTACTCGCTGGCCGCGACCACCGCGGTCCTGGTCTCCGCGGTGGGCCTGGCGAGCCCCGCGGCCCTGCTGTACTGCGCGATCCCCATGCTCGGCATCGCGCTGGCGTTCAGCTATCTCGGCCGGATCGACGTGAACGCGGGCGCCAGTTACTCGTGGGTGGGGCGCACCCTCCATCCCTTTCTGGGGTTCATCAGCGGCTGGGCGCTGGTGGTCTCGGCGACCATCTTCATGGTGGCGGGTTCGCTGCCCGCCGGTTCGATGACGCTGTCCCTTTTCGACGAGAAACTCGCGGAGAACACCGCGCTGTCCACGGCGGTCGGCGCTGCCTGGTTCGTGGCCATGCTGCTGGTCGTGCTCGGCGGGGCCCGGCTCACCGTCCGCGCACAGCTCGTCATGTCCGGGGTGGAGCTGGCCGTTCTGGCCCTGTTCGCGGCCCTCGCCGTCTTCCACACCGGCAGCGCCCGCGCCTTCGACTGGTCGTGGCTCGGCTTCGGCCACTTCGACGGGGTGTCGGGCTTCGCGTCCGGCGCGCTCATCGCCGCGTTCTACTACTGGGGCTGGGACGTCACCAGCAACCTGAGCGAGGAGACCCGCAACAGCCGTCGTACGACGGGACTCGCGGGCCTCATCGGTGTCGGCATCGTCTTCCTGCTGTTCGAGGCGTTCACCATCGCGGTGAACGTCATCCTCTCCGCGCGGCAGATCGAGGAGAACGACGCCAACGTTCTGGCCGTGCTCGGCGAGGAGGTCTGGCCGGGCTGGGGCGGCAAGCTGCTCGTCGTGGCGGTGATGCTGTCCACCATCGCCACGCTGGAGACCACCCTCATCCAGGTCACGCGCTCGCTGTTCGCGATGGGCCGCGACCGTACGATGCCGTCCGCGCTCGGCCGGGTCCATCCCCGCTGGAACACCCCGTGGGTCGCGATCCTGGTCGTCGGCACGGTGGCGCTGGTGATGCTGATCGCCTCCAACGCCCTGGGCACGGTCGGCGACATCCTCTCCGACGCCATCTCGGCGATCGGTCTCCAGATCGCCGTCTACTACGGGCTGGCCGGCCTCGCGGTGGTCGTCGCCTATCGCAGGATGCTGCTGAAGTCGGCGGCGAACTTCGTCTTCGGCGGGCTGTGGCCGCTGCTGGGTGCCCTGTTCATGTTCTGGGTGTTCGTCGAGTCGCTGAGCGGCCTGAGCACCGCCGCGGTCGCGATCGGCATCGGCGGACTGGCCGTGGGTCTGGTCCCGATGCTCTGGTACTGGCGGCAGGGCAGCGACTACTACCGGCCGGAGAGGCTCGACGCCACCCGTACCGTCGAGACGGACTACGTCCCCGACGACCGCGTCGGCGCGCACGCCCGTGTCCACGAGGGTCTGCCCACCGACTTCTGAGGGAGACCCCGATGGCGCGAGACCGCTTCACTCCCGACTTCGATCCCGACTACGGGGACACCGCCCTCACCTCCGCCAAGCACGACATCGTCATCGGCCGCTGGCAGGGACTGCGCGAACTGCTGCGCGCCACCGGCCCGGAATGGCTCGCCCGCGGCCATCGCGTCCGGCTGCTCGCGCAGGCCTGCGCCGCCAGTTCGACGGCGGAGTCGTGGCTGGCCGCAGAGCCGAACGGCGCCGACGCTCGGGTGCTGTACGCGGCGACCGAGACGGCCCGGGCCTTCAACCTGGCCATCGCCGCGGGCCGGGGCGTGCCGATCGACCGGCGTCGCGTGGACAGCGCGGTCATGGCCTGCCTGCAGGCCGCCGAGGCGTACCCGGACGACCCCACACCGTGGATCTCGCTGATCTCCGTGGCACGGCTGTACCCGTCGGGGGTGCGCCGGCAGGAACTGGCCCGCTGGTGGGACGAGTTGCACGGGCGGGACCAGTACAGCGTGGAGGGGCACCTCCAGGTGCTGCACTACTACTCGTCCCGCTGGCACGGCTCGCACGGCCTGATGTACGACTTCGCCCGCGACGCGGCGGGCGTGGGACCACCCGGCTGCGCGCTGCCGGTGCTGGTGCAGTACGCGCGGGTCGAGGAGTACCGGCACTCCCTGGACGCGGCGCAGGACGGCAGAACGTCCGTGCACCTCGGCCAGCACTGGAACAACGACGGCGCGATCAGCGACATACGGCGCACCTGGCAGCGCTGGATCACGGGCCGGGCGGACAGCGCGATGGCGCCTGGCGAGCTGCGCGACGTCAACTACCTGACCCACGCGGCCTGTTGCGCGGGACTCCAGGACGTCGGCGCGTCGCTGCTGCAGATGCTGGGGCGCCGGGCCACGCGTACGCCGTGGTCGTACACCGGCGACCCGGAGAAGCAGCTCGTCAAGTGGCGCAAGGAGTTCAGGCTGCGTTCCTGAGCGGGCCGGAAAACACGGAAAACACGGAGTGCTCCGTACCACCCGGGGGCCGGGCGGTACGGAGCACTGCCGGGGGGGGACTGCTCGTCAGCAGGTACGGCCGACGTAGTGGGCACCGCTGATCTTGCTCGCGGACCCGAGCCAGGACCTGCCGGGTCCGACACATCGCTCGTAGTCGGGCGCCAGAGCGACCTCCACCTTGATGACGACCTGTGAACCGTCGGACGTGCAGTGGTTGTAGAAGGCGTCCGAGCCGGTCTCGTAGAACCCGCACGGGTCGGCGGCCGCGGGGCTCGCGGTGGTGGTCACCACGCCCATGGAGGCGAACACGAGGGCGGCGGAACCGAGGGCGCTGGTCACCATACGACGAACACGCAAGGGGGTCTCCTGGTCGGTGGAGGGGTCGGATTGCCGCCCCAGCATGACCGGTTCAGCCACCGCGGTTGATCGTCTGCGGCCGCCTTTCACCTGGTGAATCGTTCTGTCGCTACGCCACTGGAGTGAGGGCGGCCGGTTCTCCCATCAGGGGTCTCAGGAAGCCTTCGTCCGATGGAGGTCGGCCGGAGACCCGCCCGCGCTCTCCAGCATCCGGGGGCGCTCCTGTCCGCCGGGAAGGCTGCCTTGCCTCTCTCACTCGGCTCCCCGCTCCGCCGTCCACTTCTCCTCGATCCGGCCGACCTTCCACACCACCAGGGCGACGATCCACGTGGCGACGAACAGGCCGACGATGACGAAGCCGAGGACGTTCAGGTCGAGGCCGGTGATCCAGTTCCAGAAGCTGCCGTGGAGGTGGAGTTGCTCCGCCAGGAGGCCGAGGAGTTCGACGGTGCCGATGAGGAGGGCCACGGCGACGGACAGGCCGGTGACGGTGAGGTTGTAGTAGACCTTGCGGACCGGTTCGGAGAAGGCCCAGCCGTAGGCGAAGTTCATGAAGGTGCCGTCGATCGTGTCGAGGAGGGACATCCCGGCGGCGAACAGGACGGGCAGGCACAGGATCGCGTACCAGGGCAGGCCGGAGGCGGCGCCCGAGCCGGCCAGGACGAGCAGGGCGATCTCGGTGGCGGTGTCGAACCCGAGGCCGAAGAGCAGGCCGAGCGGGTACATCTGCCCGGGGCTGCTGATCGACTTCATGACGCGGCCGAGGAGACGGTTCATGAAGCCGCGGTTGTTCAGATGTTCTTCCAGGTCGGCCTCGTCGTAGCGGCCCGAGCGCATCCGGCGGAACACCTTCCAGATGCCGGCCAGGACGACCAGGTTGATCGCCGCGATGACGTAGAGGAAGGTCCCGGAGACGGTCGTACCGATCAGGCCGGTGACGTCGTGGAGCCCGGAGCCGTCGTCGCGGACCGGTCCGGCGAGGGTCTTCACACCGAGCGAGAGCAGCAGTGCGAGGGCGAAGACGACGCTGGAGTGGCCGAGCGAGAACCAGAAGCCGACCGACAGCGGCCGCTGCCCCTCGCCCATCAGCTTGCGGGTGGTGTTGTCGATCGCCGCGATGTGGTCGGCGTCGAAGGCGTGCCGCATGCCGAGCGTGTACGCCGTCACACCGATCCCGATGCCGAAGGACTTCTCGCCGATGCTGTAGTGGTGCGGGGCCACGATCGCGACCAGCGTGAACCAGCCGATCACGTGCAGGGCCACCACCACGGCGGCCATCCCGCCCACCCTGATCCACTCCTGCCGCGTCATGGAGCCGCGGACGCGGTGCCGGGCCGGGCCCCTCTCGGGGGCGGTCGCGGGGAGGAGGGGCGGAGCGGAGTCAGGGGCGGCCGTCATCGGGAGGAGGATCTTTCTTTCGGTCGTACGGCCGCATCGAGCAGCCTTGTGCCATCCTCCGGCAGCTGCAAGTCATGTGCAGTAAAGCCCGTGACAGGTCTTCACCACGAGTGGGGAAAGCTCCCTGTCAGGCGCTGCCGCGGGTCACGGCGTCGCGTTGGGTCCGTCAGGCCGACTGCTGCGCTGTTCGACCATCTCCCGGCTCAGTTCCTCGGTCTCCGGTTCGGTCAGCCGCTCGAAGCCGTCCTCGGTGATGACCGACACGATGGGGAAGATCCGGCGGCTGATGTCGGGGCCGCCGGTCGCGGAGTCGTCGTCGGCCGCGTCGTACAGCGCCTGGAGCGCGGCCAGGGCGGCCTCGCGCCGCTCCATGCCCTTGTGGAACAGCTTCTTCAACGCGCCCCGGGCGTAAGGCGATCCGGAGCCCTCGGCGTGGAAGTCGGTCTTCTCGTACAGGCCACCGGCGACATCGAAGCTGAAGATGCGGCCCCGCTCCCCCTCGGGGGCGGAAGGGTCGTAGCCGGTGAGGAGCGGTACGACGGCGAGGCCCTGCATGGCCTGGCCGAGGTTCTGCCGGATCATGCCGGCCAGGCGGCGCGCCTTCGCGTTGAGGGTCATCGGCGTGCCCTCGATCTTCTCGAAGTGCGTCAGCTCGACCTGGTACAGCTTCACCATGTCCAGCGCGAGTCCGACGGTGCCGGCGAAGGCGACCGCCGAGTAGTCGTCCGCGGGGTGCACCTTCTCCAGGTCGCGCTGGGCGATGAGGTTGCCCATGGTGGCCCGGCGGTCGCCGGCGATCATCACGCCGTCGCGGTAGGCGAGGGCGAGCACGGTGGTGCCGTGCGGAACCTGGTCGGGTGCGGCGACCACGCCGTCCGGGAGGACGCGGCGGGTGCTCAGAAGTTCCGGGCGGTGCGCGGCCAGGAACTCGGCGAAGGACGACGACCCGGGAGTGAAGAACTCCTCCCCCAACCGCCCGTCGTTCTCGTTCCACGTCATGGCATTCCCCCTCGTCTCCGGCCGACAATCGGACTCCTACCAGATGCGGGCGGACGGGAAACGCCGGTCGCCTCACAGCGCCTTGCGCCGGATCAGGATCCCGAGCACGAGCAGTCCCGGGACCAGCGGGAGCCACACGGTCAGGAGGCGGTAGCCGAGCACGGCGGAGGCGGCCGCGGCCGGCGGTGCTCCGGCGGCGGCGAGGCCGAGGCCGAGCGCGGCGTCGAGGGAGCCGAGGCCGCCCGGGGTGGGCAGCAGGGCGGCGGCGCAGCTCGCGGCGAGGTAGAGCAGGGCCACCAGGGCCGGGGCCAGCGGCAGCGCGACGGCTCGGGTGACGGCGATCAGCACGAGGGCGTGCAGCAGGGCGAACGCCAGTGAGCCGCCCCACAGGGCCGCCGCCCGCCGCGGTAGCGCGTGGACGGCCCTGATGTCCGTCACCACCATGCCGAGGGCGCGCCGGCATCGCGGCCACAGCCGGATGCCCAGCAGGACGGTGGCGCCGAGAACCGTGCCGACGACGGCCGCCCATCCGCCCCAGCCGGGCGGGATCCGCAGGACGCCCGGGCAGGCGGTGGCGAGTACGGCGATCAGGGCGCCCCGCGCGATCCCGCCGGCGGCGGCCTTGACCACGACCGCGGTCACCGAGCGGCCGGCCGTCATCCCGCAGCGCATGAGGAAGCGCAGGCTCACCGCGCCCGCGCCGAGCCCGGCGGGCAGGACGTGGTTGGCGGCGGAGGCGGCGAACTGCGTGGCCACGAGAGGTCCCGGGGGCAACCGCCGGGTCACGGCGCCCTGTTGGGCGAGCGCCGCACACAGCCAGGTCGCGCCCGCCGCCGTGGCACCGACCAGCAGCCAGCCCCGGTCGGCCACGGCGAGCCGCAGGGCGCCGCTCTCCAGCAGGACCCGGTGACGCAGGGCCAGACAGACGGCCACCACCAGCACTGTGACGGCGAGAACGGTGTGCCGGCAGGCGCGTCTTCGGGTGGGTGCGAGGGCGGTCTGCTCGGACGTCGTACGGGTCCGTCCCGGCGGTCCGGCGCCGGCGATCTGCTCGGACGTCATGCGGGCCCGTCCCGGCGGTCCGGCGCCGGCGCGATGTGCAGGTCCAGTCCCGCGGATCGGTGCGTCTCCCAGTCGCGGGCGTACGAGGGCGGCGTGCCGCCGGGCCGGGTGAGGACGGCGGTCGGCATGCGGCTGGCGGTGCGCCGGATGTCCGCCCGGGTGCTGTTGGCGTTGGGGCCGCGTGTCGCCGCCGAGGAGCAGCCGGTGTAGTAGCCGACGGGGAGGGCCTCCAGGCCGGTGAGCAGGCAGGGCGGGCGGACGCCCAGCCGGTGCAGGTCGGCGGCGGTGCGGGCCCAGTCGCGGTGGTCGGCGGTGGTGCGGTCCACGGTGTGGTCCAGGACCGCGTACTGCACCGCCAGATGCCCGGCCAGCCCGACTGCGACCAGCGCCGCCGCCACCGGACGCCACCGGCCGGCCGGCGTGGTGACCAGGTGGAACAGGGCGTCGGCGACCGGGATCGCGAGCAGCGCGTAGGCGGGCAGCAGAAAGCGGGGGGCCGCGTATCCGATCATGAACAGGTACGGCACGGCGGCCGTCGTGGCACAGACCAGCGGCAGCAGCGTGGGCGCGGTGCGGCGGGCCCGTACCGCGCCCACCAGGCCGACGGCGGCGAGCAGGGGCAGGACGAACCACCAGGACATGACCGCCGGGTTGGGCATCGGTCCGGTGCACGGACGGCACAGGGTCCGTCCGATCAGGCTGCGCAGTTGGTCGTCGACGGCGAGATGCCATCCGAGTCCGCCCTGGATGTCGGAGGCCTCGGACAGCCGTCGGCCCAGGCCGCCGAAGCCGGCGTACGCCTCGATCACCCACTCCGCCGCGCCCGCGACGAGGCCGCCGAGGAGCGCGACCGCGAGCCGCCACCGGCGGGCCGCCGCCACGAGGACGAGCAGCGGCAGCGTGACCCACACGGCGTCGGTGGGCCGCATCCACGCCATGAGCGCGGCGCCCGCGGCCACGCCCCACAGTGCTGCCCGGTCGAGGCGGTCGGCGCGGGCGCGCAGGAAGCAGCCGGTGCCGACCAGGGCGCCGATCGCGACCCAGTAGTTGGGCATGGCCTGCGGACCGTAGAAGAGCGTGATCCACAAGGAGGCGAAGAGCGCGCCGGCCAGGGCCAGGACCCGGGCCGGGAACAGGCCGCGCCACACGCGCAGGGCCAGGTAGAGGCCCAGGCCGGAGAGCAGGGCGAGGTAGACGCGCAGCAGTTCCGTGGAGGTCGACCAGGACGCGATCGGCGCGACCAGCAGGGAGACGCCCCGGGCGCGCGGTGCGCTGAAGAAGGTCGCCGGCGCCTGGGTGCCGACCTGGCTGACGTACACCGTCTCGTCCCAGCCGAGGCCCATGCCCGGGCGGACGAGGAGCAGTTGGGCGAGTGTGAAGGCTGCGGCCACGGCCGCGAGCAGCCACTCGCCGCGCGTGCGCCAGGACGCCCCGGGCACGGGCGCCGGTTCGCCGCGTCGCGTACCGGCGAGCATGGCGTTCGTGCCGTGGGCCATCGTCCACCCTTCACCCCTGCATGGAACATGGAAAACCTTGAAAACATGGCCAAACTAACCTTCTTCGGACCGGTGTGCAGGATCAAGTTCGGCCAGGTGCCTGAAGCTCCCTCCCCCGCGGGTCGGTCGGCCGTCCTGCGGGCCACGAACAGTGCGCCCGCCGGCCCCTCGGCGGCGGGCGTCGCGGCGAACGCGGTCGTCGCCGCGGACAGCCCCACCGCGCCACTGAGGCGGCCGACCGCGACGGGCAGCACGCCGGCGGGGACGTGCGAGCCGATGAGGTCAGACCGCCCAGCCGGCCGAGGCCCCGGCCGGCGCCGGCCGGGGTCCGGCTGGTCGTGTCGCGCACCTCGGCGAGCAGGGAGAGCCCCCAGGGACGGCACGAACGACGTGAAGGTGATGCCGGGCGCGGGCAGCGCCGGGTGTGGCGGATGCCGCTCGACCGTCCGGTTGGACTCCCGTGCGGTCAGCGGGTGTTGGGGCTGCGGTGCGGGGGCTGTTCGGGGGCGGGGCGCGTCTTCTGGAAGGGGACGGGGCGGACCACGGGGCCGTCGCCGTTCACGGTCAGGGAGTTGCCGTGGTGGCGGATCGTCAGGGGGTCGCCGGAGACCAGGGTGTACGTGGCCTTGTCCGGGCCGATCTCCACACGCAGGCGGCGGCCCAGGAGTTGGACCGTGAAGGCCAGGCGGCTGAACCTGTCGGGCAGGCGTGGCGCGAACCGGAGCGAGTCGCCGTCGCGGCGCAGGCCGCCGAACCCGGCGACCAGGGCCGTCCACGTACCGGCGAGGGAGGCGATGTGCAGTCCGTCGCGGGTGTTCTGCTCCAGGTCGGCGAGGTCCATGAGCGCCGCCTCGGCGGTGTACTCGTAGGCGAGGCCGAGATGGCCGGCCTGGGCGGCGACGACCGCCTGGCAGCATGCCGAGAGCGAGGAGTCCCGTACGGTCAGCGGCTCGTAGTAGGCGAAGTTGCGGGCGATCTGCTCCTCGTCGTTGAACTCCTCGAACCAACCGCTGCACATGTACATCGCCAGGACCAGGTCCGCCTGCTTGACGACCTGCTTGCGGTAGAGGTCGAAGTAGGGGAAGTGCAGGAGCAGCGGGTACTGGTCGGCGCTCGTGCCGGCGAAGTCCCAGCGCTGGTACCGGGTGAAACCGGCATGCTGTTCGTGGACGCCGAGTTCGTCGTTGTAGGGAATGTGGACGGCATCGGCGGCGTCCCGCCAGGCGGCGCTCTCCTCCTCGTCGACACCGAGGCGGGCCGCCTCTTCCGGGTGGCGTTCGCAGGCCTCGGCGGCGGACAGGAGGTTCGCCCGGGCCATGAGGTTGGTGTACAGGTTGTCGTCGGCGACCGCGCTGTACTCGTCGGGGCCGGTGACGCCGTCGATGTGGAAGACGCCGTGATGGTCGTGATGGCCGAGCGAGCGCCACAGGCGTGCCGTCTCCACCAGGAGTTCGAGGCCGGTGTCGCGTTCGAAGCGGGAGTCGCCGGTGGCCTCCGTGTAGCGCACCACGGCGTCGGCTATGGCGGCGTTCACGTGGAAGGCGGCGGTGCCGGCGGGCCAGTACGCGGACCCTTCCGAGCCCTCGATGGTCCGCCAGGGGAACGCCGCGCCGCCGAGGCCGAGTTGGGCCGCACGCTCCCGGGCGGCGGGCAGGGTGCTCTGCCGCCAGCGCAACGCCTCGGCGACGGAGTCGGGCGCGGTGTACGTGAGCAGCGGCAGGACGAAGGTCTCGGTGTCCCAGAAGGCATGGCCGTCATAGCCGGAGCCGGTCAACCCCTTGGCGGGGATGGCCCGTTGTTCGGCGCGGGCGCCGGCCTGCAGGACGTGGAAGAGGGCGAAGCGGACGGCCTGCTGGATCTCCTCGTCGCCGTCCACCTCGACGTCGGCACGGGCCCAGAAGTCGTCGAGGTGGGCCCGCTGTTCGTCCAGCAGGCCCTGCCAGCCGCTGTGCGCGGCGGCCGCCAGCGCCGCCTCGACCTGGTCGCTCATCGCGGGCCGGGAGCGGGCGCCGGACCAGCCGTGGGCGACGAGCTTCTCGACGCGCAGCCGCTGTCCGGGTTCCAGGACGGAGGTGACGGTCAGCCGGGACACGTCCACGTTGCTCTCGCTGTCCGTCGTGGTCCGCTCGGGTCCGTCGATGACGTGGTCGGCGGCCACGGCCACCCGGAAGCCGCTGCGGCGGGTCCGGTGCACCAGGCGCAGCCGGGAGCCGACGGCGAAGTCCTCCTCGGGTTCCAGCGGCGACTTCAGGGCCCGGGCGGCACGCGGGTCGCCGTTCGGCTCGGGCAGGCTCTCGTTGGCGACGAGTTCCGACTGGATCACCACGCGCGTCCGGCTGTCGACGGGCTCCACCTCGTATGCCACGGCCGCGATCGCCCGCTGGGTGAGGGAGACCAGCCGCGTCGAGCGCACCCGTACCCGGGACCCGGCCGGGGAGATCCACTCGCAGGTGCGCTCCAGCACCCCCCGGCGCAGGTCCAGAGTTCGTTCGTGGGCGACGAGCCGGCCGTAGCGCAGGTCGAACGGTTCGTCGTCGACCAGCAGCCGCAGCACCTTGCCGTTGGTGACGTTGATGACGGTCTGGCCGGATTCCGGGTAGCCGTAGCCGGCCTCGGCGTAGGGCAGTGGGTGCAGTTCGTGCACGCCGTTGAGGTAGGAGCCGGGCAGGCCGTGCGGTTCGCCCTCGTCGAGGTTGCCGCGCCAGCCGACATGGCCGTTGGACAGTGCGAACACGGACTCGCTCTGGGCGAGGACGTCGAGGTTGAGGGCGGTCTCGCGCACGGCCCAGGGTTCGACGGTGTACGCCCTGTGGGTGATCACGCCTTGCCTCCCAGTTCGGCCAGGTCCTTCACGACGAGGTTCGCTCCGTGCGCGTACAGGGCGTCGGTCTGTCCGACCCGGTCGACGCCGACGACGTATCCGAAGTGACCGGAGCGGCCCGCGTCCATGCCGGCCAGGGCGTCCTCGAAGACGGCACAGCGCGAGGGCTCGACGCCCAGGTCGTGGGCGGCGGCCAGGAAGGTGTCGGGGTGCGGCTTGCCCGGCAGTTTCCGCTCGGCGGCCACCACGCCGTCGACGCGCACGTCGAAGAAGTCCTCGGCGTCGATGGCGCGCAGAACGTCGCGGCAGTTGGCACTGGAGGAGACGATCGCCGTGCGCAGGCCCTGCGCGCGGACCGCCTCGAGGTAGCGCAGCGTGCCGTCGTAGGCCTCGACGCCGTCGGTGCGGATCTTCTCCAGCACCAGACCGTTCTTGCGGTTGCCCAGGCCATTGACCGTCAGGGCGTCCGGTGGGTCGCCCCAGTCGCCTTCGGGCAGTTCGATGCCGCGGGAGGCGAGGAAGGTGCGGACGCCGTCGGCTCGGGGGCGTCCGTCGACGTACTCGTCGTAGTCGGCGTCGCCGAACGGCCGGAAGTGCTCGCCCTCGCGTGCGCGCAGGAACGCGTCGAAGATCTCCTTCCAGGCGGCCGCGTGCACGACGGCCGTCTTGGTGACCACACCGTCGAGGTCGAAGAGGCAGGCCTGGATGTCTGCGGGAAGACCGAGCTCCGTCATACAGGACACGGTTCCCCGGGAGAGGGCTTCCAGCGGGTGGGGCACGCCACACTGGGCGCGTTTCACGTCACATTCTCACGCCCTCCTGCGCGCCGGAGGTCAGTCGTGCGGGAAGGAGTGGTGTTCGTGGGCGACCAGCCAGCGGCCCCGCTCCTTGCGCAGGCCGAAGCTCAGCCTCAGGCGCACGGTGGGGTGCTCGGCGAGTTCCTCCGGTGAGGCGCATCGCAGCAGCGCGTGGGCGTAGGCGACGTCGGTGCCGGCGGTGACGTCGAGGGTCTCGATGTCGAAGCAGGCGCCCTGGGCCTGCCACTCGAAGAACGGCGGCCAGGTCGCGCTGTAGGCCGCGAGGCCGTGGATGCCCTCGTGGGGTGGCGGTACGTCGAACATCACGAGGTCCTCGGCATGGTCGGCGAGGACGCCGTCGAGGTCGCCCCGGTGGACGGCTTCGGCCCAGTTGGTGATCAAGGTGCGGATCTGCGCCTGGTCGTCGGACATGGTCGGCTCCCTCCTCTCCTCCCGACCAGAGTGCCCTGCGTACCTGAAGTCATCGACTCGGCGCCGGGTGACACACTCGGACGCGTGCCGCTGACCTTCGACGACCTCCTCACCCGCGCCCACGCCCTCACCCGCCACGGACGCCGGGCGCTGCTCGGCATCGCGGGCAGTCCGGGCGCGGGCAAGACGACGCTCGCCGAGCAGCTCGTAAGGGCGCTCAACGGAGCCGCCGACCCGTGGGTGGCGCACGTCCCCATGGACGGCTTCCACCTCGCCGACGTCGAACTCGACCGGCTCGGCCGACGCGACCGCAAGGGTGCGCCCGACACCTTCGACGCGGCGGGGTACGCGGCGCTGCTGCGGCGGCTGCGCTCCCCGGAGTCCGACGACGAGATCGTGTACGCGCCCGGCTTCGAACGGGTGCTGGAGCAGCCGGTCGCGGCGGCGATCCCGGTGCCGCCCGCCGCCCGGCTGGTGGTGACGGAGGGCAACTACCTGCTGCTGGACACGGGCGCGTGGGCGCGTGTCCGGGCCGAGCTGGACGAGGTGTGGTTCTGCGAGCTCGACGAGGAGGAGCGCGTACGACGACTGGTCGCCCGGCACGAGGAGTTCGGCAAGGGCCACGAGGAGGCGGTGGCGTGGGTGCTGCGCAGCGACGAGCGCAACGCCGAGCTGGTCGCGACGACGCGGGAGCGGGCGGATCTCGTGGTGCGGGGCGTCGTAGGGTGGCCGGATGGGGTTGGACATCACCGTTCTGGCGGTGGACTGGGGGCAGTTGGAGCGGACGCCGGCGGATGAGCGGGAGAGCCTCCTGTACGAGGCCATGGACCCCGGCGACGATCCCGGTCTGCGACCGGAGCCCGAGGCGGGCTGGGTGTTTCCCGCCTCGCCGAGGGTGCCGTGGAGCGGGCGGTACGAGTTCCGCGACACCCTTGGCTCGTACAAGCCGCATTTCTGGGCGGCGGACGGCTGGGACAAGGCCCGGGAGTTCGCGGATCCCGCGCTGCGCGAGCCCCTGGACGGCTTCCTCGAGGGCCTGATCTGGTGGGGACCTGGCCTTGACGACGAGGACGACGAGTCGGACGGCCGCCTCTTCCCCTCGGATGCCGAACCCTCCGGTCCACGTCGGCTGCTCACCTGCCCGCCGTCCGCGGCGCAGGCGCTCGCCGCCCACTGGGCGCGGGCCGAACCCCTGCTGGAAGGGCTCCGCGAGGCCTACGACGCCCATGCCTCGCACCCGAGCGGGTGGATCCCGGACTTCGACGCGTTCGACGCTCTGGTGCGCCAATGGGCCGAGGTGGTCGACGAGACCGCGCGGCGCGGGTGGGGAGTGCTCGGGCTGACCTTCTGACGTCCGGCCCCTCGGTCAGCGCCGCAGCGTCAGCTCCGGCTCCGCGTGGGCGTCCCCGGCTACGTCCCCGATCACGGCGGTGAAGGCGTCCGTCCGTACGATCAGCCCTTCCTCGCCCCGCTCGACCGACACCGCGAACGGCTCCTCGGTTCCGTACCGCACCGCGAAGACATGCAGGTCGTCCGGCGCGTCCGGGATCGGGCCGGCCTCCAGGGCCGTGGAGCTGACCAGGTGCCGCCAGCCCAGGTCCGGATTGCCGTAGCCGCGCGGGTCTTCCGCGAGGGCGAAGGCGGCCTGCTCCTGGGTGAGGTCCGCGCGGGCGTCGAAGTGCTCCGCACCCTGCGCGTCGGGGTGGGTCAGACGCAGGGTGCCCGCCGAGGACACGGCCGCGCGGGCCGTACGGCGGACCCGGTCGCCGTCGTCCTCGGCGTACGGCAGGCCGGCCAGCAGGTACGGCGTCCCGTCGAGGCGTTCGACGGCGACCGTCGTCCACAGGGTCGTGCCGTCGGTGACGTACAGGGAGCGCACGTGGCGCAGGACGTGGTCGCGGCCGACGACCGGCTTGGTGACCAGCTTGGCCGTCAGGCCGTCGGCGCGGACGTCGCGGACGCGGACCTCGCCCATGGGGCGGCAGAGCAGGAAGCCGCCGGTGACGGGGCCGAAGCCGTGCTGGCGGTTGACGGCGGCGGGCAGGCAGTACGTGCCGCCCGCCTCGACCACCGCCGGGGTCATCCGGTCGTCGAAGGCCACCGAGACCGTGCCCGCGCGCAGTTGGTGCCGTGCGGGCGACTGTGACGGCTCGCGGTGCCAGCGCGTGGTGTCCTGAATCTGCCAGACCAGCATCCACGCGAAGTGGCCGTCGACCCCGCCGTCCGCCTGCGCCGCATGCCGGGCCCAGCGGCTGTCGCCCCGGTAGCGGCCCAGGTCGGCGCCGATCCGGGCGCCGAAGTAGCGCAGGCCGAGCACGGACTCGAAGGCGGAGTGCTGCTCGCTGTAGCGGGGGCCGCCGTTGTCGAAGCCTCCGCCCGTGAGGCGGGCGTCGATGTAGCGGGCGAGGGCGTCGCCGTCCTCGGCGAAGACCTCCTCGCCGCTGACCAGGTGGGCCTGGGCCAGGAAGGACAGGGAGATCGGGCCGTAGTTGTTGTCGTAGGCGCCGCCGTGCTCGGGAGGCAGCAGGGCACCCCGGTCGCGGACCCGGTGGGCGCGGATCTCGTCGGTGTACAGCTCCAGCGCCCGTGCGCGGACCGCCTCTCCCCCGGAGGGCAGACCGCGCGCCAGCATGAGGCCGCCCACCACGCAGCCGATCGCCTGGTTGCCCGCCTCCTGCGGGTTGAAGAAGGTGGCCTCGGTCAGCCAGCGCCAGTAGCCGTGCCCCAACTCGGCCAGCTCGAAGCGCAGTTCGTCGTCGAGGAGGCCGTCGGCCACCTCGAGCACGTTGACCAGCTGCAGCAGCGCCCAGACCGTGCTGGGCCAGTCGCCGATGGGGTGCGCACCCGGCGCGAGGGTGTAACGGGCGTACGGCAGCCCGGAGTCGCGCACCCTCAGGTTGGGGTAGCCGGGGTTGTCCTCGGTGTACACCCGCTCGCGGAGGTGGAAGGCGAGGCTGCGGCGCACCGCCTCCGGCAGCCGTGGGTCCTTGGTGCGCTGCCAGGCGAGCGCGAGCAGGGAGGTGATGCCGAGGGAGGTGTCACCGATGTCGTCGACGCAGTCGGGGTGTTCGAGGTTGCCCTCCGCCGTGAGCCGGGCCAGTGCCTGCTCGGTGACGTCGGCGAGGACCGCGTCGTACGCCTCCGGGGTGTCCGGGAGGTCGTGCAGCGGGCCGCGCTGGTGCGGGAGGTGCACGACGAGGTGCGGGAGGTGCACGGGGATCAGCCCTTCATGCCTGAGGTGGCCATGCCGTGGGTTGTCGGGATCACACGACGGGTGCGGGCCCGGCCGCCGGCGGGGCGGCCGGCCGGTCGTCCGCGCCGGCCGCCGCGCGGACGAACTCGTGGTCGAGCGGGGTGGGCAAGGTCAATCCTTCAGTCCGGCGTTGATGTCGGCGTTCATGACGTAACGCTGGAACACCAGGAAGACGACGATCAGCGGCACCATGGAGATGACCGATCCGCCGAGCAGCACCGACCAGTTGATGTTCTGCGCCCCGACGAGGCTCTGGATGCCGATCTGCACGGTGAACTTCTCGGGGTCGTTCAGCATCAGCAGCGGCCAGATGTAGTCGTTCCACCTCCACTGGAACGACAGGATGGCGAGCGTCAGCATGATGGGCCGGGAGAGCGGCACCATGATCCGCATGAAGATCGACAGCTCACGCGCGCCGTCGATGCGGGCGGCCTCGATGAGCTCGTCGGGGACCGTCAGGAAGAACTGGCGGAACATGAAGCAGCCGGTCGCGGTGAGCAGGGCCGGGAGGATGATGCCGGAGAGCGAGTTGTAGAAGCCGAGGTCGCGGACCACCAGGAACAGCGGGGCGAGCATGACCTCGGCCGGCAGCATCGTGGTGGCCAGGATGCAGAGGAAGAAGGCCTTGAGCCACTTGTTGTCGTACTTGGCCAGCGCGTACCCGGTGCAGCAGCTGACTCCCACCGTGAGGATCGTCGCGATCACACACACGATGGTCGTGTTGATGAAGTACTCGGAGAAGTTGGCGCTCGCCCACGCTTCCTTGTAACCCGACACGGTCGGGTCGTCGGGGAACACCGTCAGCGGAAGGGAGAACAGGTCTCCCGCCGGTTTGAGGGAGCTGAGGACGAACCACAGCACCGGCAGCCCGTAGAGGGCCGCGAGGACCCACAGCAGAGTCGTCGCGGGAATCGCGCGCCGAAGCCCGCCGCTCGCCGCGCCGCGGCGCCGCTTCCTGGGGACGGCCGGCACGGAGTCGGCGTCGGCCTTGCGCACTGTGTCTGTGGTTGTCATCGGTTCTCCACCCGCCGGTTGACCATCATCTGGATGATCGCGACGGCCATCAGGATGAGCATGAGCACGAACGACGCGGCGCTCGCGTAGCCGATCTGGCCCGACTTGAACCCCGTCTGGTAGATGTACTGGACCAGCAGGTTGTTCGACGTTCCGGGTCCACCGTTGTTGAGGGAGGCGAACACCGCGTATTCCTTCATCGCGTGGATCGTGTTGAGCAGGATGACGATGAAGGACGTGGGGGCGATGCTCGGAAGGGTGATACTGAAGAACTGGCGCCACGGACCGGCGCCGTCGAGCGCGGCCGCCTCGTAGTACGACGTCGGGACGTTCTTGATCGCCGCGATGAACAGCAGCATGGAGAAGCCCGTCCAGGCCCAGGCCGCCGCCACCACGACCACGATCAGTGACAGGTCCGCGTTCGACTGCCAGGGAACGGCGCTTCCGCCGACCTTCTCGATGAAGTAGTTGACCAGTCCGAAGTTCTCACCGAACAGCCACCGCCACAGGACACCCACGATGATGGGCGACAGCAGCCACGGGATGAAGAAGAAGATGCGGGCGACCGACGCGCCCTTGGCGTTCTTGCTCACCAGCACGTTGGCGATGAGCAGCGACAACACGAAGTTCAGCGGAACGAAGAGCACGGTGTACAGCAGCGTGCGGGTCGTCGCGGCGTAGAAGGTCGAGTCCCCGAGCAGCTTCTGGTAGTTGTCCAGTCCGACGAACTGGAACGCCCCCACGCCCGTGTAGTTCGTGAAGGAGTAGACGAGCCCGATCACCGCCGGCCAGACGAAGAACAGCGCGAAGAGCACGACGTTGCCCGAGATGAGGACGAGCGGGGCGAGGGTGTACTTGCTTCGTCTCCTGGGCGGGCTCACGGACACGTCCGAAGCTCGTTTTGTCATCTTCCTGACTCCGTGCTGGTGGAATGGGTTCCTGTGGGCTCAGGCCATGAGCCCGGCATCACGTGGGGTCCACGGGCCCGGGCGGCGGGGCCGAGACACCGCCGCCCGGGCCTGTCGGCCTGCGCTCAGCCGCCGACCTGCGTGTTGTAGCCGTCGACGATGTTCTGCAGGGCCTTGTCGGCCGACTGCTCGCCGTTGATCGCCTTGCCGAGCTCCGCCTTGGTCGGGTCGTCGGCGAGGCTCTTGCCCTTCAGCACCCAGTTCGTCTGCGCGCCGTTGAAGTAGCCGGAGATCGGGTCGTAGAGCGGGATGGACTCGTTGTAGAGCTTGAACGCCGCCTGCGCCGCCTCGGACTTGAAGGGGTACTCCGGGTTCAGACCGCTCTCGACCGGCAGGAAGCCGGAGGTCTCGCACAGCGTCTTGTAGTGGTCGGGCTCGTACAGCCAGGACAGGAACTTCTTCGCGGCGGCGGCCGCGTCGGCGTTGTTGTTGAAGCCCACCGTCATGCCGCCGCTGTTGACGTCACTGGCCTGCACCGGCTGGGCGGGAGTCGGGACGCTCGCCCACTCGAACTTCGTGATGCTCTCCGAGTAGGCGGCGACCTGCCACACACCGGACCAGTAGGCGACGACGTCACCGCTCTGGAACATGGCCGACGGGTCGGCGCCGCTGGTCCACACCGACTTCGGCATGGTCTTGTCGTCGTTCCATCCGACGAAGGTCTTCACGGCCTTCTTGGTCGCGTCGTCCACCGAGAACTTGCCGGCGTCGTCGGCGTGGACGTACTTGCCGCCCATCTCGTACACCATGGCGCGCAGCCGGGACGGCGACTGGTCGAAGGTCAGGGAGTACTTGGCGTCGGTCTTCTCCCGGACCTCGTTCGCCGCCTTGATGAACTCGTCCCAGGTCCAGGTCTTGTCGGGCGAGGTCGGGTAGTCGACACCGGCCTTCTCGAAGAGCGACTTGTTGATGAACATGCCGGACGCGGTGACGTCCGAGGGGATGGACAGCACCTTCCCGGCCGAGTCCTTGGCGACGAAGTTGGCGTTGATCTCGTTGGTCTTGTTGTTGGCGATGGAGCTGAGGTCGATCAGCTTGTTCGACCAGATCGGGTCCAGCGCCGGCACTGCCGCCACGTCGGGCAGCGAGTTCGCCTGCGCGGAGTTGCGCAGCTTCGTCGCGTAGCCGTCGTAGGGGATGTTGACGAGCTTGACCTTGACGCCGGTCTCCTTCTCGTACTGCGCCACCATCTTCTTCCAGCCCGCGTCCTGCCCCGGAACCGTGGAGATCCAGAACGTCAGCGACTTGGAGGTCCCGCCCGAGTCGGATCCCCCTCCGCAGGCGGAGAGCAGCAGTGCACCTGCCGTGGCAACGGCAGCGAGGGGAGCCAGGCGGCGCATACCGCCGCGGCCGAGTCGGCGGGAGCGCCGCACACCCAAAGTGGTCATCTTCGATCCCTTGTCTTCGTAGGGGACGGAGCACGGCGCCAGCCAAGGCGGCACGGGTGCATTTTGCAGGAAGTTTCGCTTTCCGGGGGCACGGCCTCGCCCGGCCGCGTCGCCTTGACGGGTGGGGTCCCCGGCCATGACGGCCGGCGTCGCACAAGCACGCCCTCGTGCGGCTGCCGTACTTCGAGTACGGGCGGGAGGCTCACCCGGAGTCGGCGTCCCGGCCGACTTAGAAAGCGCTTGTCCGGACATTGGCAGATCGAGTCGGAAGCCGTCAATCCTTCTCCCCCGCGGCCTCGGTCACGGTTTGGACTCCTCGGGAGACCGCGAGCCGGGCGGCGCCCACGACGGTGCCGAGATCGCCGACCGTGCTGCTGACGACTTCGGTGGGCCAGCTCAGCCGGGCGAGCTCGGCCCGCACACCGGGCAGGATCTGCGGGTCCGCGCCGGTGCTGCCGCCCAGGACGATCAGTCCCGGGTCCAGTACGGCGGTCACAGCGGCGGCGAGCCGGCCGACGTCGACGGCATGGCGGCCGATCACGGCGAGGGCCGCCGCCCGGCCCTCCCCGGCCAGGGCGAAGAGCTGCTCGGCGGTGCGCGGGCACGGCCGGTCCTCGTCCGGCCAGACCTCGGCCGCCCGCCGCAGGAGCGAGCGGGCGCCGATGTACTCCTCCAGGGCCTCATGGCGCGGCTCGCTGCCGTCGTCCCAGGGGTAGGGCAGCCGGGCCAGCTCACCGGCGGCACCGTTGGCTCCGCTCAGCACCTGCCCGCCGACCACGATGCCGAGGCCGATACCGACGCCGATCCGCAGATAGCCGAAGGTGCGCCGACCGCGCGCGGCACCCTCGTGCAGTTCGGCGAGGGCGGCGCAGTTGACGTTGTTCTCGAGGTGGACGGGAACGCCCGGCGGCAGGGCGACGGCCATGGCGTCGAAGGCAGGGCCGGCCTTGGCCGTGGCGGGGCGCATGCGGGCGCCCTCCTCCTCCCGTGCGGTGACATCACCGACGGCGACGACGACGGTGCGCAGCGGTGCACCGGCGGGCAGCGCGACGAGCGCCTCGCGCACGACGCCGGCTGCCTCCTCCCGGGTCCCGGTGGCCTGGGCGAGCAGGGTGCCGTCCAGCGCGCAGCCGCGTACCCGCGTGAAGGCGGGGCCGAGGTCGACGGCGAGTACGGCACCGGCGGCGGGGCCGAGGCGGTAGACGGCGGCGGAACGGCCCGTGCCGCTGGAGGCGGTGCCGGAGTGGGCGGCGAGCCCGGCGCTCTCCAGCTCCGCGACGGCGGAGGACACCGTCGGCTTGGACAGACCCGCCAGGGTCGCGAGCTGCGGCCGGGTCGCGGTGCCCGCCCCGGCAAGCACGGCGAACACCGCGCTCGCGCTCTCGGTCAGGCGAGAGGCTCTCGCCACGTCGTGTTCCACAGTTCTCCCGCACGGGTCATGGGCCGCACTCCCGGAGCGATCGCTTCCCGGGATGCGGCGATGGGATGCCCTGGCGCCCGCGGTTCCCGCCCCGCCGCGGCCCGGTGGGAGCGCTGCGGTGGTCGGGTGCGGGACGCCTCTTGACACGCACTGTACTTCGTTAGTTAACTTCCTAACGAACGTCACGGTACTCGCCTGCCGTGCCCGTCAGAAGCCCGTCCCGGGGCTTCCCTAGTTCATCAACTCCCCTTGCCCCAGGCACGGTTCGCCCGCCGTCGCAGCCAAGCGCAACGACGAAAGAGGATCCGTGCAGGACGCTCTTCCCTCATGCCCTCTCGTGGTCGGTATCGACGTGGGCGGCACCAAGACGCATCTCCGCGCCTTCGCGGGGGACGACCTGGTCGCCGACCATGTCCGCCCGAGCAGCGGCTGGCGGCCGCACGACCCCGTGGCCGCGGCTGCCTGGGTCGCGGCACTGGTAGCCGGGGCACTGCCGACGGGCGCGCGCCCTGCCGCCCTCGCCCTGGGCGGCCACGCCTGTGAGACGCCCCGGCAGTGCCACCAGATACGCACCGCCCTGCATCTGCACTTCGACGCGCCCGCACTCGTCATGGGCGACGCCGAACTCCTCGTACCCGCCGCCGGGCTTGAACGGGGTGTCGGCCTGGTCGCCGGCACCGGTTCCGTCGCGGTCGGCCGCCTCGCCGACAACAGCCCCGTCCAGGTCGGCGGCTGGGGCGCGGTGCTCGGGGACGAGGGCGGCTCCGCAGGTCTCGTCCGCGAGGCCGTACGGTCCGTCTGGGCGGCCCACGACCGCGGCGAGACCCCCGACGAACTCGCCAAGGGCCTGGTCGCCGCGTTCGGCGTCGCCGAGGTACCGGCACTCGGCGCGGCCCTGGAGCGCGCCACCGACGTCTCCGCCGAGTGGGGCCGGCACGCACCCGTGGTGTTCACCGCCGCCGAGGCCGGCTCCCTCCTCGCCCGTACGGTGATCACCGAGGGCGGCCGCTCCCTGGCCGCGCTCGTCCGACGGCTCGCCGACCGCGGAATCCCGGTCGAGGACGTCGTCGTCGCCGGCAGCACCGTGCTCGCCCAACCCGCCCTGTACGAGGCCTTCGTGACATCCCTGGCCAGGAGCGTTCCCGGGGCCCGCCCGAGGCCCCTGGACGCACCGCCGGTCGAGGGAGCGGTGGCGATGGCCCGTTCACTCGTATGACATGCGGCGTACGCCGGATCCTCCCTGATCCGACACAACTCGCCCGTAGATCTTCGCTCGTGGGACTCGGGAAAGCGCGTTCGACGCACACGTCACGTGCCGCACCATGAGTCACGATCGATCGCTCCACCTCCTTCCCGCGGCCGCAGGGCCGAAGAACTCAAGAGAGGCAGACGCATGCCGTCACCAGCCGGGCACCCCTCCCCCTCGTCGGTCCGTGAACGCGCCGTGAACCGGAGGGGGTTCCTCAAGACGTCCCTGGGTGCCTCGGCCGGCGTGCTGGCCGCACCCACCCTCGCCACCTGGCTGGCCGCCACGGACGCCAAGGCGGCCACGGCCTTCGCCGCGTTCGTCGACGACTACAAGACGAACGTCCTGACGAACCTGACGCCCGAGACCAACGCCGTGGTCCGCGTCCTCGGCGGCTTCGCCAAGGTGTGGAAGACGGGCGGCGCCTGGAACACCGGCACGCCGCTGATGCCCGAGGTGCTGCGCGCCAACATGGGCTACTGCGCCCGGATCACGTCCGCGCGCACGGAGGAGCAGGCGAAGGAGGCGTTCGTCTACGACCGCCAGCACCAGAGTTACGCGATGATCGCGGGCCTCGGCCCGCTGACCGACCTGTACAAGGCGGGTGCCAAGGCGGTCACCTCGATCACCCGGGCCCCCGAGGGCACGCCCGCCACCACCATCAGCGACGCCGTCCCGGCCGGCGCCCCCGCGGGCTCCGCGATCGGCGCGGGCTCCTACGACTCGGCGCTCGGCCAGGTGGCCAAGCTGGTCGACACGGTGCGCGGCCCGTTCGCCTCGGGCAACCCCGGCAAGTACGCCTTCCAGTACCCGCGTCCGTGGCGCATGAACGAGGACAGCGAGGTCGTCGACACGGGGGCGAAGGACGCGCTCGGCTTCCCGGTGTACGACTCGAAGGTGGTCGTCGTGACGCAGTTGCTGCGGCAGCGCGGCACGTCCGCGACCGACGACGGCGGCTTCCCGAGCGGTCACACCAACGCCTTCCATCTGGCGGCCCTGGGCTTCGCGTACGCCGTGCCCGAGCGGTTCCAGGAGCTGGTCACCCGCGCCTTCGAGCTGAGCCACACCCGGATCATGTCGGGCATGCACTCCACGGTCGACGTCCTCGGCGGCCGGATCATGGCCACCGCCCTGGCCGCCGCCGCCCTGGCCGACCCGGCGAACGCGGACCTCAAGGCGGCGGCACGGGCCCAGGCGCTGGCGTACTTCCAGGAGCAGACCGGCACGACGGCGGACACGCTGTACACGTACGCCCACTCGGACGGCACCGACCCGTACGCCGACCGGGACGCCAACGAGCGTGCCGTGCGGCCCCGGTTGACGTACGTGCTGACCCGGCGCGGTCGCAACGAGCCGCTGACCGTACCGAAGGGCGCGGAGGTGCTGTTGGAGACGCGCCTTCCGTACCTGGACGCTTCGCAGCGCCGCGAGGTGCTGCGGACGACCGCGCTGCCCTCGGGGTACGTCCTGCTGGACGGCTTCGAGCAGTGGGGCCGCCTGAACCTGTTCGCCGCGGCGGACGGTTACGGCGCCTTCGACTCCGACGTGACCGTGACGCTCGACGCGGCGGCCGGCGGCTTCAAGGCGGCCGACAGCTGGCGCAACGACATCGACGGCGACGGCGTCCTCACCAAGCGCGGCACGGGCACACTGACCCTGACGGGCCACAACCGGTACACGGGCGGCACCGTGCTGGAGGACGGTGTGCTGGCCGCCGGTTCGGCCCACGCGCTGGGCCACGGTGATGTGCGGGTGACCGGCGGGACGCTGGAGCTGGGCAAGTCGCTGCAGGTCCACGGCACTTATGCCCAGGAGTCCGGCACGCTGGAGGTGACGCTGCGGTCGGGCCAGGAGCCGGTCCTGGAGGTGACGCGCCGGGCGGTGCTCGGCCGGGGCAGCGCGCTGTCGCTGAGCCTGGACGCGAACAGGCCGCCGGCCGCGGGCAGCACGGTCCGCGTGCTCGGCACCCCGGTGCTGCGGGGCCAGTTCGACCGCGTCGAGCTGAACTCCGACACGCTGCGGGCCGTACCCGTCTACACGGCGGAAGGTCTGTCGGTACGACTCCTGAAGCGGTAACGCCCTTCGTGGCGGGAGCTGATGCAGAGTAGGCGCATGAGACGCCCCTGGATCGCTCCCGCCACCGCTCGCCCGGTGTCACCGCGGGGCGGATGATGACGCACGAACGGCACCCGGTCCTCGAACCGGCCCCGCTTCCCGAGGTTCCCGACGCCCCGGCGCCGAGGCGTCCGTGGTCCGGCAGGCGGTGGCTGGTGCCGCTCCTCGTGGTCGTGCTGCTCGCCCAGATGGCCGCGGCGATGGTGACCACCGCCGTCCAGCAGACCCCGACCATCGACGAGCCGGTGTACGTGGGGACGGCCGCCGACTATCTGCACGAGCACCGCCTGCGCTTCAACCCCGAGCACCCACCGCTGGGGAAGCTGGTCGTCGCCGTCGGCGTGGCGCTGGCCGACCCGCACGTCGATCCGTCCTTCACCGGCGGCCAGAGCCTCCTCGGACAGCACCTGCTGTACGAGTCCGGCAACGACCCCTGGCAGCTGATGCTGTGGGCCCGCCTCCCGGTGATCGCGCTGACGCTGCTGTTCGGGCTCGTCGTCTTCGCCTTCGCACGTGAACTCGCCGGTCCGGGGGGCGGGTTGGCGGCTCTGGCGTTGTACGCCTTCTCCCCCGACGTCATCGCCCACGGCTCGCTGGCCACGCTCGACGTGCCGCTGGCCGGATTCCTTGTGACGTCGGTGTGGCTGCTGTGGCGGGCGCGGCGACGACCGCGGTGGTGCCTGCCGCTCGCCGGGGTGGCGCTGGGGGCGGCTCTGGCCACGAAGATGAGCGCGCTGGCGGCGTTCCCGGTGCTGCTGGTGCTGGCCGGTGTGTCCGCCTGGTGCTCGGGTGCGGATTCGGCGGAGCGGCGCAGGAAGCTGCTCCGGGCGGCCGGGGGCGCCGCCGTCGTGGCGCTGGTGGCCGTCGCCGTCGTATGGGCGTCGTATCTGGCCGTCGATCCACGGCTGCGCTGGTCGCCGCAGCAGTATGTGCCCGTCGTGCACGGGCGGCGGGGGCTGCTGGTGGAGCTGCTGCCGTTCCCCGAGGCCTACCGGGACGGGATGCGCATCCAGTTCTCTCTGGAGAACCGTCCGTGGGAGGGCTTCCTCTTCGGCCGGGTGTACACCGGGTCCCTCTGGTACTACCTGCCGGTCGCGCTGCTGGTGAAGACGCCGCTCGGGATGCTCGCGCTGTGGGCGGCCGGTGCCGTCGTGGTGGTGGCGGTGCGGCGGCTGCGGCCCGTGGCGCCCTATCTGCTGCTGCCGGCCGCGGTGCTGCTGGCGGCGGCCATGGAGGGGGCGAGGGACTTCGGCACCCGGTACGCCGTCTTCCTCCCGATGTTCCTGGCGGTGGCGGCGGGCTGTGTCCTGGTCGTGCGGTGGCGGTGGGCGCCGGTGGTGGCGGGGGCGCTGGTGCTGTTCGTCGCGGTCAGCTCCGTGCGGACGTTCCCCTGCTATCTGCCGTACTCCAACGAGGCGTTCGGCGGGCCGGCCGGGACCCGGCTCCGGCTGCACGACTCCAACGTCGACTGGGGCCAGGACCTCGGCCGGCTCGCCGACCGGCTGCGCGAGCGCTACCGGGGCGAGCGGATCTGGCTCGTGTACAAGGGAAGCGGAGTGCCGTCCTTCTACGGTATCGACGCGTCCGATCCGCGTACGGTGCCCCGGCGTGAGGTGCGCGGACTCCTTGTCGTGTCGGACTCCGCGGTTGCCAAAGCGAAGGGCCGGCTGGCCGAGTTGATCGACAGCAGTCGACCGATCGACCAGGTCGGTCATTCGATCACGATCTATCGTCGCTGACCTCCGCTCCTAGTGGGCGGCGTACTGGAAACCGTCGGCGCTCACGTGCGTCATCACGCTGCTGGCCACGCGGTAGCGGCCGTTGGGCACGTACGCCGACCTGGTGACGTGCACGGCAAGGGGGCCCGCCCACTCGTAACCCTTGTGTTCGGCGTGCCGCATCAGGCTGTCGGTGAGCGCCTGGCCGACGTTGGTGCCGCGGCGCGTGAGTTCGTCGTACACGGAGTCGGCGAGCTCGACGTCGTAGGCGTTGGGGACCACGACCCGCGTCTCACTGCACACGACCACATTGCTGTCGCACTCGCGCCGCATCGCGTCGAGGAGTTCGACGGGTTCCTTGTCGAAGACCCGCGCCCACAGCGCCTCCCACCGGTTCTCCAGGGCCTGTTCCATCGCGCTGAGTGCGCTCATTCGCCTCTCACCTGCCGAAGGGTCTGGTTGCGTGTGCCGGTCTCGAAGGTCGTAGCCGGTCGATGGCCGTCGGTTGCCGTCGGTCGTCGCCGAGGGGGCTTTCGCGGGGGCGGGTTCCCGTCCGAAGCGCGCGTATCCCTCCTCTCGGCGGGTCGATCCGTCGCCCGGGCCGGTCGGCAAGGGCTTTCGCACAAGCCCTGGTCACCACGGTGCGTGAGCTATGTTGAGGCACTGTGGGAGACAAAGAAGGCGCACCCGTGCCATCGCCGCAGCAGGCACGCGCCCAGGCATCCGCGATCACCTCGGGGAAGACCGCACCGGAGACGGAGGCCTCCCCGACTTCCCAGCTCAGGGGCCTGTTCGACCGGCCCCGGCTGTCTCCTGGGCAGCGCCGCATCGCCCAGTACCTGATCGAGCACATCACCGAGGCGGCCTTCCTTTCGATCACCGATCTCGCGGAGCGGGTCGGCGTGAGCCAGCCGTCGGTGACGCGTTTCGCCGCGGCGGTCGGCTTCAGCGGTTACCCCGCGCTACGGGAGAAGCTCCAGGCGATCGCCCTCGGTACCCTCGCCGGCGGTCCCCCCGCGGCGGAGGAGAACGGCAGCAACGAACTCCAGGCGGCGGTCGACGCCGAGATCGACAACCTGGAGAACCTGCGACGCGACTTCGGCGACCCCGACCAGGTGATCGACGCCGGACGCAACCTGTCCCGGTCGACCCCGCTGACCATCCTGGGCCTGCGCATCTCGGCGTCCCTGGCCGAGTACTTCGCGTATGCGGCACGCCGGGTCCACCCGGACGTGCGGCTGGTGACCCGGGGCGGCAGCGTCGCCTACGACGCGCTGCTCCAGTCGCGCGAGGCGGGCGGCACCTGGGTGCTGGCGTTCTCGATGCCCCGGCACGCCCAGGAGACCCTGACCGCCGTACGGGTCGCGCGCAGCGCCGGACTCAAGGTCGCCCTGATCACCGACCTGGCGCTCGGGCCGGTGGCCGACGAGGCGGACGTCGTCTTCGCCATCGGCACCGGGTCCCGTCTGGTCTTCGACTCCTACGCCGCGCCCGGCGTGATGGCCGCCGCGCTGCTGCAGGCCATGACCGACGCCGACCCGGAACGCACGCAGGCGCGGCTCGAGGATTACGAGCACATTTCCGACCAGCACCAGTTCTTCCTGCGGGACTGACTCCAGGACTGGCTCCGCCTCCCCCATATCAGGACACAAGGGGATCACCCGTCCCATATCGCGCATGAATGTTTTCATGCTTCTTGCAAAGCAGACGGCATATATAAATACTGCTCACGGATCGCACCCCCGGCCATTCCGGGACACACGTTCCACACCCGCATCCGCCCGCACAGAGACGACGGTCCGCCCATGCGCACGCTGCACCACACGCCGCGCGGGCGCCGCCTGTCGTTGCGGGCTCTTGCACCGACACCCGAAGCCGCCGTCTCCTACCCGCGTCGGCGCCCAGGGTGTTCGGTCGGGCATCGCTTTCGCGAGCGCCCGTGGCGGCCCCGGTCATCCCCTAGACCGGGGCCGCCCCACCCCGTCGGATCACCCCCCACGACGCCGCACACCCGGGAGCGATGACCATGCCCCTGACGACCACGCGAACCACCACGCGGATCAGCCCCGACTGGCCGTGCCAGGTCAAGACCCCCGGCAGCTACGACTGGGAGCGCTCGGCGGCCAAGTGGCTGCGCGAACTGGTGCCGTCCCGCTACGCCAGCTACCCGGCCCTGATCCGCCACCCCGTGCTGCTCGCCCGGCATGCGCAGATCCAGGTCCAGCACGAGGTCCGGGTCGCCCGCACCGCCCTGCAGACCGCCCGCGCCGACCTGCCCGGGCTCGGCCTGCCGGAGTCGGTCATCGAACACACGATCAAGCTGTACGCGGCGGAGGTCATGCAGCTGCAGCACATCGCGCGCAGCGTGCGGGCGGTCACCCAGGCTCTGACCGAGCACGGGCACGGGCGCTGACCTTCTCACGGCATGAGCCGCCTCATGCGTGGCACACGTGATGAGCATGAGCACCACCGACGTACGGCGGGGCGATCCCGTCACCACGGTCCTCACCTGGCAGGTGCGCCCCGGCCATGAGCAGGAGTTCGAGCAGTGGACGCACGGGATCAGCGGCTGCGCCAGACGCTTCCCCGGCAACGAGGGCGTCTCCTGGCTGCGCCCTGAGGACGGTCACCGCTTCCACGCGGTGCTGCGCTGGTCCGATCCACACCGGCTGGCCGCCTGGCTGGAGTCGGAGGAACGGGCCGCGTGGCACGAGCGGATCGAAGGCATCGCCACGGAGATCGGCAGTGAGCGCCAGTCGACGACGGGGATGGAGACCTGGTTCGGCCTTCCCGGCACCACGGTGCAGGCCCCGCCCCGGTGGAAGATGGTGCTCACCACCTTCCTCGGCGCCTATCCGTTCACGTTCCTGATCCAGTGGCTGGTGGCACCCCACACGACGACATGGCACCTGCCGCTGCGCGCCGCGGTGTTCCCGGTGGTGCTGCTGCCCGTACTGACGTACTTGGTCATGCCGGCGCTGAGCCGCCTGCTGCGGCTGTGGCTGTACCCGCCGCCGGACCATTGACGAGTGCGCGGACGGGCGGTGCGGCGGGTGGCGCCGAGGCCACCGACGTCCGCTTCACCGGTGCGTGCGATCTGCCGCCACAAGGCAGCGATCGAGGCACGCCTCATGTGCGATGCTCAATCCGTGACGAGCGAGCCCGCCAGCCCCGCCGAGCCCGGAGCCGCGCCCGACATGGCAGCGCTGGCCAAGGTTGTTGCCCGGCAGCGTGCCGAGATGGACCGGTTGCGTGACCAGGCGGCGATGTCGGCCGTCCTGGAGCGGGCCAAGGGGGCGCTGATGGCGCTGACCGGCTGCACGCCGGACGCCGCCGACGAGGAACTGCAGCAGCGCGCCAAGGCCGGGAACCGGACACTGCTGGAGGAGTGCTGGATCACCCTCGGCGGGCTGGTGCCCCCACTCCACCACGCCGCACCACAGTCCGAGCCCGCCGTCCCCGAGCCCGTGATCTCCGGGTCCGAGAACGCCCCCGGGCCCGGTGTGCCGGTCACCAGGGGGACGCCCGACGCAAAAGCCACGGATGGTACGGGCGACGCCTTCGCCGCGCTCGGCCGGCTCGGCGAGGCCCTGGTCCGGGTCGGCACCGCGCAGGATCTCGCCCGGTGCCTGCTGGACCACCTGGCGCCCGAGGTGGGCGTCGACGCGGTCATGATCTTTCAGCGCATGCCCACCGGAGAGCTGGAACTCGTCGGGCACGCCGGCATCGAGGACACCCTGGCCGCCCAGTGGCGCCAGGTGCCTCCGCTGACCGGGATCGCCGCCCTGGACGCGCTCCGCGCGCGGGAGCCGCGCTGGCTGGAGAACCCCGACTCGGACCGGGAGCGGTACCTGCTCATCGGGGACCCGCCCGAACGCTGGCGCTCACGCGCCTGGCTGCCGGTACCGACCGGGGACACGGCCGAGGTCTGCATCGGCCTCCTGCGCCGCCGCGACGGGCCGTTCACCCCACCGGTCCGGCAGCTCCTGCGGGCCGTCACCCGGCTGTGCGCCGGCCGGCTTCGGGCGTTCGGCGCCCCGGAGGAGTACGCCGCCGACGGTGCCGCCCAGGCGGTGTTCGACGTGCTGCCGGGCGCGGCGATGCTGCTTGCGCCGCTGACCGCCCCGACGGGGGAGGTCGAGGACTACCGCATCGACGCGGCAACGGGCGACGCGGTCGACATCATCGGCCGTACCGGCCGCGAGCTGGTCGGGCACCGGATCCTGGAGTGCTTCCCCGGCATCGCGGGCGAGGAGCTGTGGCACGGGTGTCTGCGCACGCTGACGACCGGAGAGCCGTTCGAGGGCCCGCCGTTCGCCCACCAGCAGGTCGACGCCGGTACCGCGGAGCTCTCGACGTACGCGGTGCGGGCGGCGCGGCTGGGGGGCGGGCTGCTCCTCGCCTGGATCCGGCAGGACTCCTCGGACCGGCAGGAGCAGCGGCTGGCGGACGTGCAGCGACTGGGCAACCTGGGCTGGGCGACGTGGAACCTGGTCACGCACGAGGTCGACTGGTCGTCCCAGGTCTTCGACATCCTCGACCGGGACCCGGCACGCGGGCCGGTCCACCTCACCGACCTCCCGGGCCTGGCGCTGCCCGAGGACGTGCCCGTCCTGGCCCGCTCCGTCAGGGAGCTCATGCGCGGCAGGCGCCAGTTCGACGTCCCGTTCCGGATCAGGGCGGCCGACGGAGTCCGCCATCTGCGAGCCGTCGCCGAGGCGGTGCCGGCCCTCGACGGCACGCCCGTCGAGGTGCACGGCTTCGTGCAGGACCTCACCGCGCAGCGCAGCGCGGAACTCGCCCTCGTCGAGAGTGAACAGGAGATCCTGACCCAGCACGGCGTGCTGCGCGCCGAGCGGACGCTGGCCGCCCGGCTCCAGCACGCCCTGCTGCCATTGCCCACCCGGCCCGTTCAGCTGGCGGGCCTGCGCGTCGAAGTGGCCTACCTGCCCGCCCAGTCGGGGATCCATGTCGGCGGCGACTGGTTCAGCGCCATCGAACTGCCCGACGGCGACGCCCTGTTCGTGGTCGGCGACGTCGCCGGGCACGGCATCGACGCCGTCGCCACGATGGCGCAGCTGCGCTTCACCGCCAAGGGCATGGTCATCACCGGCTCGTCGCTGACCGGTGCGCTCGCCCGGCTCAACACGCTGCTGCTGCACTCCCGTGACTCCCACGCCACCGCGACCATGGTCCTGGCCCGCTACAACCCCCGTGAGCGTCGGCTGGTCTGGGCTCAGGCGGGCCATCCGCCGCCGTTGCTGCTCCGCGACGGCGAGGTGCGCTATCTGGGCCGCCCGGGCGGGATGCTGATCGGGGCGAGTTCCTCGCCGGTCTACCACGAAGCGGAGTGCCGCATGGAGCCCGGAGACCGGCTCATGCTGTACACGGACGGGCTGGTCGAGCGGCCCGCGGAGGGCATCGACCTGGGCCTTGCGCGGCTCGCCGAGGCGGTCCTCGCCCATCACACGGACGAGGCCGGCTCCCTGAGCCCGTTGCTCGCCGCGCTGCTGGAGGACGAGCGGCGGGACGACGTCTGCGTCGTCGACATCCGGGTGCCCGCCGAACCGGAATGAGGGGCGGCGAAGGCCCCGCGAGGGGAGGGCGCCGCCCTGCCCTCGCTCAGTCGTCCCCGCGATGTCGCCAGTACCAGAACGCGCCCACGACGACGGCCAGCAGGAACACGGTGGGCAGTACCAGGCCCGGGATACGGGAGCCGCTCATCGGCGTGGCCTTCGGTTCGGGTGGTGCGGGGTCCCTCGCACGGGAGCTGCCCATGGTGACGGCAGCTGCTCTGTGGTCGCACGCCACTTTCCCGACGCGTTGCCGGGTGTTCGAGTAGCGGGGCGGAACGTCAGTCCACCGGATGACCGGGGGCGATGGTGCGGGCGTCGTCGAGCCGCAGCACCGGTCCATCGTCAGCCCCCTCGCGCTCGCCGCTTGCCACCGGATCGAGGACGAAACCGACGTGATCGCCCCCGTCGGCGCGCAGCACGACCTCGCCGACGAACCAGGCCGCCGCATCCTCCAGTACGAGCGCCCCGCCGCGCTCCTCCCGCAGGCCGACGTGCTGGAACTTGTCCGTCGTGTCGCCGGTGCGCCCGCCGAACAGCTCGGCCAGTTCACGCTGTTCGCGGGTGAGCAGATGCACGGCGAGGAACTCAGCGTCCTGGGCAACACGGTAGGTGTGGTTCACCTTGGACAGCCACACCACGAACCGCACCGGCCGGATGGAGCACTGCGAGGCGAACCCGACCAGACAACCCGCCCGCTCCCCGTTCGCCGTGGCGGTCACCACGCACATGTCCGGGTCCAGCCGGTCGACGAACGCGTCGATGCCCGCCATGCTCACCTCGCTCCCGTTCGGTGGGTGTCACGCGGTGGGTACCCCGGTTTCAGCTCACCACGGCACAGCTGCCCATGCCATCCGGGGTGCCACGCCTTCACCGGCGGGCCGACGGTGCGGGCGGGGACACGGTCGGGCCCGGGGCACGGCCGGGGCTGCCTCGTGTCATCCGCCGCCGGTACGGGATTCCAGTGCGAGTCGCGTGTCGTCGCCGTAGACGCCGGTCTCGTCGCCGCGGATGCCGTACCAGAGCTGGAAGCGGGCCACCGCCTCGGTCAGGGCGGCGTCGTAGCTGCCGCTGGTCGAGCCCTGGTCGTAGACGTCCGGGATGCGCAGCAGACGTTGCTGGAGGTCGGTCACCTCGGGGCCGGCGGCTCCTTCGCGGAGGGTGCCCGGGCCGTCGGGGTCGGTGACGGCCGAGGCGGTGGGGGCGGGAGCGGTCGTGGTCGCCGTCGGGAGGGCGGGCTGTGCCGCACTGGCGTCGCTCCGGTCGGGCAGCAGGAAGGCGCAGCCGAATCCGATCAGGGCCGCCGCTGCCACGGCGCCCACGACGGTGGTGCGGCGCAGGCCGGGCACACGGCCGACGGGACCGCCGCCCCGTACCGGGTAGCCGTCGCTCGCGGCCGGGTGACCGCCGCCGGGTTTCACCTGCCCGTAATCCGTGACGGGCGGCAGTTCCTGCGTCTCCGGCTCGGGACGCGGCAGGGGCACCACTTCGTAGTCCCCGGTGCGCTCTTGGTACTGCCCGGTTTCATGGTCCCCGGTGCGCTCCTGGTACTGCCCGGTCTGCTCCCGGAACTCCCTGATGAGCTCCGCGAGGGCATCGGTGTTGCGGGGGCGCAGCACCCGGACCGGTTCGAGGGGCCGGTCGTCGGGTCGTTCGGGCGGCTGCCCACGATCGGTCGGTGTCGGCATACAGCACTCCTTCCGTCCCTTCCACAGGGACCTCCGGCATCCCCCGGGGAGTGATACGCGCCTGCCGCACCGGGAGTTCAGTACCCGCGGCTCCTGTCGATCCACCACTGCACCGCGCACGAAGGCATCCCGGAAGGCTCCGTCGTGACGACGGGTCCAAGACGCTCACCGGCACCGCGTGGGTCCACATCGGCGGGCGTGGCGGCCACGTCTTCTCACGTTGGGGTGACCGCGCGCCGTGGCGCGGCGAGGAACCGGTGCAGGGACGCCTTCATCGCACGGACGAAGGCGTCCCTGTCCTTGTCGCTCAGGGCGTCCATGGAGAGGTACGGGTTGAGGTCCTCCAGCTCGACGAGCAGGAGCCCCCCGCCCGGGGCACGGCAGGCGTCGACCCGCTGGATGCCGTGGTCGATGCCGTTCCAGTCGATGAACCGCCCGGCGAACTCGAGGTCGTCCGAGGTGGGTTCGTACGGTTCCAGCTGCCAGCGCCGGTCGGGACGGGGCGCGTAGAGGGCGTACTGGAAGTCGTGGTCCACGTAGTAGAAGGACACCTCGTAGGCGAAGTCGACGCACGGCTGCACCAGGACGTCCCCGTCGACCAGGTCGCGCACGCCGGCCGCGGGCACGATCCGCAGGCCCAGGGAGTCGGCGCCGAGCTTGGGTTTGACGACGTACCGGTCCGTGTCGGGCAGTCGGTGCAGGTCCTCCGGGCGGTCGACGGTGGGGATGACCGGGTACCCGGCGGCGCTCAGGTCGAGCAGGTACTGCTTGCCGGCCATGTCGGCCTTGCCGGAGAGCTGGTTGTAGACGCGGGTGCCGGCGGCGACCGCGCGCTTGCGGAACGCCTCGTACGCCTCCTGGTGGGTCAGGACCGGACCGCTGTTGCGGACGACGACGCCGTCGAAGGCTTCCATCAGCGCGGCCGCGTCCCGCGGGTGGCACAGGGCCAGGTCGAAGTCCTCGCGCAGACGGGAGGTGAGGAAGATGTCCTCGTCGCAGTAGCGCCGCCCGCGCGCCTGGTACGCCAGGTCGGTGACGTACAGGACGCGGGGGCGGGCGGACGGCATGCGGGACTCCTCGGCGGTGCGGGGAGCCGATCGTATGCGACCGGTGTCCGGGGAAAGGAAGGCGGGCAGCGCGATCGGAGGAGCATGATTCGGTCAGCGCGGACGGCGAGCACGGGGGAACACGGTGAGCAGGGAGAGAGCACTCAGTTCCCCCCAAATGATGCACTGAGTGCCATCGGCCCCGGTCAGGTGCTACTTTCCCGTCCATGAGCTCCAGCAGCGCGGCGCCCCGTCGCGGCGAGAAGGCGGAGGCGGCGGCCGCGAAGCCGCCCATGCGGGACGCGCTGGTCGCGGCGGCTTTCCGGCTGTTCCTGGAGCGGGGATACGAGCAGACCACGGTCGACGACATCGTGGCGCTGGCCGGGGTCGGGCGGCGGTCCTTCTTCCGG
Organism: Streptomyces sp. MMG1533; assembly: GCF_001279775.1. GTDB lineage: Bacteria > Actinomycetota > Actinomycetes > Streptomycetales > Streptomycetaceae > Streptomyces. The sequence continues at coordinate 40,913 of NZ_LGDG01000028.1, read as the reverse complement.
TATTTCCCCTCCAAGGAGGACGTGGTCTTCCCCGACCACGAGCGATGCCTGTCCGACATGACGGAGTTCCTGGCCGCCGGCGACGCAGGGGACGAACCGGTGGGCCGGGTCTGCGACGCGGCTCGGCTGGTACTTCGGATGTACGCCGAGAACCCGACGTTCTCCGTTCAGCGCTACCGCCTCACCAAGAAGGTGCCGGGCCTGCGCGCGTACGAGCTGTCCGTGGTGTGGCGCTACGAGCGGGCCCTTGCCGAATATCTGCGGGGCCGTTTCGCCGAACGGCGCGACGGCACCCTGCAGGCCGACGTGATCGCCGCCGCCGTGGTCGCGGCACACAACAACGCGCTGCGTTCCTGGCTGCGTTCGGACGGACAGGCGGACGCCGACACCACGGTCGACCGGGCCCTCGGATACGTGCAGTCCGCCTTCGGCAGCCCTCCCGCGTCCCTCGCCGGCGAGCAGCCCGAGGACGTGGTGGTCGTGGTCTCCCGGCGCGGGGCACCCCTGTGGCGGGTCGTCCAGGAGATCGAGACGACGCTCGGGCGCGACTGAACCCGGCAGCCGGAGACGGACGTCCACCCAGGCTCCGAGATCAGGGGTACGGAGTGCCTTTACGAGTGGCACTCAGTGCCATACTCTGTTGGCGTGCACGGTGGCACGGCGAACCGGGCACGTGCGTGCACGGTGACCCGCGCACGCGGGATTCCGGCCGAGCGCAGGGAGTTGACCAGCGTGTACCACCCCTCAGGAAGCGTTGTTCGTCAGACAGCGGGCTTCGCGACGGGCGTCCTGGATCCCGGGGCTCCGGATCGCCGGAGCGCGGACACGGACGCCATCCTCTTCCAGCGCTGCACCTGGTGCGGCACCGCCATGTACCACCGGCTGCTGTGTCCGGTCTGCCAGGGCAGCGACCTGCGGACGGAGCGCAGCGAGGGCGCCGGGACGGTCCGTCACTCCACGGTGGTGCACCGCAACACCCCCGCCGCGCGGAACGTGTCCCTGATCGAGATGGCCGAGGGCTTCGTCGTGCGGGGCCGGGTCATGGGCCCGCCCGTCGGCATCCACAGCGGGGACCGGGTCCGGCTCTCCACCGCGAAGGACCCGGTGCGGGGCGAGCCGGTCTTCCAGCTGATCGACGAGCCCTATCGCGCCTGGAGCTGACGGGACGGCAACCGACGCCGGCGGCGGCTGGACAACCCCGTACCCCTCCCCCGCCGAGTCGGCCTCACCACCCGCCGGGCCCCGCACCTCACCGCTCCCACACCCCGGGTATCAGCTCCCGCACCCCCACCGGTCGCCCCGATTCGAAGCACCGGTTGGCGGCGAGCCCGACCGCCAGCGCGAGTGCGCCGTCGCGTTCGGTGGCCGTGGGGTGTCCCTCGGCACCGGTGTCCGCCGGCGCACTCTCGTCCACGGTCCCGAAGAGCGCGTCGAGCATGCGCGGGTCACCCCCGCCGTGGGCCTCGTGAGCGGTTTCGAGCGGGACGTCGACCGGGGGCCGCCACAGCGGGCGGAGGGTGAGCCGCGCACCACCCGCGTTCTCGGCGGCCGTGTCGCCGTGCAGCGCGCCGCTGCCGGAGGTGATCCGGATCCGAGGAGGCTGCCAACGGCTCTCCTCCACCTCGAGCTCCAGCCGGCCGGCGCTGCCGTTGAACATGACACGGTAGCCCTCCCACGGGGAGTAGGCGGTCAGGTGGTACGTCATCGTCGCGCCGCGGGCGTAGCGGACGAGGACCGCCATGTCGTCCTCGATGGTGACGGGGCCGTCGAAGACGTTGCGGTCGCGGACGTAGCCGTCGTCCTGCTCGGCGTCCAGATAGAGGGCGCGCAGGGTGTCGTCGGCCGCGAGGTCCAGGGCGAAGGGGTCGTCCGCGGCCGGGGCGGCGCCGTGGGCGCGGTCGTAGTGGCGGCGCAGTCCGTGGCGTTCGCCCGCCTCACGGCCGTAGAAGGCGAGCCGTCCGTAGCCGAAGACCTCCTGCGGATGGTCGGCGAGCCACCAGTTGACCAGGTCGAAGTGGTGGCCGGCCTTGTGCACCATGAGGCCGCCGCTGTGCCGCTTCTCGCGGTGCCAGCGGCGGAAGTAGTCGGCGCCGTGCCGTACGTCGAGCAGCCACTCGAAGTGGACGGACAGGATCTCGCCGATCGCGCCGTCGGCGAGCAGGGCGCGGACCTTCTCGTGGGCCGGGTTGAAGCGGTAGTTGAAAGCGACGGTCAGGGTGTTGCCGGTGGCGCGGACCGTGTCGAGGATGCGCGCGCAGCGTTCGGCGTCGACGGTCATCGGCTTCTCGGTGACCACCCGGCAGCCGGCCCTCAGGGCCGGGACGATGTAACGGTCGTGCTCGGCGTCGACGGTGGTGACGACGACCTCGTCGATGTCCTCCTTGGCGAGCATGTCGGTGAAGTGGTCGGGTTCCCACTGGGTGGCGGCGGGTTCGCCGGCCTCGGTGAGCAGCCGGTTGTGGAAGGCCATCCGGGTCGGGCTGGGGTCGCAGAGGGCGGCGACGCGGTGGTGGGGGCGTTCGGCGAGGGCCCGGGTGAACATCCGGGCGCGGTGGCCGGTGCCGACGACGGCCGCGCGGTGGTGGGCGGTTCGGCTCATGGAAAGCGCTTCCCCCGCCCTGGGTCCGGCTAGTCCTCCGTGTTCCGGGTGGCTCGATCGCGTCGCTCGGCACCGGTCGGTTCCGCTTCACAGACAACCCACAGCCCTGTACTTCCCGTCCTTTGTGACGCGAGAGGCCCCCGGGACCAACGGGACGCCTGCGCTTGGGTTTTGAGGAGGGGACCATTGATCCGTGCCCGGCGAATATGTGTGACCGCCGTGGCGGTGCTGGCGGCCCTGGCGGGATCGCCCGGACCGGCACAGGCCCAACAGCCACCAGAAGCACGGCCGTCGACCGCGAAAGCCGACGGCGAGCTCCCGCCGGGCTGGCGGCTCACCGGGGAGGGTGCCGCGCATGAGCTGGTCTGGCGTGCGCCGAAGCCCGTGCCCATGGGAGACGCTCGTGTCGAGTTCCATGCCGAGGGTCGGCTGCTCGGGGTTCCGAAGGCCGGCAAGGACGGCCGGACGTTCCGGCTGGACCTCGGCGAGGCCCGCTCGGAGCAACTGACGGACCTTCAAGTGCTGGCCGGCGGGCGCCGGTTGGATACGACGTCGACCGGTGGCACCGACCGGCCCCGCGAGCGGGATTCCCGTGCGGCCGCGCAGCCGCCGGCCCCGCTGCCGGCGGGCGGCGTCGACCCCGGGCGACCGGGCTCGTACCGCACGGTCATCGGCGAATACGACCTCGCCCCGGTGAAACTGCCCGGCTTCTCCGCCCCGGTCGAGATGCGTGCCGAGGTGGTGGCCCCGCAGGGTGCCACCGGCAGTCGCCCGCTCGCACTGTTCCTGCACGGCCGCCACTCCACCTGCTACAAGCCCGGCGCCGAGGACGACGTGACCGGTGACTGGCCCTGCCCGGCCGGCACCGAGCCGATCCCCAGCCACAAGGGCTACCTGCGCGACCAGAAGCTCCTGGCCTCCCAGGGCTATGTGACGGTGTCGATCTCCGCGAACGGCATCAACGGCCAGGACTGGACGGCCGAGGACGGCGGCGCGCAGGCGCGTTCGTCCCTGGTGCGGCAGCATCTCGCCCGCTGGGCCGGCTGGTCCGCCCACCGGTCCACCGCCCCGGCCGCCGTACGCAAGGCGCCGAAGGCGGACCTCTCCCGCGTCCTGCTCGTCGGCCACTCCCGCGGCGGCGAGGGCGTGAACCGGGCCGCCATGGACAGCCTCTACCCGCCGCCCGCGGCCCAGGACGGCTATCGGGGCCCGGTGCGCTGGAAGGTGCGCGGCACGGTGCTCATCGGACCGACGATCTTCGGCCAGAATCCGGTCGCGGACGTGCCGTCGGTGACGATCCTGCCGGGCTGCGACGGCGACGTGTCCGACCTCCAGGGCGAGGTGTACGCCGACGGGACGCGCGGGATCAGTCGGGGCACCGCGCTGCACAGTGCCGTCTACGTGGTCGGCGCCAACCACAACTACTTCAACAGCGAGTGGACGCCGGGCCAGTCCGAGGCGCCCGCCTGGGACGACTTCTGGGAGGACGAGGAACAGCCGGACCCGGTGTGCTCCGCGGGTACCCCGACCCGGCTGGCCGCCGACCAGCAGCATCAGGCGGGGGCCACCTACATCGCTGCCGCTGCCCGGTTGTTCGTCGGCGGGGACGACCGTGTGCGTCCGCTGCTCGACGGCTCGGGCAAGCGGGCTCCCTCCGCCGACCCCGCCCGCGTCCTGACCCACGCGGTCGGCGCTCGCCGGAGTGCCGGGTTCCTGCCGGACGGCCCGTTGACGGTGACCGGCGCCCGGTTGTGTTCGGCCGTCGACCCCGACCCGGCCGTCGCCTGCCTGGACCCCGAGGCCGCCGGGTCCTCGCCGCACTTCGCCTGGTGGGACACGGGACGGGAGGCCGGCCGCCGCGCGGTCGCGCTGAAGTGGTCGGCGCCGGGTACGGCGGCGCGCGTCAGCCCCGCCGCGCCGCTCTCCCTCGCCGGTTCCAAGGACCTGGCGCTGCGGGTGTTCGTGCCGCCTAACACGACCGGCACGAAGCTCGACGTCTCCGTCACCGACTCCACCGGTCGCCGGGCCGAGCTCGGCCGGGTCCAGGTGGACGGGCTGCCGGGCAGCGACCGCACCGCCTCCTACTGGGCGCGCGAGGTCCGCGTGCCGCTGGCCGCGGCCAGCCGGGCCGGTCTCGACCTGAAGCACGTCAAGTCCCTTGAGCTGACGCCGCGTTCGCAGTCCGGGCAGGCCTGGCTGATGGACGCGTGGGGCTGGGCCCCCGGTACTCCGGCGGTGCAGGCGGCGGCGCTGCCGCGCGTCGACGTCGGCCGCACGATCGTCAAGGAGGGCGACTCCGGCACCCGCACCTACCGGGTCCCGGTCGAGATCTCCGGCCGCGGCAGCGGCCAGGTCCGCGTGTACGTCCTCGACCCGGACACCGGCCTCGGCACGGACCAGCTGGTGACGGTACGGCCCGGCAGCAACGCCATCGACGTACCGGTCGAAGTGAAGGGCGACACGGCGTTCTCCTACGACGTGCAGCACGACATCGTCGTGAAGGCGGTACGCAACGCGGTGGTCGGCTCGCACCGGGGTGGCGTCACCGCGGAGAACGACGACCCCGAGCCCGTGATCACCCTGACGCCGGTCGTGGACCGGGTGACCGAAGGGGAGACGCTGACCTGGCGGATGTCCCTGGCCGAGCCCGCCGCCGTGGATATCTGGCAGCCGGTGCGGGTGCTTCCGGTCTCCGAGGGTGCCGAGTTGTCCACCAAGGACGTGGACCCGCAGTGGCTCCTGGAATACTCCGGTGCCTCGCCCGACCCGGAGCGCCCGCTGTCCGGGGCCGACCTGTGGGTGTGGCTGGACATCCCGGCCGGGAGCACCGGCGTCGACTTCGACGTGCGGACCGTACGGGACCAGGTGGCCGAGCCGACCGAGTCCCTGCGTCTCGCGCTGACCGACTTCGACGCCGAGCCGCTGCCCGGCCGTCCGGTGCTGACGGGCACGGTGCTGGACGCGCCGTAAGCCGTCTCGCGATCGGGGGCACGGGCCGTGTGGTCCGTGCCCCCGATCGTCAGAGTGTCACGCGGATCCCGACGGTCCCGTCCAGTCCGCGGCGCAGTCGGCTGCCGAGGAGGGTGAGGCGGCCGAGGATGCCGTACTTGCGGGCGAGCAGCCGCCGGTAGCGGGCGGTCGTCTCCGGGTCGCAGATCTCGGCGGTGGCGGGCACCTGGTCGCCGGTCGGGTTGCCGCGCAGGTCGCAGGGGCCGACCAGGACGTCACCACGCGCCCGGATCCGCTTCACCTTCCAGGCGTCGGCGGCCGACCAGGCACCGAGCGCGTCCCCGTCGCGGACCACCCACACCGGGGTGGCGACTGCGGTGCCGTTCTTCCGATAGCTGGTGATCAGCAGGTACTTGCCCGCAGCGAGCCGCTCCAGCGCCGTGTCGTCCATGGCGGGCAGTCTAGGCAATCGCACCGGACGGGAGGAGGTGGAGCGCAGCACCGGGCGATCCGCAGCACCCCCGCAGCCGCGCGTGGTCACGTCAGCGCCGCGGCCATCCGCCGTACGCCCTCTTCGAGGATCTCCGGCGAAGTCGCCAGATTCAGGCGTACGTGACCGGCCCCGCCGGTGCGGAAAGGGAGCCCCGAGCTGAGTGCCACCCGGCCGCGGCGCAGGAAGACGTCCGCCGGATCGTCGCCGAGGCCGAGCGCACGGCAGTCGAGCCAGGCCAGGTACGTGGCCTCGCCGGGGCGGTACACGATCGCGGGCAGGTGTTCGGCCAGCAGGTCGGCGAGCAGGAGCCGGTTGTCGTCGAGGCCGTTGAGCAGGGCGTCCAGCCAGGCGGTGCCGTCGCGCAGGGCGGCCGTGTGGGCGATGACGCCGACGTGGCTCGGGCCGTGGCCGACCTCCTCGGGCAGCCGCGCGAGGTCGGCTGCGGCCGCGGGGCCCGCGACGGCGAGCGCGGCCTTGAGACCGGCGAGGTTCCACGCCTTGGACGCCGACATGAGGGACAGTCCCCGCTCGCCGCCCGGCACGCTCAGGTAGGGCACGAAGTCCACGCCCCCGGCAACCAGCGGCGCGTGGATCTCGTCGGCGACGACGCGCACGCCGTACCGCTCGGCGAGGGCGGCGACGGCGGCCAGTTCGTCGGCGGAGTGCACGGTGCCGGTCGGGTTGTGCGGGCTGCACAGGAGGTGGGCGGCCCGGCGACCGCCCGAGACGGCCTGCCGGAAGGTGTCCTCCAGGATGCCGAGGTCGAGGCGCCCGTCCGGGCCGAGCGGGGCTTCGGCCACCTGCCGGTCCATGTGCTCGATGAACTGGAAGAACGGCGGGTACACGGGCGGGTTGACGACGACCGGGTCACCGGGTCCGGTGACCAGTCTGATCATTTCGACCACCCCGAGCATCACGTCCGGAACGATCGCGGTGCGTTCCACCGCGAGCCCGTCCCAGCCCCACCGCTTCCCGGCGAAGGCGGCGAGCGCCTCGGCGTACGCGGTGCCCGCCGGGTAGCCGGTGTCGCCGAGTGCGAGGGCGTCGGTCGCCGCGCGGACCACGGCCCCGGCGAGCGGGACGTCCATCTCGGCGACCCACAGCGGAAGGACGTCGTCGGGGTAGGTGCGCCACTTCATGCTCGTACGGCATCGGAGGCGGTCGAGGGTGAGTGCGTGCAGGGGATTCGGTTCACCGGACGAGTCGTGCGGGATCCTGGTCATGGGGCACAAGATAGGGGGCTGTGGTGTGACCGGGAATCGTGAGGACGGGGTGCGGGCAGCGCGTCCGGTGTCCGTCGGCGGGGTGGGCGTCCTGGAGGTCGCCTGCGACGAGTCGGGGTCGGACGGCGAGAACCTCACCGGCGGGAACACCGACGTGTTCGCGCACGCGAGTGTGCGGCTGTCCGTGGAGTCCGCCGCCGGGCATGTGCAGGAGATCCGGGGCCGGATCCGCTCGCCCGCCGAGGAGTACAAGGCGAACCATCTGCTGCGGGAGAAGCACCGGGCCGTACTGGAGTGGCTGCTCGCACCCGCCGGCCCGATCCACGGGCACGCGCACGTGCATCTCACCGAGAAGGCGTTCTTCGTCGTGGACCGGGCCGTCGACCTGCTGCTCGACGACGCATCGGCGCAGGCCCTCACGCTGTTCCGGGAGGGGCGGCGGGCCTTCGGGGACGAGCGGTGGCGGGTGTTCCTCGCGGCGGCCAACCAACTGCTGCGGGTCAGGAACGACGGCGAGCCGCAGGAGCCCGTCGACGCCTTCTTCCAGGAGGTGGACAGCCTGCGGCGCGCGCATTCCGGTACGCCCGTGTCGGGCATCCTCGATCGTCTCTCGGCCGCCCGGCTCCGCGCCGACGCCTACCGGGCGGGCGTCAGCGGCGGGCCCACACTGATCCCGGTCCTCAATCCCCTGCTGCCCGCCATCGTCGCCACGGCCGCGCACTGGAGCGGGGGCGGCCGGTCCGTCCGGCTGGTGCACGACCGGCAGAACATGCTGACGCCGGAGCGCATCGCGTGGATCGAGGAGACGGCCCGGCGGGCCGGGGCCGGCCTCGACGGGTTTCGGCTCGTGGTCGCCCGGGAGGATCCGCGGGTGCAGCTCGCCGACTTCCTCGCCGGCATCGCCCGCAAGATCGCCTCGGACGAGCTGAACGGACGCGGCGATCCCGTGCTCACCGCGCTGCTGCGCCCCTACGTCGACCCGGCGTCCGTCTGGGGGGACGAGCCCAGTTGGGCGCGGCTCCGGTCGACGCCGGGTGGCACACCGGTCGACTCCGGCGTCCCCTCCGCACGTTGACGCCGGTGACGCCGGTGGAGGCCCGTCGGGGAGGACTCCGGCCTCGGCGGATTCGGAGAGATCACTCGTGCCGTGAACATGCCGGTCTCCGGCCACGTATGGATGGTGGGCGCTCAACGACCGGAGGGCCCCGTGGTGTTGACACCGCGAGTTCGGGTTCGGGAGCCATGCATGAGGCACGCACGACGACGGGTCCTCCGGCGAGTGACACGGCTGGCGGCCGTCGGCGGACTCCTCCTCGGAGGCACGATGGTCACACGGGCCATGGCGAGCGAGCCTCCCGACGGCTCCGCCGTCCCGCGGACGTACGCCTCGCAGCCCGCGGACACCGGGACAGCGCTCGTCTCGCGGCTCGGGAACTCCCGCACGGCGGGCACCTGGATCGGTGACGACGGCCGGCCGGTCGTCGCGGTCACCGACAAGGAGGCCGCCGCCGAGGTCCGGCGGGCGGGCGCCGAGGCGAAGGTCGTGTCGCACAGCATGAACGAGCTCAAGTCGGCTGCGTCTACGCTGCGTTCGGCGCCCCGGGTGACCGGCACGGCCTGGGCGATGGACTACCGGACCAACCAGGTGGTGGTACGAGGGGACAGCACCGTCTCGGCCGACGACTGGTCCCGGATGACAAAGGTCGCGGGCGGTATCGGCACGTTCGTCCGTATGGAACGCACCGAGGGCACCTTCACGCCCCGTCTCAACGGCGCGCTGCCGATCCTGTCGACCGCCGGCCGCTGTTCGGCCGGCTTCAACGTGACCGACGGGCAACGGGACTTCATCCTCACCGCCGGGCACTGCGGGCCCACGGGTTCCGTCTGGTTCGCGGACACCGGAGGCTCGGAGCAGGTGGGCAAGACGGTCACGCAGAGCTTCCCGGGCAACGACTTCTCCCTGGTGCAGTACGCGGACGGCAAGGCCGGCGACGGTGCCGCCGTGGTGGCCATCGGTGACGGCAAGGGCGTGCAGATCACGGGCGCGGCCGATCCGTCCGTCGGGCAGCGGGTGTTCCGCAGCGGCAGTACGAGCGGGCTGCGCGACGGCCAGGTGACAGCGCTCAACGCGACGGTGAACTACCCCGAGGGAACGGTCACCGGCCTGATCGAGACGAACGTGTGCGCCGAACCCGGCGACAGCGGCGGGCCGTTGTTCTCCGAGGGGGTCGCCCTCGGCGTGACCTCGGGCGGCAGCGGGGACTGCCAGTCGGGCGGTACGACGTTCTTCCAGCCGGTGACGAAGGCCCTGACCGACCTGGATGTCCAGTTGCTCGTGGCGACCCCTGCCGCGGGCGGCAGCGCGGCGCCCTCGCCGTCGGCCTCGGCCACGCAGAGCGCCATCGCCCCCGGTGCGGCCGCGCCCGGGGCGTCGGCTCCGGTGGCGGGCGGCACCGCGGGCGAGCCGCTGCTGTCCCGGCTCACGGACAGCAGGAACGTCGGTCCCGGGTTGCTGGTCATCGCGGGCAGCCTGATCGCGCTGGTGGCCACGCGGTACATCCGGGCGGAGCAGGACCGCAAGGCGTACCGGCGGTACTACTCGGCGACCTGGGGGTGACCCGCCCGGCCCCATCCGGCGGTCGGCGCTGCCGTGGCCACGGCAGCGCCCGGCAGACCGGCCGCCTGTCCGCGGGTGACCTTCTCGTGCAGCAAGGCGAGTCCGAGGACGGCCTGAGGGCCCATTCGATCAGGGGCGCCCGCGGAGGGCACAGCGATGCCCGGCCGGTTCCTGGGGATACCGGGCCGGGCGTCGAGGATCAAGAAGCGGTGGCGGGCCTTCGAGGAGTGTTCAGGCCGCTTCCGCCGGCTGCGGGGCCGCGGCGGCCCACTCCATGACGAGCCGCCGGTACTCCTCGCGCTGCTCGCCGTTCAGTGTCCCGCCCGACCGGAGCCACAGGGCCCTGATCTCCTCGTTGACCTCGTCAGCCGATCGTTCGGTAGCGGGTTCAACACTGGTGGACATGATGTGAAGCATACGGCTCCGGACGTGAAGGCCATGTGAGTAATCACGAGCTAATGGGACATTACGGACCGTGTTGCTGATCACGTCCATGTGTCAAACCCCGTGGCGGACCTCACACTTCGCCCGCCCCCAGCACCAGCACCCGGATCGCCAGCACGGCGGCGCCGCGCGCCCAGTCGTGAAAGTCGGACACCTTGGTCTCCAGGTCGATCGGGGCGGCCAGCGGGTGCCGGTGAGCGCGGATGGTGTCCTCGACCGTCTTGCCGGCCACGTCCATCAGCCCCACGCCTTCACCGGCGAGCAGGATCTTCTGCGGCATGGCGAAGTTGGCGATCTGGGCGACCAGGGTGCCAAGGGCGCGCGCGGCCTCGTCGACGACGCGGGCGGGCAGGGGCTCCCCGGCGGCGGCGAGCGCGAGGATCTCCTCGTAGGTGTGGTCGCGGCCGGTGGCGGCCTGGACCTGGTAGCGGATGTTGCCGATCGTCAGCAGGGAGACGGCGCTGCCGCGTTCGCCGTCGGGGGTGAGGGGGCCGTTGGGGTTCACGATCCAGTGGCGGCCGAAGCCGCGGTCCTCCTCCGCGTACGGCACGCGTTTGCCGCCCAGGACGAGGCCGTAGCCGATGCCGGCGCCGATGGTGAGGACGACGAACCGGTCGAGGCCGCGGCCGGCGCCGAACCAGGTCTCGGCCTCGACGAGGGCGGCGACGTCGTTCTCGACGACCACGGGCAGCCCGGTGCGCTCCTCGACGAGCGCGGCCAGCGGGACCTCGCGCCAGTGGAGGAACGGGGACTCCCCCACCACGGCCCGGTCCTGGACCAGGCCGCCGACACCGATGCCGACGCCGGCGATCCGGGGGTGGCTGCGGGTGAGTTCGTCGGTCATCTCGGCGAGCAGGTCGGCGACTTCGGCGGGGTCGTGGGTGGTGAGCGGCCGGTCATGGCGGGCGACGATGTCACTGCGAAGGGTGGTGACGACGCCGTAGACCATGTCCTCGGTGATCTTGAAGCCGAGGAAGGAGCGGGACTCGGCGACGACGTCGAGCGGCTGCGAGGGGCGCCCCTGGCGGACCTCCGCCGGGGTGCCCGCCTCGGGGACCTCGACCAGCAGGCCGGATTCGATGAGCGGCTTGGTCAGCCGGGTGAGGCTGCCCGCCGAGAGGTCGAGCCGCCGGGCGAGGTCGGTGCGCGACAGCGGACCGTGGACGAGCACCTCGATCGCCACCGAGCGTTCGCCGGAGCTCAGGGGAAGCCAGCTGGCGGCACCTGCGGTCATGTACGTCAGACTCCCACAAAGATTTCTTTCGCTGTAAAAACAACGTGACCATTCTAAGGCGCTTCGCCCGCCCCGGAAAAGATGTTTGCACACCTCTTGACGCCTGGATTCTTTCGCCACAAAAGTAAGTGGCCGAGGACGAGCCGCCGCAGACGAGGGAGTCTCCCGATGACTATCGCCTCCAGCAGCCCTCCGTCGCGTCTGCCACTGGGCAGCGCCGAGGGGGCACGGACCAAACCGAGGGCGGACCGGGCAGGAGCCGGTGAGAACCGGGGCGACGGGCGTCTGGCCGCGGTGTTCATCGCGCCGGCCCTGCTGGGCTTCGTGGTGTTCCTGCTCTGGCCGACGCTGCGGGGCATCTATCTGAGCTTCACCCGCTTCAACCTGCTCACGCCGGCGGAGTGGGTGGGCCTCGACAACTACGCCCGGATGGTCCACGACCCGATCTTCTGGGACTCCCTGACGGTCACCGTCGAGTACGTGCTGATCAACATCGGCATACAGACGGTCTCGGCTCTCGCGATCGCCGTACTGCTGCAGCGGCTGACGCAGTCCGCCGTGCTGCGCGGCCTCGTGCTCACGCCGTACCTGATGTCGAACGTGGTCGCCGGCATCGTCTGGCTCTGGATCCTGGACACCCAGCTCGGGATCGGCAACGAGATCATCTCGGCGGTCGGTGCCGACCGGATCCCGTTCCTGGCGGACGAGACGTGGGCGATCCCGACGATCGCTCTGATCAACGTGTGGCGGCACGTCGGCTACACCGCCCTGCTGCTCTTCGCGGGCCTGCAGGCCATCCCTGGCGACATGTACGAGGCCGCGAGGGTGGACGGCGCGGGCGAGTGGCGGATGTTCCTGCGGATCACCATGCCCCTGTTGCGACCGGTCCTGGCGGTCGTGTTGATCATGACGGTGATCGGTTCGTTCCAGGTGTTCGACACGGTGGCCGTGACGACCGGCGGCGGACCGGCGAACGCCACCAACGTGCTCCAGTTCTACATCTACGGCGCCGCCTTCGGCCGCTTCCAGTTCGGCTACGCCTCCGCGATGTCCGTGGCCCTGCTCGTGGTCCTGAGCGCGATCACCGTCATCCAGTACCGGCTCACCCGGGCCGGCCAGACCGACCTCGGCTGAGCGGAAGGAGTTCGCCATGGCTACCGTGACCTCCCCGACGACACGGACACACGTACGACCCCTCAGGCGCCGGCCCTCCCTCGGGCGGATCGCGGCCTGGGCGGTGATGACCGCGATCGTGCTCATCACCCTGCTGCCGTTCTACTGGATCCTGCGCACCGCGCTGTCCTCGAACGCCGGACTCGCCGCCAACCCGGCCGACCCCCTGCCGGTCGATCTGACCACCGGCGGTTTCGAGCGAGCGCTCGGCCTCCAGTCGACCAAGGAGGCGATCGCCCAGGGCGGTGCGGGCGGCGGACTGAAGTTCTGGCGCTATCTGCTCAACTCGGTGGTCGTCTCGACCCTTGTCACCGTCTGTCAGATCTTCTTCTCCGCCATGGCCGCCTACGCCTTCGCGCGGCTGCGCTGGCGCGGCCGGGACAAGGTGTTCGCGCTGTTCCTCGCCGGGCTCATGGTGCCGACCATCTTCACGCTGCTGCCGAACTTCGTCCTCATCAAGGAACTCGGCCTGGTGGACACGCTGCTCGGGATCTCCCTGCCGACTCTGTTCATGACGCCGTTCGCGGTGTTCTTCCTGAGGCAGTTCTTCATGAACATCCCGAGGGAGGTCGAGGAGGCCGCCCTGCTCGACGGCGCCGGGAAGGTGCGGATCTTCTTCCGGGTGCTGCTGCCGATGGCGTCCACGCCGGTGCTGACCCTGGCCGTGCTGACGTACATCACCTCCTGGAACGACTACTTCTGGCCGCTGATGGTGTCCTACAGCGACAGCTCGCGCGTGCTCACCGTCGCACTGGCCGTCTTCCGTGCGCAGACCCCGCAGACCGGCACCGACTGGTCGGGCCTGATGGCGGCCACGCTCATCGCCGCCCTGCCGATGCTGGTGCTCTTCGGGTGCTTCGCGCGCCGCATCGTCAGCTCCATCAGCTTCACCGGAATCAAGTAAGGGGCGGACATGCGGATTCGGCTGCACACACGGATACGTACGGTCGTGGCCGTGACCGGGGCGCTGGCACTCACCCTGGTCGGCGGATGCGCCAAGGGCGACGGCACCGGAGCATCGGCGAACACGGTGACGTACTGGCTGTGGGACGCCAACCAGCTGCCCGCCTACCAGGCGTGCGCCAAGGACTTCGAGAAGCAGAACCCCGGTCTGAAGGTGAAACTCACCCAGATGGGCTGGGACGACTACTGGACCAAGCTGACCGCGAGCTTCATCGCCGGTACCCAGCCGGACGTGTTCACCGACCACATCCAGAAGTTCGGCCAGTTCGCCGACCTCGACGTCCTGGAACCCCTCGACGATCTCGGTATCGAGGACGCCGACTACCAGCCCGGGCTCGCCGCCAACTGGATGGGCCAGGACGGCCACCGCTACGGCGCCCCGAAGGACTGGGACACCGTCGCCCTCTTCTACAACCGGAAGATGGCGAAGGACGCCGGCCTCACCACCGACCAGCTCAGCGACCTGGCCTGGAACCCGAAGGACGGCGGCACCTTCGAGAAGGCCATCGCCCATCTGACCGTCGACAACAAGGGCAGGCGGGGCGACGAACCGGGCTTCGACAAGAACAACGTCAAGGTCTACGGCCTGGCCACCAACGGCGGCGGCGACGGAGACGGCCAGACCCAGTGGAGCAACTTCACCGCCTCCGCGGGCTGGACCTACACCGACAAGAAGCGCTGGGGCACGAAGTACCAGTACGACAGCAAGACCTTCCAGTCGGTCATCAAGTGGTACTTCGGCCTGGCGAAGAAGGGCTACATGGTGCCCTTCACCGACTACAACTCCCAGTCCAACCAGGCCAACACGCAGGTCGCCGCGGGCAAGGCGGCCACCGCCTTCGACGGAGCCTGGATGATCTCCTCGTACGACGGCTTCAAGGGCATGGACATCGCCACCGCCGTCACGCCCGTCGGCCCGGCCGGCAAGCGCGCCACGATGATGAACGGCCTCGCCGACTCGATCACCAGGAACGCCCACAACAAGCAGGGCGCGAAGAAGTGGGTGCAATACCTGGCGTCGAACGAGTGCCAGAAGACGGTGGGGAGTTACGGCATCGTCTTCCCGGCCACGCCCGACGGCACGAAGGCGGCGGTCGCGGCGTACGAGAAGAAGGGCATCGACGTCTCGGCGTTCACCGAGCCGGTCGCCGACAAGAAGGACTTCACCACCTTCTCCTATCCGATCACCAACTACGCGGCCGACGTGTACGCGTTGATGCACCCGGCCATGCAGGACCTCTTCGGCAACGGCAAGTCCGTCAGCAGCCTCGACGAGACCAACGACCAGATCAACCTGATCCTCGACCAGTAAGCCACCAGTGAAGGGCACGCCCCACATGACGTTCTCCCTCGGCATCGTCGGCGCCGGACAGTTCTCGGGCCAGTTCGCCAAGCTGTTCCTGGCCCATCCCGGCGTCAGCGATGTCTACGTCACCGACCTCCTTGCCGAGCGGGCCGGGCAACTCGCCGCCGCCGAAGGCCTCACCGGCACCTTTCCCTCGTACGAGGCCATGCTGGAGTCGAAGGACGTCGACGCGGTCGCGATCTTCACCCAGCGCTGGACGCACGGACCGCTGGTCGTCCAGGGACTGAACGCCGGCAAGCACGTGTACTCCGCCGTCCCCATGGCCGTCACCACCGAGGAGATCGCGGCGATCATCGACGCCGTCAAGGCGACCGGTCTGACCTACATGATGGGCGAGACCAGCCAGTACAACCCCGCGACCGTGCACGCCCGCAACCAGATCGCGCAGGGTGCCTTCGGCCGGATCTTCTACGCCGAGGGCGACTACGTCCATGACATGGACTTGGGGTTCTACGAGGCGTACCAGTACAGCGGCGGCGCGAACTGGAAGGAGACCGCCAGCTATCCCCCGCTGCTGTACCCGACCCACTCGGTGGGCGGGGTGCTGGGCGCCTGGCAGACGCACGCGGTGAGTGTGTCGGCGATCGGCGTGGTCGACGAGCGCGGGGACGGCGTGTTCGACAAGGAGGTCAGCCGGTTCGGCAACGAC
Organism: Streptomyces sp. MMG1533; assembly: GCF_001279775.1. Taxonomy (GTDB): domain Bacteria; phylum Actinomycetota; class Actinomycetes; order Streptomycetales; family Streptomycetaceae; genus Streptomyces. The sequence goes on along the minus strand of NZ_LGDG01000028.1, from coordinate 25,203 downwards.
CTCTCCAACGCGACCGCGCTCTTCGAGGTGGCAGGCGGCGGGTCGTTCCGTACGAACGAGTTCCGGCGGGTCGGCTATCCCTCCCACATAAGGGAGTCGCGTTTTAGGTTCTTCGGGACGGAGGGGAGCATGGAGCAGCTCGCCACGGTCGCCCTGTGGCAGGACAAGAGCGGGGTGCAGGACATCAGCGAGCTGCTGGAGCCCAAGCCCACGATGTCCCCTGACGATCCGTCACTTCAGCACATCGCGCCGGATCTTCGGGCCGCCTTCACCTCGGGGTCGGCGCCGGTGCACGACCGGGCGCGACTGCCGCGGGAGTTCGACAACCTGCACAACGGTCACGAGGGCAGCCACCACTTCCTGGTGGACGACTTCGTGACGGCCGTGAACACGCGAACGCTGCCGTCGGTGAACGCATGGGTGGCCGCCCGCTACACCCTGCCGGGCATCGTCGCGCACGATTCCGCGCGGCAGGGCGGGGCCAGGCTGGAGATCCCGGACTTCGGGGACGCGCCGGGGGCCTGAGCGTCCCGTGACGGCCGGGTGCCTGAGCCGCGTCAGGTGCCCGGCTTGCGGCCGTACACGAAGACGTCGTCGCCCTTCTTCAGCAGCGACCAGTACTTCTTGGCGGTGGTCGTCGTCATGTTGACGCAGCCGTGCGAGCCGGGCGGGTTCCACATGCTGAGGCCGACGGAGTGGAAGGCCTGCCCGCCGTCGAAGAACTGGCTGTAGGGCATCGGCACGTCGTAGATGCTGGAGACGTGGTCGATGTCCCGCCAGTAGATCTTCTTCAGGCCGGTGCGGGTCTCGTAGCCGTCACGGCCGGTGCGGACCGGGACGGGGCCGTAGACGAGCTTCTTGCCGTCCTGGATCCAGCTCAGCTGAAGGCTCAGGTTCACGCAGGCGATGCGGCCCTTGTTGACCGGGCACTTGCCGTCTTTGTTGGGGTTGGTTCCCACGGCCTTCTGCTTCAGCATCAGGTTCATCACGCCCCAGGTGACGGGGCCCGCGTACCCGGCGTTCGGCGTGATGCCGTGCTTGTTCTGGAAGGCCTGGATGGCCTTGCAGTCGGCGGCCGACTGCTTGCCGTCGACCGGCCGGCCGAGGAACTTCTCCACCTGCTTCTGGTAGGGGCCGGTCTGCGTGGTACAGCTCGCGGCCTGCGCGGGCGTGGCGCCCAGCGCGAGCGTGAGCGGTGCCACCAGTCCGGTGATCCCGAGTGCGACGGCGCCTCGTCTGCGTATGTCCCCCATGACGGACCTTCCTTTTTGCCTGGATCTGCACGGTTTTGCTCATCCGGTTTCACGTTCTTCGCCTGCTAGACCGGTGCCCGGCGCCATCGGTTGTAGCACCGCTCACGTTGCGACGAAACGGTGACATCTCACACCGCGGGCCGAGCGCTACCGCCTCGGTGCCGGCTCTCCGACGTCGGTGTCTGTTGCCGGGTCGGGAGTTCGCGGCGGGTGCGGACCGGGGAGAGGTAGACCGGCAGGAACGCCGTCGCCAGCAGCGCGCCGCCCACCCAGAGCGTCGGGCGTACGCCGGCCAGCTCACCGATCAGGCCCGACACGGCGGCGCCGACGGCGAGGGATCCCGACAGAACGAACCGGAACGTGGCGTTCATGCGACCGAGCAGGTCGTCCGCCGTCATCCCTTGGCGCAGGCTCACGCCGAGAACGTTGTCCATGCCCGTCTTGAACAGCGCGAGGACCCAGCCCGCACCGGCGATCCACAGCCAGGGACCGTGGCCGATCAACGGCACCAGGAGTCCGGCGGGCGCCAGACACACTCCTGCCAGCCCGAGGGTACGGCCGTGGCCCAGGCGCCCGGCGACGGCTCGGGCGCAGCGGGCGCCGAGCAGCAGACCCAGGCCGCCTGCCGCCCAGAACAGGCCCAACGCGCCGGCGGGGAGCCCGAGTTCGCGGACGAAGAGGATGGGCAGCATGGTGTTGACGATCTGCATGCCCAGATTGGTCAGGGCGGCGGTGAGGGCGAGGGCACGCAGTTCCGGGTTGCCGAAGACATGCCGCAGGCCTTCGGCGATCTGGGCGCGCAGTCCGGCGTGCCCGGCGCGGTGACCGGGCGGGGTCTCCTCGCGGCGGATGAAGGTGAGTTGGAGCGCCGAGGCGAGATGGGCGGCCGCCGCGCAGAACACCGCCACGGGTGCGCTGAGCAACTGGACGAGGGCACCGCCGGCGCTGCGTCCGGCGACGTTGCCCATCGCCTGGAGGCTGACCATGGCGGTGTTCGCCCGCACGAGGGCTCCGTGGCCCACCAGTCGGGGCAGGGTGCTCTGTGAGGTGACGTCGAAGAAGACGGTCGCGCACCCGTTCAGCAGGACGACGGCGTACAGCTGGCCGAGCGTGAGGGTGTCCGCCCACCAGGCGAGCGGGACGGAGGCGAACAGGACCGCACGGGCCAGGTCCGCCCCGATGAGTACCCGGCGGTGCCGCATCCGGTCCACCCAGGCCCCGGCAGGCAGCCCGATGAGCAGGAACGCCAGGGTGCTCAGCGTGGCCAGGACACCGACCTGGCCGGGGCCGGCGTCGAGCGCGGCGACGGCGAACAAGGGGACGGCGACGTAGGTGACGTTCGTGCCGAGCTGGCTGAGCGTGGTCGCGGCGAACAGATTACGGAAGTCGGCGGTACGCCATGGGGAGTCGGACAGCACGGAAGAACGCTGCACGAGACCGTCGCCGCAGGACAAGTGAAAAGATCTACAGATACCGTTAAGCGTTCCTAAGGTGTCCGATCGCCTGGCGGAACCCCGTGTTGGCCGCGGTGAGGCCGCCGTCGACGGTGAGCGTCGTCCCGGTGATCCAGGCCGCGTCGCGCGAGGCCAGGAAGGCTACGGCCGCCGCGATGTCCTCCGGTTCGCCGACCCGGCCGAGGGGGTACAGCTCGCGCACCGCGTCCAGCTCGTCCTCCCGGCCCTCCCAGGCGGTCGTGCGTACGGTGCCCGGAGCGACGAGGTTGACGCGGACCCCGCGAGCGGCGGCGTGTCCGGCGAGGGTGCGGGTCAGGGAGCCGAGGCCGGCCTTGGCGGCGCTGTAGGCGTGGTTGCCGAAGTCCTGGAGGCCGTTGACGGAGCCGATGTTGACGACGGCACCGCGTCCGGAGGCCGCGAGGTGCGGAAGAGCCGCCCGGGCGCAGCGGTATGCGCCGGTCAGGGTGACGTCCAGGTCGCCGGCCCACACCTCCTCGGGCTCGTCCTCGAAGAGCGGGGCGTCGGGGGTGCACCTGCAGGCGTTGTTGACCAGGACGTCGAGGCCGCCGAAGGCGGTGACGGCGTGGGCGACGGCCGCATCGACGGACGCCCGGTCCGCCACGTCGCACGTGAACGCCCGGGCCGCGAGCCCCTGTCGGCGGAGAGCGGCGGCGGTGCGCTCCGCCTCGGGCGGGTCGACGTCGGTGACCAGGACCTGTGCCCCTTCTTCGGCGAACCGCAGGGCGGTGGCGGCTCCGATGCCTCTGGCGGCGCCGGTGACGAGAACTCCGTACCCCTCGAAGCGCTGTGTGTGCGTCATGGGGCCGACGGTAGTGCCGCAACGATCAACCGGGCAGGTACCGTGCGGCCATGTCCGCGTTCCTGCAGCAACTCCCCGCCCTCTTCGGTGTCGTGATCGGCGCGCTCGGCTCGTACTTCGCGGTCGTGCGCAGCGACCGGGCCCGGTTCCAGCGTGAGCAGGCGGCCCGTTGGGAGGAGCGCAAGCTCTCCGTGTACGCCGAGTACGCACGGACGTTGAAGAAGTCCGTCACCCTGACGTACCGGGTCGCCGCCCACCTCGGCAACGACCCGCACCCCCACCCGCTGTCCCCGCAGGAGGCGGCACCGCTGATGGCCGAGGCGACGACCGCCCGGGATCCGTCCGGGGAGGCGCTGATCCTGCTGGGCAGTCCCGAGGTGGTGGAGCGGGCCCGGGCGTGGGTGGTCGCCGTGATGGAGATGGAGCGGTTCCTGCGCGAGGGGACGCGTGATCCGCAGGCGTGGCAGGGCCTGCTGGAGCGGCAGCGCGCCGGACGCGAGGGCTACTACGCGGCCGTACGGGACGACCTGGCGCTGCCGCCGGGTCACTCGGCGCGCTGGCCGCTGCCCTCGGGTGGCACCACGCTTCAGCGGTAGCCGGTGACGTCCGCCGGCTTGTCCGCGTCCTGCACCTCGACGAGGTAGCGCCAGGCGTCCGGGCGGCTGCCGTCGAGGTCGGTGAAGCCGTACACCTGGGCCAGCCCGCCGCTGGAGAGGGACTCGCCGTTCCAGCGCGCCACGTCGGGGTCGGCGGCGAGGGCGGCCACGGCGCGGCCCACGAAGCGGGGGGTCTCGGAGATCGCGAAGTGGGGGACGCGGGCGGTGGCGTCGCGCCAGTTGTCCTCGCGCACCCCGAAGTTGTCGAGCATCATCTCCGACCGCAGCCAGCCGGGCGTGAGGGCGACGGCGGTGGCGCCGCGCGGGCCGAGTTCACGGGCCAGGGCGAAGCCCATGCGCAGGACGGACGTCTTGGCGAGGTCGTAGAAGAAGCTGTTGCGGTAGGTGTCGCGGTTGTACTCGGCGGTCCCGTCGGTCATCTCGACGACCAGGCCGCCGGGGCGGCGCAGGAGCAGGGGCAGGGCGTGGTGGCTGGTGATCGCGTGCGTCTCGACGGCGAGCCGGAGCAGCCTGAGGCCCTTGTCCAGGTCGTGCTCCCAGACGGGGGCGTCCCAGGCGAAGAGGTGCTCGCCGCCCCAGACGTCGTTGACGAGGACATCGAGGCGGCCCTGCTCCTCCGCGATGCGGTCGACGAGCGTGCGGACCTGTGCCGGATCGAGGTGGTCGGTGGGTACGGCGATGCCGTGACCGCCGGCTTCGGTGACCAGGTCGGCGGTGTCCTCGATGGTCTCCGGCCGGTCGTACTCCGAGCGCCGGACGCGGGTGCTGCGACCGGTGACGTAGACGGTGGCGCCGGCCGCTCCGAGCTCCACGGCGATGCCCCGGCCGGCTCCCCTCGTCGCCCCGGCCACCAGCGCGACCTTGCTTTCCAGCGGCTGTGACATGTTCGGCCTCCCGTGCCTCGTCCCGATGTCCCTTCCAGGGTGACGGGTAAGCCGGACATCTTCTGTCGCCTTTTACGGTGGCCGTGGCGGCGAAGCCTTTCTGACGCCTGGATCGGCAACCGACTCGCCACCCGCCACGACGCGGGCATCGACAACCGGCCCTGCGTGCTCCGGATCCGTCACGGCCGGACGGCTCGGCCCCGCGTGCGGCCCGGGCCCTTTCTTAGCGGGATGTTAGATCTGGATTCCGGACCTTGTACGGGCTCGGCAGCCACCCGCATGCTCATGCGCACTCCCCGCATCGGGACATCTTCCCGTCTCCCGTCAAAGACGACTTCCCTTTGGAGCCGCCATGTCTTCCGCTGCCGTCATGCCTGGAACCCCGCCCGAAGACCTCCGCGCGAAACGCCGCCTCGCCCTGGTCGGCGGATCGCTCGGCAACCTCGTCGAGTGGTACGACTGGTTCGTCTACGCCAGCTTCGCGATCTACTTCGCCGACTCGTTCTTCCCCGGCGACAACCCGACCACGCAGCTGATGAACACCGCGGGGATCTTCGCGGTCGGATTCCTGATGCGGCCGGTCGGCGGCTGGGTTCTCGGCCGCGCCGCGGACCGGCACGGACGCAAGAGCGCGCTCACGCTCACCGTCACCATGATGTCGGTGGCCGCCCTGCTGATCGCCCTCGCCCCCACCTACGGCCAGGCCGGCTACTTCGGCGCCGTGGTGCTGCTGCTGGCGCGGCTGCTGCAGGGCATGAGCATCGGCGGGGAGTACGCGGCCAGCGCCACGTACCTGGTCGAGGCGTCCGCCCGCAACCGGCGCGGCCTCGGCTCGTCCTTCCAGTACGTGTCGATGACCTGCGGCCAGATCCTCGGCCTGGGCATCCTCATCACGATGCAGCACACACTGACCACCGCCCAGTTGGAGAGCTGGGGTTGGCGCATCCCGTTCGTGTTCGGCGCGATCTTCGCGCTGGTGGTGTTCTGGCTGCGGCGCCGGCTGGAGGAGACCGACGCGTTCACCGAGGAGACCGGTGGTGCGACGGGCCACGACGACAGCTCGCGCGGCACGCTGAAGGTTCTGTGGCAGCACCGCCGCCAGGCGGGCCTGGTCATGGCGCTCACCCTCGGCGGCACCGTGGCCTACTACACGTACACCACGTACCTCACCAAGTACCTGGTCGGCAGCGCGGGCATGGCGAAGAACACCGCCACGCTGGTGAGCTTCACCGCGCTGACCGTCTTCGCCGTGCTCCAGCCCCTCGCCGGGATGCTGTCCGACCGGATCGGCCGCCGCCCGCTGCTGATCACCTTCGCGGTCGGCTGCACCGTCGGCACGTACCCCATCATGACCGCGCTCGGATCGGCGTCCTCCTACTGGGGCGCGCTCGGCCTCTCCCTGCTCGCCCTGGTGATGATCACCGGCTACACGTCGATCAACGCGGCCGTGAAAGCGGAGCTGTTCCCGACCCGGGTGCGCGCCCTGGGCGTGGCGCTGCCGTACGCGATCGCCAACGCCCTGTTCGGCGGGACGGCGGAGTACGTGGCGCTGTGGTTCAAGGACAGCGGCCACGAGACCATGTTCTTCTGGTACGTGTCCGGGTGCGCCCTGGTCTCCCTGATCGCCTACGTCCTGATGCCGGACACCCGCAATGCCGCGCTCAGCCGCGCCGAGACCGAGGCGGACGCCGACGGCGCCCGGGGTGCGGCAGCCGCTCCCGTCGAAGCCGTCCGCTGAACCGACGACTGCACCCACGATGGAACCCACGGTGACCTGGGCGAGCCGCTTCCGTAAGCTGCTGCCCTGGTCACTGCGGCTCAAGGACTCCCATGCACGCGCTTCTCGTCGAGGACGACGACCGCATGGCCCAGGCCCTCGGCACGGCCCTCTCCCAGCGCGGGCACACCGTCCGCCGGGTCGGCCGGGCCATGGACGCCCTGCGGTACATCCGTGAGGCCGAGTTCGTGCTGCTCGACCTCGGGCTGCCGGACCTCGACGGACTTGAGCTGCTGCGGCGGCTGCGCACCGTCTGTCACGCGCCGCTGATCGTGGTCACCGCCCGCTGCGAAGAGCGCGACATCGTGCAGGGACTGCGCGCCGGCGCCGACGACTACGTGGTCAAGCCGTTCCGGATGAACGAGCTGATGGCCCGGATCGACACCGTGCGCCGCCGGACGGGCACGCCGTCGGTGCGTGCGGAGGGCGAGGAGGTTGCCGTCCGGGCCGGCGACGTGGAGATCGACGTCGTGGGCCGCGCGGTCACGGTCGCCGGGACCGCGGTGCGGCTCACCCGGCGCGAGTTCGACGTTCTGGCCTTCCTGGCCGCCCGCCCGGAACAGGTGCACTCCCGCGAGGAGATCCTGTACCGGATCTGGGGCGACGCCTTCCTCGCCGCCTCCCGTTCCCTGGACGTCCATGTGGCCGGCATCCGCGCCAAGACCGGTCGGTCCGACCTGGTCCGCACCGTCCACGGCTTCGGCTACCAGCTCGGCTCCCCACAGGCGCGCGGCGAGCGATGAGACGCAGACTCCTCACCGTGCTCATGGTGCTCATGGGAGCCGCGACGCTGCTGCTCTCCCTGCCCCTCGCCGGCTCCTACGCCGACGGGCGCACCGAGCACCTGCTCCTCCAGCGGCGCTCCGAGGCGGTCCGGTTCGCCGAGCTCGCCGACCGGATGCGCACCGACGCCGACCGTACCGAGCTGTCCACCGAGATCCGTCGCTACGCCGAGCTGTACGGAGCCCGGGTGACCGTGGTCGACACGACGGGACGTGCGGTAGCCCGGGCGGGACCGAGCACCTCCTCGTCCTCCGACCCGGCGGCGGACGAGTCCCTGCAGCGTGCCCTGACCGGCCGTTCCACCGAGCGCCTGCCCACCATCCGTCCATGGGGACCGGACACGGTGGTGCTGGCCGAGCCCGTCGGGCGGGACGAGCGGGTGAGCGGGGCGGTACTGCTGACCGTCCCCACCGAGGCCGCCCGCCACGACGTGACCGTACGTTGGTCCCTCATCGCGGCCGGCGCGCTCGCCGCCTTCTCGGCCGCGGCCCTGGTCGCCGTGGGCATCACCCGGTGGCTGATGCGCCCGGTCCGCGACCTGGACCGGGCCGTGGAGGGCCTTGCCTCCGGAAGCCTGACGACACGGGCCGTCTCCGACACCGGTCCGCCGGAGCTGCGTAGCCTGCGGCAGCACTTCAACACCATGGCCGAGGCCATGGCCGACTCCATCGGCCGCCAGCGCGACTTCGTCGCCGACGCCTCCCACCAGCTGCGCAACCCGCTGGCCACCCTCGTGCTGCAACTGGAGAACGTCGAACCGCACCTCTCACCCGGCCTCGGCCGGACCGAGCACGCCCGCGCCCTGGACGAGGCCGAACGCCTGGAGGAACTGCTCGACGGACTCCTCGCGCTGGCCCGCGTGGAATCCGGCAGCGCGGAACCGGCCGAGCAGGACGTGTCGCAGGCGGTACGCGAACGGGTCGTGGCCTGGACCCCGGTATTCCGAAAGGCCGGGGTGGAGCTGGCCGCCTCCGCCGTCCAGGACGACCTGCGGGCACGAGCCCTGCCTGACGCGGTGGGCCGGATCCTCGACGCGCTCCTCGACAACGCGGCCAAGTTCGTGCCCTCCGGCGGCCATGTCGAGGTGCGCGCCGTGCTCCGGGACGGCGAGGCGGCCGTACGGGTCGCCGACGACGGACCCGGGGTGCCCGAGGAGCAACTGCCCTTGCTGCTACGGCGGTTCGCCCGGGCGCCCGAACATCAGAACGTTCCCGGCAGCGGGCTCGGCCTGGCCATCGCCGACGAACTCGCCCGGCTCAGCGGCGGCCGGCTCGGCGTGAGTGGCAACGCCCCGCACGGCCTTGCCGTGGAGCTCCGGCTGCCGTCCTGCTGAGCGCGCCTGCACGCCCGCTCCGCCGCACGCCCGCCCCGCCGCACGGCTGCTCAGTCGTACACCGACCGGTAGTACGCCACGGCGCCGGGGTGCAGCGGCACCTCGGCGGTGGAGATGGCGAACCGGGGCTCCAGCCGGGCGCCCGCCGTCACCTCCCGCAGCAGCACGCGCCACCGGTCGAACACCACCTGGAGCACCTCGCGCACCGCACCCTCCGGCACGTCGGCACGGGCCATCAGATAGTTGCCGACCCCGATGGTGCCCACCGGCTCCGTCAGGCCGTACGCCCCGGCGGGAATCGTGACGGCCGTGTAGACCGGGCCGTACCGCTCGCGCAGTGCGCTCACCTGGCCCTCCAACGGCACGAACCGCAGCGGCAGTTCACCTGCGAGCGTCGACAGCGCGGGCGTCGGCACCCCGCCCGACCAGATCAGCGCGTCCACGGTGCCCTCGCGCAGCGCCGTCACCGACGCGGCGAGTCCGAGCCGCCGCTCCGTCACCGCCCGTTCGCCGGTCAGCCCGGCCGCCCGCAGCAACCGCCCGGCCACCACCTGCACGCCCGATCCCGCGGCACCCGCGGCGACCGGCCGCCCGGCGAGATCGCTCAGCGAGCGCACCGGCCCCTCCGCCGGTACGACGAGGTGCGTGTAGTTGACGTAGACCCGGGCGAGCGCCGTCACCGCGGCGCTGGGCCGGGAGAACGGCTCTCGTCCCAGCACCGCGTCCTGTGCCGCGTCCGCCATGGCCAGGGCCAGTTCCACCGAGCCGTCCTGAAGCCTCCGCAGATTGTCCACACTGGCCGCGGTGCCCACCGGAACGATCGCCAGCCGGCTCCCGCTCCCGGCGACGGCCTTCGCCAGGGCCGTGCCGAAGGCGTTGTACGGCCCTCCCTCGGGCCCTGTCGCGAACCGCAGCCGCCGTACCGGCCCCACGTCCTGCGTGCACCCGGCCGGCACCGCCGCCGCGACCACGCCGAGCCCGGCCGCCAGCGCTCGTCGACGGCTCACCGATGCGCTGGTCACCAGCGAAGAGTAACCGCCGCTGGTGGTCCTGCCGACCCGCGCGGGCTCCATGTGCCGGGGGCGCTTCGACCGCTTCGGCTTCGGCGTCGGGTGGGCGCTGCGGCGGTGTGCTGCAGGCGGCCCGCGGTGGGTCAGTGGCCCCGGGCGATCCACTCCTGAAGGTGCGGGGCCTCGGCGCCGATGGTCGTCGGGTCGCCGTGACCGGTGAAGACCTTCGTCTCGGGCGGGAGCGCCAGCAGGCGGTCGCGGATCGAGTCGATGATCGTCGGGAAGTGGGAGTAGGAGCGGCCGGTGGCGCCGGGGCCGCCCTGGAAGAGGGTGTCGCCGGTGAAGACGGTGGCGAGGTCCGGGTCGTACAGGCAGACCGCGCCGGGCGCGTGCCCCGGGGTGTGCAGGACCCGCAGATCAGCGCCGGCGGCCCCGATGACCTGGCCGTCCTGCAGCCAGGCGTCGGGGTCCCGGTCCGGGTGGGTCTGCTTCCACAGCGGCAGGTCGTCGGGGTGCAGCCAGATCGTGGCACCGGTACGGTCCGCGAGGGCGGGCGCGGCGTCGATGTGGTCGTTGTGGGCGTGGGTGCACACGATGGCCGTCAGGCGGCGGTCACCGACGGCCGCCAGGATGGCGTCGGCGTCGTGGGCGGCGTCGATGACCACGGCCTCGTGGTCGTCGCCGACGATCCACACGTTGTTGTCGACGTCCCAGGTGCCGCCGTCGAGCGTGAACTGTCCGGAGGTGACGAGGCGTTCGATGCGCGCGGTCATCACAGCACCACCACCGAGCGCAGGACGTCACCGTGGTGCATGCGCTCGAACGCCTTCTCCACCTCGTCGAGCTGGATGGTCTCGGTCACGAACGCGCCCAGGTCCAGGCGGCCCTGGAGGTGCAGGTCGATCAGCATCGGGAAGTCACGGGAGGGCAGGCAGTCTCCGTACCAGGAGGACTTCAGAGCGCCGCCCCGCCCGAAGACGTCGAGGAGCGGCAGTTCCAGCTTCATCTCCGGGGTGGGTACGCCGACCAGGACCACCGTGCCGGCCAGGTCGCGGGCGTAGAACGCCTGCTTGTAGGTTTCCGGGCGGCCGACCGCCTCGATGACCACGTCTGCACCGAAACCGCCGGTCAGCTCGCGGATCGCCTCCACCGGATCGGTCTCGCGGGAGTTGACCGTGTGGGTGGCGCCCATGGAGCGGGCAGTCTCCAGTTTGCGGTCGTCGATGTCGACCGCGATGATCTTCGCCGCGCCCGCCAGGTTCGCTCCGGCGATCGCCGCGTCCCCGACGCCGCCGCAGCCGATGACGGCGACCGTGTCCCCACGGCCGACCTGCCCGGTGTTGATCGCGGCACCGATTCCGGCCATGACCCCGCAGCCGAGCAGACCGGCGACCTGCGCCGAGACCGACGGGTCCACCTTCGTGCACTGCCCGGCGGCCACCAGGGTCTTCTCGGCGAACGCGCCGATGCCCAGGGCCGGGGACAGTTCCTGGCCGGTCGAGGCGAGGGTCATCTTCTGCTCGGCGTTGTGGGTGTCGAAGCAGTACCAGGGCTGCCCGCGCAGACAGGCCCGGCAACGCCCGCACACCGCACGCCAGTTGAGGATCACGAAGTCGCCGGGGGCGACATCGGTCACCCCCGCGCCCACCGACTCGACGACGCCCGCCGCCTCGTGGCCGAGCAGGAAGGGGAAGTCGTCGCTGATGCCGCCCTGCTTGTAATGCAGGTCGGTGTGACACACCCCGCAGGCCTGCACCTGCACCACGGCCTCACCGGGACCGGGATCCGGCACCACGATCGTCTCCAATCGCACCGGCTCGTCCTTGCCCGGTGCGATCACGCCGCGTACTTCCTGCGCCATGGTGCCGGCCCCTTCCATCGGCTCGTGTCTGTCCCTGCCCCGACCCTACGCGTGACTGATCAGTAACGGGACGGCATCCCGAGCCGTCCACCGCCCGGTCACCGCAGGAAGTCCCGCACGGCCCGGGCGAGCCTCTCCTCGCCCCCGGCCGTCCGCTCCACCGATGGCCGGCCGCCGGTGCGGGACGTGCACCAGGGTGTCGGCGACCTGTCGGGCAGAGGTGCCGGGGAGGACCGGTCCGACGAGGACGACGTCGGCGTGCGCGGCGGCCAGGACGGCCGTGCGCAGTGCGGCCTCGTCGAAGAGGCGGGCGGTGGACGCGTAGAGCACGACGAGGTCGAGGCCCGAGGTGGCGCGGAACACCGGGTCGAGCGTGGCGCCCACCGCGAGCACCACGGCTGTCTGCCCGGCGGAGGCGACCACGCGCCCGTGGTCTGCGTGGCACGCGACCGGCCCGCCCCGCGGGAGGGAGCCGACGTAGCCTGAGTGCTCCGCCCGACTTCCGAGGAGCGCCGTGAGCATCGCAGAGACCGAGTCCGGCCCGCCCGCGTGGCGGCTGCTCCTCGGTTACGTACGACCGCACCGGTGGTCCCTGCTGGCGGGCGCCCTGCTCTCGCTCGTCACCGGGGCCACCGGACTGCTGCTGCCGCTGGTGGCACGGGAGTTGATCGACGACCTGTCGCACGACCGGACGATCACCGGGGCGTTGATCGCCATGTCGGGACTGGTGGTCGCCAACGCGGCGCTGGGCGCGCTGGGTTCGTACGTGCTGCGGCGCACCGCGGAGTCGGTGGTGCTCGGCGCGCGGCGCGCCCTGTCGTCGTATCTGCTGCGGCTGCGCATCACGGCCGTCGACCGGACCGAGCCGGGCGACCTGATGGCCCGCATAACCTCGGACACCACCCTGCTGCGTGAGGTCACCACCGACTCGCTCGTCGGCCTCGGCACGGGCGGGCTCACGCTCGTCGCGACGGTGGTCATGATGGGGCTGGTGGATCCGGTACTGCTGGGCGTCACACTGGCCGTGATCCTGGGCGCGGGCACGGTCCTCGGCGTGATCGTGCCGCGCATCAACCGGGCCAGCCGGCGGGCACAGGACGCGGTCGGCGTGATGGGCGCCTCGCTGGAGCGGATCCTCGGCGCGCTGCGCACGGTGAAGGCGTCCGGCGCCGAACACCGCGAGGAGCGGACGCTGCACGCGGCCGCCGAGGAATCGTGGCGGCAGAGCGTGCGGGCCGCCAAGTGGTCGGCGGCGGCGGGCAACACGGCGGGGCTGGCCATGCAGATCGCGTTCATCACGGTGCTCGCGGTGGGCGGGGCGCGGGTGGCGACCGATGCGATCGACGTGGGCACACTGGTCGCGTTCCTGCTGTACGTCTTCTATCTCATGTCGCCGATCCAGCAGGTCGTCGGCGCGATCACCCAGTACCAGACGGGTGCCGCGGCCCTCGCCCGGATCCAGGAAGCGCTGCGGTTGCCGGCCGAACCGGCGGACCTGCCCGCGCCGTTGCCCTCCCCCGGCGCCGAGCCCGCGGCCGTCGCCTTCGCGGGTGTCCGTTTCCGGTACGCCGAGGACCTGCCGTACGTCCACCACGGCGTGACCTTCGAGGTGCCCGCCCAGGGCATGACGGCGTTCGTCGGCCCGTCCGGCGCGGGCAAGACCACCGTCTTCTCCCTCATAGAGCGGTTCTACGACCCGGAGTCCGGGCTGATCACGCTCGACGGGCGGGACGTCGTGGACTGGGAGCTGCCCCGGCTGCGGTCCGCGATCGGCTATGTCGAGCAGGACGCACCGGTGCTGTCGGGTTCGCTGCGGGACAACCTGCTGCTGGGCAACCCGGAGGCGGGCGAGGACGCGCTCACCAGGGTGCTGAAGACGACCCGCCTCGACGGTCTGGTGGCCAAGCTGCCCAAGGGCCTCGACACGCTGGTCGGGCATCGCGGCACCAAGCTGTCGGGCGGCGAGCGCCAGCGCGTCGCCATCGCCCGTGCCCTGTTGCGCCGCCCCCGGCTGCTCCTCCTGGACGAGGCCACCTCGCAGCTGGACGCGGTGAACGAGGCGGCGCTGCGCGACACCGTCGCGGATGTCGCCCGTACGACGACGGTGCTGGTGGTCGCGCACCGGTTGTCCACGGTGACGATGGCGGACCGGATCGTCGTGATGGACGCCGGGCGGGTGCGGGCGGTGGGCACCCATCGTGAACTGGTCGCCGCCGACCCGCTGTACGCGGAGCTGGCCGCCACGCAGTTCCTGGCGACGGCCGGGTGACGCCTGAGGGCGCTCAGCCCTCCAGCCTCCGCAGCCGCTCGGCGTCGCAGGTGCGGGGGCAGGTCACGCAGGCCTCGGCCGGCCGGATCGCGTAGAACATGCAGCAGCCGGCGCGGGTGCGCGTGACGTGCCGTCGGCCGTCGTCGCCCACCAGGTGGCGGAAGTCGGCGCCGGAGGGGTACGGCGCCACGGGGGCCGGCAGGACGTCGGTGGCGGCCCGCAGGGCATCACCCTCCTGGCCGAGCATCCGGCCGAGGTACCAGATCCCGGAGACGAGGTCGTCGGAGACCATGCCCCACAGAGTGCGCGCGCCGCGTCGTACGGTCGGGCCGATCGCGGCCAGCAATGGACGCATGTGATCGGCGACGGCCATCCTCAACGCGGCCCGCAGCTGCTGCTCCTGAGGGAGCGTCAGCACACCGGGCAGCGCGGCCACCGGGTCGCCGGCGAGGCAGGCGAGTTCGGCGCCCGGGGTGATCACGTAGGTGCCGGAGGCGAGGTCCAGCCGGAGGTCCTCAGGCCGGATCCGGGGCACGCGCCGTTCGAGATACCAGACGCCGCCCATCAGCAGCCCGACGGACCAGGCGTAGTCGTGCAGGGCGCGGGAGGCGGCGACATGGCGTCGCGGGACCATCCCGTAGCGGCCCTCGATCCGGGCGGCCTCGGCATCGACGAAGGCGTCGAGCTTGCCTTGATCCGACGTCAGTTGTTCTGCCGTCACGCCCACTTGAGCCGCTCCGTCGCCCGGCTCCGCGATCCGCACGGTGAGCGCTTCGCAGACGCCGGCCAGTCGCCCGTAGACGTCGGCCAGGGCATGGGTGACGGCACCGTCCGGCGAGGTCTTCAGGGCCACGGACATCGGCGCTCCAGAGCAGGGAAATCGGGCGGGAAGTCAGACAGGCAAGGCTTACCTTACCTGTAAGATCACAGGGCAGTGATCAAGGGGGTTCTCCCGCGTGATCACAAAACCCGCACGTCACAGGGATGCCGCAGTCACTTGAAAACCGACCACCAGACCCAGCAGCAGGGTCGGCAGCACCGGCCACAGCACGTCCAGGGGCCGACCCGACAGCGACCCGGCGCGCCGGCACCGGGCCTCGTCGTGCAGGCCGCGGAGCAGATACGCATGGACGTGGCGAAGGCGACCGGCGTGGAGATCCCGGTGAAGTAGGCAACTCCCGCTGTTCTCGGTGCGGGCCGCACCGCGCGTGCGGCCGCGTCAACCCCCCACCCGCTAGTGGAAGTTGTCTCAGAGTCATGCGCCTGTACCTGCTCGCCCTCAATCCGACCGACTCCGTCACCGAGGGCTTTCTGCCCGCCGCCGCCCGCCTGGGCCTGGACGTCACCGTCCTCACCGACCAGCCCGACGCGCACCGGGCCACGTATCCGGACGTCGCGATCCTGGAGTGCGACGTCCGCGACTTCCGGGCCGTGATCACCCGGATCTCCACGCATCACCGTCCCGACGCCGTCTTCACCAACAGCGACCACCTCCAGACCCAGGCCGCCCTGGCAGCCGCCTACTTCGGCCTGCCCGGCAAGGACTGGCGGGCCGCCCTGCGCACCAAGGACAAGGCCGAGATGCGCCGCCGACTCGCCGCGGCCGGCGTGGACGGCGTGGACGGCGTGGACGGGGTGTGGTCGGCCGAGCTCACCGAACCCGCCGCGCTCGACGCCCCGTACCCCTGTGTGGTCAAGCCGCGCGAGGGCGTGGCCAGCGAGGACGTCGTCCTCGTCGAGAACTCCGAGGAACTGGTCACCTGCTCGAAGGAGATCCTGGACCGGCGCCCGGGTGCCGTACTGGTCGTCGAGGAGTACCTCCCCGGCGAGCTGTACACCCTGGAGACCCTCGGCGACGGCACCGCCCGCCATGTCCTGGGCGGTTTCCACACCGAGCTGTCGCCGCCCCCGTACTTCATCGAGGAGAGGCTCACCTTCGTCCCGGCCCATCCCGAGCCGGTCGTCGCACAGGTCCTGGAGCAACTGGACGCGCTGGGCGTCGGGTTCGGCGCCTGCCACACCGAGTTCGTGGTGCATGCGGGCCGGGCACGGATCATCGAGGTCAACTACCGTGCCATCGGCGACCAGTGCGACCTGCTGCTGGCCCGGCTGCTGGACATACCGCTCTTCGAGCACATCCTGCGCACCCACCTGGGCGAGCCGCTCCCGGCCGGCCTGGGCGCCCGCCGTGACGGGGCCGCGTGCCTGGAGTACCCGTGCGCCGACCGTGCCGGAACCCTCGTCGGCGCTCCGGCCGCCACCGAACTCACCGTCGACGGCGTCCATCTGACGTACCGTCCACTGCGGTCGGTGGGCGAGCGGCACGCGCTGTACCGCACCAACCGCGATTACCTCGGCGTGCTGCGGGCTTGCGGCACGGACCAGTCGACGGTGGACCGCGTCTCGGCCGAGTTCCTGGCCGCCCGGCGCTGGGAGATTCAGCCGTGACCGCGCCGGCCGCCACGGACGCCTGTGCGCCGGAACTGCTCACGCGCGTGCTGAGCGCCCTCCTGCGCGAGGACGTGGTCGGGCTGCGCACCCGAAGCACCGTCGTACCCCGGCCGGACGGCGACTGGCTGCGGCTGCCGGCGCCGGAAGGCGACGCCCTGCTGCTGCCGGTCACCGAGGACGGTTACCAGTGCGTGTACGCCGCGCGGCTGCCGCACCTCGTGCGCGAGTCCGACGGCGCCGAGCTGACCTCATGCGACAGCGTGCTCGGCGCACTGTGTGCGCTCGCCGAGCCCGAGGACCGGGGCGGCTTCGACGCGTTCGCCGAGGAGTGCCGCCAGACGCTGGCCACGATGCGGCTGCACGCGGCCACGCGGTCGGAGCCGGCCGGGCTGCTGACCGCCCGGCACGGCCACGACCCGGCACGCTGGACCGGCCTGACCGCCGGCCTGGCGTACGACACACTCGCCGCCCGGCTCGATCATCCCGTCTACCCGACGGCACGCGGACGTTCGGGACTCACCGGCGACCAACTGCGCGCCTACGCACCCGAGTTCCATCCTCGGTTCGCGTTGCGCTGGCTCGCCGTGCCCCGGGACGCGGTCACCCTGACAGGCGCGCTTCCGGCGTTGTGGCCCTCCCCGGCGGTGCTCGGTCTGCCGGAGTTGCAGCGCACGCATGTGGCGTTGCCGGTCCACCCGTTGACGCTCGGTGCCCCTCTCGACGAGGCGCTGCGGGCAACCGGCCTCGCGGGCAGCGCCGTGCTCGCCGACCGGGCCCACCTCGAAGTCGTGCCGACCCTGTCGATGCGTACCGTGGCGACGGCTGCGGACCCGGCCCTGCACCTCAAACTCCCCTTGGCCACCGCCACGTTGGGCCTGCGCAACAAGCGGTCCGTCAAGCCCGGGACGCTCGTGGACGGCGCGGCGGGGCAGCGGCTGCTGGAGGCGGTGATCGCCCGTGAACCCCGTTTCCGGGACACGGTCCTGCACGCCGACGAGACGACCTACGCGCACGCCGGGCACGAGCTGCTCGCCGTCCTGTGCCGGCGTCACCCGGCCGGGCTCGACGACTCCGTGGTCGTACCGATGGCGGCACTCCTCGCGGAGGCCCCAGACGGACGGGCCGTCATCGAGCACCTCGCCGACCGTTTCCACGACGGGGACCCTCTTGCTCTCCTCGATGCCTGTCTGACGCTGCTCTTCGACTGGCAGACCACGCTCTTCGGGTACGGGATCGCCCTGGAGTCGCACCAGCAGAACGTCTCACTGGTGCTGCGACCGGGCAGTGTGCGGCTGCTGTTCAAGGACAACGACGGGCCCCGCGTCAACACCGAGCGGCTGGACGCCGTACTCCCCGGGCCGTGGGGCTTCGACGACATGCGGACCTTCGTCCGGGGCGACGGGCCGGTCGCCGACCTGTTCGCCACCATCACCGTCCATCTGTGCGCGGGCGCCTACGCGTTCGGGCTCGCCCGGCAGGGTCGCGCCCCGCTGCCCGCGCTGCTGGCGCTGGTGCGGGAGCGGTTGACGGAGGCGGTCGACCGGCTCGGCGGGGAGGCCGGGGCGGCGCTGCGCGCCCTGGTCCTGGACGCACCGGCGCTGCCGGTGAAGGCGATGGTCACGGCCGGGACACTGCTGTCCAAGGAACGGTCGGGCGCCGCCGACATCAACAAGCACTACACCACCGGCCCCAACTACCTGCTGACCGGCCGGGGTTCGGCATGAGCGCCGAGGCCCTGAAGCTGCCCCGCTCCGCGTTCGGCCGGGGCCGGGTGCAGGCCGTGGCGGGGCGGCACCCCGGCACGTCACCACTCCTGTCCGAGGGCCTCGTCGCCGTGCCCCACCTGTGCTGTCCGGTGTCGGCGCCGACGGTGCACTCCACGTCCCGGAACCGGCCCCGCGCCGGGATCGCCCTCGGCTTCGTCGGTGTCGCGGTCGGCCTCGGCGGACACGGCGTCGCCGGTTCCCCGCCCGCACTGATCGCCGTACGGCTGCTGCCGGGCGCCGGGCTCGCCCTCCGACTGGTCTGCCTCCGGGTGCCGGCCGCCGACTGTGCCCGGGGGCGGGCGCCCGGCGGGCCGTTCGGTGCGCTGGAGTTCTTCTCCAAGGCCGGCGCGGTCGCCGCCGGCGTGGCCCCGGCGGCGGGAAGTGCCCGCTTCCGTCCGGCCGCACCCGTGCCGACCGGCGGTGCCGCTGCCGCCGTCACCGTCCTCGCGATCACCGTCCCCCCGCTGAAGTTCCGCACCCGCTGGAGCCGCTGATGCCCTCGCTGACCCACTCGCCCGGGAGCGCCCCCAAGCTCTCGACTTCGTTCGAGCCCAAACCCAAAGGGGCCGCGCTCTCCCCCGCCGAACTGCCCACCGCCGACGAGGTGGTGGCCCACACCCTCCTCAACTGTCTGCTGCGCGAGGTCTCCGGCCCCGAGCACCAGTCCGTCGTCACCGACGGCCGGCTGCTGCTGCGGCTGCCGCGCCGCGGGGTCCTGCTGCGCGTCGCCCTGCGCCGCACCTCGCTGCTCGGCGCACACCGGTTCACCGGTCCGGTGTCCGAGCAGCGCGAGGGCGGCTGGAGGGAGGTGGACTGGCGGCGTCTGGCCGAGTACACGCACGACGAGCTGTGGCTGCGCACCGGCGTGCGCAACGAGGAGTTCCTGGAGCAGATCACCTCCAGCCACGCGGGGGTCACGACCGCCCTGACCACCGTACGAACCGACCGGGCCCCGGACGACCGCCTCTCGGTCTACCTCGCCTCCGAACAGTCGCTGATGTTCGGGCACCGCTTCCACCCCACGCCGAAGGCCCGCACCGGCGACCCGCGCGCCTGGTCCGCATACGCGCCGGAGGCGGGCGCCGCCTTCCCGCTGCGGCACCTCGCGGTCCGCAGCCACCTGATCGCCGAGGAGCTCGCCGACCCTGCCGCCGTCGCCCCGCTGGACCGGCAGCGCGAGGACGTCCCGGACGGCTACCGGCTGCTGCCCGCCCACCCGTGGCAGTACGAGACGCTCGGCGAGCACCCTGCACTGCGCGCGGCCCTCGCCGCCGGCGACATCCTCGACCTCGGACCCGGCGGACGGCCCTTCGCCGCCACCGCTTCCGTGCGCACCCTGTACGACGGCGAGACCTTCCTGAAGTTCAGCCTCAACGTGCGGATCACCAACTGCCTGCGCAAGAACAGCAGTTACGAGCTGTCCGGCGCGATCGCCCTCACCCGCGCCCTGGCCCCGGCCCTCGCCGACCTCGCCGAGCGCTTCCCCGGCAGCGCCGTGCTCCGCGAGCCCGCCTACCGCACCCTCGCCCTGCCCGGCCCCGACGGGACACCGGACCGCGCGCTGCTGGAGGGCTTCGGCGTCATCGTCCGCGAAGGGCTGCCGCGCCGGCTCGCGCCCGGCACCACTCCCCTGCTCGCCGCCGCCGTGGCCGACGAGTACCCGACCGGTGCCGCGCACATCTCCCGCCTCCTCGGGGGCGCGGACGAGCAGCGGGCCCTCGACTGGTGGTCGGCGTACCTCGACCTGCTTCTGCCGCCGGTCCTGGCCGCCTACTTCGACCACGGCCTGGTCCTGGAGCCGCACCTCCAGAACGTCCTCATCTGCATCGACGGCGACGGCATGCCCGCCCAGGTCCTCTTCCGCGACCTGGAGGGCACCAAGCTCGTCCCCGAGCACCACGCGGACACGCTCGCCGCGCTGCCGCCCGAGGTGGCGGGCCCGCTGACGTACGACGCGCAGCGCGGCTGGGACCGGGTCGTGTACTGCCTGCTCGTCAACCATGCCGCCGAGCTGCTCGCCGCCCTCGCCGACCTGCACCCGCAGGCGGAGGCCGCACTGTGGTGCCGGGTGCGGGAAGCCCTGCGGTCCTACGCCGACCGGAGCGGCTGTCCGCCCCGCCTGGCCGCCCTGCTCGCGGGGGTGCCGCTGCCCGCGAAGGCCAATCTGCTGACCCGCTGGGAGCGCAAGGCCGACCGCGAGGCCGGATACGTCCGGCTGTCGTCCCCTCTCGCCAAGGACATCCTGCGCGACACGACCGGGAGCACCCGATGACCGACCCGACGCCCGCGGTCCGCGACCGCATCCTCGCCCTGCCCTCCACAGAACTGCCCGCCTACGTCTACGACTTGGCGGCCCTGCGCACGCACGCCACCGCCGTGCGGGACGCGCTCCCGGAGCGGGTCGAGCTGTACTACGCCGCCAAGGCCAACCCCGAGCCGGAGATCCTCGCCGCGCTCGGCCCGTACGTCGACGGCTACGAGGTGTCCTCGGGCGGCGAACTCGCCCATGTCGCCAAGGCGGTACCGGGACGGCCGCTCGCTTTCGGCGGTCCCGGAAAGACGCCGGACGAGGTGACGGCCGCCCTGGAACACGGAGTCGAGCGCTTCCATGTCGAGAGCGAGTACGAGCTGCGCATGCTGGCCGAGTTGGCGCGGCGGATCGCGCCGAGGCGGCGGGTGGCGGTCCTGCCCCGCGTCAACCTGCCGGTGACCGACGGGTCGTTGGCGGGCAGTGCGCTGGCCATGGGCGGCCGACCGACGCCCTTCGGCATGGATCCGGTGCGGGCCGAGGCGGTGGTCCACGCACTCGCCGACGGCACCTACCCGCACCTCGAACTGCGGGGCATCCACGCCCACTTGGCGAGCGGCCTGCAGGCGGCCGAGCAGCTGTCGGTGGCCGAGACCGTCGTCTCGTGGGTGACGGCCCTCGGTGTGCCCCCGGCCGAGGTGAACGTCGGCGGCGGCATGACCGTCGACTACACCCACCCGGAGCGCCGCTTCGACTGGGCCGCGTACGGGAACGGTCTCGCCCGGCTGACCGAGGCGCACCCGGAGCTCACCCTGCGCATCGAGCCGGGGCGGGCGTTGACGGCGTACTGCGGCTGGTACGCCACCGAGGTGCTGGACGTGAAGCGCAGCCACGGCGAGGAGTTCGCCGTCGTCCGGGGCGGCACCCACCATCTGCGGACCCCGGCGACGAAGGGCCACGACCAGCCGTGTTCGGTACTGCCGGTGGACACCTGGCCGCACCCCTGGCCACGTCCGGCTGCGGAGGGCGAGCGGATCACCGTGGCCGGACAACTGTGCACGCCGAAGGACGTGCTGGCCCGACAGGTGCCCGCGCCGGGGCTGAGGGCGGGTGACCGGGTGGTGTTCTCACTGGCGGGCGCCTATGCGTGGAACATCTCGCACCACGCCTTCCTGATGCACCCCGAGCCCGGCTTCCACTTCCTGGATACGGCGTCCGCGAGATGAGACCCGGGCATGCGTCGAGGGCCGCCCGGATCTCCGGACGGCTTCGGGGAGCAGGCGGGAACGGTCGGCCTGGAGAGCGGGCAGCAGGCCGGTGCCGGGGCCACGAGGTCGGTGACCCGGTGCAGCTCGTTCAGCCCGTTCAGCTCGTCGACGCGGTTGAGCGCGGCCATGTTGAGCTCATGCTCTCAACAACGCCCAGGGGGCCTTGGCGGACACGTGCGCCCGACGCCGCCACAGGTCAGGCGGGGCGCGCGGACTGCGCTTGCCGAGCCCGCCGGAGCAGAGGAGTCTCGAAGGGAGAGGCCTCAGCGGCCCGCTCCTCGCCGGGCCGCGGCCTTAGAAGGAGGTTCATCATGGCCACAGCGGCAGGCTCCGGCTTCGACACCGAAACGTTGCGCCTGGGCATCGAAGGACCGATCGCGGAGACTCTAGTGTCGCTCTACGCGGACGACGCCGAGATCCGGATAGTGGACCGCAACACCCAGCCCAGCCATCCCAAGGTCCTGCACGGCCGTACCGAGATCGCCGAGATGTTCGACGAACTCTCAAGCCGCGAGATGACGCACAAGCTGGAACGGTGCATCGTCCAGGGCGACCAGCTCGCCTTCAGCGAGTCCTGCGAGTACCCGGACGGGGTGCGCGTCCTCGCCGACTCGATGGTGTCGCTGCGGGACGGGAAGATCGTCGAGCAGACCATGGTCCAGGCCTGGGACGAGCCGTAAGGAGCAGGAGGTTACGCTGGTGGCGGGCCGTGACTGGCGCTGAGGTGGAGCACCACCGGGGAGCGGCCCGCAGAATCGAATGCCGTGCGCCTGGGCGATCCCGTCGAATCAGCTCAGGAGTGGATCATGTCTCAGGCCCGGCTCATGGACGGCACCGCGCTCGCCCGGCGCACCCTGGAGGACACCGCCAAGCGGGCGGCCGGCCTCACCGAGCGCACGGGGCGGGCGCCCTGCCTGGCGACGGTGCTGGTCGGGGAGGACCCCGCGTCCGTCACGTACGTCCGGATGAAGCAGAACCGCTGCCGCAAGGCCGGCATCGAGTCGCGGCACGTGGCGCTGCCCGCCGCCACGACCACCGAGGAACTGGTCGGCACGCTGCGGGCCCTGTCGGACGACCCCGGTGTGCACGGCATCCTGCTCCAGCATCCGGTGGGAGCCCACATCGACGAGCGCGCCGCGTTCGAGGCGATCGCGCCCGAGAAGGACGTCGACGGCGTCACCTTCGCCTCCTTCGCGACGATGAGCTTCGGCCTGCCGGGCTTCGTGTCCTGCACGCCCGGCGGGATCATGCGGCTGCTCGACGAGTACGACGTCGACCCGGCGGGCAGGCGTGCGGTGGTCGTGGGCCGCAGCGCGATCCTCGGCAAGCCGGTCGGCATGCTGCTCCTCGCCCGCGACGCGACCGTCACCTACTGCCACTCCCGCACCCGGGACCTGTCCACGGCCGTCCGCGAGGCGGACATCGTGGTCGCCGCCGTCGGCCGGCCCCGGCTGATCGGAGGCCAGGACATCAAGCCCGGCGCCGTGGTGATCGACGCCGGGTACAACGCAGGGAACGTCGGCGACGTCGACTTCGACTCCGCCGCGGAACGGGCCTCGCTGATCACGCCGGTGCCGGGCGGCGTCGGCCCGATGACGATCGCCACACTGCTGGAGCAGACCGTGACCGCCGCCGCCCGGCAACTCGGGGTGTGATCAGCGCATCCAGGAGCTGTACTCCATGACGTCGCCCGCCCTGACGCCGTACTCGGGCTCGTCGACCGTGAAGGTCGCCTCCAGCCCGAGGACGGCGCCGGTGGCCGGATCCATGATCAGCATCCGGCGGGCGCCAGGCGCGTCGTACACGTACGCCTGGCCGCGCCGGCCGAGACGGTCGGTCACCTGACCGGCCGGCCGCAGCCCCTCGGTGTCCCCGAGGAGCCGGGCGAGCGCCGCGTTCTCGCGGGCGCCGAGGGTCCAGTGGTCCAGCAACACACCTACCGCGTCAAGGAGTTGGGGCGTGGTCAGCGGTGTGTCGCTGTACTGCGCCTCCTGCAGATAGGCGCGCAGCCGCGTCGGGTCGTGCGGCGGCTGCGCCTCGGGCGGCGCGTCGCTCCAGCTCGGCCCGAAGGTCTGCCTGCTGATGACGTGGCCGTCCTCGACCGGGCGGGGCTCGCCGTCCTCGTCGGACAGGACCGGGCGACCGGGATGCCTCGGGTCGGTCGCCACGACCAGTTCCGTGTGGCTGTCGTCGGCCTTCCAGCGCACGATGCGCTCTTCGGCGAGTGTGACCGGGGGTTTGTCCTCGGACATGCCCATGCTCCACGACAGGACGTGCGTGCCCTTGCGCAGCCTCGGCGAACCGTCGGCCGCATCCTGCTCGGCACGCTCGACGATGCGCTGCAGGGGTACGGGAGTGGAGTCGGCCCGCACGACCAGCGCGCGGGGGGCCGCGACCGCGGGGGGCGTGTTCGGGCCGCCGAGTACGAGGGTCAGCGCGAGGGCGGCGACGACGGCCGTGGCGACGAGGCCCCAGGCCAGCCGGGCGCGGCTCCAGGAGCCGGGGGTCTGCTCGTGCAGCAGCCGGTTGAGGTGCCGCTCGGCATGGTGGTCCAGGGGGCCGTCGCCGAAGTGGGGAGCGTCGGCCCGGACCGGGTTGGCGCGGCGCAGGAGTTCCAGTTCGTCAGCCATGGCCGTGTTCCTTCGACGGGTTCGACGCGTGTGCGTCGGCGGCGATCGCGGGGTGGATGCGGTCGATCTCGGCTCTCAGCCGCCGACGGGCCCGGTGCAGCCGCATCGAGGCGGCCCGTCTGCCGCAGCCGAGGGCCACGGCGACCTCGTCGACGCCGAGTTCCTCCCACGCCGTCAGACGCAGCACCTCCTGGTCGGCCGGGGAGAGCCGCGCGAGCGCGTCGTGCACCCAGCCGCCCGGTGTCTCGGCGTCGGGGCCTGCCGCGATGTACCGCCCGTGCGCGGTGTCGTCGTTGCCGAGCCGGTCGACGAGCCGGCGACGGCGCCCGTGGCCGCGTACCGCGTTGGCCAGGCAGTTGCGTGCCACTCCGTACAGCCAGGGCAGCGGGGACGCCGGCAGGTCGGCCCGGCGGCGCCAGGCGACCGTGAACACCTCCGCCACCACTTCCTCCACCTCGCCTGCACGCCCGTCCAACCGCCGCGCGACGTAGCGGCTGACCGCCCAGTAGTGCTCGCGATAGGCAGCGGCGAAGTTCTCGTCGTTGCTCATGTTCCGTTCGTGTCCGGCACCTTCGTGATCGTCACACCCGTCTTTCGTGACGTTCGTCGCTCCCGTCGAGTGTGACCTCCGGGCAGGGCGCGGACACAGGCGGGGCATGAGACACCTCAAGTGGCTGACGACCACTGACCACAAGACGATCGGCACGCTGTACCTGGTCACGTCGTTCGCGTTCTTCTGCATCGGTGGCGTGATGGCGCTGTTGATGCGCGCCGAGCTG
>NZ_LGDG01000027.1 GCF_001279775.1 Streptomyces sp. MMG1533 | reverse complement strand
CCCGTCGCCCCCGTCGCCCCCGTCGGACCGCCGGCGTGCCTCAGAGGACTCGTCGCCGGGCTCAGTCCCTCACGCGTCCCCCGTCTCCCGGGGCCCGTACTCCGCCCGCGGCGCACTGAGTCGATCCGCGACCAGCGCCAGCCAGCCACCCGGCGAGTACGGGGCCGGCGGGTCGACCTCCATGCCCAACTCGGCGACGGCCAGGGCGTAGTCGGACTCGTCGAGGTCCAGCGCGAGCAACTCGTGCAGCTCGCCGATGAGGCGGGCCACCACGTGCGGGTCGGTGGAGGTCCGGTAGTCGCCGACGGCAGCGTCGTGGTCGTCGAACTCGTCCGGCATGTCCTGGGAGAACCAACCGCCGAGGAACTGACCCAGCTCCGGGAAGCGGGCGTGCCACTCCCAGTGGGTGGCAGGGACGGCCGTAGCCGGAACCTCGCCCTGCTCGACGCTGTGCTTGATGTGGTCCGCGAGGCAGTACAGCCACTGCTGGATCTCGCCCTCGGGCAGGCCGACGTCCGGGATCGGGTAGAACTCGCCCAGGCGAAGCCGGAGTCGGCCGGGCGGCTTGTCGGCGTACTCACGCAGTTGCCGCTCGGCGACGGCCAGGGCCCACGGGCGGGTGTGCCAGGTGTGGCGCAGGTATGCGGTCAGGGCCGCGCTTGGCTTGTCCGCGGTGTCGTCGGCCGGCTGACCGGCGTAGGCACGCATCACCTGGTCCAGCTCGCCGTAGCGGCGGTCGTGTTCGAGGGGGCTCAGGGGCACGGTGATCAGCCTCTACGGATCTTTACAGGTAGACGGGGAAGGTGGCGTGGACGACGAAGCCGTGCGGGCGGGACGGGTCCCGCTTCAGGATCACGCGGGCGGCACGGACGTCGACCGGACCCCGGCCGGCCAGCATCATCGCCTGCAGCAGCACCCGGCCGACCGGCTCGGGGCGGGAGGGCCAGGATGCCTCGATGGCCAGGCGGGAGCGGGTGGACCGGGCGAGCCAGCGGTGGATGGCCTGTTCGTTGGCGGTGACGACCTGCTGGGTGGTCCAGTGGGCGGTTTCGCGGTCGGGGTACGTGGCGGAACGGTTGTTCATGGGCAGTCCGGGCTGTGTGCGTGTCGCATGTGGTCGTTGATGATGTCCAGCAATCGGCCCAGTGCGTCCGCGGTGGCCCACGGCATGATGCGTCCAAGGCTCGCACCCGCCTCGGGCGACTGCAGTTTTCTCACCAACGCGGTCTGCGCTTCAGCAGAGATCGGCCCGAGGTACTCGGCACAGTAGGGGTGCTCTGAATCGATTGCAGCGGTCACGCACTCATCCAGAGTTTCGTACTCGGCATCGTCCAGCCAGTTTCCACTGAACCCCTGGAGCCTGCGGAATTCGACCTCTGATTCCCATTCAGAGAAGGGAAGTTCACCGATGTCCGTCGTGGCCCTTCCCTCCACCGCCCGGACAGTCCCGGCCAGCATGTTCAGGTAACCCACTTGATCGGAGCCGCCGGACGCACGGTCAACCTTCTCCCTGAAGGTGGGGGCGATGAGCCTGTCGAGCCCGGCGCCCCAGAGTTCCGCGGCGAGATCCAGAAGGGCAGAAACGGTCGTGACAGGGCACAACCACTGGGCCTCGTTAGACCATCGAATCAGCCGGATAAACCGCGCCAGTTCGCCCTCGAGTTCACGTTCGCCCGCTGACTCCTGACATTTGAGCACAATATCGAGCACCCTGTCAGCGGGCCCACGATCGAAGGCGGACCAGGTGAATGACTGCAAAACGGATCCCTTCTGACCGAGACGCACGCGGCCACCTTTCGGGTCAAGCGGTCGGCATTGACGTGATCACAATGAACGGCGGATCGATACCCTTGCAGTAGCGTAGTACGACCTTGACCCCGTGCGCATCAGTGACCTGGGCGTTCGCGCCGTCGTTGAGATAGTCGTCGCGGCTCACGGTGGACCCCGTCACATCGCCAAAGGTCAACGTGATGGGCGGGTCTATCTTCGAGCTGTTGGGATTCCAGGAGGGATTGTTCCTCTCCCTGTCCTCGACTCTCTTGATCCACTCCTCGATCCGCGCCGCAT
Organism: Streptomyces sp. MMG1533; assembly: GCF_001279775.1. Lineage (GTDB taxonomy): Bacteria > Actinomycetota > Actinomycetes > Streptomycetales > Streptomycetaceae > Streptomyces. The sequence continues at coordinate 15,202 of NZ_LGDG01000027.1, read as the reverse complement.
TGTCCACGTCGTCGAGAGCAGCTTGCGTGTAATGCTGAGCGGAGGACATTTCCGCAAAGGTGGACGCAGCTTTCGGCAATTGATCCCTCATCCGATTTCTCAGCTGGTCGTCCGTCAGTCCGACATGCCTATCGACACTGTGACTACTCGACAGTCCGTTGTCCAGCCATTCAGCGTTGGCCAGGTCGATGGGGTAGAAGTGATTGCTCCCATCACCGTCGATCGTGTACTTGTGCTCCAGCTTGAATTCATTGAGCGACCTCGTACCGAATGACTCGGCAATTGCCTCTTCCGCAGCATATGAGGGAACGGCCTGCTCGGCCTCCGTCAACGCCGCCTTCAGCTTGGTCACGTCGTCTGCGAGTGCACCTATCTGACGGTTGTAGGTGTCGACGGCGTGGTTCAGGCGGCCGGTGTCGATGTTGGCGAGGAACTCCGCGGCAATCGCCGGGAGTTCGGCGATCTTCTTGAAGGCGTCCAGGACGCCGTCCACGTCAAAGGTCTTATAGGCCGCATCCTTGTACACATCCATGATCGTGGACCGGACCTTGGTCACTTCCGCGCTGACCCCGTCACACGCCGTCGCGATGTCGCGTGCAGTGTCCTGAAGGACGCCCAGTGCGGGCTGCTCCCCGTCCTCGTGCTTCCACTGGTAGCCGTGGTGCTCTTTGCCCCACGCCGTAGTTCCCCAGATCTTCGAGCAGAACTGCTTCATGGCCTTCTGCCACTCGTCATTCCCCGGCGCCGGATTCGTGAGGTAGGCGATGGCATCGTCGAAGGCTTCCGCCGACTTCTTGGCGTCCTTGCCGGCCTGCCTCCAGGTCTCGGCGATCTTGGGCAGCTCGATGTCATCGCCGCCCGGCGTGATGTCGGCGACCTTCCCGTGGCGCAGGGCATGCTGGAGGATCGGGCGAAGGATCTCGTCGCCCACCACGCTCAGGGCGCCTGCGACCTCGTCGATGATCGCGTTGCCCCAGCCGTCCTCGGCAGGCGCGTTGCCCCAGCCGAGTTCGGCCACGGGGCCGCCCGCGCCGGCGTTCTTGATGACGGCCGGGGGGCTCTTCTTCACCACCGCTGGTGTCAGGGGGCTGGTCGCGAGTTCCGCCTCGGCGTAGTTGTTCGCCGTGACCGTCAGGCCGACGGCCGCTCCGCCGACACCCTCCGTCGCTCTGTCCCACACCTCGAGGAACAGCGCGGCGATCTCGGCGTACGACTTCGCGAAGGCCTCCGGGCCGGTGCCACAACCGACCGCGTGCGCATGGCCGTCCAGCGTGTCGACGAGGCTCTTAGCCCGGTCTGCGAAGTCGTGCTGGGCGTTGCGCAGCATGTATGAGGCGTAGTAGACGTGCTGCGGCTGGATGTCGAACCCGACGGCGTTGCCCGGCGGGGCGGAGGGCTTCATCGCCGCCAGTTCGTCGGCGCGCTGTTGGCGTGCCGAGGTCGTGTCCTGCTGCGAGATGTCCTTGCCGGTGGGGTCGGTCAGGCCGCCCGGTGAGGGTTGGGGAGTCGGCGCCGTTCCCCCCGACGGCTGTCCCGTAGAGGGCGCGGGGGTCGTGGACGGCGCCGGGGCAGGCACCGACGACGGCGAGGACGACGGCGCCGGGGCGGGCGTGGCCATCAGGCGGCCCCCCAGCCCCGCAGCACCGCCTGATGTGCCGCCGCGTAGTTGGTGTGGCCGGTGGTGACGTACTCGTGCAGCCACTTCTGGGCCGCCTGCAGATCCTGCGCCGAGCGGTCCCACTCGTCGAGCTTGTCGACGAAGACGTCGCGTGTCTCGCCCTCCCAGGACAGCACGACGGGTACGACACGGTCGTAGAGGCCGTCCAGCTTGCCGTTGAGCTTCCTGAGGATGTCCTCAAGCTCCGCGGCGAGGTCGTGGAGCGTGCCGAAGGTGACGGCTATGTGGTCGTCGGAAGCGGGCCCGGTCGACATGATCCCCCATTGGATGTCGGTAACTACGCCTGTGGATATGAGCGGTTGGCGGTGCGGGTCAGAACCCGTCGAGGCTGCTGCGCGGCGCCGGTGGTTCCGTGTTCGGCGTCGACAGCTTGTCGACCTCGCTGTCCACGTCCACCTGGATCGACCGCATCTGGGCGAGCACTTCGAGGTCGTCCTGGCTGAAACCGTCCCGGCTCAGGCGGACGGCCTGCTCCAACAGCTGCATCACCTCACGGATGCGTACGGCGTCCTCGGCCGCCGCCTGGTGGAACTTCCGGTACGCCGTCGCCGCCGGGCCCCGCCAGCCCGCCTCGATGCGGTCGACGACCGCGTCCATGCGTTTGACCTGCTTGTCCAGGTGGTCCTGCATGTCGTCCAGGTCACCGGCGAGCTTGGTCAGATCGTGGGAGGAGACCCGGAGGTTCTTGCCACCGCCCTGCGCCGAGCCGGCTCCGTTCACACCCATACCCGTACCTTTGCCCCCGTCGCTTCGGCATCACGAGCCTCTTGCTGTTCCGACAATCGTACGATCACCCGGAACCGGCGCGCCTCAACTGCGGTCCTCGGACGCGGAGATGCCCCTGTCGCCTACTCCGCCCCCACGACCCGTCGCGCACGCCTGCGCGCATCCCGGATCGCCACCGCCGCACCGCCGAGGCCGGCGACGAGTACCGCCGCTCCCACGGAGACGTACGTGGCGAGGCGGGCATTGCGTTCGGCAGCCGTTTCGCCGATCTGGAACTTGGCCGGCGTGGGCGCTTCCGGCTTGCTGAGGCCCGCTTGAGGGTTGGGGGACTCCAGCGGTTCGTCGTCCTCCGTAAGGGCACGTATGGGGTCCACCACGCCCCAGCCGACGTAGATGTCGTGACCCGCGGTCGTGCGTTCCGCGGTCTGTTCGATCTGGGCGACGATCTCCTGGGCCGTCCACGTCGGGTGCTTCGCCTTGATCAGCGCCGCGACACCGGCGACGTACGGCGCGGAGAAACTCGTACCGTTGTCGGAGCAGTGTCCGCCCTTGGGGACGGTGGAGATCATGTCCACGCCGGGGGCGGCCACGCCGACGAACTCGCCTGCCTGGGAGAAGGATGCGCGCTCATTGTTGCGGTCCGAGGCGGCGACCGCGAGGACGCCCTTGTAGGACGCCGGGTACGTCTTCTTGACGTTGCCGCCGAGGCCGTCGTTGCCCGCCGAGGCCACCACGACGATCTTCTGGGCCAAGGCCTCGTCGATCGCCAGCTCCAGGTCGGAGGAGGGCTTCAACGCGTTGGAGGTGTCCTGGGAGATGTTGATGACGCCGGCCCCGGCCGTGATGGCGTAGCGGATCGCGTTGGCCAGGGTGTCGGCCGTGCCGTGGCCCTCCGCGTCGTTCTGCTGGATCGGGATGATCGTCGCCTCGGGGGCCAGGCCCACGAATCCGGTGCCCTTGACGGGGCGGGCCGCGATGATGCCGGCGACCTTGGTGCCGTGACCGACGGTGTCCGTGGTGCCGTTCTCCTTGCCCCGCTCGATCGCGTTGCCGTCGTCGTCCTTGAGGTTCTTCGGCAGGAGGTTGCGGCCGCTCTTCACATCGACGGCGCCGGTGAGCTGGGGATTCGTCACGTCCACGCCGGTGTCGATCACCGCCACGCGCACGTTCTTGCCCTTGGACTGGCTCCACAGCTCGTCCAGGAGGACGCGTTGCAGGGACCAGGGACGGCCCGGGTACTTGCCGTTGGGGAACGAGCACTGGTCCGAGTACGGGAGCTCGGCCGCCGCCGCGGGAGGCGCGAGGACGACGGGGGCGGTCGTGAGCAGGGCCGCGGCCGCGGCGGTCGTCAGGCGGCGGAAGGAGGGCACGCGTCGCATGTCCGCACCCCTCAGGAGCCCTGCGGCTGGCGTGCCGCAGTCGTCGACAGCCGTGGGCCCGTGGGCAGGAACTCCGACCAGGCGGCGGGGATGGGTGCGGGGTCCACGTCCTTGTAGCCCAGCCGGGTCTGGGCCTGCTGGGCCTCCTGCTGGGCCTGCTCGCGCTCCTTGGCCGTCGTGCCGATGCCGGCGTCGCCCGTGCCGCTGTCGGCGTTGGACTGGAGCACGTAGCGCAGGCCCGTGTCGGTGACGAGGAAGACCGGACCGGCCTTGGTCTCCTTGCCCTGGAACTGGCGGTAGAGCTGGCCGGAGCCGGGCGTGACGTAGGCGCTGGAGGAACCGGTGGGAAGCTTGGCCGGGAAGTCGGTGCCCGCCCAGGTGCTCAGGGTCGTGGCGCCCGAGGCGCCGTTCACGTCTCGCAGCACGTTGCAGACGGTGCTGCGACTGCCGGTCGCGCCGGAGGCCTCGTTGACGGGCTGGGGGTCCTCGGTGGGCCAGACGTGCTCGGTGCCGAACGCCTTGCCCGGAACGATCGCGCCGGGGCTCATCTCCTTGGCCTGGCCGGCCTGGCCGAGGCCGGCCAGATCCTCGCTGAACAGCAGGAGTTGGGCGACGAAGGCAGAGATGGGGGCGACCCTGCCGGGAAGCACCACGTAGTACTGGTCGCTGTTGAGGTCGGACCCCTTGAGCACCATGCCGACCCTGTTGGTCGCCTCGTCCAGCTGACCTGGGGCGCCGGCCGCGGTGCCCGGCTGGTCGGGGATCTCCGGGAAGGAGATCGGATCCCCCGGGTGCAGGGTCTCCAGCCACTCCTTGGACACCTTCTGCGGCTCCCGGCCGGAGCCGACGACGGCACGCAGCAGCAGCTCGTCGCTCTTGTCGATGGCGTACGACCGTCCGCTCGCGTCCACCACGTAGCGGTTCCCGTCCGGGTCTGCGACGTAGAGGAGTTGACCGCCCGTCAGCTTCTCGCCCTTGCCCTCGGTCGCCTTCATGTCGCGGGAGGCGAGAACCAGGGCCGCCTTCTGGATGGACTCGCCGCCCGCGCTGGGGCGTTCGCAGACCACCCAGCGCTTCTCGCTGCCCGCCTCGGACGCGGAGGGCAGGCGGTCGGGCGCGTACGGGATGCCGATGGTGACGCCGTGCGGGATCTTGCCGTTGTCGAGGACGGACTCGGCGACGGTCACGACCTCGCCGTTGCCCTCGTTGAGGAGCAGCTTGGCGGACGCCATGTTGAGGACCGGGTGCAGTTGGACCTGATTGCCGGTCTTCAGGACCACGTACCGCGTCGTCGAGTCGCTGGCGATGATCACCTTGGCGTTGGGGGTGTTCCAGCCCTTGGGTGCGGTGGGCTTGAACATGCCCCACGCCCCGAAGACGGCGATGACGATCACGCCCACGATGATGCCGGGGAGTATCGAGCGCAGGGGGCGGGGCGCCCCCTCCTCCGAGCCGTCGGGCGACGACTGAAGGAACGCCGCAAGCATGCGCCGCTTCGCGAAGGTGTAGGCATTGAGCTGGTCGCGCCTGGATGCCATCTGTGCCTGTCTCTCCCCGTGTTCACATGGGCCGCGCTCGGGGGGATGACGTGGTCCCCCGCCTCCGATGTCAGACCGGGCCCCTACTATGCCTGGTATCCAAGGGGACTTGTGGAGCGGGTAGGGTGCTCGGGCCTTCAAAGGCCTTGTGCGGTGCTGAAATACCAGTGAGTTGTAAGCAAAACGGGGGGATGGAGTGATGGCTTCCGGAACACGCGCCCGGTCCCGGGACCGATCGCGGTCACGGGGCTCCTCGGCGCCCCGGCAGACAGCGGCAGGGTCCCGGCGGACACCGGCGCAGCGGCCGGCCTCGCCGGGCGCGCTTCACCTCAGGGTGCGTTCGGGGCAGGGCGGGGCATTCCGGTTGCAACGCGTCGTCCTGCTGGAGATCGCGCTCGCCGTCCTGCTCGTCGGGTGGGTGATCGGTCCCGTCGCCCTGGTGGCTGCGGCTGTCGTCGCCGTCTGCCTGGTGCTGCTCTCCTTCTTGCGTCGCCGCGGCCGTTCCCTGCCCGAATGGTTCGCCACCGCACGGGCGTTGCGGGCGCGGCAGCGCCGGGCGGCGAGCACGCCGATACCGGCGGGCACGGAGCCGGGGCTCGCTCCGGCCGTGGAGTGCGACCCGACCCTGCGGACGTATTCGTACGCCGGCCGTGACCGCCGGTCCGTCGGAGTCATCGGGGACGGCACGTTCGTCACCGCCGTCCTCCAGGTGGAGGCCGACGCCACCGCCCTGCGGGCCGAGCGGAACCGGCAGCCGCTGCCGATCTCGCTGGTGTACGACGCCCTGGACGTGGACGGCATCAGGCTGGAGTCGGCGCAGGTCGTGCTGCACACCCAGCCCGCGCCCGCGCTCCATCTGCCCCAGCAGTCGGTGGCCGTCGCCAACTACGCGCCCCTGCAGGAGCAGACGGGTGCGCCGGCCGTGCGGATCACGTGGATCGCGTTGAAGCTCGACCCGGAGCTGTGCCCGGAGGCGGTGGAGGCGCGCGGCGGTGGTCTCGTCGGGGCGCAGAAGTGTGTCGTGCGCGCCGCCGACCACCTCGCGAGCCGGCTGACCGGGGCAGGGTTCCGTGCCACCCTCCTCGACGAGGAGGAGCTGACCTCCGCCATCGCCACCTCCGCCTGTGCCAACCCACTGGTGACGGCGGAGGCCGGGCGGACGGACACGCGGGAGCGGCGGACCGAGGAGTCCGGCCGGAGCTGGCGCTGCGACAACCGCAGACACACCACGTACTGGATCCGCCGGTGGCCGTCGCTCGGCGGTGAGCGAGCGCCCTCGCTGCCGCAGTTGGTCGCCCTGGTCACGGCCGTCCCCGCGCTCGCCACAACCTTCAGCCTCACACTCACCCGTGGGGAGCGACAGGAGGTCTCCGTCTGCGGCCACCTGCGGGTGACCGGGCGCAGCGACGACGAACTCGTCGCGGCCAGAAGGGCGTTGCAGAGCGCGGCCCGCCACACCGGCACCGGCCTCGCCCGCCTCGACCGGGAACAGGTGCCCGGCATGCTCGCCACAATGCCCCTCGGAGGTGTCCGGTGACGGCGATGACCACGCGCGCGGGCCAGACGGCCCCCGGCCGCGGCGAACCCCAGCGCTCCGCCCCGCAGCGGGCGCGTGATCTGCTGCGCACCGGCCTCGGACTGATCGGCCCGCGGCACGCGCGGCATTCCTTGCCCGTGGAGCAGCTGGACGCGCTCACGCTGCCCATCGGCGACGACGGCGTGGTCATCGGCGTGGACGCGGACGGCCGGCCCGCGGTGCTCGGGCTCAACCGGCCGACGCCGTACGACGTCGTCCTCATCGGTGGTCTGTGGACCGCCCAGGTCATCGCGCTCAGAGCGGCGGCGACGGGGGCGCGTGTGGCCGTGGAGACGGGGCGGCCGCAGGCCTGGATGCAGATGGTGCACGCGATGGGCGGCGGGCAGAACGGCCTTGCCGTCTACGACGTCGGGCGGGTGCCGCCGCAGGGCACCTCGGCCGGTACGCCGGTGCTGGTGGTGCGGGACTGCGGTATGCGCCCGCCGCGCGGTCGGGTCGTTTCCGGGCCGTGGCAGGCCGTACTGACGCTGCTGCCGTATCTCAGCCCGGTGGCCCCGCGGCTGCTCAGACAGGCACGGCTCGTCGGGGTGCAGCGCATCTCGCCGGACGAGGCCACGGAACTGGGCCGTACGATGGCGTTGCCCCGGGCGGAGATGGACGCGCTGCCCGGCCTCTCGGACGGGCTCACGCTCTGGTGCACCGACGGCGACCGGCAGTACGTGTTGACGCAGCCCACCGACGCCGAGATCGGATTGTTGGGTATGCCTCGAAGGATGGACTGAATCAGCCGCCGCCTGACGCGAATTGACCATTCGGGACGAATGTTCCGCTTTGTCGTACGCCATCACATCCGTTATCGGACGGTTTGTTCGCTGGAATTGGCGCTGGGTACGCCACTTCAGGGACGGTTGTGATGCCGGATGCGGGCCATGAGGGATGGATGGGCCTGCCGAGGTGGGTCGCGTGATGATTAGGCTGGTACCGGGCGCGACGCCAGAACCCCGTTGACCGGGCGTCGGCGCCCCAGGGGGAGCCGGTGCATCGGACGACCTCGAACGACTAAGGCCGACAAGTAATGGTCGCCCCGGCACGGCATGAGGGTGCTCGACCACACCAGGAGGAACTGTGAGCAGCGATCGGGACGGGATCCGCGGGGGCTGGGCCACACCCGACGATGACCAGCCCGACGCCGAGTCCGCCATCGAGATGACGGGCGAGTTCACCATCGACTACGCGCCGCCCGCCTGGTACACGCAGAACTCGGGCGACACGGGAGCGGGACAGGGCGCGGCAGGCGGGGCCTCCGGTGCCCCTGCGGCCGTTCCGCCGCCGACGGACAACGCGTTCCCGCCGGCGGCTCCGACGCCGTCTCCGGCCGCGCCGCCTTCGGGTGAGCCGACGCCCCCGCCCGGGCCTCCCTCGAGCAGCAGCTTCGAGCTGCAGCAGCCACAGGGGCAGGCGCAGGTCCCTGGCCATGGACAGGGACAGGGACAGTGGGCTCCGGCCGCGCCCGAGGCTCCCATTGCGCCGCCTGGTCCGCCGGTCTCCCCCGCGCCGCCGGTCTCCCCGGCTGCGACCCCGCCTGCGCCCTCCCCCTCCCCCTCCCCTTCCCCCTCGCCCTTCCCGGCTTTCGGCTCGGACGAGGCCGGCGGCGGCGATCTGGAGAGCGGCGCCACCATGCGGTTCTCCGCCGCTTCCCTGAAGCAGGAGATCGCGGAGCTGGCCGCCGCCGCGGCCGGCACGCAGGCCGAGGCCGGAGCCGCGCAGCAGCCTGCCGAGGAGAGCGAGGCCGAGGCCGAGGGCGACAGTTCCGCCGAGGAGACCTCGGCTGGCGCGTCGGTCGGCGCGTCGGTCGGCGCTTCGGTGCAGTCCGGCGACGGCGACGGTGATTCCGACGGTACGACCGCGGACTCGGCCGGTGCCGATGCAAGTGCCGGTACCAGTACCGGTACCGGTGCGGATGATGGCGTGGGCACCCCCGACGACTTCTCCGACGGCTTCTCCGGCGACTCCTCGCAGGACGGGGAAAGCGGCGAGAGCGCGGAGGCTCCGTCCGCCGTGTCCGACGACGCCGCCACGGCGGACAGCGACGCCGAGGGCACCTCGGCTCAGGGCGCCGAGCCCGCACCCGCCCCCGACGCACCGCGCCCCGATGCCGCTCCGCAGGGTGCACCGTCCGCCTGGACTCCCCCGCCGGCGCCGCAGAGCGGGGTGCCGCCGCTGCCGCCGTCGTACCAGCCTGCTGCTCCCACGGCTGCTCCGCAGTGGCCCGCGCAGCAGCAGCCGCACCCGGCGGCGCCCGCGCAGCCTGCGCAGCAGCAGCCCTTCCAGCCGCAGGCGCCGCAGCCCGCGCCGACCGCCTGGAACCCGCCCGCCGCGCCGACGCCGCCGAGCCCGGAAGCCCCGCCGGCCTCACCGCAGCCCGGCTACGGCTTCCCGCACCCCGGCGCTCCGGCCCAGCAGCCGCCTGCCGCGCAGGGTGGGTACGGCTTCCCGCAGCCACCGGCACCCAACGCCCAGGGCGGGTACGGCTTCCCGCAGCCCCCCGCGCCCAACGCCCAAGGCGGGTACGGCTTCCCCCAGCCCGGCAACCCCGCCCCTCAGGCACCGGCACCGAACGCCCAGCCCGGCGGATACGGCTTCCCGCAGCCCCCCGCGCAGCAGGGACACCCCGGACAGCCGGCGCCCCCCGCACAACCCCACCCGGGAGCCCCGCAGCAGCAGCCCGACGGCCAGTCCCCGCAGTCCCCGCAGTACCCCCAGCAGCCGCAGCACCCCCAGCCGCCCGTCGACCCCCGTACCGGTGCCGCCTGGCCCCAGGCCGTCCAGCACGACCAGCGGCAGCAAGCCAACCCCGGTGCCGCACCCCTCGGTTACACCGCGGCCGTGGAGCTGTCCTCCGACCGCCTTCTCAACAGCAAGAAGCAGAAGGCGAAGAGCAGTCGCCCGGCGGCCGGCGGCAAGTTCAAGATCGGTGGGAAGAAGGAAGAGGCGGAGCGGCAGCGGAAGCTGGAGCTCATCCGCACCCCCGTGCTGTCCTGCTACCGGATCGCCGTGATCAGCCTCAAGGGCGGCGTCGGCAAGACGACCACGACCACCGCGCTGGGCTCCACGCTCGCCACCGAGCGGCAGGACAAGATCCTCGCGATCGACGCCAACCCGGACGCCGGCACCCTCGGCCGCCGCGTGCGCCGCGAGACCGGGGCCACCATCCGTGACCTCGTCCAGGCGATCCCGTACCTCAACTCGTACATGGACATCCGGCGGTTCACCTCCCAGGCCCCGTCCGGCCTGGAGATCATCGCCAACGACGTCGACCCGGCCGTGTCGACCACCTTCAACGACGAGGACTACCGGCGCGCGATCGACGTGCTCGGCAACCAGTACCCGGTCATCCTCACCGACTCCGGTACCGGTCTGCTCTACAGCGCCATGCGCGGCGTGCTCGACCTCGCCGACCAGCTCATCATCATCTCGACGCCGTCCGTGGACGGTGCGAGCAGCGCCAGCACGACGCTGGACTGGCTGTCCGCGCACGGGTACGCCGACCTCGTCTCGCGGTCCATCACCGTCATCTCGGGTGTCCGCGAGACCGGCAAGATGATCAAGGTCGAGGACATCGTCGGCCACTTCGAGACGCGGTGCCGCGGGGTTGTCGTCGTCCCCTTCGACGAGCATCTCTCCGCCGGTGCCGAGGTGGACCTCGACATGATGCGGCCGAAGGTGCGCGAGGCGTACTTCAACCTCGCGGCGATGGTCGCCGAGGACTTCGTACGCCATCAGCAGATGCACGGCCTGTGGACGGCCAACGGCAACCCGCCCCCGGTGGCGGCCCCGCCGATGCCGGGACAGCAGGCACCGGCCCAGCCGTACCCCGGCCAGGTTCCGGGCCAGCCCGGCCCGTACCCGCAGCAGCCCCACCCCGGCCAGCAGTACCCCCAGGGCCAGCCCCCCTACGCCCAGCCGGGTCAGCCGGGACAACCGCCCGTCGCGCCCGGTCAGCCGGGCCAGCCGTACCCGCAGTCCGGGCAGCAGCCCTATCCGCAGCAGCAGGGCTACGGCTATCCCCAGCCGGGACAGCCGGGACAGCCGGGCGGGCAGGCCCCGCCCCCGCAGCCCCCGCAGCAGTAGGCACACACGAAAGGGCGGCCGGTGCCCGAGAGGCACCGGCCGCCCTTCGGCGTCGTGTCAGCTTTTACTCGGTGGCCTCCGCCGCCCCGATCAGCTCTCGGCACCGCTTCACGTCCTCCGCCATCTGCTCCAGCAGCGCGTCCAGCGTGTCGAACTTCGCCTGACCTCGGACGAACGCCAGGAAGTCGACGGCGACGTGCAGGCCGTAGAGATCGAGGCCGACGCGGTCGATGGCGTACGCCTCCACCGTGCGCTCGGTGCCGTCGAACTGCGGGTTGGTGCCGACGGAGATCGCAGCCGGCATGGCCTCGCCCTGGGTGTGCAGCCAGCCGGCGTAGACGCCGTCGGCGGGGATGGCCGTGTGCGGGAGGGTCTCGACATTGGCGGTCGGGAAGCCGAGCTCGCGGCCGCGCTGGGCACCGCGGACGACCACGCCCTCCACTCGGTGCGGGCGGCCCAGGATCTCGGCGGCGCCCTCGACGTCCCCCTCGCCGACCAGGCGCCGGGTCAGGGTCGAGGAGAACGGCTCGCCGCCGCCCGCCGTGCCGGACACGTACAGGTCGACGACCTCGACCTCGAAGTCGTACACCTTGCCCTGCTCGGCGAGGAAGTCCACGTTCCCGGCGGCCTTGTGGCCGAAGCGGAAGTTGGGGCCCTCGACGACCGCCCTGGCATGCAGCTTGTCGACCAGGACCTTGACGACGAAGTCGGCCGGGGACAGCTTCGAGAACTCCGTCGTGAAGGGAAGGATCAGGACCGCGTCCACGCCCAGCTCGGCCATCAGCTCGGCGCGGCGGTGGTGCGGGGCGAGCAGCGGCGGGTGGCTGCCGGGGCGGACGACCTCGCTGGGATGCGGGTCGAAGGTGACGACGACGGCGGGGACGCCCAGCTCACGCGCGCGTTCCACGGCGTGCCGGATGATCAGCTGGTGTCCGCGGTGGACCCCGTCATAGGAACCGATGGTGACGACGCTGCGCCCCCAGTCCTCGGGGATGTCCTCCAAGCCACGCCAGCGCTGCACTGTGACTGCTCCTCGTCGCCTCGTCGAACCCGTGTCCGTGGTTGTCTCTTACGCAGGTCTAAGGGTGCCATGCCGGGTGCTTCCGGTCCGCATCGGCATGGGCGCTGTGACCCGGGGCACGGACACGCGTCAGGCGGGCACCCGTACGCCCGCCAGGTTCTCGATCATCCTGCGGGCGCTCGGCCCCACCACGGCCGCCCATTCCTCCGGGGTGTCGGTCAGCCAGCCGGCCACCAGCGCGGCGAAACCGGGGACGTGCCGACCGAGGTCGACGAGGCCGCGGTCGAAGCTGGTCGCGCCCTCCGGGGTGCGGACCAGGAGGAGGCCCGTGCGGTGGACCAGGCCGCGGGCGACGAGGGGGTCGTCGCCGCCGCGCGAGGCTGCCGCGTGCAGTACGGCCATCAGGACGGACGGGTCGTGTTCGCGGGTCAGGAGGAGTTCGAGGAGTTCCTGGCGCAGGGAGAGGGAGGCGGATGTTCCGGGGGCGGCGAGTACGGCCGCGAGGGCCGCCCGCACCTGCTCGGGGCCGCCGTCCAGCAGGCCGCCGACCAGCGGCAGCAGGACCGCCCGGGCGGTGGGGCCGTGATCCAGCCGCCGGTCCACGTACGCCGCCACGTCCACGGCCGTCTCCGGGCGCCGCTCCACCACCTCCCGTACCAGGGCGGCGACCCTGCGGGCCAGAGCGGGCGTGGTGACGTCGGCGAGCGTGCGCAGCGCCGCCCCGGCGGCCGGGCGCCGAAGGCGGGCCCGGAAGGCGTCGAGAACCTGGTCCGGGTGGGTCGCCAGGGCGGGCACCAGGGCGCTCGGCGGCAGTTGCGGGTCCCCGGCCGCGAAGCGCCCGAGCGCCTGCGGGAGATGGCGGGCCCTGGTGTGCGGATCCCGGACGAGCAGGGCGAGCGCGCCGCCGTGCAGGGTGCCGTCGGCGGGGCGGGCGAGCAGGGCGAGGGCGGCATAGCGCAGCAGTTCGCGGTCGGCCTCGGTGCGCACGTGCGGAGCGGCGTGCAGTCCGTAGGCCACGGCCGCGACCCGTCGCGCGGGCCGCTCGTCGTGCGCCCACCGGTCCACGGCCCGGCACACGGCCGACGGCTCGTCCTCGGCGAGTACGCCGAGCAGCTCGTCGGCCCTGCCGTGCGCGCTGTCGACGAGCACCTCCGTCAGGTCGTCCAGGGCCCGGTTCCGGTGCGTGTACAACAGCGCCTGCGCAGCCTTTGCCACCGTCGCGTGCGGGGTGGCGGGCAACGGTCGCTCGTCGTCGAACCAGCGGGTGAGGTGCGGTTGTACGGCGATGGGGTCGGCGGTGAGCAGCCGGGCTGCGGCGTCCAGGAACCGCGGGCCGTCGGTCTCGTGCGGCGGGCCGTCGGCGAGGACGAGGCGGCGCAGCAGGTCGAAGCGAGTGTCCTGCGGGAGTGGCAGGGACGTCCAGAAGTCCGGCCCGAACTCGGCGGGCACGGGGCGCTCCTGCTGCCGCCAGGCCACCATTCGGTCGGTGAGCAGGCGGAGGAGGGGGAGGTACGGCGTCGAGTCGGGCACGCGCAGCAGGACCTCGGCGGGGAGGCGGGCTGCCCACCACGAGTGCGGGTCGGCGTCGAGGGCGTGTACCAACTCCTCCAGGCGGGCGGCGAGTTGACGGGTGCCGTGCTGGCGGGCGAGGAGCAGCAGGGCCTGGACGACGGGGCCGATGCGGTGGTGCGGCACGGGGACGGGGCGCCCGCCGTGCGGGTCCGTGCGGCGGTGGACCAGGGCGCTCAGCGCCTCGTCCAGGTCGAGGTGCATGCCCTGGATCCAGTCGGCGAGCTCCTCGTGGGCGAAGCGGTAGCCGGTGCCGGCGGGGACGAGGAGTCCCTCGGTGAGTACGGCGGACGCCCAGCCGGTGCCGCCGCCGAGCCGTGCGGGCGCCTGCCCCCACGGGAACACCGCCTCGAACGACTTCCGGTCCAGCTCGCCCTGTCCGGGGCCGAGGCTGCGGCGGGCGGCCTCGTGGACCTGGCCCGAGACCTTGGCGGCGAGGCGGCGTACGGCGGTGCCGCGGAGGCCGTTCTCCGCGGCGAGGCGGACGGCGATGCGCAGGCACATCAGGTCGAGGTGGGCCGAGAAGACGTCGTGGCGGTCGAGGCGGGTGTCGGGCGCGTCGGGGTGGGCGGCGCGGATCTCCGAGAGGAGACGGAGGGTGAGGGGGTGGCGGGTGTCGGGGCCGTCGAGGACGCCCTCGGGGATGCGGTACCGCGCGCGGGCTTGGCGGGCCTCGTCCTCGTGCAGGTCGCCCAGGTGGACGCACGGGGGGAGCCGCAGGGGCCCGCGGCGGAGCCTCTGACGGATGCAGCCGCCCGAGCCGCCCCTCCCCTTCCCGTCCCCGGGGGCTGCGCCCCCGGACCCCCCTTCGGCCCGGACGGCCTCGTCCTCAAGCGCCGGACGGGCTGAAGGATGCGGACCGGCACCGCGAGGCGAGGTGGCTCGATGCAACATCTCCGCCGGGAACCGTGCTCCCGCCCTCTCCCAGTACTCCTCCCGACATGCCACCACCAGCCGCGCCCCCGTCTCCCGCAGCCACTTCGCCGTCCCGTCGTTCCACTCGGCGAGGCGATGGGCCAGGACGGGCGGCATCTCCTCGGGGCCGTCGAGGAGGAGCAGGAGGGGGCGGCCGGCGGTGTGGGCGAGGTGGGCGAGGCGTTCGGGGGTGGTGTCGCCGAGGTCGGCCGGGAGGGTGTGCGGGCGCTCCTGTCCACGGCCCCGCATGGCTGTGCCCTCTTCTCCGGTGCCGTCTTCGGTCTCCTCGGCGCGGCCGTCCGCGCCATCTTCGGTCGCCCCGGCACGGCCGTCCGCGCCATCTTCGGTCGCCCCGGCACGGCCGTCCGACGCCGCGACGATCCGCGCCGCCCGAACCAGCGCCCGGCGGGCCGCATCCGCCACCGAGCCGTCGTCGTCCCTCAGATCGGCGCCGCGCAGCCACAATGTGGGCGCCGGTTCCGCGCCGCGGTTGCGGCGGGCGGCAAGGGCCGCGAGTTCGGTCGTACGGCCGCTGCCGGGCGCCCCGACCAGCCCGAGGACGGCGGCCGGCCCCTCGACGAAGCGGGCGAACTCAGCCGCCGTGGCCGCCCGTTCAACCGGCTCCACCACCCCCGGCCCACCCGCACCCGGCTCCCCCGCACCGGCCCTACCGGAGCTCTCACCCGAACCGCCTGCATCCACCCCCTC
>NZ_LGDG01000026.1 GCF_001279775.1 Streptomyces sp. MMG1533 | reverse complement strand
GTTACATTCCGAACCCGGAAGCTAAGCCTTACAGCGCCGATGGTACTGCAGGGGGGACCCTGTGGGAGAGTAGGACGCCGCCGAACAAATTTTGAGAAAACCCCGCACCTTACCGGTGCGGGGTTTTCTGTTTTTCCGGGTCGTTTCCGGGTCCTTTAGGGTCGGGGCATGCGCTATGACCTTGTGATCTTCGACAACGACGGTGTCCTCGTCGACAGTGAGCCCATCTCCAACCGGCTCCTGGCCGGCTATCTGACCGAGCTCGGGCACCCGACCTCCTACGAGGACTCCATCCGGGACTACATGGGGTCCGCGATGCACAGGATCCATGACCTCGTGCGGGAGCGCACGGGACAGCGGTTGCCGGACGACTTCGACGACGTCTTCCATGGGCGGGTGTTCGCGGCCTTCGAGCGGGAGTTGGAGCCCGTGGCAGGAGCGGTGGGGGTGCTGGAGAAGCTGGCCGCGGACGGGGTGTCGTACTGTGTCGCCTCCTCCGGGAGCCATGAGCGGATTCGGGTCGGGCATCGGAAGACCGGACTGGACAGGTGGTTCGAGGACGGGCGGATCTTCAGTTCGCAGGATGTGGGGCGGGGGAAGCCGGCGCCGGATCTGTTCCTGTACGCGGCAGAGCGGATGGGGGTCGCGCCGGAGCGGTGTGTCGTGGTCGAGGACAGTCCGTTGGGGGTGCAGGCGGCGGTTGCGGCCGGGATGGATGTGTATGGGTTCACCGCCATGACGCCTGCCGTGCGGCTGGCGGGGGCCACTCAACTCTTCTCGGACATGGGGGAGTTGGCTGACCTGTTGGTCTGACATTTGTCATGCCGAGGGCCGGACGATCGTTTCTACCGGCGTCGGGGGCCGGCCGCGAAGCTGAGGGCATGACGAAGAAGAACGCGTTTGTGCCGCTCGCCGTGGATGTGGCGCTGCCGATCGGGTCGTACTACCTGTTCAAGGACGGGTTGGGGATGAGCACGCTTGCCGCGCTGGGTTGGAGCAGTGTGGTGCCGGCCGTGCGGACCGGGTGGAGCGTCGTCAGGGAGCGGACGGTGAACGGGCTTGCCGCGCTGATTCTCTTCGTGAACGTGGTGGGGTTGTTGCTCGCTCTCGTCGCCGGTGATCCGCGGTTGATGCTGGTGAAGGAGAGCGGGGTCAGCAGTGCGGTGGGGATCGGGGTGCTGGTCTCCGTGATGCTGGGGAAGCCGGCGATGACCGCGGCCATGAAACCGTGGCTCGTGAAGGGGGACGCGGGGCGGGAGGCCGCCTGGGGGCGCTTGGAGGGCGGGTGTGCTGCCTTTGGGCGGTTCGAGCGGGTCTTCTCCGTCGTGTGGGGTGTCGTGCTGCTCGGGGAGTGTGTGGTGCGGATCGTGGGGGCGTACACGCTGCCGGTGGACACGATGGTCTGGCTCGGCACCGTGATCATGATTGTCGCCATGGTTCTGGGGTTTGTCGTCAGCGGGGCGCTTGCTGCCGGGCCCATGGCGGCCATGCTCGAAGCGGAGTTGAAGTGCCAGGGTGAGGGGGGCGCGGCCGGGGCTCCGGTGGCTTTTGGTGTCGCCGTCGCCCGGTGACGAAGTAAAGCTGAGAGAAATTCATCTTTGGCTGGATCTACCCACGAGTACGCCGGGGCCTTACGCTCGCCGCCATGACTGATGTGCTGCGGCGCGGTAGGGCCTCGCTGGCGTTCAGCTTCTTCGCGCAGGGTGTCGCCTTTGCTCTGCTCGTGACGCGGATCCCGGCCATCCAGGACCGGTACGGGGTGTCCGACGCGCTGCTGCCCGCGTTCCTCGCCGCTGTGCCGATCCTCGCGGGGGTCGGGAGCGTGAGCACCGAGCAGTTGGTGAAGCGAATACCGCCCAGCCGGGTGCTGCGGTGGTCCCAGCCCGTCGTGCTCCTGGCGTTGCTCGGGGTGGGGGCGGGGGAGTCGACAGTCGAGCTGGGCGTCTCGCTCGCCGCCTTCGGGCTCGCCGTGGGTGCGCTGGACGCCTCGATGAACATGCTCGGGGTGAGCCTGCAGCGGGCGTACGGGCGCAGCATCATGCTGAGTTTCCATGCGGTGTTCAGCCTGGGCGGGATTCTGGGGGCCTCACTCGCCTGGGTGGGGGCGCACTGGCATCTGGCGTTGTGGGTGTCGTATCTGCCGGTGGTGTTTGTGCTGTTGCCGGCCGCCCTGGTGGGGAGTCGGTGGTACGTCGACAGGGGCGGGGACGCTGATGTCGTGGAGGGGAAGGGCGAGGGTGGGGACCTCGCCTTCAAGCTGCTTCTGCCGCTGTGTCTGGTGATGTGTTTCGCGTACATCGGGGACTCGACCGTCTCCAACTGGAGCGCGAAGTATCTGCAGGACGTCCTGGGGAGCAGTGAGCAGCTGGCGACCGTGCCGTACAACGTGTACATGGTGACCACGTTGCTGGGGCGGGCCATCGGGGACCTCGGGGTCCGGCGGTTCGGGGCGGTTGCGGTCGTGCGGATCGGGGCGTTGGTGGCGGCGGTCGGGTTCGGCGTGGTGGCGGTGGCGCCCGGGCCGTGGGTCGGGATGCTCGGGTTCACGTTGCTGGGACTCGGCTTGTGTGTGCTGGTGCCGCAGACCTTCGCGGCGGCGGGGCGGTTGTTCCCGGGGGCGTCCGACGCGGCCGTCGCTCGGCTCAATGTCTTCAACTACGTGGGGTTCCTGGTCGGGTCGCCGTTGGTGGGGGCGTTGGGGGACGCCTGGAGCTATCGCGGGGCCATGCTCGTGCCGATGGTGTTGGTGCTGGTGACGCTCGTGTACGCCCGGTCGTTCGCCGCTCAACCGGACCGATACGGTGGCGGGCATGAGCGGCCGCGCACAGCTGATGTGGGACGAGGCAGTAACGGGCTATGACTTCGGTCCGGATCACCCGATGGATCCGGTTCGGCTGGCCCTGACCTGGAGGCTCGTTCAGGCCTTCGGGCTTGACCGGGAGATGGAGGTCGTGGCCGCCAAGCCGGCGGGGGAGTCGACGCTGCGGCTGGTGCACCGGGAGGACTACGTCGAGGCCGTGAAGGCGGCTTCCGTGGATCCCGGGGCGGCTGACGGGTCGTACGGGCTCGGCACCATCGACGATCCCGCGTTCGCCGGGATGCATGAGGTGTCCGCGCTGATCGCGGGGCAGTCCGTGGGGGCCGCGGAGGCCGTGTGGCGGGGGGACGCGCTGCATGCGGTGAACTTCGCGGGTGGGTTGCATCATGCGATGCCGGGGGGTGCGTCGGGGTTCTGCATCTACAACGACGCGTCGCTGGCCATTGCGCGGTTGCTGGAGCTGGGGGCCGAGCGGGTCGCCTATGTGGATGTCGATGTGCATCACGGGGACGGGGTGCAGGCGGCGTTCTGGGAGGATCCGCGGGTCCTGACGATTTCGCTGCACGAGCATCCTCGTACGTTGTTTCCGCAGACCGGGTGGCCGGAGGAGACGGGGGCGGAGTGCGCGGAGGGCACGGCCGTGAATGTCGCGCTGCCGGCGGGCACCGGGGATGCGGGGTGGTTGCGGGCGTTTCATGCGGTGGTGCCCGAGGTGATCGCCGACTTCCGGCCTCAGGTGCTGGTGACTCAGCACGGGGCCGACACGCACTTCGAGGATCCGTTGGCGCATCTGGCCGTGTCTCTTGATGCGCAGCGGGCCGTGCAGGTTGCCTGTCATGACTTGGCGCATTCGTACGCCGATGGGCGGTGGGTCGCGCTGGGTGGTGGCGGGTACGCGGTGGTGGACGTGGTGCCGCGGTCGTGGACCCATCTGGTGGGGATCGCGGCGGGCCGGGCTGTGGAGCCTGAGGCCGTGATCCCTGAGGGGTGGCGGCAGGAAGTGTTCGCCCGGACCCGGCAGTTGGGGCCGGCGCGGATGACCGATGGGCGGTGGCCTGTGGGGTGGGCCGACTGGGAGGCGGGATACGACCCGGCGGACCGGTTGGACCAGGCGGTGCTGGCGGCTCGGCGGGCTGTGTTTCCGTTGCGGGGGTTGTTGGCGTAGGTGGGGGGCGGGGGTCGGCGGGTCGGGTGGTGCTCGCCTCCGCCGCCCGTGTGTCGGGTCGGATCGGTGGCGTGGGCACGCACGGCATTACGCCGACTGTGCGGTGTTTGCCCGTTCGCATCGCGGCCGGGCTCCTCATCCATCACCATCACACCCGTGTTGAGCGTCGGCGCCGTGCGCGCCCATCTGCTTGCCGCGCGGTTGGCCGGGAGTGTGGCGACCTCGCGGGAGGAGAGTCTGCGCAGTTATCGGTTGTTCGCTGCTCGGGATCCTCGGGTGCTGCTCGGGATTGATCCTGAGTGGACTTGGGAACAGCGGGATCTGATCGAGTTGATGGCGGACAGGTGTGGGGTTTCGGCCGATCCTCGGCATGTTGAGGGCCATGATGTGATTGATCCTGAGCGGACGCTGGTTGCTCTGGATGCCTTCGCCGAGCGGATCGGGGCAGCCGCCCAGCGCAGCGCGACCGTCCTCCTCGGCACCGGGCACCCCCATCGGCTGCTCGGCTTCTACGCCGCCTTGGCGGACGCGCTGTCGGCGGCGGGATGTAACGTCCTCACCCCGGCGCAGGGTCACTCTGTCGACATAACGACCCGGTTCGGTCTACGCACGTACAACCTTGACTACGTACGAGGAGTCGCGCTGGTGCGGGAACCCGGCGCGTCGAGCTCCGGTTGTGCGACCGGCGCGCACACGCATTCGCCGCTGCCGGTTCGGGTGGCGCTGGCCGTGGCCGCGAATGCCGGCGGGCTTCTTCCCGAGCTCGTCATCGGAGACCACGGGTGGGTCTGCGGAGCTGGTCAGCTGGGGTTTGAGGCCATTGGGCTGGCGGATACGGATGACCCCGCGCTCTTTGTGGGGGAGGCGGAGGGGGTCGTGTCCGTCGTCGTTCCACTTGATGACGCTGTGCGGTCTGATTACTACCTGCCGCTGACCCGCTACGTACTCAATCGAGCGTGTCTGTCACAGTAGGCCGCCGATGGGTGCACCTCTTCCCCACTTGCATCACCCGCCCCTACATTGGGGAGTGAGCACGCAGCGACGAAGAGTCACCGGAAGGGGAAGCCGGTGGCCGTCGAGTGCGGAAGGTTCAGGTGTGTCATGGCTGCTGAGCAGAGGCCTCTGAGCGAGGTTCAGTTCCTAACCGTGGCGGAAGTCGCCTCGGTGATGCGAGTGTCGAAGATGACCGTGTACCGACTGGTGCACAGCGGTCATCTGCCCGCGATCCGGGTGGGGCGGTCCTTCCGCGTCCCGGAGAATGCGGTTCACGAGTACCTCCGTGAGAGCTATGTGGGGGTGGAAACCGCCTGACGACCGTGGTCCGGGGGGATCCTCAGGGCACTAGTGGATCACCCCGGTCACCTCGATTACGACCTCAGCGCTCGGGCGGGTAGGCTAGCCCCTCGTAGGTCGTATGGGCCCATGGCGCCCAGCACCGAGTGATGAGAAGTGAGCGAGGGTAGTCGTGGGCTCTGTTATCAAGAAGCGGCGCAAGCGGATGGCCAAGAAGAAGCACCGCAAGCTGCTCAAGCGCACGCGCGTTCAGCGTCGCAACAAGAAGTAGGCGACAGCGCGAGAGCGTGTTTTGTGGCCCCCCACCCATGATGGTGGGGGGCCATACGCGTGTCCGGGGGCTGGATGTCGTCACTTCATGCATTGGGCGGTCATCACAGCGCAACATCAACCCGCTAGGTTGGGCCCCACACGGGGAACACGGCAGGCTACAGGTGCTGGATGGGTTGGAAGGAAGGCGCTGATCTTGGGCAAGGTCGTGCTCGTGACCGGAGTGGCCCGTCAACTGGGGGGCCGGTTCGTACGGCGGATCCAGCGTGACCCGCAGGTGGACCGGGTCATCGCCGTGGACGCTGTTCCGCCTGAGCATCATCTGGGCGGCGCCGACTTCATCCAGGCCGACATCCGGCAGCCCGGCATAGCGCGTGTGCTCGCCGAGACGGCCGCCGACACGGTCGTCCATCTGGACGTCACCGGGACCGCGCTCGGCAGCGGCAGCCGGACCTCCGTCAAGGAGACCAACGTCATCGGCACCATGCAGCTGCTGGGGGCATGCCAGAAGTCGCCGACCGTGAAGCGGCTCGTGGTGAAGTCCAGTACGAACGTGTATGGATCCGCGCCTCGCGATCCCGCCGTCTTCACCGAGACCACTCCGCCGAAGTCGCTGCCGAGTGGCGGGTTCGCCAAGGACGCGGTGGAGGTCGAGGGGTATGTGCGCGGGTTCGCCCGGCGGCGGCCGGACGTCGCCGTGTGCGTGCTGCGGTTCGCCAACATCCTCGGCCCGACCGCGGACACCCCCCTCGCCGCGTATTTCGCCCTGCCGATCCTGCCGACCGTGCTGGGCTACGACCCCCGGCTGCAGTTCGTGCACGAGGACGACGTGATCGAGGTGCTGCGGATCGCCTCGCACGAACCGGAGCGGGGCACGCTCAACAGCGGCACCTTCAACATCGCCGGGGACGGTGTGCTGTTGCTGTCCCAGTGCTCGCGGAGGCTCGGCCGGCCCACGGTGCCGTTGTTGCTTCCCGCGGTCACCTGGGCCGGATCGCTGGTGCGTACGCTGGGCATGACGGACTTCTCGCCCGAACAGATCCGGCTGCTCACCCACGGCCGGGTCGTGGCGACGGACCAGATGCGTGAGACGCTCGGGTTCAAGCCGAAGTACACGACGGCGGAGACGTTCGCGGAGTTCGCGCGCAGCCGCGGACCAGGACTTCTGCCGCCGGAGGCCCTTGCGGGGGCCGTCGACCGGATCGCCGCGCTGCCCCTGGCGGGCAGCGGCCACCCCCCGACGCAGAGCGCCAACTGAGGAGCGCATCAACGATGGCGGACGCCAAGGTCATTCCGTTCGACGACGACCGGTCCCGCGGGAGCGCCGTGCAGCGGCCGCCGCGGCGCCGGAGCGCGGGGAGCCGGCGCAAGGGCGAGCCCGCGGTGGTCCGTGAGGTCCAGCCCCTGCCCAGCAGGGCTCCAGGGCAGGATGATGTTCCTGTGACCCGTGAGGAACAGCCGCCCGAGAAGCCCCAGGACATCGGCGGCCTGGAGCAGCGCATCGCGGGCGGCCTCGCCTTCCTGCGCCGCCGCCTCACCGGGGACTACGAGGTCGACGACTTCGGCTACGACGAGGAGTTGACCGACCAGGTCCTGATGTCCCTGCTGCGGCCGGTGTACGAGAAGTACTTCCGGGTCGAGGTGAAGGGCGTCGAGAACATCCCGTCCGAGGGCGGGGCGCTGATCGTCGCCAACCACTCCGGGACGCTGCCGATGGACGGCCTGATGATGCAGGTCGCCGTCCACGACCACCACCCCGCGGGCCGCCATCTGCGGCTTCTGGCCGCGGACCTGGTGTTCATGCTGCCGGTGGTCAACGAGCTGGCCCGCAAGCTGGGCCACACCCTGGCCTGCGCGGAGGACGCCGAACGCCTGCTGGCCAAGGGCGAGGTGGTCGGGGTGATGCCGGAGGGCTTCAAGGGCATCGGCAAGCCCTTCAGCGAGCGCTACAAGCTCCAGCGCTTCGGCCGCGGCGGCTTCGTCTCGACCGCACTGCGCCAGGGCACCCCGATCATCCCGTGCTCGATCGTCGGGGCCGAGGAGATCTACCCGATGATCGGCAACGCCAAGACCCTGGCCCGCGTCCTCGGCTTCCCGTACTTCCCACTCACGCCGACGTTCCCGTGGCTCGGCCCGCTGGGTGCGATCCCGCTGCCGACCAAGTGGACCATCCAGTTCGGCGAGCCGATCCCGACCAACGGCTATCCGCCGGAGGCCGCCGAGGACCCGATGCTGATGTTCAACCTGACCGACCAGGTCCGCGAACAGATCCAGCACACGCTCTACAAGCTGCTGGTACAGCGCCGCTCGGTCTTCTTCTGACAGCTGTCGGCCGCTGTCTGAGAAACCTGACCGATACCTGATACCTGTGTACGACAACGGGGGCGCCCCTCCTGAGAAGGGCGCCCCCGTCGTCGTACGGACCTACTCCGCGTCCTCCCCGTCGATCCCCAGGCCGGGCAGCAGGCCGGGGAGGAGGGGCGGGAGGGTGACGTCCGGCTCGGTGGTCGGCGTCGTCGTGGACGGCGAGGAGGTGTCGGCGTCGTCGGGCGGGTCGAGGAGGCCGCCGGTGTTGCCGCCGAGGAGGCCGTCCTCCTCGCTGCCGGAGCCGGCCGACTTGCTGGGACTGTTGCTGCCGGTGCCGTCGGAGGAGCTGCCGTTGCCGGTGCTGGGCGCCGAGGAACGGCCGGAGCCGGTCGAGCTGTCGGAGGATGCCGATCCGGAGCCCTGCCGCTGACCGCTTCCGCCGCCGCCCGGGGCCGGGGGCTGCGGGAGGAGGGACTGGAGCGGGGCGACCTCTTCGTCTATGGCGTCGAAGACCGACGAGACCTGCTGACTGACGTCACCGAGCTGGACGGGCAGCCGGTCGCGCAGGGCGCCCCAGACGTCGCGGTGCGAGCGGGAGAAGGCGTCCAGGGCCTGGATGGGGCCCAGGGAGTCCGGGTCGCGTTCGTACGCCGCGGCCAACAGGCGGCGGCCCTCGGAGGCGTCGTGCTGCATGCCGGACAGGGCGCGGCGGATCTCGCCGAGGGACTCGTGGTCGAGCCGGCCGCCGCGGTCGTGCTCCATGAGCCGACGGGCCTCGCTGAGGCGGGTGGAGGCCTGGTCGAGATAGGCCACACCACGTTCGTCGTCCCCGTCGGACAGGTAGCTGAGCTTGAAGTCCTCGATGCCGCGCTTGAGGCCGTAGAGCGAGTCGCCGGGCAGCGCGTCCGAGCTGGCCGCGGCGACACCGCCGAAGGCGCCGGCGGCGACGCCGACGCTGAGTCCGCCCGCGGCGAGGCTCTTGGTGAGCCGGGAACGCGGTCGGAGCCTGCCCAGCGGGCTCGCCCGGTGAGCGCCCCGCGCCCGCTCGGAGCGCTGCTCCGGCACCGAGGAGCCGGCCTCGCCTCCTGCGGTGCCCTCCAGCAGCATGGCCTCCATCGCGGCCACGAGCTGGGCCCGCTGGACGACCTTCACCTCCGGGTCCATCTGGGGTTTGGGCAGCTCGCCGAGACCGGTCGCGAGGGCCATGAGGCGGCCCTGCTCGGTCTGTTCCGCAGCAGCCGGGGACGGCGGTGGTCCTTCGGACTGCTCGGCCGCCGTGCCCTGGTCGGACTGCTCCTCCAGGGCCTGGGCGAAGGCGCTCGCCCGCCGGTGCGCCGAAACATTCGCGATCACTGGCGGCACCTCCTCTCGTCATGACGGTCGACTCCCCAGGGGGTCCTGAGGGTTGCACGCCCTGACCACAAGTACCCGATCGGGTGATCGAAGTCGGCCAGGGAGTGACCACAGGGAGCCTGCATCCCGCACAACGAGTGGCGCGGCACTTGGGTTACGGACGGCGGATGATCGGATAGGGAAGCCAACGGACTTTCACCGACTGCGAGTTGAGAGTTACCGAGCGTGTTCTGTCAGCGTGCGTCGTCCGGCAGGAGCCGGGCGAGGGTGCGCACGGCGCGGTACTGGAGGGTCTTGATGGCGCCCTCGTTCTTGCCCATCACGCGGGCGGTCTCGGCGACGGAGAGACCCTGGAGGAAGCGGAGTGTCACGCACTCCTGCTGCTGGGGGTTGAGCCGTCGTACGGCATCGAGGAGGGCGGCGTTCGAGAGGGACTCCAGGACGGAGTCCTCGGGGGAGCGCGCGACCTCGTTGGCGTCGAGCATCTCGCCGGTGGTGACTTCGAGCCGGAAGCGGCTCGACTTGAAATGGTCCGCGACGAGATTGCGGGCGATGGTGACGAGCCACGCGCCGAAGTCGCGGCCCTGCCAGGTGAACGTGCCGATGCGGCGAAGTGCGCGCAGGAACGTCTCGCTGGTGAGATCCTCAGCGGTCGCCTTGCCTCCCACTCGGTAGTAGATGTACCGGTACACGGTGTCGCTGTACTGGTCGTAGAGACGGCCGAAGGCATCGGCCTCGCCGGCCTGGGCGCGCTCCACAAGGTCCATCATGCGGGCGCTGTCGCTGTCCGCGGCGGGACGGCGGGCGGTGGTTGAGGCGGCACCGGTCGAACGCCCTCGTCTTCCGACGGCGGCGCTGCCGTCGGCGAGCGCGTAGCACGGGCCGACGGGGGTGGTGGCAACGGCGAGGGCAGGGACGGCGTACGCGGTGGGGACGAAGCCGCGCAACAGGTCTTGGACCGATGCGCGCAGCGTAGCCAGGCCCGAGGCGTCAACCCCGACGTGTGGGTACACGGGACTCCCAGAGGCAGAGCTTCCATCACGTGCAGTGCGGAACCTTTCACCCGTCGTAGCGACGGAAGGGGATCCGGATTGCGTCTGAGGAGAATAACGCTTAGTGCAGGCACTGCTACACGCAGTTGCTCAAATCGTCGATTACGTCGCTTCTGTAACCGAATGACGGCCGATCAAGTACCGATCAGTGATCGGTTGTTGATCGAAAAGGGTCGTGCTCCGTCGGGGTCCGGGGCGTGTTGTGGCCGTGTGCAGCCAACGGGGCTGGACAGCGGGGTAACGGGGTACGCCCGGTGGATTGGCCGGTTGTGCCGGGCGTGACCTGATGTGATGTCCGGTGTCAGCGGCGGCGCTTGTGCAGGGCGATCGCCGCCGCCGTGCCGCCCGCGACCGCGCCGACGCCCGCCGCTGCCGGGATGCCGACCTTCGCCGCCTTGCGGCCCGTGCGGTAGTCACGCAGGCGCCATTCGAGTCGGCGGGCGTGCTTGCGCAGCTTGCTGTCCGGGTTGATCGCGTAGGGGTGCCCCACCAGGGACAGCATCGGGATGTCGTTGTGCGAGTCGCTGTAGGCGGCGCAGCGGTTCAGGTCCAGGCCCTCCGCCGCGGCCAGCGCGCGTACCGCCTCCGCCTTCGCCGGGCCGTGCAGGGGTTCGCCGACCAGCTTGCCCGTGTAGACGCCGTCGACCGACTCGGCGACCGTGCCCAGCGCGCCGGTCAGGCCGAGGCGGCGGGCGATGACCTGGGCGATCTCCACCGGGGCGGCCGTGACCAGCCACACCTTCTGGCCCGCGTCCAGGTGCGCCTGGGCCAGTGCCCGGGTGCCGGGCCAGATGCGCTCGGCCATGTACTCGTCGTAGATCTCCTCGCCGATCGACATCAGCTCGGAGACCCGGTGGCCCTGGACGATCGACAGTGCCGAGTCGCGGGCCTCCTGCATGTGTTCCGGATCCTCGACGCCGGCCAGCCGGAACCACGCCTGCTGCCAGGCGAACTTGGCGAGGTCGCGGGTCTCGAAGAACTTCCGCTTGTACAGGCCCCGGCCGAAGTGGAACAGGGCGGCGCCCTGCATCACGGTGTTGTCCAGGTCGAAGAAGGCGGCGGCATGCGCGTCGCCGTGCACCGGGAACTCCGGTTCCTCACCGGCGGTGTCCTGTATGGACTGTGTGGACTTGCGCGCTGCCTCCGCCGAGGCCTCGCCTGCCAACACGCTCCGCGCCGTGGCGGAGCGCCTACGGGGAGTGAGCCATCCGAGAGCGGCCATGGCGTGAGCATAGCCAGTTTGTTCGGTGGTTCCGGAGTCGAGAGGTTTGAAGGGTGTGAACTCTCCGCGACTGTGCCGTTAAACAGCGCGAGAATGGCCGACATGACTCCCATCTTTCGGCGCAACGCACGCAGGGCCCCGCAGGACCGGCTCGTCACTCTCGTCCGCAAGCCCGGGTGTCATCTGTGTGATGACGCACAGATCGTGGTCGAGAAGGTCTGCGCCGATCTCGGCGTTCCCTGGGAGCAGAAGGACATCACCCGGGACCCCCAACTCCACGACAGGTACTGGGAACAGATCCCCGTCGTGCTCGTCGACGGAGAGCAGCACACCTTCTGGCGTGTGAACGAGGATCGGCTCCGGAAGGCCCTGACCGAGTAGTCCAACTGGTCCGGAACCTCGCTTAGGATCGACGGCGACTTGGTCTCGGGGGCGGGGATCGTAGAGGAGAGTGTGCGGTTTTGCCCCCAGGAGCAGAGGAACGGTGGTGCGCATGTGCCGGTTCCGTACGCGTGCGCCGGGGGCGCGTGACCCCGGTCACGTTGGCCGGGCAAATCGGACACCATCTTTGTGCACGCGTTCACAAAGACATAGCCTGCTGTCGACGGGGCGGTCCAGGAACGTGTGACCGCCTGCAGCCCCGCTCTACCCGCAGGAGCACCGTGGCAACTGGCCGAACTCACCGACCGGCGACCCGTAGCCGAGGGATTCCCGAGGCCACCGTCGCCCGCCTTCCGCTGTACCTCCGCGCGCTGACCGCACTGTCGGAGCGCTCGGTACCCACGGTCTCCTCCGAGGAGCTCGCGGCCGCCGCCGGGGTCAACTCCGCGAAGCTGCGCAAGGACTTCTCGTACCTGGGCTCCTACGGAACGCGTGGTGTGGGCTACGACGTCGAGTACCTCGTCTACCAGATCTCCCGTGAGCTGGGCCTGACCCAGGACTGGCCGGTAGTGATCGTCGGTATCGGCAACCTCGGCGCCGCCCTCGCCAATTACGGCGGGTTCGCCTCGCGCGGTTTCCGGGTCGCGGCGCTCATTGACGCCGACCCCGCGATGGCCGGAAAGCCCGTCGCCGGGATCCCCGTCCAGCACACCGACGAGCTGGAAAAGATCATCGAGGACAACGGCGTGTCCATCGGGGTCATCGCCACGCCCGCCGGTGCCGCCCAGCAGGTCTGCGAGCGGCTCGTGGCCGCCGGAGTCACCTCCATCCTGAACTTCGCGCCGACCGTGCTGTCCGTGCCGGACGGCGTCGACGTGCGCAAGGTCGACCTCTCCATCGAGCTGCAGATCCTCGCCTTCCACGAGCAGCGCAAGGCCGGCGAGGAGGCCGCCGCCGCAGACGGCGCGGTCCCGCACGCCGTCGCCCGCAAGGCGTCCGCCGACAAGGGCCCAGACGGGGACGTCCCCGCCGTGATGCCGGCATGAGTCTCCTCGTCGTCGGGCTGAGCCACCGCAGCGCCCCGGTCAGCGTGCTGGAGCGGGCGGCGCTGAACGCGGACGCACAGATCAAGCTGCTCCAGGACACCGTCGCCGCCGAGCCCGCCACCGAGGCCGCGGTCCTCGCGACCTGCAACCGCATCGAGCTGTACGCCGACGTGGACAAGTTCCACGCCGGTGTCGCCGAGGTGTCCACGCTGCTCGCCCAGCACAGCGGGGTGGGGCTGGAGGAGCTCACTCCCTATCTGTACGTGCACTACGAGGACCGGGCCGTCCATCACCTCTTCTCGGTGGCCTGCGGACTCGACTCCATGGTCGTCGGCGAGGGTCAGATCCTCGGCCAGATCAAGGACTCCCTCGCCAAGGCGCAGGACGTGCACTCCGCCGGGCGGCTGCTGAACGACCTGTTCCAACAGGCCCTCCGCGTGGGCAAGCGCGCCCACTCCGAGACCGGCATAGACCGGGCCGGGCAGTCCCTGGTCACCTTCGGCCTGGAGCAGCTGTCCGACGGACAGGCCGTCGAGCAGTGGGCCCGGAGCAAGAAGGCCCTGGTCATCGGCGCCGGTTCGATGTCCTCGCTGGCCGCGGCCACGCTCGCGCGTGCCGGTGTCGCCGAGATCGTCGTCGCCAACCGCACGCCCGACCGTGCCGAGCGGCTCGCCCAGATCCTGGCGGAAGGCGACGACACGGACGTGCTGGCCCGCGCGGTACCGATGGAATCGGTGCCGGTCGAGCTGACACGTGCCGATCTCGTCGTCTCCTGTACGGGCGCGACGGGGCTGGTCCTGACGGCCGAGGCGGTCGCGGCGGCGGTCGAGGGCCGTTCGGGAGCGGCCGTCGCGGAGAGCGGGAGCGTTTCACCGTCGGGTGGCGACTCCGGTCCTACGGCCGTGGCGGCAGCCGGACGAGATGACCTCCCGCCCACCAGTCTGGGCACCGAGGAGGGCTGTCCGCTGGATCTGCCGGCCGTGCAGCAGGCGACCGCCGGGTTCTCCGTGCTCGGGGAGGCAGCCGTGGCCGGGATGGCCGCCGCCGACCTGGAACAGCACGCGGCCTGGGTGGACAACGGCGTCACGCGTCAGCAGACCTCCGCCCCGGCGGGTGCCGTCACCGTGCTCGACCCGGCCGAGGAGGCGGACGTCATCGCGGCGCTCGCCGCCGCCGCGGCCGCCGTCGGCCGGGTGCCCGAGCGGCGCAGGCCCGAGCCCGTCGCCGAGATCCCGCGGCCCGAGCCGACCCTCTTCCTCCTCGACCTCGCCATGCCCCGCGACATCGACGCGGCCGTGCACCGGCTGGTCGGGGTGCGGCTCATGGACATCGAGTCGCTGGCGGAAGCTTCCGCCGACGCCCCGATGGCGGCCGACGTCGACCAGGTCCGCCGTATCGTCGCCGACGAGGTCGCGGCCTTCGGGGCGGCGCTCCGGGCCGCGCACATCACGCCCACCGTGGTCGCGCTGCGGACGATGGCCGCCGACGTGGTCGCGAACGAGATCGCCCGGCTCGACGGGCGGCTGCCCGGCCTCGACGACAAGCACCGCGCCGAGATCACGCAGACCGTGAAGCGCGTCGTCGACAAGCTGCTGCACGCGCCGACCGTACGGGTCAAGCAGCTCGCGGCCGAGCCCGGCGGCGCCGGGTACGCGGACGCGCTGCGGACCCTGTTCGACCTCGACCCCGAGACGGTGGCCGCCGTCTCCCGGGCCGACCGCGCCGACGATGAACCTGAGAACAGCAAGAACCGAGGGCCGGCATGAGTAGCAAGGCATTGAGGCTCGGGACCAGGCGGAGCAAACTCGCCAGGGCCCAGTCCGGGCAGGTCGCGGACGCCGTGAGCCAGGTGACCGGACGGCCCGTCGAGCTCGTCGAGATCACCACGTACGGCGACGTCTCCCGCGAACAGCTCGCGCAGATCGGCGGCACGGGCGTCTTCGTGACCGCGCTGCGGGAGGCGCTGCTGAAGGGGGAGGTCGACTTCGCGGTTCATTCGCTGAAGGACCTGCCGACCGGGCAGCCCGACGAGCTGGCGCTGGCCGCCATACCGCAGCGCGAGGACCCGAGGGACGTCATCGTCGCCCGGGACGCGCTGAAGTTCACCGACCTGCCCCGCGGGGCGCGCATCGGTACGGGTTCGCCGCGGCGGATGGCCCAGCTGAACGCGTACGCGCGCAGCCACGGGCTGGACATCGAGACGCTTCCGATCCGGGGGAACGTCGACACGCGGATAGGTTTCGTGCGCGACGGTGAGCTCGATGCCGTGGTGCTGGCCGCCGCTGGTCTGAATCGGATCGGCCGCAGCGATGAAGTGACCGACTTCCTGTCGGTCGACACGATTTTGCCCGCCCCCGGCCAGGGGGCACTCGCGATCGAATGTGCCGCGGACAACGCGGACCTGATCGCAGCGCTCGGTGAGCTCGACGACCCGTTCACACGGGCCGCCGTCACCGCCGAACGGTCCCTGCTCGCCGCCCTGGAGGCCGGTTGCAGCGCCCCTGTGGGCGCGCTGGCCGACCTTCTGGCCGACGGGCAGATTGTCAAGGAAATGCGCCTGCGCGGCGTCGTCGGCACGACCGACGGCTCGCGGATGGTGCAGTTGTCCACCACCGGTCCCGTGCCCGAGACGTACGACCAGGCAATGGCGCTCGGTCGCGAACTCGCTGCCGAGATGCTTGCCCAGGGCGCGGCCGGTCTGATGGGGGAGCGAGCACTGTGAGCCCCACCACTCTTCCCGCCGCCGGTCCGGAACACGGGCACGTCACCTTCCTTGGTGCCGGACCCGGGGATCCGGGACTGCTGACTCTTCGCGCTGTCGAGGCGCTGGCGAACGCGGACGTCCTCGTCGCCGGGCACGAAGTGCTCGACGTCGTACGTTCGCACGCCAGGTCCGGCGTTGCCGTCGTGAACACGGATTCGGATCCCTCTGCGGATCTGTCTTCCGGTCCGACTCCGGGCACAGGCGCGCCTCAACTGACGGTTGTTGACGGTGCGTCAACGACCGTGGGTGTCCCCGTCGTGCGGGATGCCGCACATCTTGTCATGGAGGCCGCGCGGGGCGGCAGGCGGGTCGTGCGTGCGGTGTCCGGGGATCCCGGACTCGACGCGTACGCCGCCGAGGAGATGCTGGCGTGCGCCGCCGCGGGCGTGCCTTTCGAGGTCGTTCCCGGCGTCGCGGCTGCTGTCGGCGTGCCTGCTTATGCCGGTGTGCCGCTGCGGGACGCCGAGGGCGCGGACGTCCGGTTCGTGGATGCGCGGACCGCTTCCGACCGGTGCTGGACGGAGGTGGGGGCGTCCGACGGGACCGTTGTCGTGTCGACGACCCTGGATTCTGTCGCTGCCGCTGCCGGTGAGCTGGTTTCCGCCGGGCGTAAGCCCGATACGCCGCTGACGGTCACCGTCGCCGGTACGACGACCCGGCAGCGGACCTGGACCGCGACCCTGGGGACCATTGCCCAGACGCTGAAGCAGGCCAAGGTGCTGCCGTCCCCTGACGGCGGGCGGCCGGTGATAGCCGTGGTCGGTGAGCGGTCCGCCACGGCTCAGCGTGAGCAGCTCTCGTGGTTCGAGTCCAAGCCGCTGTTCGGCTGGAAGGTGCTCGTGCCGCGCACCAAGGAGCAGGCGGCTTCGCTCTCCGACCAACTGCGGTCCTACGGGGCCGTGCCGCACGAGGTGCCGACGATCGCCGTCGAGCCGCCGCGCACGCCCCAGCAGATGGAGCGGGCGGTCAAGGGGCTGGTGACCGGGCGGTACGAGTGGATCGCTTTCACGAGCGTGAATGCCGTGAAGGCCGTTCGGGAGAAGTTCGAGGAGTACGGGCTCGATGCGCGCGCCTTCGCCGGCATCAAGGTCGCCGCGGTGGGGGAGCAGACCGCCAAGGCGCTGGTCGCCTTCGGTGTGAAGCCTGATCTCGTGCCGAGCGGGGAGCAGTCGGCGGCCGGGTTGCTGGAGGACTGGCCTCCCTACGACCCGGTGTTCGATCCGATCGACAGGGTCTTCCTGCCGCGCGCCGACATCGCCACCGAGACGCTGGTGGCGGGGCTGATCGAGCTCGGGTGGGAGGTCGACGACGTCACCGCCTATCGGACCGTGCGGGCGTCGCCGCCGCCGGCCGAGACCCGGGAGGCGATCAAGGGCGGCGGGTTCGACGCCGTGCTGTTCACTTCGTCTTCCACCGTGCGGAACCTGGTGGGTATCGCCGGTAAGCCGCACAACGTGACGGTTATCGCGTGTATCGGGCCCGCTACGGCCAAGACCGCCGAGGAGCATGGGCTTCGGGTGGATGTCATGGCTCCCGAGCCGTCCGTGCACAAGCTCGCCGAGGCTCTTGCCGACTTCGGGCTGCGGCGGAGAGCCGCGGCGCTGGAGGCGGGGGATGCGGTGACGCGGCCGAGTGAGCGGCGGCCGGGCGCGCGGCGGAGGCGTACGACGACCTGAATCGGGCTGCGTGGCTCGTGGCTGCGGGGCGATGTATCGCCTTGCGGCCACCTGGTCAGGCTGCGTGGCTGCCGGGGCGATGTGTCGCCTTGCGGCCACCTGGTCAGGCTGCGGGGGCGTACGGCGGGCTGATCCTCAGGCCGGCGTCACCGTGTGGCCGTAGCGCAGGAGGTTTTCCGGGTCGTAGGTCGACTTGGCGTGCTGCAGGTGGGCGTAGACCTCCGGGGTCCAAGCGCGGGCTCGGTCCTGTTCGTCGCCCGGGGTGCCGTGGATGTTGACCATCGTGCGGCCCGTGCCGTACGGGGCCATCGCCTCGTGGAGGGCTGCCGTGGCCTGTTCCACGGCCTCGGCGGCGGGTGGGGCGGCCAGGACCGCCACCGTTTCCAGGAAGTACTCGGCGTCGCGGGCGCAGATCGCGTCCTCGACGGCCGCCGGGCGGGACAGGGCTCCGCCCATGTGGCGGATCTCCACCAGGAGGAGCGGGCAGTCGGGGTTGTCCGGGCCCACCTGGTCCAGGAACGTGCGGATGGCGTCCGGGGTCAGGTCGTGGAGAAGAGCGCAGGATTCGCGGGCGGGGAGCGGGTCCTGGGGCTCCAGGTAGATGCGGTCGACTTCCGCGAAGTCCATCTCCTCGACTGTGTCGACTGCCACGGGGGCGGCCTCGCGCATGGGCTCGATGAGGCGTTCGCCCTCTTCCGTGTCGCCGGTCCAGGTGATTGCCACCCGGGCCCAGAATCCGCCGCGCAGGGGTTCGGGGATCTGGGGGATCGGGGGGAGGCGCAGGAGGCTGAACGCGCTGCACATCTCGTTCGGGACGGTGCGTGTCCACTCCGCCCATGCTCGCAGGAGCGGCTCGGTGTGCTTGCCGGGGGTGTATATGCCGCCGCCGAGGACGCGAGGGAGGTCGAGCAGGTCGAAGGTCAGTTGGGTGACCACGCCTACGTTGCCCTTTCCGCCGCGTAGGGCCCAGAACAGTTCGGGTTCGGTGGTCCGGTTCGCGTCGTGGAGGGTGCCGTCGGGGGTGACGACCTGGAAGGAGCGGACCAGGTCGGCCGCGTAGCCGTAGGTTCGGCCGAGGACGGGGAGGCCGCCCCCGAGGGTGTAGCCGACGACGCCTGCGTCCGTGGAGGTGCCGGTGAGGGCGGCGAGGCCGTGGGGGGCCGCGGCGTCGAGGACGTGCCGCCACTTTGC
The DNA here is from genome assembly GCF_001279775.1 of Streptomyces sp. MMG1533. Taxonomy (GTDB): domain Bacteria; phylum Actinomycetota; class Actinomycetes; order Streptomycetales; family Streptomycetaceae; genus Streptomyces. The sequence goes on along the minus strand of NZ_LGDG01000026.1, from coordinate 465 downwards.
GCCGGCGGCTGTGGTGGCGGTGCGGTTGGCCGGGTCGATCCTTACGTCCGTCATGCGGGTGGTCGTGATCAACAGGCCGCTGTCTATGGGGAAGTTGGCGCCGTGGCCGGTGGCCTGGACTGCTACCGGGGTGTTGGTCGCGGTTGCCCAGCGCATTGCCGCGACGATGTCGTCGGTGCCGGTTGCTCCTATGACCACGTCGGGGGTGTGCAGGGCGGACAGGTTGAAGCCCGTGACCTCGTCGGCGTAGCCGTCTTCGCCGGGGCGCAGGACCGGGCCCTTGATGTCGGACAGGGCGAAGAGGGCGGGGGTGGGGTGGGTGGCGGTCATCTTGTCCTCCTGGGGCGGGAGGCTTGCACTTTCAGCTTGTACCTGTGGGGTGCTTGGCGCATGTGGGGTGCGCGTTGCGCCTTCGGTCGTGGGGGGTCGGGGCCGTGTCGGGGGGGGTCCGTCCTCGGAACGGCG
>NZ_LGDG01000025.1 GCF_001279775.1 Streptomyces sp. MMG1533 | reverse complement strand
GACCGCCACCTGCCCGCCGTACACCTGCGCCCGCCCCGCAACTGGATCAACGATCCCAACGGGCTGGTCTTCCATGACGGCCACTACCACGTGTTCTTCCAGTACAACCCGCACGGCCCGCAGCACGCGAACATGCACTGGGGCCACTTCCGCAGCCCCGACCTGATCACCTGGGAACAGCTCCCGGTCGCCCTCGCCCCCACCCCCTGCGGCGACGACGCCGATGGCTGCTACTCCGGCAACGCGATCTCCGTCGACGGCCGGCTGCTGGCCTTCTACTCCGTCAACCGCACCGGCCGCTGGTGGCAGCCGGTCACCACCGCCGAGTCGTACGACGGCGGTTACACCTGGGCCAAACGGCCGGAGCTGCTCATCTCGCAGCCGCCCGCAGGAACCACCATGTACCGGGACCCCTACGTCTGGCAGCACGACGGCGGCTGGCGGATACTGGTCGGCTCAGCCCTCACCGACGGCCGCGGAGCGGCACTGCTCTACGAGTCCGAGGACCTGGAGAACTGGGCCTACCTCGGCCCCTTCCACACCAGCCCCGCCGACACCGCTGATCCCGCCGGCTGGGAATGCCCCCAGTACGCGACCTTCGGTGACCGCGGCGTCCTGATCGTCAGCGACTGGACCCCGCAGGGCGGCCCAAGCCACGTGACGGTCCACACCGGCCACGAGGAACACGGCCGCTTCACCGCGACCGTACCCCCCGTACGACTGGACCACGGCCCGGACTTCTACGCCCCCGCCCTGTTGAAGGCCCCCGGGGAAGAACGGTGGCTGCTGTGGGGCTGGGCGTGGGAGGCCCGCGACGCGGAGTGGACGAACGAGTCGGGCTGGGCAGGAGCCCTCACCCTCCCTCGCGAACTGACCCTGGCCGACGACGGCACGGTCGCCCAGCGCCCCGCACGCGAACTGCTCGCCCTGCGCGGGGAACCCATCCTGCCCCGCACCGGACAGGTCACCCGATCCCGGCCGGTTGAACTCGGGGAGGTCAGCCGCACCTTCGACCTCACCGCCACCCTGACTCCCGACCCCAACGGCACGACCGGCCTGCGTCTGGTCACCTCGGCCGACGGCACCGAGTACCTCGACATCAGCCTCGACCCCTCCGCCGGCCGGCTCACCGTCGACCGCGGTCACGCATCACTGGACGTGCGAGCACGAGCGGGCGCATACAGCCTCCCCTGCCCTGCTGCGAAGGTGCCGGGCACACCTGTCGAACTCCGTATCGTCGTGGACCGTTCGATCGCCGAGATCTACCTCGCCACCGGACAGGTCCTCACCCTCAGGTTCTATCCGGTCGGGGACGGACCATGGCGGCTCCAGGCCCACAGCACAGGCCCCGGAGCCGGCAACTTCACCTTCGAAGCGTGGGACATGGACCCCGGCCGAATCCATCAGGAGCAGCTTCTGGACTCATAATCCGCCGGCCGGCGGAGAGAAACACAAAAAGGGCGCCGAACCCACCCGCGCCGCCCTGCTCCACGCCCGCATGACTCCGCCCCTCACGCGCTGAGCCGCTTCTTTGCGCGCCCCGGCCCCGCTCGGGCCCGGAGCGCGCACCCGCGAGGCGCGGGCTCACGCCTTGCGCCGGTCCACGAGGACCTGACCCGCGATCAGGTCCTGGACTGGCGAAACCGCGACGCGAAGAACCACGAGATCATGTTCGCGCACATCGACCGGTACGGCGAGGTGTCGGCGAGACGCCTGTTCACCGGTCAAAAGGTGAGCCAGGCGCAGCGCGTGTCCAGCCTCGGGCACCTGAACCTGGGCTTACACCCCCTGAGGGCGGGCGTGAGCGAGCAGGTGTTTGCGGCGTCGATCCGGCTAGGGTCGTGCTGCCCGCCGCGCTGGAGGCGGTGAGGAAGGCGATGGCACCGTCCTCGTCCTGTCTACCGGAAGGCACGCAGACCATGAGCAGCCAACGCGACCGCTGGGCGAAACTGACAGGCGGACAAGCCGGAGAGGAGTACGCCCGGCGGTTTGCGCGGCTCGCTGAATCAGGCCACGACATCCACGGCGAGGCCGCCTTCTGCAACGCGCTGCTGAAACCTGCCGCCCGGATCCTCGATGCCGGCTGCGGCACCGGGCGGATCGCGATCCGACTCGCCGAGCTGGGGCACCTCTGCACGGGCGTGGACGTCGACCGCTCCATGCTCGCCGTCGCCCGCCGCAACGCCCCCACGCAAGAGTGGCTCCACGGTGACTTGGCACACCTGGACAGCCTCAGTCTGGAACCCGGCTTCGACCTGGCACTCGCCGCAGGAAACGTCATCCCCTTGCTGGCTCCCGGTACCGAACCAGCTGTTGTGCGGCAACTTGCCGCCGCATTGCGCGCCGGCGGACTGCTGATCACCGGCATGGGACTGGACGCGGAACACCTGCCACTGCCGGAACCGACAGTGACGCTGACGGAGTTCGACCACTGGTGCACGGAGGCCGGACTGACGCTGCGGCAGCGCTTCGCTACCTGGGCCGGCGACCCTTACCGTCCAGGCGGCGGCTACGCCGTCAGCGTGCATGGCCGTCCCGCCGCCTGAGTGCCGCACCGCCGAGGTCCTTGTTCCTGCCACCGTCGCAGGCACTTCCCAGGTGAAGAAGCGCATCGGGTCCTACTCGCGTGTCCGCGTCGAGGGTGGTGGCCGGGCGGTGGTCTCGCAGGCGGGAGACGTCCTGTTGGTGGAAACGGCCCGGAAGACAGGGCTGACCAGGTGATATCGGCGGCTCTGGCACCGTGGTGCAGGGCGCGGGCGGTGCACGATCCGGGGAAGATCCTGCTGGATGCAGTCCTGGCGGTCGCGCTCGGCGGAGACTGTCTGGCCGACGTTTCGTCGACCACGGCCGAGGCGGCAGCGGGGAGCCGGTCGCGGGCCTGCTGCGCCCGGCAACGCGGGCAGCAACACCGCAGTCGACCACATCACCACCGCCCAACTCGCCCTGGCCCAGCTGCCGAAGAAGTACCGGCGCGGGCGTCAGACACTGATCCGGACCGACTCCGGCGGCGGCACCCACGAGTTCGTGGCCCGGCTGGCCAGGCGCGGCAGGTGGCTGTCGTACTCGGTCGGCATGTCCATCACCGAGCAGATCCACCACGCCGTCCTGAAGGTTCCCGCCTCCTCGGCCTGGACCGCGGCCACCGAACTCGACGGAGAAGTTGGTGACGGCGCCTGGGTCGCCGAACTCGACGGCGACGTGCTCCAGAGCTGGCCGAAGGGAATGTGGCTGATCGTCCGCAGAGAACGCCCGCACCCCGGCGCCCAGTTGCGCTTCACCGACGCCGACGGACTGCGGCTGACCCGCTTCGCCACCAACACCACCAACACCACCAGCACGGCGATCGCGGCCCTCAACTGCCGGACGTGCGTATCCCTGATGCCTCGGTGCAGAACTGGCAGGATGCCCTTGATCTTGTCGCGGAGAGGGGCTGGAAGTGCCAGTGCTCCGAAGGAGAGATGGTGCTTCCGGTGCCTCGGGCGGAGGCCGTGCTGTCCCGACCAGCGGATGCTGAGTGCCCGAACCTGCGTGTCCGGCTGACTGCTGATGTGCTGGCGATCTTCCGTTTCTCTTCAGACGAGGAGATCGATTTCGATGTTGATCTGCGGGAGTTGCAGGGGCAGGAGCGACTTGATGTGTTCTGCGGCTTCTTGCGGCAGATCGAGGGGCGGTTGGGCAAGCCTGTGTTGATGGATCCGGAGGGCGCCTATGGCCATCCGGTGCTCGGCTTCGATGTCGAAGCTGATCGAGTTGTCCTCCTTGCGGAGCCGCTGGGCAGGTGACTGCGGCCGAGGGCCGGGGTTCGTAGAAGGCGCCGTCGCGGAGTATCGGGCAGAGGGACCAGCCGGGCCGCCACGCCCGACCGCGACCGTGACCGGGACCAGTCGGGCCGCCACGCCGGATTCGCCCTGCAGTCGCACGGGCCCGTTCGGAGTCGTGATCACGTGGCTGGGAAAGGATTGGACGGGTGATGCTCGGGCTTGTAGCTTGCAGTGGACCGTGACACCGCCCGAGGAGGTGAGACCCATGAACGCTGTATCGATGTGGGTGCTCCCCTTCCCGCCACGGTCGGGCGATTGACGTAGGTGTCGCCGGGAGCGCCTCGCCAGCGAGGCACTCCCGAAAGGCAACACCTATGCACTCTCCGCAGTTCACCGCCGAGCCGTCGTCGAACGATACGGTCGAGCGCGACTTCACCGTGGGCGACGTCCCCGGACTCCGGTCGTCGGCCTCCGGCGCCGATCGTGCGCCTCTCATGTTCGACGTGATCATTGCCGGGTGCGGTCCGACTGGCGCGATGCTGGCCGCTGAACTGCGGCTGCACGGTGTGCGGGTACTCGTTCTGGAGAAGGAAACCGAGCCCGTATCGTTCGTCCGCATCGTCGGTCTGCATATTCGCAGTCTCGAGCTGATGGCGATGCGCGGACTGGTGGATCGCATTCTCGAACATGGAAGACGGCGTCCGGCCGGCGGATTCTTCGCCGCAATCAACAAACCCGCGCCTGAGGACCTGGATTCCGCGCACGCCTATCTGCTGGGAATCCCGCAGCCGGTGATCGTTCACCTGCTTGAAGAGCATGCGATCGAACTGGGTGCGCAGGTTCGGCGCGGTTGTGCGGTGGCCGATTTCGAGCAGGACGACGAGGGTGTGACCGTCGAGCTGGCCGACGGCGAACAGCTGCGTTCGCGCTATCTCGTCGGCTGTGACGGCGGGCGCAGTACGGTGCGCAAAGTGCTCGGCGTCGGCTTCCCCGGTGAGCCCTCGCGAACCGAGACGCTGATGGGCGAGATGGAAGTGGGTGTGCCGCAGGAGGAGATCGCCGCCAGGGTGGCCCAAATCGGCGAGACCAATAAGCGATTCTGGCTCAGGCCCTTCGGCGAAGGGGCATATAGCGTCGTAGTCCCCGTCGCGGGAGTCAGCGATCGTGCGGAACCGCCCACCCTCGAGGATTTCAAACAACAGCTCCGCGCCATCGCCGGAACCGATTTCGGCGTGCACTCCCCGCGCTGGTTGTCCCGCTTCGGGGATGCCACCCGGCTAGCCGAGCGTTATCGGGTCGGGCGGGTGCTGCTGGCCGGCGATGCGGCACACATCCATCCACCCACCGGCGGACAGGGCCTCAACCTGGGCGTTCAGGACGCATGCAACCTCGGCTGGAAACTGGCCGCACAGATTCGCGGCTGGGCGCCAAGAGCACTGCTGGACACCTACCATGCCGAACGTCGTCCGGTCGCCGAGGACGTGCTGGACAACACCCGCGCCCAGATGGAACTGCACTCCACCGAACCGGGCCCGCAGGCCGTGCGCAGACTGCTCACCGAACTGATGGACTTCGACGAGGTGAACCGCTATCTGATCGAGAAGATCACCGCGATCGGCATCCGCTACGACTTCGGTGAAGGTCCCGACCTGCTCGGCCGTCGCCTGCGCGACATCGACGTGAAACAGGGCCACCTCTACGGCCTGCTGCATCGCGGCCGCGGCCTGCTGCTGGACCGCACCGAACGCCTGACCGTCGGCGGCTGGTCAGACCGGGTCGATTACCTCGCGGATCCCACTGCGGTACTGGATGTTCCGTGCGTCCTGCTACGCCCCGACGGCCACGTCGCCTGGATCGGCGACGACCAGCAGGACCTGGACGGCCAGCTCTCCCGCTGGTTCGGCAAGCCCGCCAACTGATTTCGCCCGAGCAACCAAAAAGGCCTGTGAGGAGGATCGGAACGGCCCGTAGCGACTGACCATCGGAAGGCCGGAGGAGGCATCAGCCGTGGTGCTCCGGCGCCAGGGTCGGCCTGCGAGGAGGGTTGGCCTCCGAGTGATGACCGGAAGACGGCGGAACAGCACCGCGGGGCGGATCGGCGCAGGCGGCCGTGCGTTCGTCCAACCGGCCGAATCCTGGGAGCGGGACATGGAGCGGCTGCGTCCAGTGGGCGGGGATTGCATCCAGCCCGTAGTACGCCCCCGCGAGGCCTCCGGTCACCGCGGCGACGGTGTCCGTGTCACCGCCGGGGTCGATCGCCGCACGTATCGCGTCTTCGTCTTCGAAGCTGGTGGTGGTGCGCAGGGCCCAGACGGCGGAGCCCAGGCGGGGCCGGACGGCACCGTTGAACTCGGTCGCCTGATCGGGGTGCCAGTCGGGCGCGAGGACTGTGGCGTAACAGCCGCGGTGGTCGGGGTGGACAAGAGCCAGGATGTCCGGGAGCGCGGTGAGGGGGGTCGGTGTCCTGGAACGTGACGCGGATGAGTTCGTGGAAGATCGCGGTGCCTTCCCAGGCCGCGCGGTCACCGTGGGTGAGGGCAGCGATGCGGCGGGCCGCGTCCATGGCGGCTTCTTGGCCGGCGGCCGCGAAGTGGACCGCGGAGGTCGATGCCCGCATCAAGGAGCCGTTTCCCGCTGCTCGTTGGTTGACCTGGAAATGGATCGCGGCCGCGAGGTCCCAGGGCATGCCGTTGGTCAGGACGTCTTCGGTCTGCAAGCCGATGTCCTTCGGTTCTGTTGCTGCCCACCGCTGGAAGCGGGCGAAGATGTCCGGCAGATCCATTCCGCCCCGCTCCAGCAGCGACTCCGCGACCAGGACGGCCATCTGCGCGTCGTCAGTGGCCTCGCCGGGGTCCCAGCCACCGCCTCCGCACATCTCACCACCGGCACCAGGCGCGGGAAACCACGCGGAGAACGCTCCCAGGGGACTGAACTCGAAGGGGCCGCCCAGGGCGTCACTCACCGCTGAGCCGACGACCGCGCCGGCGGCCCGCTGAATCCGCTGTAATCGCGCAGGCCATCTGTGCTGGGCCGACGGCCGCGCGGCCCTGTTCCTTCTTCGGCTCCCCGAACCATCGGCGGCGAACGCGTCTCGTCTACGGAGGTGTGCCGCGCGAGACACCCTGGGTCTCAGACACCCGTACAGGGTCACACAAGAGAGTCCAGCGCGGTCGCATCCGGCAGTTGCGCGGCGCCGGCCACGATCTCCGGGAATGACGGTCTTCTGTATCGAGTGATTGTCGTTGCTTGCGCCGTTGAGGAGGAGGTGAGTGCGTCCGTACGGCGAGCACAGCATTGGCAGGTTCAGCAGTTCGCCAATCGTCTCTGGACTCTGGCTGTCCTACCGCAAGTGGGTGTCGGTAGTGAGCGTTAGATTCTGCGCGCAAGGGTCGTCATCGCGGCGGCCACCGTGCGGGGAGGGCGGTTTGATGGACGGGGGACCTGCGGGAAACGGGCTGCGCTGGATAGCCGATGCCTACAGCACCAGCTTCACGCTCACACTCAGCGAGGGCCTCTCACCGTACGAGCTGCTGCGCCGCGTCGGCGCCGAGGAGCGCCACCTTGTCCCGCTCACCCGCTCCGCAGCGTACGAGCTGCTGCTGAGGGATGAGGAGGACCACATCAGCGACCTCGACTTCCTGGACTGGGAAGACGAAGCGGCGGTTGCCCGGCTGACAAGTGCCGGCTTTCTGCCCGCCCCGCCGCACACCGTCGTCAGAGCGGGCTCGGTGGCGGGCTGGGCGTATGCGCTGGAGGAATTCCACTGCCGGACGGGCCCGTACCTCGTGGCGCTGTCCGAGCGCGGACGGGCGTTCTGCGTGCATCGCAACGCGAAGGGCTTCAGCCGCATCGACATGCCTGCCGCGGCGATGCGGTGACGTCCTTCGAGCCTGGCCTGCCGCACCTCAGGAACGGCGCCCCGGCCGAGGTGGCGCTCGGCTTCGTGTACGACGGTCATGAGCTGGGCGATGTCGCCTTCCTGCGGTTCCTGGAGGGTGAGCTCGGTATCTACCTCTCCTGTGAGGAGACGGAGGCAGAGCTTCCGGCAGCCGCTTTCACCTGATGCCGCCCTCGGATGGCCACGTTCTGCTGGTGGTGGGACAGGACCACAGAACCTCGTGGATTCAGGCCTCGAAGAACAGCGCTTGTCCCGCTGCTGTCCGCTCGTTCCGGGTCAACATCTGACCTGACCTGTTGCTTTCCCACCGCGTGGCACCCCGCATGCAGCAGTCATCAGTGACGGAGGTCGGCTCTTGGGCGCTGAGAGGGAGGGGCGTGCTTCGCGTCCCTTCCGTCTCATGTTCCTTTGGGGGGACTTCGTTGACCACGACACGGTCCGGCGGCCGTCGCAGACGCCGGATACGCATTGCCCTGCCCGTGGCCGGCGCCGGTGTCGCCGCGGCTGTCGCCGCCGTGGTGATGGCCTCTTCCGCCGGTGCGGCCACCACCGTGCCGACCCCGGTGGTCAAGCCGGCCATCGGCTCGCCTTCGCTTTCCACCCTGGAGAAGCGCATCACGGGCGCCCTTGCCGGCGACGACACTGCGGGTCTGACGACCGGGAAGTCGTCGCTGGGCTCCGGCCCGAACACGTCGAGCGTCGAACCGATGGTCATCGGTGGCAGCGAGACCGCCATCAGCACGGCCCCGTGGATGGCCCAGCTCTGGTACCACGACGACAGGAACACCACCGACACCAGCGACGACGTGGGCTTCTTCTGCGGTGGCGCGGTCGTGGCGCCGACGAAGATCCTGACCGCCGCCAGCTGCCTCAGGACCGACAACAGGGACTACAACTGGCAGGCCCACGGCGCCGTCGTCACGGGTGCCGACCAACTGCCCACCACCGACTCCACCGGTACCACGGACCTGCACGGCGGGCAGGCCACGGCCGTGCTGCGCCAGTGGTGGCAGCCGGGATACGACCCGGTGGACAAGGAGGCGGGGAGGAACGAGAGTGACCTGGGGCTGCTCACTCTGGCCGTCCCGGTCAAGGCCACGCCGATCCGCATGGTCGGCTACGGCGACACCGGCTCGTACGCCGCCGGCACCCAGGCCAAGGTCTACGGCTGGGGCCGTACCAGCACCACCAGCCAGGACATCTCCCAGACGCTGCAGACGGCCACGCTGACCCTGCAGTCCGACAGCACCTGCTCCGGCGTCTACGACTCGGCCTTCGTCGCGGGAAAGATGGTCTGCGCAGGCACCCAGAGCGGGAGCGACACCGGTACCAGCGCGATGTGCGACGGTGACTTCGGCGGTCCGCTCGTGGTGGGCGGCAGGATCGCCGGCGTGGCCTCCTTCGGTTACTACAACGACTGCGCGGCGAAGGGCTACTACAGCGTCTTCACCAAGGTGAGTGCCTACGTCGGCTCCGCTTATCCCCAGATCGACGACACGAACCTGAGCACCTTCAACAGCAAGGCCGACGGCAAGGCCGACATCTTTGTCCGGGAGTCCTCCACGAAGACCGGCTACGAGAAGGACTCCAACGGCAGCTCCTTCGGCGCCCGCGCCTCCTGGGGCAACTGGAGCGGCGTCAACCTGGTCCTCCAGACGGACCTCAACCGGGACGGCTACCAGGACCTGATCTACCGGGTCAGCTCCACCGGTGACGTGTACTGGGAGCACTTCGTGCTCAACAGTGCCCGTACGGACGGCTCCTGGACCGACACGAAGATCTTCACCGGCTGGAAGACCCGCACCCGGATCATCGCGCCGGGCGACGTCACCGGCGACTACCTGCCCGACATCCTGTCGGTGGACTCCGGCGGGACACTGTGGATCTACCCGGGCAAGGGCAACGGCACCTTCGGCTCCCGCTTCTCGGCCCGCACCGGCTGGAATCAGTACAACTCCGTGCGCGGCCACGGCGACCTCACCGGTGACGGCAGGGCAGACCTGCTTGCCCGCCAGTCCAGCACCGGCGACCTGTACCTGTACAAGGGCACCGGCAAGACCGGCTCCGAGGCATTCTCCTCCCGGATCAAGGTTCGCAGCGCCTGGACCGGCTACAACGCCTTCGATGCGGTCGGCGACATCAGCGGCGACGGCAAGGCCGACTTCCTGGCCCGCACCTCCGGCGGCACGCTCTACCTGTACAAGGGCACCGGGAAGGCGACCACCGAGATCTTTGCCCCACGGGTCTCGGTCGGCACCGGTTTCCAGCAGTACGACATCTGGGGCTGAAACCGCAGGTGGGCCAGGCTCACCTGCGGGTAATGGTCACGCACGGTGCCCATCGCCTTATGCGGTGGGCACTGTACGTTGTGCGACTCCACGTGCTGCCTGCCCGTCACACAGGACGATGGGCCCGGGATCCGGGACGGTTCGGCCCTACCCCGTGGCTGCTTTCTGCGTGGATGCTTGCGGTGAGGGGGGCGAAGGATGTTCGCGGTGAGGTGAGCGGACGTGACAGCGATGATCTCGGTTTCCGGGCTGGTCAAGGAGTTCGGTGCGACCCGGGCCCTTGACGGTCTCGACCTGGTTGTGGGGACCGGGGAGGTGCACGGCTTCCTGGGGCCGAACGGCGCCGGCAAGACGACCACGCTCCGGGTCCTGCTGGGACTGCTGCGCAGGGACGGCGGGGCGGTTTCGGTGCTGGGCGGGGATCCGTGGCGGGACGCGGTCTCGCTCCACCGCAGGCTGGCGTTTGTGCCGGGGGAGGTGAATCTGTGGCCGAACCTCACCGGGGGTGAGGTGATCGACCTGCTGGGCGCATTGCGCGGGGGCCTCGACCGCAAGCGCCGGGCCGACCTGATGGAGCGGTTCCAGCTCGACCCGGGCAAGCGGTGTCGCGCCTACTCCAAGGGCAATCGGCAAAAGGTTGCCCTCGTGGCGGCCTTCGCCTCCGATGTCGAGCTGTATCTCCTGGACGAGCCGACCTCCGGTCTGGACCCGCTGATGGAGGAGGTCTTCCAGGAGGTGGTCCGGGAAGTGCGCGGGGCCGGCCGGAGTGTGTTGCTGTCCAGCCACATCCTGTCCGAGGTGGAGGCGCTGTGCGACCGCGTCACCATCATCCGTGCGGGCCGGGCCGCCGAGTCGGGCACCTTCGACGAGCTGCGCCATCTGACCCGTACGACGGTGACCGTCGAGACCGCCAAGCCGATCGACGCGCTGGCCGAGGTGCCGGGGGTGCACGACCTGAGCGGGGACCACACCCGTGCGCGGTTCAGTGTGGACGCCGGTGCAATGGGTGAGGTGCTGCGGCACGTGGTGGCCTTCGACGTCCGTACGCTGACCAGCTCGCCGCCCACGCTCGAGGAGCTGTTCCTGCGCCACTACGGGGACGACATACGCGTCCCGGACGCCTCGGATACCTCGGACGCCTCGGATACCGAAGGGGGCCTCCCGGACACCGGGGCGGGCCTGGGGAGTTCGCGATGACCGGGCGGACGGCCGGCTTGACCGGCGCGGTCGCGCTCACCCGGCTCGCGCTGCGGCGCGACCGGTTCGCCCTTTCCGCCTGGGTTCTCGGGCTGAGCGCGTTCATGGCCGGTATCACCGCCATGAGTGTCAGCGGCCTCCCCACGCGTCAGGACGTGATCGAGCAGACCGAGCTCATGGCGGGCAACGCGGCGATGCGCATGCTGGGTCTGGCTTCCGGCGCCAGTGTCGGCGGTTACACGCTGGTCCGCGGCTATCTGACGCTGGCGGTGCTCACGGCGCTGATGAGTACATTCGCCGTGGTGCGCCACACCCGCCAGAACGAGGAGACCGGGCGTGCCGATCTGCTGGGCGCGACAGTCGTGGGACGGTACGCGGGGCTCGCTGCCGGGGTCGTCGTCGCCGTCGGCGCGAACATCGCGCTGTCGGGGCTGCTGGGCCTGGCGATGATCGTGAACGGTCAGCCGGTGGCGGGCTCGGTCACTGCCGGCGCGTCGGTCGGCGCGGTCGGCATCGTGTTCGCCGGTGTTGCCGCGATCGCCGTACAGCTGTCGTCCACCACGCGTGGGGCCAGTGGTATCGCCTCGGCGGTCCTCGGGCTCGCCTTTCTGCTCAGCGGTGTCGGGAACATGCTCGGCCGGGCCGACGCGAGTGGGCTGCGGGTGATCAGTGCCTGGCCCTCCTGGGTGTCCCCGCTCGGCTGGGGCCAGCAGATGCGGCCGTTCGGCGGTGATCACTGGTGGCCGCTCGCGCTGTTCGCCGTCCTGTTTGGCGTCCTGCTCGGCGTGGCCGGCACGCTCGTGCGCCGACGGGATGTCGGCAGGGGCATGCTCCCCGAGCGGCGCGGTCACGCCGAGGCCGCGCCCGGGCTGCTCAGCCCGTTCGGGCTGGTCTGGCGGCTGCAGCGCGGCTCGCTGCTCGCCTGGGCGGTCGGCATGCTCGGTTTCGGCCTGGTCCTCGGCGCCATCGGTGGTGAGGTCGCGGACATGGACGGCTCGGCCCGCGACTGGTACACGCGCGTGGGCGGCACGGACCGGATCGTCGACGCCTACCGCACATCGATCATCGGGATGGCCGGCATGGCCGCCGCGATCTACACGGTGCAGATCCTGCTGCGCATGCATGCCGAGGAGACCGAGGGCCGTCTGGAGCCCGTCCTGGCGACCGCGGTGAGCAGGGCACGGTGGGCGACGGCCCACATCATCAACGCCGTACTCGGCGCCGCCGGGCTCCTCCTGCTCTTCGCGGTCGGCATGGGAGTGGCGGCCGGCCGGACGCTGGGCGGAGGTGCCGCCGCCCAGCTGGGCGACCTGACGACGGCCGCGCTCGCCCAGCTGCCGGGGATCCTGGTGCTCGGCGGTGTCGTCGTCGCGGTGGTGGGGCTGCTCCCGCGGTGGGCCGGCCCGGTCTCCTGGACCGTGCTCATGGCGTCCGTCCTGCTGGGCCCGCTGTTCGGCCCGAGCCTGGAATGGCCCCAGTGGGCCCAGGACCTGTCGCCGTTCACCCATATCCCCAAGGCACCGGCCGCCGCGATCACCATGGCCCCCGTCGTCACTCTCCTCGTGGCCTTCACCGCCCTCGCGGTGGTCGGTATCGTCGCATCCCGCCACCGCAGCCTGGCCCTCCCGGCCTGAGAGGTCGTTTTCACCTATGGCGTGACACCTTGTCTTGCTTTCTGCAGTGCGACCGTGTGGTGCAGGTGGGGCTGAGATTGGGGCTGGGTCCTACGGGTTGGATGGTGCGACAGCTGAGGTCGAAGTCGAGTTGCGCCCGTTTCATTCCAAGACGTCCGAAGCCGTTTCCGTGCATCGACGAGGCAGAACCCGCGCCTGGGCGCACACACTTGCCGGCGGTACGTCCAGTTCATGGAGGAACGCCGTGCCTCTCCGAGTGATCTGTCCGACGCCCGCTGGGAGCTGGTCGAGCCGGTACTGGTGGCCTGCGGGCCGAGCGACGTCAGCACGCCCTGGACATCGGACGCCCGCCCGAGCATGACCTGCGCGAAATCCTGAACGCGATCCTGTACCTGGACCGCACCGGGGTGCAGTGGCGCTATCTGCCCCACGACTTCCCGCCCTGGGAAACCGTCTACGGCTACTTCGCCAAGTGGCAGAAGGACGGCGTGTTCGCCCAGCTCAACGGACTACTGCGGGAATTGGTGCGGCAGCAGCAAGGTAAAAGAGGCAGCCCGTCGGCCTGCGTGATCGACGCGCAGAGCGTGAAGACGTCCACGAGCGTGCCTGCCGCAAGTCAGGGCACGGACGCGGGCAAGAAGCTCGTGGGTAGGAAGCGCAGCACACTCGGACTGCCGCTGGCAGTGCTGGTCACCGCGGCGGCAGGGCCTGTGCCTCGGGGCTGTGCGGAGCGCGGGGAAAGGCGCATGGAGATCCGTGCGCGGCTCCAGGCCGATGTCCCGGGCTCCGAGGATGGTGAGGGCGTGGCTCCAGCCGTCGGGGACGGCGAACAGGTCGAGGATGATCGGCCTCACGAGGCCAGCCCGAAGTCGTCCTGCACAGGCTGGCTCTTCGCTGCGGCAGGCCCAGGGGAAGCAGCCGTCGACCACTCCGTTCTCCGGCTCCTCCGCAGCGGTTCGGGCGTCCAGTTGCTGCTGGCGGGCGACGCGGCAGTGCCGTGGCCGATCGGGGCCTGGGCGAGTGGTCCCCGGGAGCGGTGCAGGAACGCCTGCCCGAGCAGCCGACCCGCCGCACGAAGGCACTCTCCGGTGCGAAATACTGTCCCGATGAGTTCACGCACTTCCCCGATCAGCCGGCCGATCACGATACGGAGGGCCGTCGCGCGGGATGCCAAACGGCTCACGCGGCTCGTGCGTGGCTCAGGCGCCTACGAGGGTAAGTACGCAGCCGCAGTGGCGGGCTACCGGGTCGGTCCTGATTACATCGAAGCCCACCGCGCTTTCGTAGCCGTCGGCGCCGACGAGCATGGAGGCCGGGTCATCGGGTTCTACTCGCTCGTCCTCGCTCCACCGGAGCTCGACCTGCTGTTCGTCGCCGACGAAGCGCAAGGACGTGGTATTGGACGGCTGCTCGTCGCGCACATGCAGTCCGAGGCCCGTGCCGCCGGGCTCGGCCGTGTCAAGGTCGTGTCGCATCTTCCCGCCGAGGACTTCTACCACCGCGTTGGTGCAGTGCGGACCGGGACCGCGCTCGCGAACCCGCCCGCTGTGCCGTGGGACCGTCCCAAATTCGAGTTTCGCATTCCTTCGGAATGACGCGGTGTGCCGGTTCGCAGGGCACCGGCTTCGCCTGCACGGTGGCTGGCATGCAGGAGCCGCTGGACGCCGCGCGCTCCCTGTGTGCCGTCGTCTCTGCCCTGGCGGGATCGCCTGCGCCAGCGGCCTCTCCCGGCGACTCCCTCGCCTCCGGCACTCCCAGGGCCATCGAAATCGCGTACACCTCGGCTCGCCCACACAGGATCGAGGTCGCCCGCGCAAATACGTAGTTCACACGACCCTGATCTGCGAGACGAAGTGGCCACAGTCCACCGTCAGCGCTGTAGGGGGTGATGCCTTGCGGATCGGCGCGAGGCTGCGGACAGGGGCATCAGAGCCTGACTGTCGTGGGTGTTGGCCAGGTCCGACTCGGCGTTCGGGCCGTCGTATGCGTCGATGATGGCGATGGTCCTGCCGGAGCCGCTGGCGGAGGCGGCAGAGGTCAGGCCCTAAGGCCTGAAGATCGAACGTGGTGCTCCGGGGCCTCTTCCGCCGCGGACCTGACCGGGTAAGCCGAAAGGGCCTTTGGGAAGCTTCCCTGAACGGGGGCTTGCCCAGGCCGTCCCGTCAGCGCTGGGCTGGGCACCGCGAGCCGAACAGTCCGGCAGCGGCGAAGGAGGAACGGGTGCGCACCTTCGAGACGGGACAGACGGTCGTACGACGCGACGTGCACCGCTCCGGCCGCGTGTGGAGCGAGCACGCACTGCGCATCGTCGCCGACACGAGCGAGGCCCTGGTGACAGCCTGTCCGCCGGGAGCCGAGACCCGCTGGCCCGCCCTGTACGTCAAGGCCCACGCAGACGGCGACCGTACGGTGCGCACCGAGGCGTTTGACTTGATGGCGAGTGGAGTCTGGGAGCTGGCGGCCGCGGTGTGGCAGGAGACCGAGCTGCTCCTGTGGAAGCCGCCAGCGGCGTGGTTCAGCGTAAACGCCTTCTACACCATCGGCGGGCTGCGGAACTGGTACGTGAACTTCGAGCACCCCACCGCTCGGACCGGCGATGGGTTCGACACCTTTGACCTCGCCGTGGACCTGGTCGTCGCCCCCGACCTGACCAGCTGGCAGTGGAAGGACGAAGACGAGTACGCGCACGTGCGGCGGCTCGGCATCGTCACCGACACCGAGCACCAGGCCGTGGACGCTGCCCGCGACCAGGCCCTCGCGATGGAGCTTCCACATCGGCCCCACGGGGATGACGATCAGCGCCTTCGGCAGGCAACGCCTGCACATTCCATGGGGCGACATGGACCGCGTCGGCGTCGTGAGCCTCTCCGACCCCGAGGAGCACGCCCTTGTTCTGTGGTCGCGGCCGGGTGCTGCCATACCCCGGTCGATGCTCTTGCCTTTCCGCCGACGCTACGGTGGGCTGTGCATCCTGACTTTGGACAAGTACCGGATCAAGACTTCGCCAGAGCAGATGGATCAAGCACTTGCGCGCTACGCGGGTCGGCGCCACACCCAGATGGCGATGCTGAGGTAGACGCCCGCACTGCCCCACCTGCCCGTCACCCCACCCTGGGACAGGTCATCGGGGGGCGTCTGGTCGCGAGGTCCGGCTGACCCACTCGATCACCCGGATGAGGGTCTGCGGGACCTGCTACAACCGCTCGAAGTCCGAGCGCTGCAAGTGGTGCCGACGCCACCGACCGGTCGCCGGCCGCGATGATGAGGGCGCCCCGATCTGCGTCACCTGCCGCCGGGAGGAGCCCGCCTACCAGGAGAAATCCGGTGTCTGCGGTCGGCTCGACGCCGTCGCCGCCCGCACCACCGACGGGCCCCTCTGCGCTGTCTGCCGCAAACTGCCGATCGTCCAGTGCGGATCCTGCCGCAAGCTCCGCGGCTGCATGTTCGCCAAGACCGACTCGCCTCGCTGCCGGGCTTGTTCACGCAGGCTGGAGCCCTGCACCGACTGCGGACGCCCCTCCCGAGTCACCGCCCGGACCACACGCGGACCCATCTGCGAGAACTGCTGGGAGAAGGCCCCCGAAGCCCACAAGCCCTGCCAGCAGTGCGGCACGGTCGAGTGGCTGTTCCGCTTCGGTCTCTGCCGCCGATGCGCCGGCGAACGCCAGCTGCGGGCGCTGCTGACGCCGCCCGACGGCAAACGCCGTCCTGAGCTCGACAAGGTCGCGGCCGCGCTGCTGGACCTCAACCCCCGCCGGACCCTGCTCTATCTGCGGGAGTCGGACACGGTCACCCGCCTCGTCACCGACCTCGCCGCCGGCACCTGCGAACTCACCCACGAAGCCCTCGACGCCCGCAGGAGCCACCAGCGGGACCTGGCCGTCGACTATTTCCGAGCCGTCCTGGTCTCCGCCGGCCATCCTCCCGGTCCGGGACGAGTACCTGGCCCGCCTGGAGCGATGGATCGACCAGAAGACCGCAGCCATCGACGATCCGGAGCACCGCCGCCCGCTTGGGCTCAGCCCATCGGCTGCCGAGCGATGGGCGGCCGGGGCCGTCAGGACGGCCTACGCAGCCGAGGTGGCCCGCCGATCCCAAGAAGCCGCGCGAGAGGCATTGAGAAGAAGTCTTTGCATAGATATCTTCTCGTCATGCCTGAACTACGACCACGCGTGCTGTCTGACATCGACGCACTCAAGGCCCTCGCTCACCCGCTGCGCCAACAACTGGTGACCTGGCTTCAGCGCCATGGTCCGGCTACGTCCGCCGACCTGGCCGCCGAGTTCGGTGAGGACCGCGGCGCGACCAGCTATCACCTGCGGCAACTGGCCCGGTTCGGGTTCATCGAAGAAGACACGGACCGCTCATCCGGGCGTCGCAAGTACTGGCGAGCCATCCCACAGGACGTGCGGCTGCCGCGCCGCCCAACGGAACCCGAGGTTGCTCTCGCCGCCGAGGAAATCGGCCGGCAATGGATGGAGCGTGCTGATCGTGACCTGACCGCCTACCTGTCCAGCAGAGAGGCGTTCGGCGAATTTGCCGCCAGCGCCATGCACTCCTTCAGCGGCACCATGCTCACCGCTGAGGAACTGGGCGAGTTCGGTGAGGAGTACGTCGCCTTTCTCAAACGCTGGCACCGGGAACCCGGTCAGGCGCCCCCCGGCAGCCGGCACATCTCCATGGTGTTCCATGCCTTCCCCACCCCTGACAGCGGGGACGTTTCGTGACCGCCCCGACCGCCGAAGGAACCGCCGTACGGCCCTCGTTATGGCGCATCCGTGAGTTCGTCGCTCTGTGGAGCGGTCAGGTCGTCTCGACCCTGGGCGCCCAGATCAGCGGGACGGCGATGCCGCTGCTTGTGCTGGCGACCACCGGATCGCCCTCCGACGCCGGAATCGTCGGAGCCGCCGGCACGCTCCCCTTCCTCATCGCTCACCTGCCGGCCGGAGCGCTGGTGGACCGGTGGAACCGCCGCAAGATCCTTCTGATTAGCGAACTCGCCGCGGGACTGGCACTCTCCACCGTCCCGATTGCCATGTGGTGGGGCGAACTCACGGTCGCGCACCTCGCCGTGATCGCCTTCGTGCAGGGACTGTGCTTCGTCTTCTTCGGGCTGGCCGAGCGCGCCGCACTCCCGAAGATCGTCCCTGTCGCGCTCCTGCCAACGGCAGTGGCCCATAACGAGGCCAGAAGCCGCGGTGCGGCTCTGGCCGGTCCTCCCCTGGGCGGCATGCTCTTCGGCATCGACCGCGCCGTGCCTTTCCTGGCTGATGCGGTCTCCTACGTCGTTGCCTCCATCGTGCTGGTGTTCATCCGAAGTGACCTGCAGAACCAGACAAAGCCTCCATCGGAGCCTCTGTGGCAGGCGACCACCGCAGGCTTGCGCTGGGTCTGGCGCCACCCCCTCATCCGCGCAGCGATCCTGTTGATCGCCGTCAGCAACCTGGTCTTCCAGGCTCTCGTATTGATCCTGGTTGTCCTCGCCCAGCACCAAGGCGCCACATCCACCACCATCGGGATGATGCTCGGCATCTACAGCGGTGGTGGTCTGATCGGCGCACTCGCGGCGAGCAGGCTCCATCGTCACTTCAAGCCCAAGACCGTCATCGTCGGCGTCAATTGGATCTGGACTGCGCTTCTGCCTCTGTTCGCAATCACGTCGAACCCTGTGCTGATCGGCGCCATCGGTGCTGCCACCGCCTTCGTCGGACCGCTGTGGAACGTCGTGATCACCACCTACATAACCGTCCTGGTTCCCAACGGGTTGCTGGGGCGTGTCACCAGCGCGGCCATGACCCTGTCCTGGGGGGTCATGCCGCTGGCCTCCCTCGGTGCCGGATACCTGCTCATCACCATCGGACCAATCAGCTCCGTGTTCGTGCTGGCCACGGTGATGTTTGTTACCGCGCTCATCGCCACCTTCAGTCCGGCCGTCCGTCATGCCCCGCCGATCTCCGTGCACGACAAGTCGGCCTGACCTCGACCGCCAACTGCGGGAGTCCGCCCGCCCGGTGCCTGGCTCTATTCCGCACCATCTGTCGGCGTACACGTGATAGTCCCCAGCCACGTGCGGATGAACGCGGACAGCTGCTGACGCGCTGACGGGTGTTGCTCGGCCGTCTGCGGCCGGTCGATGCCAGGCGGCGGGCGGCTGTTGGCGAATCGGACCGGCCGTGCGCGCAGTCAACCGCGACCTGCCGGACGTAGAAAAGCCTTCGACCGACCACACG
>NZ_LGDG01000024.1 GCF_001279775.1 Streptomyces sp. MMG1533 | reverse complement strand
CCGCCCCGCTGACGGCGAGTGACCCCGCGGACAACGCCCCCGCCCGCACCGCCGCCCTCCGGGTGGATACGGCCACCGGCACCATCGGCGGCCCGTACGCCCCGCCCGCCCTGCTGGCCGACCCCCCGGGGACTCCGCTGATGCTCTCTGCACGACTCACCAACGCGCGCTTTCTCACGATGGATCCTGACCACCCCGTCGCCCACGACCTGGGCATCTGGCGGGGCCGGATCGTCGGCCTGGACGAGGCCGTCACCTCACTGCCCGCCCGTGAGGTGGTCGACCTGCAGGGTGCCACCGTGCTGCCCGGGTTCATCGACAGCCATGTGCACCTGGCCTGGACCGGATTCAAGGCGGCCACCCCGAGCATCGCCGGGCGCACCCGCGTCGATGACGTGCTCGCGGGCGTGGCCGAGGCCGTCGCCGCCCAGCCCCCCGGCTCCTGGGTGAGCATCGCCGGCTACGACCAACGGGCCCTCGGGCGGCACCTGACCGCCGCCGAACTGGACACCGTCAGCGACGGGCGCAAGGTGTTCATGCTGCACGACTCCGGGCACGGCTGCCTGGTCAACACCGCCGTCCTGGACCGGCTCCCCGCCGACACCCCGCACGAGAACGGTTTCCTCGCCGAGCAGGCCATGGGGCCCGCCCGGGCGCTGCGACTCCCGTATTCCCAGAACGAACTCGCCGACGCCATCGCGAGGGCCGCGCAGACCTGCCTGTCGGAGGGCGTGACCGCCTGCGCCGAGGCGGGCATCGGCGGCGCACTGTTCGGCCACAGCCCGGTCGAACTGGGTGCCTATCAACTCGCCCGGGACCAGGGCCGGTTGCCCCTGCGGGTTCAGCTGATGGTCGCTGTCGAGACCTTGCGCCCGGTTGCCGCGCACGCCGCGGACGGCATCCCCGGCGCCCTCGACCTCGGGCTGCGCACCGGCTTCGGCGACGACCGGCTCTCCGTGGGCGCACTGAAGATCTACACCGACGGCGGCATGATGGCCCGTACCGCCGCACTCAGCAGCCCCTACACGGGGCTTGACCACGCGGGGCAGCTGCAGGACACCCCGGAGGCGCTTGCCGAGACCATCGTCGACGGACATCTCGCCGGATGGCAGCTCGCCGTCCACGCCATCGGAGACCGGGCGGCCGACGTCGCGCTGGACGCCCTGGAGCGAGCCCAGAAGATCCGACCGCGCCCCGAAGCACGGCACCGCATCGAGCACGCCGGACTGATCCGCCCCGACCAGCTCGCCCGCTTCGCACGGCTGGGCGTCAGCGCCGTCGTCCAACCCAACTTCCTGCGCTGCTTCGGCGACGACTACGCCTCGATCATGGGCGAGGAACGGGCCCCATGGCTGTACCGGGGCAGGGCGTTCCTGGACCACGGCATCCCGCTGGTGGGCAGCTCCGACCGCCCGGTCGCGGACGGTGCACCGCTGCGAGCCATCCAGTTCATGGTCGAGCGCGCCTCGTCGTCGGGCCGGCCGATCGGCCCGGACGAGGCCGTCACCGTCGACGAGGCCCTGTACGCCTACACCGTTGCCGGAGCCTTCGCCTGTCACTGGGAGGACAGCGTGGGCAGCCTGACCCCGGGCAAACGTGCCGACCTGGTCGTACTGGGCGACGACCCGCGGAGCGTCGCCCCCTCGCGCATCGGCGACATCGAGGTGGTCGCGACGTACGTCGACGGCCGCGAGACGGACAGGACCGCACCGTGAAGAGGCAGGTGGACGTCGTGCACGCAGACACCGTCGAGGGTTACGCACGCCTCTGGAGGGACGACGAGCACCGGCTCCGGTGGGTCATCTGGAACACCACGGCCGGTGCCGAGGTCTTCGACCGGGAGACCAACTGCCCGGTGCCCATCGACGACGAAGAGATCCTCCGCGAGGTCCTGAGTCGTATGCGGGCGGCGGGCGTACCCGAGAGCGACGAGTATCCGGGCCGTCCCTGTGCGTAGGGCGGCCGACAGATCTCGCGGTAGTAGACGACGTTCGCACGTCTGCCGGGCAACCGCCGGCCAGGCGGTGTGACCACTTGCCGCCGCTCGGTCAGATCACGCGGAAGAGGTCGGCGGCGGCGTGGACGTCGGTGAGGTCCTCGATGGAGCGGAGGTTGTCGCACAGGGCGTCCAGGACCGAGTCAGCTGCGGCGACGCGCGGGGCGCCGATGGCCACGCCGAAGACGCGGAATCCCAGCAGGTGCTTGGCGTCGTTCCAGCGGCGCAGCCATTTCTCGGTGACGCCGCAATCGTCGTCGGTGAGCATCACGATGTCGCCGCGCGTGCGGGCGGCGTCGTTGAACTCCTCCTCCAGCAGTTCGCCGGCCGCTGTCAGTGGTCTCTGGTAGCTGGTGCCGCCGCCGAGGAAGGTCTCCGCGAAGTCGAGGACCTGGGCGATGTCGGCGGGCCGGTCCGCCGGGAAGCGGAAGACCTGGATCTTGTCGGCGGCGGAGAACAGGATGCCGACGAAGTCACGCCCCGCGTGGCGGGCCTGATCCAGCAGCGCCAGGGCGCACGCCTTGGACCACGCCTCCCGGGTGACTCCGCCGGGCCCTGCCTCGTACATGGAGTGTGAGGTGTCCACGCACGCGATGACGGCGCCCTGGCCGGTGCTCTGCTCTCCCTGGCTGTCGTAGAGCATCAGCTCGCCGGCGGCGTAGCGCGCGGCGAACACCGCACGCAGCTCGGGCAGGCCGAGGTTGGCCAGCTCGGAGGGGATGACGCGGGAGAGGTCATTGCCGAGTGTGACGCCGACCAGCTCCCCGGCGGCGTTCTCCACCTTGCGGGCGCGCTCACCGGCGGCCATCTGCCGGAAACGGCCGATCAGCTCGGCCCACTCTGCGAGACGGCTGGTGCGCAGCCGCTCGGCGAGCCTGGCACGCTGGTCGAACGGCATCCGCGCCAGCTCGCCGGAACCAACGCCCCATGCCCGCATCAGCGCGGCCTCCTCCCGCACAGCATCGGCGGCCCTCGCCGCCGCGTTCCGCGCGGCGGTACGGATACCGGCGGCCGCCACCGCGAGGGCCTGCGCGGCGCCCTGGACGGCCTGCTGCGCGGTGGCCTCGGCGGCCTCCGCGGCCTCGATTCCCTGTCGGACGGCGTCGGCGGCCTGTGCCGACACGGTGCCGTCCTCGTCGGCCTCGGCGGCCTGCCGGAGCGCCTCGCCCACGGCGGTCGCCGCGTCTTCGGCGTCCTGCCGGGCCTTCTTCGCCTGCTCGGCCAGTTCCTGGGCATCCCGGGAGCGCTCCAGCATCCGGCGCAGCGCGGCTGCCTGGGCGAGCACGGCCATGGCGGCGGCGTAGGGGTCGCCGGCCGTCTCCAGGCGCAGCCCGGCGAACTCCACCGACTCCACCAGTGAGGTGATGACCTGGTGGTTGACCAGCCGGGAGGGGTCCATCTCTTCGCGCTCGCGCAACCGCGGGCCGACCTTGTAGGCGGCCAGGAACACGTCGGCCAGGAGGTCGGTGGTGCAGTCGTAGTACTCGTTCAACTCCTCGGCCAGCTCGCGCAGTCCGGCCGACTGCTCGCAGGTGTCGCGCCATGTCATTTGTTCGAACCGGTCCGCGACCACGACCGCGGTGTGCCGCTCGGGAGGGGCCGCGGACCGGGCCAGCCACTTCCCGGCCCGGCTCGCCAGTTCGTTGAGCGTGCTCGGTGTCTTGCCCATGGTCCTGGTCCCCCTCGTGTCACCGGTGTTCAGAGCTGGGCCTGCACCATGCTCGCGTCCACGCCCAGGGCCTCGGTGAGAACACGGGCGCGGACGGCGCGCTGGCGGCCGGTGACCCGGTCGATGGCCGCGGTGGAGCGGCCGGCACCCGCCGCCTCCTCGCGCAGCTTCTCCAGCCGCTTCCCCGCCATGGCCAGCTTGTTGTGGGCCTTCTTGATGACCCACTCGCTCAGCGCCTCGCGGGACTGCCCGGCCATGGCGTCGAGCTGGGCCTCCAGCTCCTCGATGGCGTCGGCCAGGTCGAGCGCCTCCTTGGCGTCGGGATTGACCAGCTGCAGCACCTCGCGCTCGACGGTCGGGCGCTCGGCGGGGGAGTCCCACAACACGTGGGTCAGCACCGACAGGTCGGTCTCGCCGACCGCCGGGCGGCCGTCGAGGTACGCGGATGCCTGGAGCAGGCCCACCGCCTGCCGCCAGCGACGGTCGGAGGCGACGAGCTCCTTGCGGCGCAGGGCGGCTCGCAGCGTACACACCGCATCCACGATCACGTCCGGGACGTCCACTGCCGGGACGGCTTCGGTCACGGCGTGCTGCAGCGCGGCCAAGTCGACGGTGGTCCGTGTCGGTGCCGCCGGGCGGCCGACGGCGGAGCGGACCAGCGCGGCGAAGTTCGAGGGGTCTGCCAGGTACCCGACCTCGATCCGCACCAGCAGCCGGTCGTAGATCGCGGCCGTATCCTCTCCGCCGGGCAGTTCGTTGCTCGCCGTGATGGCCCCGATCAGGGGGCAGCGGATCGGTTCGCCGCCGCTCTCGGGGTGGTAGATCCGCTCGTTGAGGTAGCCCAAGGTCTCGTTCAGCGCCGCCGTGGAGCACTTGAAAATCTCGTCGATGAACGCGACGTGCGCGGTCGTGGCGCGGCCGTCGTAGACCTGGCGGTACTCACCCCGGGCCAGCGCGGCGACGTCGATGGGACCGAACATCCTCGTCGGCGCGGTGAACTTCGACAGCAGGATCTCCCAGTAGGACGCCCCCTCGATCCTGCCCGTGAGCTCCCGGGCCATCTCGGACTTCGCCGTTCCGGGCGGGCCGAGCACCAACGAGTGCTGTCCGGCCAGCAGCGTCACCACCAGCGTCCGCACCACGTCAGCCCGCTCGTAGAAACGGTCCGACAGCTCGTCGCTGATCGCCCGCAGCCTCTTGGCCGTGTCCTGCACGTCCTGTGCGCCCATGTTCAACTCCACTCCTGTGAGGCCCTGTTGGGCTGACGAGACGGCCCTGCCCCCGAAGCTAGACGAAGTGACAAGCAGTTGAGGGGGATAGCATCCGGTTCGCCGACACACTCACGGATCTCGCGACGGTGACCGCCCTCCGGCTCCTCGACATCGGGGTCATCGGGTTCGGCGTTCCCCGCAGACGCCCATTGCCTCGGCACCCTGCTGACCTACCGGGCGCACTCCGATTCAACGACCCCACCGTGAGCGATGTGGCGTGCCGACCTGCCGGTCCCGGACTCGGTCCGTTACCGGGTGCTGTACGGGCCTTTGCGGCACGGCGTTCACCGATCACCTGCTGCGGCTGCCGGAGCTGCGCGACCGCTTGGCGCCGGTGCGGGAACGGTCGGCGCGGCTGCGGCAGCCGCTCCCGCGGCGGGAGTTCGGCCCGCGGCGGGAGTTCCGGCGGCCGGGCCTTGGCTAATCTGCACGGGTGACCACCGACCTGACCCTGCTGCCGCGTGTCGCCTATCGCGGACAGGAGGTCACCGCGCCCCGGCTCCGCGGCCTCCTCGCGCTGCTCGCGGGCGACTTGCGCGCGGGCTGCAGCACCGAGCGGCTGGTGGCAGGGCTGTGGCCGGACGAGTTGCCGGAGCGGCCGGGGAAGGCGCTGCAGGTCCTCGTGTCCAGGGCGCGGGCGCAGCTGGGCGCCGACGTCCTCGCCGGCACGCCGACCGGATACCGGCTCACCCTCGCCGCGGACCAGGTCGACAGCTCCGCCCTGCTGCTGCACGCCGCCGCGAGCGCGGACCGGGCCAGGGCCGGGGACCACGCGGGATCGCTGGCTGCGGCCGAGGCCGGGCTCGCGCTGTGGGAGGGCACCCCTGACGGGGCCGGCGGGCCCGGCGAAAGCACAGACCCCGTAGCCGCGTTGCGCACCGAGCGCGCCCCCGTCCGCGGCACGCTCGTGCGCGCGCAGGCGCTCGCGCTCGCCCGCCTTGGACGCCACGCGGAGGCGGCCGGGCCGCTGGCCGTGGCCGCCTCGGAGCATCCGCGGGACGAGGAAGTGCTCGCCGAGCTGCTGCGCGGCGAGGCGGCGACGGCGGGCCCGTCCGCCGCGCTGACGCGGTACGAGGCGTACCGCCGTGAACTGCGCGACGAGCTCGGCACGGATCCGGGGGCCGGGCTCAAGGCCGTACAGCGGGAGCTGCTGCGCGGCGAGGCGCCTGTGGTCAGGCACGGCGTGCCGCACGAGCCGAACCCGCTCCTCGGCCGGGACGAGGACATCGCGGCGGTGCAGCGGCTGCTGGGCGACTCCCGCGCCGTCACCGTCGTCGGCCCCGGCGGCCTCGGCAAGACCCGGCTCGCGCACGCCGTCAGCCGCCGGGCCGAGCAGCGCGTGGTGTATTTCGTGCCGCTGGCCGGCGTCACCGCGGACGAGGACGTGGCCGCGGAGGTGGCCTCCGCGCTCGGCGCGGGGGAGGGGCGGCCCGGCGCCGTGAGCGGCCACGCCTCGGCCGACCCGGTGTCCGGCATCCTCGGCGTGCTCGGCTCCGGGCCCGCGCTGCTGGTCCTCGACAACTGCGAGCAGGTCGTCCGGGGCGCCGCCGGCCTCGTACAGGCCCTGGTCTCGTCCTCGAAGGACCTGCGGGTGCTCGCCACCAGCCGGGCCCCGCTGGGCCTCACATCGGAGGCGGTGTACGCGCTGCCGGAGCTCGGCCCCGACACCTCGGTCGAGCTGTTCACGCAGCGGGCCCGGGCCGCCCGGCCCGGCGTGGAGCTGCCGCCGGGCGCGGTGGCCGAGCTGTGCCGCCACCTCGACGGGCTGCCGCTCGCCGTGGAGTTGGCCGCGGCGCGGGTACGAGTGATGTCGGTGCCGGAGATCGCCCGCCGCCTCGGCGACCGGTTCGCACTGCTGCGCGGCGGGGTGCGGGACGTGCCGGAGCGCCACCGCACCCTGCACGCGGTCGTGGACTGGAGCTGGAACCTCCTCGACGAGGAAGCCAGGGCGGCGCTGCGCCTGCTGTCCGTCTTCCCCGGCGGCTTCTCCGGCGAGGCGGCGGAGCAGGTCCTGGGCGAGGACGCGCTGTTCCTGCTGGAGCAGTTGGCCGATCAGTCCCTGCTCACCGTCGCCGAGACCCCGGCCGGCGTGCGGTTCCGGATGCTGGAGACCGTACGGGAGTTCAGTGCGGCCCGGTGCGCGGAGGCGGGGGAGGACGAGGAGGCCATCGGCCGGTTCCTCGCCTGGGCGCGGGACTTCGGGGTCGCGTACCACGACTGGCTCTTCGGCTCGCAGCCGCTGGCCGACTCGGAGCGGATCAGGGCCGAGCAGGACAACCTCGTGCTGGCCCTGCGGCACGCCCTGGCCCGTACGGACGGCCCCACCATCGCCGCCCTCACCGCCGTCCTCGCCGCCCTGTGGTCCATCGGTTCCAGCTACGCCCGCCTCACCGCCCTCGCCGCGGACACCGGCCCGCCGCTGTCGCACTACTACCCCGAGCCCGAATACGTCGAAGTCGCCCGCGCCGCCGCGGTGTTGTGCACGACGAGCCTGTTCATGGGCTACGGCCCGAGCGCCGCACGCCAGCTCGTCACCCTCCGGCGGCTGCCCCCGGCCCCGCCGGACACCCTGCTGCGGGCCATCGCGACAGTGCTGAGCGCGGTCCCCGAGATGCTGCCTCCCGACTACGACGTGCTGCGGGGGCTCTGCGACAGCGAGCAGCCGCTGCTCGCCGGCATCGCCGAGAGCGTCGCGACCTACGTCTGGGAGTACGAGCACGACATCGACCGCGCGCTCGCCTCGGCTCGCCGGATCACCGCTGAACTGGCGCCGGTCGACAACCCGTTCCTGCGGGTCTTGGGCCACGCCCGGCTGAGCGAGCTGTGCTTGCAGACGGAGCAGGGCGAGGAGGCGTACGGGCACCTCAAGGCGGCGCTCAAGGCGCTGCCGCGGCTCGGCGACGCGCACGACCTCATCGGCGTTCGCTGGGGCCTCGTCCTCGCCTGCCTGCAGCGCGGGGACCCCGACGAGGCCGAGTACTGGCTGCGGCAGGCGGAGGGCGCCAACACCACGCAGCAGGACGACTACAGCATGGACCTCCTCGGGCGCGCCGAGATCGCGCTCGCCCGCGGACTGACGGAGGTCGGGCTCGGCTTGTGGCGCAGCGCCGTGCAGCCGCTGCCCCCAGCCGACTCGATGCACGGCGGCGACCCCTTCTTCGACCGGTGGGTGCTGCAGATCCTGGCGGTGGCGGTGACGGCGCACGCGCACGCCGGCCGTCTCGAGCTCGTCGCGGAGCCGGTCGACCGACTGCGGCAGGGGCTGCGGACTCTGCTCTGCGGTCCGTCCGGCTCGCCCATGGAGTTCCCGGTGTTCGGGACGGTGCTGCACGCGCTCGGCATGGCGGGGCTCGCCTCCGGCGACGCCGGTGCCGTACGGATGATCGCGCTGGCCGAACGGCTGCGGGTGCTGCGCGACTTCCAGCCGACGATGTCGGCGGACCGCGCCCGGAAGGCGGTCGGGGCCGCCGGGAACGCGGCCAGGGCGGCGTACGCCGACGCGGTGTCGGAGTACGCCGCCCTGGGGCGGGACGGGTTGCGGGAGGCGGCCCGCGCTGTCATGGCGGTTACTTCGGGTCGCGGTTGAACAGTGATGTCGACCAGCGGTAGCCGAGCGCGGCCAGGCCGACGCACCAGGCGATCGCGATCCACCCGTTGTTGCCGATCTCGGTGCCGAGCAGCAGGCCGCGCAGGGTCTCGATGGCGGGCGTGAACGGCTGGTACTCGGCGATCGGCTGGAACCAGCCCGGCATCGTGTCGGCCGGGGTGAAGGCGCTCGAGATGAGCGGGAGGAGGATCAGCGGCGTTGCCATGTTGCTGGCGGCCTCGGGGTTCGGGCTGGCCATGCCCATCCCGACCGCGATCCAGGTGAGCGCCAGGGCGAACAGCGCGATCAGTCCGAACGCCGCCAGCCACTCCAGGGCCGTGGCGTCCGTGGACCGGAAGCCGATGGCCACGGCGACGGCACCGACGAGGACCAGGCTGGCGAGCACCTGCAGCACACTGCCGACGACGTGCCCGATGAGCACGGAGCCGCGGTAGACCGCCATCGTACGGAAGCGGGCGATGAGGCCCTCGGTCATGTCCATGGAGACGGACACCGCGGCCCCGATCACCGTGCTGCCGATGGTCATCACCAGGAGGCCCGGGACGAGGTAGGCGATGTAGGCGGAGCGGTCCGCGCCGCCGCCACCGATGCCAGCGCTCATCACGCCTCCGAAGACGTACACGAAGAGCAGCAGCAGCATGATCGGCGTGAGCAGCAGGTTCAGGGTCATGGACGGGTAGCGCCGTACGTGCAGCAGGTTGCGGCGCAGCATCGTGGACGAGTCGCGGACGGCGAGGGAGAGGGCGCTCATCGGACGGTCTCCTTGGACTGGTCGGGGACGGTGGTTCCGCCGGTCAGGGCGAAGAACACGTCGTCGAGGTCAGGGGTGTGCACGGTCAGCTCGTCCGCCTCGATGCCGGCCGAGTCCAGCCAGTCGAGGATGGCGCGCAGCTCGCGCTGGGTGCCGTCGCTGGGGATCTGCAGCGACAGGGCCTCGTCGTCGCGGGTGGCCTCGCGCAGCGCGGCGGCGGCGGACTGGTACGCGGCCGGGTCGGAGAAGCGGAGCCGCACGTGCCCGCCGGGGATGAGCCGCTTCAGCTCGTTGGCGCTTCCCTCGGCGGCGATCTTGCCGTCGTTCAGCACGGCGATGCGGTCGGCGAGTTCGTCGGCCTCCTCCAGTATCTGGGTGGTGAGGAAGACGGTGACGCCGCCGGAGACCAGCTCGCGGATGATCTGCCACATGTTGTGGCGGCTGCGCGGGTCGAGGCCGGTGGTCGGTTCGTCGAGGAAGATGATCCGCGGGTTGCCGACCAGCGTCATGGCGAGGTCGAGGCGGCGCTTCATGCCGCCGGAGTAGGTGGAGACGGGCTTCTTAGCGGCCTCCACCAGGTCGAAGCGCTCAAGGAGTTCGGCGGAGGTGCGCCGGCACTCGCTGCGGGAGAGGTGGTGCAGGTCCGCCATGAGGAGCATGTTCTCCTCGCCGGTGATCAGGCCGTCGACGGCGGAGAACTGCCCGGTGACGCCGATGGCGGCGCGTACGGCCTGCGGGTCGGTGGCCAGGTCGTGGCCGCCGACGTGCAGGTCGCCGGCGTCGGCGGTGATGAGGGTGGAGAGGATCTTGACGGCGGTGGTCTTGCCGGCACCGTTCGGCCCGAGCAGGGAGAAGACCGTGCCGGCCGGCACCGCCAGGTCGATGCCGTCGAGGACCGTCTTGTCCCCGTAGGCCTTGCGCAGCCCCTTGGCCGCGATGGCGAGTGAGTGCGATGTCGTTGTCGTCATGCCGCAGAGGTTGCGGCAGGGCGCATTCAGCGCGGTTTCACGATGGTTTCAGCGCCCTGGAACCGGGTGCCGGAGGGCAATGCCTCAGTGCCTCCCTGCCGTTGCGGCCTGACAGACCGCATGACGGCCTCGGACACCCAGGCGCACGAGCGGGCCGCCCGGCGCGGGCGTCGTTGAGGACGCCGGCCTAGCGTCGACGGCGAGGTCAGCGTCCCGGACGGCTTCTGTCCGGACGCCCTGGCCGCCACCTCCGGGCAGGACGGCCAAAGGGTGCAGGGCTGGGGATGCGCGGGCGGTATCAACCAGGTGTGGAACTGGTCCTGACGTACGTCAGGACCAGTGGCCGACCGGACCGGTCCACATCCGCTCGTGATGAACGGCGGGACCTCCGAACAGGAGGTGCGACGCTTTGGCCCACGGGAAGTACGGATGGGTCGGACGCCTGCATCGACACGGGCCAGGACCGAGGAGCCTGGCGCCACCCGGTCAGGTCTGTCCGGCCGCGTGAGGACATTGCGCGAGGTGGATGCAGCCGGTGAAGGCTCCGCGCCAACCGCAGGCTGACTCGTTCGCGATCACGCGGAGGCGCTATTGGAGTTCCGCTCGTCGATCGCCCGGCAGGCGGGGCACACGACCTGCGCGTTTCGTCCGTATCGGCAAGTCAGCCCTTGGCAGCGAGCGCACGGGCCTATCTGCTCCGGTGAGCAGCCCAGCCGGAGTGCGACGGACAACCGGTCCATCCTGGGGTCGATGCGTCTGGGCACCTCGTCCATGTGTCCGAATATATGCCCTATGTCCGTTCATGGGGTGGGGCGCCGCGTGCGACTGAGCGTCCCGGTTGGTTCTGACCACGCTTCCGTGATGACGACGCCGAGTAGTGGATCCGGCTGGAGTCGTCTGATGCTGTGACCGCATGGGTTCGCCGGGGTCTCGGGTATGGCGTTGTTCCGTGCGAGGGGCTGGAGGTGCACACTCGCAGGATGGGGCGGCGTATTGATCCGCGGGAGATGGTGCGGCGTGAGGGTAGCGAATTGTTCGCGTTCTTGATCTCGGATGGGGGGTTCGTCGGGCCCGAGGTGCTTGAGTCCGGCTTGGTTTACCACCACCACTCGGGACTCCAGATCGAGATCTCTTACCTGGGACCGCGTGAACCGGAAGTGACCACGAGGATTTGTGTGTCGAGGGACGGCGGTGCCACGCGCTCAGCGTCGCTCGACTCCCTCTGGGTGGCCTTCGAATGCGGGACGCTTCAGGATGTGCCCACGTCAGCCGTCAACGCGCGGACAGCGGCGAAGCGGTTGCGGCAGCAGGCGGAGGCTCTGCGTCGGCTGCTGCCGACACTGTTGACCTCGGACGTTGATGATGCGGTTCGTCGCTGTCAAGGGCGGTTGCTGCCCGAGGCGTGAGGTGCGGTTCAGGCTGCCTGAGTGATGGGGTGACCTCCTCATACGATGCCTCTCTCACTGCGTACGCGGGCGCGTTCGCCGCGTTGAGCGGCGAGCACGTCGGGGTGGCCGCGGATGTCCGCACCGGTGTGGTCTCCTGCGGGCTGAACAGGCCGCGCAGCACGACGAGGTGCGCGGGCGCGTCAAGGTCAAACGAATCCGGTTCGCATACGAACAAGGCAGCCGCCTGGCAGACTTGTGGATATCGACATACGTGGAGGCAGCATCTGATGAGCGACCCCGAGGGCGTGCCCCTGGCCGACTACATCCGCGTACTCCGCGATCAGTTGGAGACGGCACAGCAGGAAGGGGCGGGCCGCGGGGTCAAGTTCGGCGTCGGGGCCGTGGAGCTGGAGTTCGAGGTCACGATGACGCGGGAGGCGGGCGGGCGCGGCGGGCTGAAGCTGTGGGTGGTCGAGGCGGGCGCCGACGGCAAGCGCAGCGGCGGCCGGACACAGCGTGTGCGGATGACCCTTACGCCCACCGACGACGCCGGCCGGCCGCTGTCGGTCATCGACCGGCTGCCCGAGCTCCCGCGCTGAGGCCTGTGGTGGCGGACTCGCTCGCCGGGCGGTGCGCCGAGGTCCTGGTCGAGCAGGACGGCGGCACCGGGTACGGCTCGGGGCTGCGGCTGGCGCCGTCCTTGGTGGTGACGGCCGGGCATGTGGTCGAGGACGGTGGGTCGGTCAGGGTGCGGCTGTCCGGCGGAGCCCCCGACGAGATCGTCGTCACCGGCCGCACGGTGTGGCGAGGTGCCCGGCTGGACGTCGCGCTTGTCGAACTCGCTCCGGACCTCCGCCTCGACGAGGTCGCTCCGATGGCCATCGGAGTTGTACCGGACGAGGCTGACGGGCGGCTTCCGTTCACCGCGATCGGCTTTCCGCGCCATCAGAGCTGGACGGACACGGACACGGCGAGTTGGCGCGACAGCGACCAGATCGACGGGATGATCCCGCTCGGGTCGAGTGTGAAGCGGGGCCGCCTGCTGCTGCATCGGGCGGATGGCCGCCGCCTGGAAGCGCGCGACTGGAGCGGTTTCTCGGGCGCGGGCGTCATCTGTGAGGGGTCGGCTGTCGGCGTCGTCGTGGAGTCGGCCCACTCGGGCGGGCTGGAGGCCGTGCGGCTGGCTGCGGTGATCGGCGCGTACGAGCCGCGCGCGCAAGGCGAGCGCGAGCCCGAGCCGAGTGCCACCGCCGCACGTGAGCTGCTGGCCTCGCACGGCGTCGTGCCGCAACCCCTGCGCGGGCAGGAGCGGCGTCGCCCGGCCTACGAGGCCATGTTGCGCCAGTACGCAGCCCGGTGCGCCGAACTGACCGGCCGCGACCGGGAGCTCGCCGGCCTCCTGGCGTTCGCCACCGGGCCGGACCCCTACCTGGTGCTCGTCGCCGGTCCTTGGGCCGGAAAGACCTCGCTGGTGACCCGCTTCGCCACGGGGTCCCACCCCGGGCTGGACGTGGTGTCGTTCGTCATCTCCCGGCGCGATGGGCAGACGCGCGTCCAGCAGTTCCACCGGGCCATGTGTGACCAACTCGCCGCCCTGCTGGGCGAGTTCCCGCCCGCCGAACCGGACGCGGCCGCCTTCCTCAGCCTCTGGGGACGCGCGATGCGGATCCCCGGACGTTCCCTGCTGCTGCTCGTCGACGGCCTGGACGAGAACGACTACCGCGAGCTGGCCGAGCCCAGTATCGCCGCGCAGCTCCCGGCCGCTCTCGGTCCGGCGGCACACGTCCTGGTGACGAGCCGCCATTCTGACGTGCCGCTCGACGTGGACGGCAGCCACCCGCTGCGCACCTGCCGCCGCCAGGTGCTGACACCGTTCCCCGCGGCGGCGAGCCTGCTCCTGCGCGCCCGCCAAGAGCTGGATCACGTACTCGCCGAGCCTGTCCCGCGCACCGTCCTGACCACGATGACGGTCGCCGGCGGCGCGCTGAGCAGCAGGGACATCGCCTCGATCGTCAACGACTCCGCGCTGGCGATCCGCCGGACCCTGGAACGGGGGCTCTCCCGGGTCGTGGAGCCGCGCCCCGGTACGCCGACCCGGTACACCCTCGCCCACGACACCCTGGCCGTCGCCGTCCAGGAGGACCTGGAACCCGAGGAGTTCACCCATACCCGCACCGCCATCGACGGCTGGGCCCTCGGCTTCGCCGCGGCCGGCTGGCCCGATGACACCCCGGACTACCTGACCGAGGCGTACCCGACCCTCCTGCTCACCGAAGGTGCCGGCCGGACGCTGGCAGCCCTGGCCTCCCCCGCGCGCCGCGCCCTGCTCCGCCGTCGGACCGACGGCGATCTGGCCGCGCTGTCCGAACTGTCGAACGCGGCAAGGCTCCTCGCGGCTGCTCCCGACTGCGACCTCACCCTGCTGACGCGGGTGTCGCTGCTCCGCAAGCGCATCGAGGACGACAACTTCACCGTGCCCTCCACGTATCCGCTGTTGCTGGTACGCCTCGGCCGAGCCGAGGAGGGCATCCAGTTCGCCCGCACCCTGCAGAACGTCTACGTGCGGGCCGACGCTCTGCTGGCGATCGGCGAGCACCTGCTGGACAGCCGGCCCGCCGAGGCGCGGAACCTCATCCACGAAGCCATGGCCGTACCGGGGAGGTTGCCCCTGGAGCGGATGCCACATACGGTGCGCGCAGCCCTCGCGCTTGCGCGGCACGGCGAACCAGGCGCCGCCGATCTCGCTCGGGAAGCCATCACCGAGAGCGGCGACGAGCGAGGCTGGTCCCTCACCACCGCCGCCGACGCACTGGCCGAGATCGATCCCGCGCTGACACGGCCCCTCATCGAGGAGGCCATCGAGCACGCTGATGCCGAGGACCGCCCCGACTTCTGCGGCCTCCTCGCGCCGGCGTTCGCCGCTCTCGGCGACCTCGACCGCCTCGTCCAGCACCTCGCCGATCTGGACCGGGACGGCAGGAAACGAGCCCTCCTCACCGCCTGCAGCGAGCACTTCGCCAAGGGAGGCCGTCGAAACGTGCCCGAGGTGCTCCTCACCGCCCTGAACCATGAGTTCACCGCCTCCGAACTCGTGGAATCGGCCCCCTACCAGGACGAGGACCGGGCCCGCCACCTGCTCGCCCTGCCCGCCTCGTCCTCTCCCGGTCTCGATCTTGTCGAGCTCGCCTATGCCGCCCTCGCCGCCCACGGCCTCGATCCTCGCCAGCCCGGAGCTTCCGACGAGCTGCTCGCCGACGCCGCAACGTCTGCCCTGGCCAACGGCCACCTCTCGCTGGCGGTCTCCCTGGCCCAGGACATCGTCATTCCCTTCATCCGTGCGGCCCGCCTCACCGAGATCGCCCTGGCGCTGCTCGACTCCGACACGCCCCAGGACGCCGCTCCCGTGGTGCGCGAGGTGGAGGCGGCCCTGGACGAGACCAGGAACACGCCGCCGCCCACCGTCCTGGCGGCCTTCGCCCGGGCCGCCGGCACCGCCGGACGAACGGACCTGGCCACGCCGGCCCTGGAACTGGCCCTTCACACGGTGCTGCAGGACGTCGACGACGCCCGTGCCAAGTGGGAGGCGCAGGCTGTGGCAGGCGCAGCCGCCCGGCTTGGCCACCTCGACCACGCCTTGGGGATCGCGGCGGGGTTCGAGGCAGATCAGCTCGACCGCATCGACATCCTGCTGGACGCCGCCAGGGCCGTCGAGGCGCACGGCGATCACCGCTCAGCCGATCTCGACCTGTTCATCGCCCAGGTGACCGAAGGCATCGAGAGGTCGACTGACCCGAGCGTGGTCGGCTGGCGTACCCGCGTCACGCACGAGCTCATCTCCCTCCACCTCCGCGCCGGGCACGCCGACGTGGCCCTCAACCTGGCACGCCGGCTCGCCAAGACCGACCTCCCCGGCCGCACACTCGAGCTGCGCGCGCACCTGCTGGCGGACGACATCCTCTCGGCGATCTCCCTGATCCGCGAAACGGCCCTGACGATGCCCGCGAGCTCCCCGCAGGACCTGGCCCGCTGTCAGGAACTGGCAGCCGCGATGATCGTCGAGATGTGCGACGCCGGCCACCAGTCCCTGTGTCGCGACGTCACGGCTCAACTCGCCGGAAACGCAGACCCGGGCGTCACGCTGGACAGCGGCCTCTGGGCCCGTCCCTGGCTCACCGCAGCCTGCCGGGCCACCGGCCTCACCGAGGATTTCACCCGCCTTCTGGATACGCTGCAGCACGCGGCCCTGGTCACGGGCGCCGGCTACGGGACCCAAACCGTGCCGCTGGAAGCAGTCGTCCGCCTGCGCCTCTGGGATCGCTACCACGCCGAAGCCCGCCGGCTGAGCGAAGTGCTGGCCGAGGTCGTCCTCACCGACATGGTCAAAGCAATGCTCGACGCAGGCCTCCTGACCGAGGCCCTCCCCCTCATCGACGACCTGCAGGACGACGCCGCCTACTGCCTGGCCCTCGCCGCGGCCCGCACCTCCCCGCCGCCCGTCGACGTGGTCAAGCGCTCCCTGGCCCGCGGCTTCGCCGAGGACGTCATTGCCCCACTGGCCGCCCTTGAGCCGGCGTGCCTGCATGAGATCGCAGCCCAACTCGGGGTGATCCGGCCGCCCGCCGAACAGGTGACGCGTCGAGCCCCCAGGAACAGCTGACCGCCCCGCTTGGCATCGATCTGCCAGTCAAGGTGGGCAGCAGGTAGTGGGTGTCTCCGGACGAGGACCCGGCCTTCGCGCGAAATCCGTGCCAGATCGTGGAGGCCATCTCCAGGATCCGCTGGGCGGCACGGGCGGCACGGGCGGCACGGGCGGCACGGGCGGCACGGGCAACACGGGCGGCCGGGCTCCCGGAAGGCCGTGCTCGGGGTTGCGCGGAACCCGGGCACGCCTCCGGCGACCAGCTCAGCTCCTGCCAGAAAGCTTGCTGACAAGGCCATGGCCCGCAGGCATGGCCCTGCAGCACGGCGCTGTGACAGGGCTTGGTTCAGATTTGGGTGCGCGCCTGCTCGATCCATCCCAGCACGGCCTTGGCGCCGCACTGTTCGGCGGTGGTCTGCGCCTCGTCCAGGTACCCGAGGGCTGCCTCGCGGTCGCTGGTCTCGGCGGAAAGGTACCCGAGCGCCACCAGGCCCGCTGCCACGCCGGGCATGAACCCGATCTCGCGGCGCAGCGTCACCGATTCGGTCAGCAGCTCGTGGGCTCGGTCGAACCGCCCCGCCTCCTTCTCGGCGAAGCCGAGATGGCGCACCGCGTAGGACATGGTCTTCCGGTCGCCGACGGACTGCGCCAGCGCATACGACCTCTCGAAGTACGGCCTGCCGGCGGCACTGTCGTCGCGTACCACCTGGTGCCAGCAACCGATCCAGAACAGCGCGTCGGCCTCACCGCCCGCATCACCCAGGCGGTGGTACAGCTCGGCCGCACGCTCGAACAGCACCAGCTCCTGCGAGTCCTCCCGCCGATCGTTGAGGAAGCGTACGTGCAGCAACTTTCCACGTTCCAGCGCGATCGGGGCCTCGACCGCGTCCAGCTCCTGATCTGCCGCGACCAGTGCTGACGTGTCCCCGCCGAACATCGCGGACTCGTACAGCTCCCGCGCCCGTTCGATCCGGTCCTGCTCCCGCATGCCCTGTCCCTCCCCCTGGTGGACGACTCCCGCGGCGAGGCTACCGTCACACAATGCGGGGCACCCGGGATTTCATCGGGGCTCTCCTCCCTACCCCTGCCTTCCGGGCTGCGCGCAAACAGACTCGACGGCGTCTTCGCAAGCACGCGTCACCATCGGCTGGTTACCCGTACAACCTGCTTGAGGAGGCCGGCGCGACGCCGGCTGACCGCTGCCGGGTGGAATCTCCGTTGCCGAGGAGACTCGCCGCCCACGATCCTGAGGCCATGAGGTACTCCGCATGCAGCTGAGGCTGCGCCAGTTCAGGCCCCGGACCGGGCCGCACGAGCACCGTGTCGTCCAACCCCGGCAGCCCCTTCGCCACACCTCACTGCGCGCCCCCGAGCCCATCGGCCTGTTGCTCGGCGACCACGACGGGCTGAACCGACTCGCGGGCCTGTTCTCCTTCGCCGCCTACTCCCGGCACACGATCGTCCACGTACCGCTGCGCGACGGCGTCCCGCCCGACGAGGGCGTCGGCGAGCTGGTCGATCTCGCCCTGGTCCACCACACGCTCGGCCTGCGCCCCAGCGAGTGGCCCGAGCTGCGGCGCAAGCTGGTGCACGGCACTCCGCTGACCGTCCGAACCGACGAGGCACGCACCGCACGGGATGCCGCCTCCTGGCGAGGACGCTGGGAGCGGGCCGACTTCCGGGACGAGTTGCGGCACGCCACCCACGCCCGAACGTTCTTCCTGTTCGGCAGCCGGGACGTCTTCGCCGAGACCGCCACGTACTTCGCCCACGCGGCGGGCTGGGGCCCGCGCCAGACGGGTGTCGTCAAAGGCCACTCGGCGCTGATGACGGCGCTCCCGACGCTCGTCCAGGAGCCCGGTGGCGGGCACCCCCTGGAGGTGCTGATCTGCTTCAAGCCGTATCCGCCCTACGCCCACTTCAGGCGGCCGGGGGATTGAGTCGGTCGTCGATCCCCACGAGCAGTTTCGCCTTGGCTTGACGTTCAACCAGTTCGCCGTGTTTGGTGCCGACCTTGTGATGGGCAGGGCGGCTGTATGCCTCGCCGGTGGCGAGGACGCGTCCCACGTCGTGACGGGTGGCCGGGCGCCGGTTCTTCGAGCCGGTCGGTCTGCCCGGGCCGGGGTGCGAGGATTTTCCGCCGCCGCCGCGAAACCGGGCCTCGCCGAGGGCCGCCGATTCACCAAGCTGGGCCGCGACATCGAAACTCTGCCCACTGCCGCCGACCGTGCCGCGCTGGATCCGGGTTGGCGCGTCGGCGTCGTCGAAGCCCACCAGGCCCGGGAGTGGGCCACGGTCATGATGACCACCTTCGGGTTCATCACCCCGGACATGATCGAGATGACCGCGTCATGCGTGGGCAAGGCGAACTGGCGGCAGTACGCGGTCTGGGCGGGGTGAGCGGATCGTCGCGGTCGGGAGCGTCTTCCTGAACGGGAGTGCGCCGACATGTTCGACGGGGTGACGCTCCCGGAAGCGCGCGGACGTGGCGCCCAGTCGGCGCTGCTCACCGCTCGCGTCCGGGTGGCCTCGGCTGAGGGCTGTCGATGGATCGTCGCCGAGACCGGCGTGGAAGGTCCCGGTGAACACAACCCGTCGCTGCACAATATGGTGCGCGTCGGCTTCGAGCCGTTGTATGAGCGGGCCACCTGGCTGTGGCGTGCGTAGCCCGTTGACATTGCGGCTGGTGACCGCTCGCAGCTGCTGCTTGAACTCCTCCAGGGTCGGCGCGGTCGCACGGTCCTCGGCCACGCCGTCGGCGGGCACGACGACTGGGCACACCCCGTCCTCGTCGGGTGGGGTGACACCGAACCGCAGTTGGCTCTTGCGGACCTCCTCGACGACGGCGGCAATCGTCCGAGCAGTTTGCGCACGGCACTGCGGCCGCCGTCGCAGCCGACGAGGTAACGCGAGCGCAGCTGCGTGCCGTCCGCCAGCTCGACACTCACCCCGTCCTTGCCTTGGCTCAGCCCGACCACTTCGCAGTCGCGCCGGACCCTGCTCCGGAGCACCCGACGCCTCGGGCCGTGCAGCGTGGCCCGACCGGGGCTCATTTGCTGATCCTGCAAAGTTCCCGTCCGGTGAGTTGCCGATGGCTCCATCTATTGGTAGGAAACATTCCTAACGATTCAGGTCTGGACCAACTCCCCAACCCCCCACCCTTGCCTGGAGTCTCCGTGGAACCTGAGACAGCAGCCCCACCCGCCCGCACTTCTCGCCGCACCGTCCTTGCCCGGCTGGGAGCGTTGACCTCCGTCGGCGTGTTCGGCTCCCCGCCCATCGCTGCAGCGGCGGCAGCCGCACCGGGCCTCGACGACCCGGCGAAGAAGGAGATCGCCATGCAACTGGTGTCGAGCGCGGAGAACTCCACGCTCGACTGGAAGGCCCAGTACCGGTACATCGAGGACATCGGCGACGGCCGCGGGTACACCGCCGGCATCATCGGCTTCTGCTCCGGCACGGCAGACATGCTCGACCTCGTGGAGCTCTACACCGACCGCAGGCCCGACAACGTCCTCGCCAAGTACCTGCCGGCACTGCGCCGAGTCAACGGCACCGACTCGCACGACGGTCTCGACCCGTACTTCACCGAGGACTGGCGCAGGGCCGCTCAGGACACGGCGTTCCAGCAGGCACAGAACGACGAACGCGACCGCGTCTACTTCAACCCCGCCGTCAGGCAGGGCAAGGCGGACGGCCTGCGTGTACTGGGCCAGTTCGCCTACTACGACGCCATCGTCATGCACGGCGACGGCGGCGACTCGACCAGCTTCAGCAACATCCGCCGGCATGCCCTGCACCATGCGAAGCCGCCGGCGCGGGGCGGCAACGAAACCATGTTCCTCGACGCCTTCCTCGACGCACGGGTATGGGCGATGAAGCAGGAGGAAGCACACAGCGACACCAGCCGCGTCGACACCGCGCAGCGCGTCTTCCTGCGCGAAGGCAACTTCGACCTCAACCCGCCCCTGGACTGGAAGGTGTACGGGGACAGTTACCACATCGGCTGACGAAGACACGGAGAGAGGAAGACAGACGGGCGCCCAGTGCCCGGCGGCACTGGGCCTCGCTGATCCGAGAGACGGACTGTGTGAACGCTGTGACGGATGTTGCAAACTGTCCGCATGACTCGCACGAGGAAGATCGCCGCCGCTCTGTTAGCCGCATCGGCCGCGCTGCTCGCGATACCCCCCACCGCCTCCGCCACCCCGACCCCGCACACGACCCTCTTCAGGGAAGACTTCGACCGCCTTCCTCTCGGCCCGGTGACCGCGGGCCGCGGCTGGACCGCTGACACCGCCGACGGTTCGCTGACAGTCGAACCCAGCGCCACCGGCCATGGCCGCGAACTGCGGCTCCACACCGAGGGCAACGGCCGTGCCTTCCTGGTCCTGTCCGACCTCGCGCCCCCCGGCAACAGCTTCTGGGCCCGGTTGCGGCTGCGCGTGAACGACTTCCCGACGGCCCCGGACTGGGCACACTGGACCGTCGCGGAGGCATCCGGCTCCGATGTCCCCACGCTGGTACGCCCGTTGGGCGGCCAGTACGTGCCCACCTCACAGGCCAACTTCTGGGGAGTCGGCTCCGACCTGGGCCCCACCGGGGACTGGACCGCCTGGAAGACCTCCGCTCCCGCCACTGCCGCGACATGGCAGTGCGTCGAGTTCCACCTCGACGCACGTGACAATCGCGTCACCGTCTACCTGGACGGTGTGGAGCAGTCCGAGTTGACGGTGTCCACGAAGGAACACGGCGGCACGACGGACGACTTCGTCTTCCCGCACTTCGACACACTCAAGCTGGGCTGGCAGTTGTACCAGTCCGACCCCACTCCGTCGGCATACGACGTCCGCATGGACGACGTGGCGCTGAGCACCCAGCGGGTGGGCGGGTGCGCCTCATGACGGGAGGCCTGCCTCGCAGGACGGTGCTCGGCGGGCTCGTCGGCGGGCTCGCCCTCACGTCCCTCCCGACCGGCCCGGCCGTCGCCGCCGGGTGGGACCGCGAGCCGTACGTCCCGCTGGCGGTGGCCGGCGGGGGCGGTCCGGCAGGGTCGGACCGGGTCCATGTACTCCAGGTCGGTCCGGACACGGCACACACGGTGGTGGTGCTGGTTCCGGGGATGTTCGGGGCCGCGGGCGACTTCCGCCTGCTCGCCCGGGACCTTGTGAAGGCCGTGCCCGGTGTGCAGGTGTGGGCGTTCGACCGACGCGAGGAGAACCTGGCCGACCGCTCGGGGTTCACCACCGCGGACCCGGCCGGGTACTACCTGGATGGCCACTACGGTTCGCAGGACCCCGCAACCTCCGCCTTCGCCGCCCGTTGGGGCCTCGCCCGCACCATGGAGGACCTGCGCACGGTCGTACGGGCCGCGGCCCGCGGCGGTCGGCGGCGAGTGGTGCTCGGCGGTCACTCCTGGGGCGCCACTACGGCGATGGCCTACGCCGCCTGGGACTTCGACGGCCGTCCCGGCTACCGGGACATCAACGCGCTCGTACTTGTCGACGGTGGCGTGCGCGGGG
Source organism: Streptomyces sp. MMG1533 (assembly GCF_001279775.1). Classification (GTDB taxonomy): domain Bacteria; phylum Actinomycetota; class Actinomycetes; order Streptomycetales; family Streptomycetaceae; genus Streptomyces. The sequence continues at coordinate 30,176 of NZ_LGDG01000024.1, read as the reverse complement.
CGTTCGAGGGGACCGGGCAGCTGGTGCACAACTCACCGGAGGAGGTGCGGGAACGGCTGGCCGCGATCGAGGGCGGGGCGGTCTTCGACATGACCCTGACCGGAGTCGGGCTGGGCGCCCGGGCGGAGAGCACACAGATCTGGTACCAGCTCGCGGGCTGGTACGCACATCGCGACCCGGACGGCCGCTCGGTCCTCCAGCCCCGGATGCCCGACGCACTGCGGCCGCCGTACCCCGTCACCAACGGCGGTCTGTTGGGCACCTTGGTGGACGCCGGATTCGGCTGGCCGAACGACATCAGTGTCCACTCGGGGCACCTTGCCGACAGCGGCGACGTGCGCGGTTGGGTCGACACGGGCATCACTCCCATCAGCCGTGTCGCGACGGCGTACGCGGGTGGTCCCGAGGCGGCCGTGTGGGAGTGGTACTGGCCGTCCCGGCTGTCGGTGGACCTCGACGTCGTAGATCCCTACGCCGACACCGACCTGGCCCGCTCACTGGGGCTGCGACTGCGGCACACCGGGGGCCTGGACGTTCCGCTCTACGTCTTCGAGACGAGCTACGCGAAGGGGACGATCGTGTCGTCCGCGCGCCAGGTCGTGGCCAACTCGCATATCCCTTACGGGAGATACGAGGCGGACGACGGGATGAACCATCTCGACCCGCTGTTCGCCGCCGCTCGGCACAACACCCTGACCCACACCCTCGCCCCGTTCCTCACCGGACTGCGGTGACGAGTGACGACAGGCATCGGCGGGGCATCGCAGGGATGTCCCGCCGATGTGGGGTGGGTCGTCGTTCCACGTGAACTTCCCGCGCGGTGTTCTGGTCAGCCGTGCGAGACGTTCAGCCCGTAGAACGCGACCCGCGCCCCCTTCGTGGTGCTGTCGGAGGTCGACTGATTGTAGGAACCCGCCTTGAAGTACTGCTTGTACGGGAAGAACGACGAGGGAATCGGGTAGTGCTTGGTGCTGCCGTTGACCGTCAGATCGATGGTGTCACCGCCGGAGACGGCGATGGCGTAGCTCCATGTCCTGCCGACCGGGACATGTCCCACGGTGTGCAGGGTCTGGCCGCCCGCGGGCGAGTTCTCGGTGCCGACGACGATGTCACCGTTCGCCCGGTAGTAGAGCTCCACCAGCGGTTTGGTGGAGGAGCCGCCGGAGCCCAGGTGGATCTGCCCCACGCACACGTTGGACGTCACCGACACCACGCGCAGGGTCGCACTCAACCGGTGGCTGCCGCGCAGTGACCAGTCGGCAGCGCCGCCGCTGCGGTTCATCTCGCGCAACTCGGAGCGGGCGTACTTGGAGTTGGGAGTGGTGACGCCCTTCTCGGGTGCCCAGAAGGTCATCGCACCGTCGCGGGTGTCGGTGTAGAAGTACGCGTCCTGGTGGCCGCCCGGTCCCTGCAGTCGGGACGAGGAGATGGTCGTGGGCTTGCCGGGGGAACCCACGGGTTCCTGCAACTGCCAGACCGACAGGTCGAAGTTGCCGCCGGGTGCGACCTTCGGATCGGCGGCGTCGGCGCTGGAGCTGCCCAGGAAGGTCGCGGTGGTGACAGTGGCCATGACGGTGGCCGCCGCGAGGACTCCGGTACGGATCATGGGGCCGTCCTTCGGTGACGTGGGGGAGAAGGCGGGTTCATGTCTGTGAACTTTGAGTGCCCCTGTGACTCAGGGCGCGTGCCGCGACGGTAAAGGTATGGACCAACGTCGTCAAGAGGCTGCGCGCGATGGGGAATTGGGGCGCCGATCTTGACCCTTCATGGATTCCGGGCTTAGCGTTCCGGCGTTTACGAGGAATTGAAACGATTCAATCACCTGGGGCCACACATGCAGAAGCCCATCCCGCAGCGTGGCGGGATATCCCGGCGCACGGTGCTCGCGGCCTCCTTGGCCGCCGGAGCCGCCACGGCGTTCACCGCAGTCGGCTCGACGGACGCCGGCGCCGTCCCCCTGATCGGTCGTCAGGATCTGTCCGGCGACTGGTTCGCCACCCCACCCCGGTCCGTGCGCCCCAAGTTCCGCTGGTGGTGGCCGGACGGTCTGGTCGACCCGGCGGAGATCGCCCGTGAGATCGACCAGATCGCCGACGCCGGCTTCGGCGGAGCCGAGATCGCCGCCGTCCACCACAGCATCAAGGACAAGTCCGTCCTCGACACCGCCCACCACGGCTGGGGCAGCACTCCCTGGCGCGACGGCGTCGAGGCAGCCCTGCGGCAGGCCGCCAGACGCGGCCTGACCATCGACCTCACCCTCGGCCCCAGCTGGCCCGTCGCCGTCCCCGGCGTCACCCCCGACGACGACACCGCCGCCCAGGAACTCGCCTACGGCCGCGCCTCCGTGGCCGCCGGCACCACCTACCAGGGACCGGTCCCCGAGCCGGTGCGCGAGGCCGCCTCCGCAGTCACCCGGCGCAGCCTGCTCGCCGTCCAGGCCGCCCGCGTCGAGCCCGCCAACGCCACCCGCAAGGAGACCGGCCTGGACCTCGCCAGTGTCCGGGACCTCACCACCACCGTCCGCGACGGCGCCCTGACCTGGACCGCCCCCGCGGAGGGAGACTGGGTGCTGATCTCCTACTGGCAGCGCGGCACCGCCCAGCAGCCCGAGTCCGGCCCGCACTCCTCCCCGGCCGCCTACGTCGTCGACCACTTCAGCCCCGCCGGCACCGCCGCCGTCACCGGCTTCTGGGAACGCGCCCTCCTGACCGGCACCGTGCGCCGACTGCTCCAGGCCGCGGGCGGCGCCTTCTTCGAGGACTCCATCGAACTGGAGACCGACTCCCTCGTGTGGACCTCCGCCCTGCCCGACGTCTTCGAGCAGCGCACCGGCCGTTCCCTCCTGGCGTACCTGCCGGCCCTCGTCCTCGACAAGAGCAACCAGGTCTTCGCCTTCGAGGCACAGATCACCCGGCAGATCCGGCACGACTTCTGGGAGACCGTCTCCCACCTGTTCAACACCCACCACGTGACCGCCCTGCGGGACTGGGCGCACTCGCTCGGCATGTCGCTGCGCTCGCAGCCGTACGGACTGCAGACCGACGCCATCGCCTCCGCAGCGATCCTCGACATCGCCGAGGGCGAATCGCTCGGCTTCAAGAACCTGGACGACTACCGCTGCCTGGCCGGCGGTCGGGACATGGCCGGGCACACGGTGCTGTCCTGCGAATCCGGCGCCTACAACGGGTCCGCGTACAGCACGACGTGGGACAGGTTCCTGCGCACCATGGGCGGCGCCTACGCGGCCGGCGTCAACCAGACGGTCGTGCACGGCTTCTCGTACGCCACCGCCCCCGGGGTGAGTTGGCCCGGCTTCGCCGCCTTCAGCCCCTACAACGGCGCCGCCGGCTACGGCGAGTCCTGGGGGCCCCGCCAGCCCACCTGGCGGCACGTCCGGGACATCGCCGGCTATCTCGGCCGAGTGCACCAGGTCCTGCAGACCGGCACCCCGCGCGCCGACGTCGCCGTCTTCCGCCAGACCGGCTACACCGCCACCGGCATCGGCGCCTCCTGGTTCACCGCGACCGGTGTACCGCTCGGCTGGACCCACCAGTTCCTCAGCGGACCGCTCCTCGACCTGCCGGCCGCCCGCGTCTCCGGCGGTCGCCTCGCGCCGGACGGCCCCGCCTACAAGGCCCTGTTCGTCGAGGGAGACTTCTTCTACGGTTCCACCCCGACCCTCGCCCTCGACGACGCCCGCAAGCTGCTGAGCCTGGCCCGGGCAGGACTGCCCATGGTCCTGCTCGGCGCCTTCGACCAGGCGTTCACCCCGGGCGTGCCCGACCAGGACGAGACGGACGCACTGCGCGAGGTCCTGGCCCGCCTCCTCGCCCTGCCGCACGTCACCGCCGTCACTGACAAGGCCGCCGTCGGCGACGCCCTCACCGCCCTCGGCATCACGTCCGACGCCCGCTACGCCACGCCCTCCACCCTCCTCAACGCCCACCGTGTCAGCGGCGACACCGACTTCTACTACCTGTGCAACGGCAAGCACGCCGAGACCGTCAAGCCGCCCGTCGCGACCATCGACCACGACGTCACCCTGCGCCGCACCCGTCGTGGCGCCACCGTCCCCTACCTGCTCGACCCATGGACGGGCCAGGCGACCCGAATCGGCCGCTACACCGAGGACGACGACGGCATGACCGTGCGCGTCACCCTCGAACCCGGCCAGGCCACCGTCATCGCGCTCGGCCGGCCCGGGCTCTTCGGCGACCGAAACGGCAGCCGTCCGCACGCCGTGGGCAGTGACGCGGACCAGGTGCTGTTCACCGACCGCGGCCTGGCCGTGCGCGTCTCGGCACCGGGCACGTACACCACGCGTCTTTCCCGGGGCCGTGCGGCGACCACCACGGTGCCCGCGCTGCCCGAGCCCGTCACCCCGGACCGCTGGCAGCTCGACGTCGAGGACTGGTACCCCGGCGCCGATGCGACCCGCACCGACATCGTCCGGCGCACACTCGCCCTCGACACCTTGCTGCCCTGGTCGCAGATCCCCGAACTGGCCGACTCCGCCGGCATCGGCCGTTACCGCACGACCGTCGTCCTGCCCTCCGACTGGACCTCGGCCCACGGCGCGTACCTCGAACTGGGCCAGGTCAGCGACACCTTCCGGGTCGCCGTCAACGGCACCCGGCTGGCCCCCGCCGACCGACTCCACCCGGTCGTCGACCTGGGCGGACACCTGCGGCGCGGCGACAACGTGATCGAGGTCGAGGTGGCGACCCCGCTCATCAACCGCCTCCGGGCCGCCCAGCCCGCAGTCTTCGGCGCCACCGCCCGCCAGGCGTACGGGCTCGCGGGTCCCGTCCGACTGGTGCCGTACGCCCAGGCCGTGGTGCGCCCGTGACTCGACCCCCTGGGGACGGTCACCGTCCCCAGGGGGTCGAGTCACGGCGAGGACCTTCGAGCGTCGGGCGCATCACCGTGTGTCTCAGTGCAGTTGGGCCAGAACCTCCGGATTCGCGCAGTGCGCCAAGGGCCGGCCTTCCAGGAATCTGGCTACCTAGTAATCACCGCGCCAGTTGGCTGCGGCGAGGTCCGCGTGGGTGGCGGGAACGCGTCGTGCCGCGGCCATCATGAGGGCGACCGTGTGCTCGGCGGTGGCGGTGGCGTTGCGCCCGGGGGCGAAGGAGACCGCGACGCCATGCCGGGTGGCCGTCTCGAGGTCGGCGTTGACGGGGCCGCCGCGGCTGACGCAGAACAGGCGTAGATCGGGGCTGGCTTGGAGGATCCGTTCGGTGAGCGGAGCCATCTGGGTGACGCAGATGTCCACTCCGCTGAGGGCCTCGATGAGCTGGTCCTCGGTGCCGGACGCCTCCCGTACCTCCGCCACCTCCCCGAAGGGCTCGACCGGCCAGGGCAGCGTGAGGTCGCGGTGGGCGCGGCCGTCCGGAGCCTGTCGATGAGCAGGGAGTTGAGGACGAAGTGGTCACCGGCGGCGAGGATGGTGGTCACTTGAGTACTCCTGGGGTGACGGGGCGGTTCAGCGTCAGCAGTGACATCACGCCGTCGTGGAGAACGACTTCGTTCAGGGCGCAGTTGGCCAGGAACGGGAAGGTCCGGCGGTACTCGCGCAACGGCAGGCCGAGGATGCGGCAGAGCGCGAGGCGGATCGCGGTGGAGTGGCCCACGACGAGGACGCGGCCTTCGCGGTGCTCGGTCTGGAGGTCGGTGAGGAACTCCATATAGCGGTCGCCGGCAGCGAGGGGGTTCTCTCCTTTGGGGAAGTGGTTCGTCACCGGGTCTGTCTTGAAGGCTGCGAGACGGTCGGGGAACCGTAGTTGCATCTCTGCGCGCGTGAGCCCCTCGGCGATGCCGAAGTCGAGCTCGCGCAGCCGTGGGTCCACGCTCACGGGCAGCCCCGTGCGCACCGCGCTGTCGCGTGCGGTCTCTTGCGAGCGCGTCAGCGGGGAGGCCCGGATGGCGGTCAGGTCCGCCTGCTCGGCCCAGTCCGCGAGCGCGCGTGACTGTGCGTGGCCGCGCTCGGTGAGCGCGATGTCGGTGCTGCCGGCATACCGGTTTTCGGCATGCCACAAGGTCTCCCCGTGCCGGACGAAGATGACATGGAGGCTCAAGGCGCCGTCCTCTCTCGTGCGTGGGTCGCGACGACGCCGGGGAGCCAGCCGCGTTGGACAAGCAGATCGAGCAGCCGGAGGTAGCCCTCTTCGTGAGGGTTCTTCGCTGAACGGCGTGGTTCGAGGGTCCGGTCGAGTTGCACCATCGCAGCGGCCACGCTGTCCAGAGGGGCACGGCTCGACGCGGCCAGCACCGCCATGCCTAGCGCCGGTTGGGTGTTGCGCGGGAGGCTCACCGGGCGTTGCAGCACATCGGCGCGCAACTGGTTCCACAGGGGGTTGCGGGTGGCCCCGCCGGTGAGGACGATCGCTCCGTCGGTCGGGGCGCCGAGCAGGTCCACGTAGTCGAAGCAGAGCCGTTCGACGTATGCGGCGCCCTGCAGCAGTGCGGCGAAGGACTCGGCCCGGGTGGCCGGTTCGCGGCTGCCGAACGCGCGGGCGTCCGGGGCGATGAAAGGGAACCGTTCGCCCGGGGAGACCAATGGATAGCGCAACAGGTCGGTGGGCAGCAGTGCCCCGGCCTCGCGGGTGAGCATGTCCAGGTCGGCGTCCGCGAATTCGCGTGCGACCAGGCCGGCTCCGACACTGGAGGCTCCTCCGGGCAGCCAGTGGCCGGAGGGTGATCGGTGGGAGTAGACGACCCCGTGCGGATCACGGACGAGGTCCTTGGTGACGCCTTTGAGTACCAGGGTGGTGCCCATGACCGAGTTCCAGCTTCCGACGGCGGTCGCGCCGGAGCCCAGTTGCGCCGCGCAGCCGTCGGTCGTCCCGGCGACGACGGCGGTGCCCTCGGTGAGCCCCGTCTCGGCGGCGGCCGCGGCGCAGACCTGACCGATGACCGTGCCGGGCAGTACCAGGTCGGGCAGCATCGCGCGGGGGATCTCCAACGCGTCGAGAACGCGCTCGGGCCATGTCACCTGTGCGGCGTCGGCGCCCGTCTTGAGCGCGTTGCTGGTGTCGGTGGGTACCTCGTGCCCGACGAGCTTGCTGTTGATGGCGTCGTTTTGATGCGCCACTCGCCAGCCGTCCTCAGCGGCGTGGGGATAGTGGTTGAGCAGCCACCGGAGTTTGGGCAGAGCCCAGGATCGCTGCATCCGCTGGTAGCCGGCCTTGGCCCACTGCCGCTCCCCGGCGGCGTTGACCTGGTCCGTCTCCGCGGCGGCGCGCCCGTCGTCGTACATCAGTGCCGGTGTCACGCAGAGGCCACTGCGGTCGAGCATGGTGATGGTGCCGGAGGTCGCGTCCACGGCCACCCCCTGGACCCGGCGCAGGTCGGCACCGGCGGCGTGCGCCCGGCCGATCGCCGTGCGGACCGCGCGCCACCACTGCTCCGGGTGCTGCTCATGGCGATCGCCTTCCCGGTGGCTGGTCAGCGGGCAGGATCCCGCACCCAGCAGACTGCCGTCGGACGCGGCGACGACCACGCGTACGCCCTGCGTGCCCAGGTCGATTCCCAGCCAGACGTCACTTCCGATGGCGGTCATGCGTCGGCTCCGCTCGTCGAACGAGTCTGTCCGCGGTCGTGTGTCCACAGCGGCTGGTTCAGCTCCCGCAGCCGCAGGAAGTCGGCGTACCGGTCGCTCAAGTCGTCGAACGCGGCCAGATCGGGCTGGTATGTGGCGGCAACCTCCACGTGCCGGGCGGCGGCGGTCGGGAAGTCCGGCTCACGGCCGGTGGCGACCAGGCCGGTCAGCCAGGCACCGCGGGCCCCGACCTCCGCGGAGGCGGGAATGGTCACAGGAAGGCCGGTCACATCGGCGATCAACCGCATCCAGAAGTCGCTTCTGGTGCCGCCGCCGCAGAGCGCCAGCCTGTCCGGGGAGCCCGGGGCCGCGGTCAGGCAGTCGCGGATGGTCATCGTGACTCCCTCCACCAGCGCACGGGCCATGTCTTCGCGGCCGGCTTCCAGGGACAGGCCGGACAGGGAGCCGCGCGCGGTGGGGTCGAAGAACGGGGCCCGCTCTCCGGCAGGGGAGAGGTACGGGATGAACCGCACCCCGGCCGTATTGCGTTTGCCCCGCGCCGCCAGCCCCATCAAATCCGTGACGGAGGCCAGTCCGAGCAGCGTTGCCCCCCAGTCCAGGACGTCGCCGCCGCTCATGGTGGGGAAGGCGCGAAGGTAGCGGCCGGGGACTCCGAGCGTCACGGTGATGCCCACCGGCCGGTCGGTGACCACGGTGTCCGTGATGACCTCCGTGGCCAAGGTGGTACCGAGGATGCAGCACGCCTGGCCGGCGGTCACCGCGCCGGCGCCGATGGCGGTGGCGCAGATGTCGTACGGCGCCAGCACCACCGGGATACCTGCGGGCAGGCCGGTCTCCGCGGCCGCAGAGGTGCTGATCGTGGTGACTCGGTGGTTGTCGTCGCGCAGCTCGGGCAGGAGTCGCCGTGCCCACTCCAGGCCGTAGACCTCGAACAGCCGGTCGGACCAGTCGCGCCGCCTGATGTCCATGAACGGTGCCGAGGCGTCCGACTCGTCGACGGCGGGCGCACCCGTCAGCTTCAGGTGAAGCCAGCCACCGCAGGTCAGCAGATGACTGGATCGGGCCACCCGGTCGGGGTCGTTCTCGCGCAGCCAGGCCAGCACGGCGTTGGGCATCCCGGTGGACACCCGCGACCCGCTGATCCGGAACGCCTCCTGCGCCACCCCGTCGCGCTCCCACGCCGTGATCCGGGCCGTGGCTCGTCCGTCGTTCCACAGCACGGCGGGTCCGGTGGGTCGACCCTGGCCGTCGAGCAGCCAGGCGCCGTCGCCCTGTGCGGTGGCGGCGACCATGTCGGGTGCGCCGGGGAGCGCGGAGACGACGTCCCGGACGGCGGCGGCAACCGCGGCCCACACTTCGGACATGTCCTGCTCGGCCCACCCGGGACGGGGTCGTTTCACCTGGGTCGGCCGACGGCTCACCGCCAACTCCTTCCCGTCGTCGGCGTATCCGACCACCTTGATGGTGGTGGTGCCCGCGTCGATGGCGATCGCAGTCACCGTCCTCACCCCCGACCGTGTGCCTGGCGCGAACGGCGGGCGACGGAGTCCAGGCCGACGGCGACGAGCAGCACCGCGCCGGTGATGATGAACCGGTAGGAGGAGTCGAGGTTCAGCAGCGTGAGACCGCTGGAGATCGACTGGATGACCAGGACGCCGAGCAGGGCGGCAATCGCCGAGCCGCGGCCGCCGAACAGGCTGGTCCCGCCGATCACCGCCGCGGCGATGGCGTTGAGGTTGACGTCTCCGGTACCGCTGCTCTGGTTCGCCGCCGCCAGTCGCGACGCGGCCAGGATGCCGCCGACCGCGGCCAGGCAGGAGCACATGACGAACGCCGAGGTGTATACGCGCCGTACGTTGATGCCGGCCCTGCGGGACGCCTCGGCATTGCCGCCGACCGCGTACAGCGAGCGTCCGAACTTGGTGCGGGTCAGTAGGTAGTTCATCACCAGCACCAGCGCGACGAAGAACACGAACATCCAGGCGACGCCGCGGGTGCGGTTCAGGTAGTAGACCGCGAGCAGCAGCCCGGCCAGCAGCAGAAGGGACTGCATGGCAAGCCACTGCAGCGACGAGGACGACAGCCCGGCGCGGCGGCGGGTTCGGGCACGCGCCCAGCCAGTGGCCAGGAACCCACCCACGGCCACCACCGCCAGCGCGTAGGCCACCCAGGCGGGGACGAACCACAGTTGGGCGAACTTCACCAGGGTCGAGTCGTAGGGCAGGTTGATCGCGTTCTGGCCTCGAAGCAGCCACAGCTGTACGCCGAGGAAAGCCAGCAGGCCTCCCAGGGTGACCACGAAGCTGGGCACGCCCACGCGGTTGAGTACCTGGCCGTAGAGCCATCCGATCAGGCAGCCGGCGGCCACGGCCGCGAGGACCGCCAGCCACGTCGGCTGCTCGTTCTTGACCATGACGACGGCGGTGATCGCGGCCGACACGCCGCTCACCGATCCCACGGAGAGGTCGATCTGGCCGACCAGCAGGACGCACACGATCCCCAGTGCGAGGACGCCCACCGGGACCATGTCGAAGGACAGGTTCACCAGATTGGTGCTGGACAGGAAGGTCGGATTGAGCAGCTGGAAGATCGTCCAGATCACCACGATGCCGCCGACGACGGGCAGCATGCCCAGGTCTCCGCCCCGAACGCGGCGGATGGTGGCCCTGATGCTGTCGGTGATGCCCTGCGGCGTCACGAGACGCTCATCCTGCAGGTCGGTGGCCAGTGCCACCGAGGTGTCGATGGATGTCACAGCTCTTCCTTCTCTTCCTGAGGGGAAGTCACCCGGCCCGCGGCTCGCCGCGAGACCACGTTGTCGGTTGCACCGGTGATCGCGGCGACGATCTCTTCCGAGGAGACGTCCGTGGCGTTGTACACACCGTTGTTGCGGCCAAGCCTCAGCACGGCGACGCGATCGGCGACCGCCCGGACGTCCTCCATGTTGTGGCTGATCATCACCACGCCGAGTCCGTTGTGCTTGAGCCGCTCGACCAGGTTGAGGACCTCGGCCGTCTGCGCGACGCCCAAGGCGGCCGTCGGCTCGTCGAGCAGGACGATCTTCGGGTCGATCAACAGAGAGCGTGCGATCGCGACAGTCTGGCGCTGGCCGCCCGAGAGGGCAGCCACCGGAACGCCGAGTGTGGGGATCTTTGCCGACAGCTGTCGCAGCAACTGCCAGGAGCGCTTTTCCATGGCGACGTCGTCCAGCATCCAGGGCCGAATTTCCTGGCCCAGGAACAGGTTCGCCTTGACGTCGAGGTTCTCGCACAGGGCGAGGTCCTGGAAAACCGTGGCTATGCCCATCGCATGGGCAATGGCCGGTGAGCCGAGAGAGACCTTCTCGCCGTGAAAGAAGATCTCTCCTGCGTCAGGGGTGTACACCCCTGAAAGGATCTTCACCAGCGTGGACTTGCCGGCGCCGTTGTCCCCGACGACGGCGACCACCTCACCGGCCGCGACGTCGAGCGCGATATCGGTCAGCGCGGCGACCGCGCCGAAGCTCTTGCAGATCCCCCTCAGCGACAACACGGTGTCCGTGCCCGCACCGGTGACCGCGGTGCCTGTCATCATGCCCCTCTTCCCTCGGAGACTTCGGGCCGCTACTGGATGCCCAGGCGCCGACAGCCGGCGGAGTACTGCGCGGTGCACACGTCCTTCGCCTTGAGCACTCCATCGGGGGCGAAGATGACCTCCTTGAGGTTCTTCTGTGTCACGACGGTCGGCTTGAACAGTTCCGACGGGGTGTTGAACAGCTTGGTGTCCGCCTCGGGCTTCTCGCCCTGCAGCAACTGGTGGGCGACGTCCGCGGCCGCTTCGGCGACGATCTTGATCGGCTTGGAGATGGTGTTGTACTGGTCTCCCGCGATGATGCGCTGGATGGCTGCCAGCTCTGCGTCGTTGCCGGTGACCGGCGGGACTTTCACATCCGCGGCCTTGAACGCCGCGATCGCTCCGCCACCGGTGCCGTCGTTGGCCGCCACCACGCCGGCGATCCTGCCGCGGTACTGGGCGAGCTGTCCGCTCGCCCACTGCTGGGCCTTCTCCGGCGCCCATCCCGGCGTGTCGTACTCGGCAAGCAGTTTGAACCCGCTGTCGTCGACGGCGTTGTGGATGCCCTTCTTGATCAGCCCGGCGGCGGCGTCGGTGGGAGACCCGTTGATCTGGAGCACACCGCCCTTGGCCTTGGTCTGCTTCAGGTGATCGACCAGCGACTGGGCGATGGCCTCGCCGATCGCCTCATTGTCGAACGACACGTAGAAGTCCGCGGGCTTGTCGGGGATGGGCCGGTCGTAGGCGACCACCCTGACGCCCTGGGACTGCGCCGTCTGCACGATCGTGGCCGCCGCGGCCGAGTCCACCGGGTCGAGCACGATCACCTTCGCACCCTGGGTCATCGCGGAATTCGCCTGCTGCTGCTGAAGCGAGGCGTCAGCGTTGGCGTTCTGGTAGAGCACTCCGCAGTCCGGGCACAGCTCGGCCATACGCTTCTTGAACAGCGGAGCGTCGTACTGCTCGTAGCGGGTGGAGGCCAGGTCGGGCATGAGGAACGCGACCTTGCCCGACCCTCCGTCCGCCTTGGAGGTCCCGGCACTCGGTTCCTGAGCGCATGCGGTGAGAGCGCCCAGGGCGAGGATGCCGGTGAGAGCACCACTGGCCAGTTTTCCCATGTTCCACTCCTTGATCCGCACCGTGTAGTTGCCGGTCGGCGCTACGACGTAACGCACAAGAAACTCTCGGCGTTTGTAGGTGTCAACGGATCCTGAGAACTGAACACCGGAGCCTGATCCTTTGATCAGCTTGGCTGTTCACTCTCCTGGCCTGGATGAACATCGGTGTGCCATGCTCCTTCGGAGAGCGCGCCACAAACCGAGCTGCAACACGCTCGTAGCAGGTGGAAAGCCCGCAATGGGTGGGATGAAAGCCCGACGCGGCCTGTATGTGTTCTGTTAACAGAAAGAGAACAGAGGGTGGTCTCCATGGAGGAAGGCAAGGATCCGGCCACCGACGAGGGCGGGCGTGGGCCGCGCGAGAGGCGGGAGCGGATCAAGAGCCGCGTCGTCGACGAAGGCTTCGTCCGCATCGAGCGACTCGCCGACGAGCTGGGCGTGACACCGATGACCATCCGTCGCGATCTCGACTACCTGCAGGGCAAGGGGTGGCTGAGGAAAGTCCGCGGCGGGGCAACCGCACAACCGTCGACGGCATTCCACGGCGACATCCGGTATCGCAACCAGGCCATGGCGGCGGAGAAGGGCGCACTCGCCCGTGCCGCACTGCCCCTCGTCAAGCCCGGGCAGTCCCTTGTCGTCGACGACAGCACCACGGCCCTGGCGCTCGCCGGACTGCTCTCGCAGCGCGCCCCGCTGACGGTCATCACCAACTTCGTACCCGTGATCCAGGTTCTCGCCGGCAGTCCGGGAATCGATCTCATATCGCTGGGCGGCGCGTACTTTCCCGCCTACGACGCATTCCTCGGGATCCGGACCATAGACGCGGTCAACAGCCTGCGTGCCGACACACTGTTCGCCTCGACGACCGCCATCACCCGCGGCCACTGCTACCACCAGTCCCAGGAGACCGTGGGAGTGAAACGAGCCCTGATGGAAGCCTGCGACCGGAAAATCCTTCTGGTCGACCACACCAAGTTCCAACGCCGCGGCCTCTACCAGCTGGCACCCGTCACCGCGTTCGACCTCGTCGTCGTCGACGCCGGCATATCGGCGTCAGAGCTCGACACACTGCAGGCCACCGGCGTGGAAGTCCTCGTTGCCGGCCCGGAGTGAAAGCCGGTTCGCATTCCGCCGGTGCCTCCGGCAGTCGCGTACTCTCCGTCCTGGCCTTGATCACCGGTTCCGGCTGGGAGCCGGCCAGCCACCTTCACGGGTTACCGACTGCGCCCTCCTCTTCGCGACCGAACTGGACGCCCTGTCGAGCTGTTTGACCGCGAGTCATGCTGCCGCCGCCACGGGCGGCCGACTGGTCCTGGCCACCGACATCACCTGCCGGCTGGGCGGTTCACCAACGGCGCCCGGACCTTGAGTGTGGTCGTCGCCGGGGTGCTCGGTGTCGCGCCTGCGTACGGCGAGCTCCGTCCAGTGCTCATGCGGCGTGGCGATTCGAACTCCATGAGAATGGCCGCGCTTTCGACAGGAGTTTGCCCGTCTCGGAAGGATTTTGCCCGTCTCGGAAGGGGCCTGTCCGTTTCGGGAGGGGCTTGTCCGTCCGCAGGAGCGACAAAAGAAGAAAGGCAAGGAGGTTGCCCGCTCCTTGCCACTCTCAAGATATAGCGCACTGGGGGGCTTGCGGCAAGGCCCGGGTCGTGCCGCAGAATCGCCGACCGAAGCCAGGATCTGCGGAAAAGGGTGTGGTGATGATCGACGTGATCGTGGTCGGCGGCGGACCGACCGGCTTGATGCTGGCATGCGAGTTACGGCTGGCCGGAGTGCACGTGGTCGTGCTGGAGAAGTTGGCCGAGCCGACCAGGGAGTCCCGCGGGCAAGGCCTGCACGCGCGCAGCGTCGAGATGATGGACCAGCGCGGCCTGCTGGACCGGTTCCTCGCGGTCAGTGAGAAGTTCCAGGTCGGCGGTCTTTTCGGCGGCATCGCCAAGCCGTGGCCGGACCGACTGGACACGGCTCACCCGTACGGCGTCGCCACCCCGCAGCCGGTCACCGAGCGGCTGCTCAACGAGCGTGCGCTCGAACTCGGTACCGAGATCCGGCGCGGCTGCGAAGTGGTCGGGCTGAGCCAGGGCGAGGACGGGGTGAGTGTCGAGCTGGCGGACGGCACGCAGCTGCGCTCGCGTTACCTCGTCGGCTGCGACGGTGACCGAGGATCAGGCGACGATTGCCGCCGTCGTCGAGGAGGTCCGCAAGAGCCAACTGCGGTTCGGTGTCACCCCACCCGACGAGGACGGGGTGTGCCGAGTCGTCGTGCCCGCCGACGGCGTGGCCGAGGACCGTGCGACCGCGCCGACCCTGGAGGAGTTCAAGCAGCAGCTGCGGGCGGTCGCGGGCACCGACTTCGGCGTGCACTCGCCGCGCTGGCTGTCCCGGTTCGGCGACGCCACCCGGCAGGCCGAGCGCTACCGGGTGGGCAGGGTGCTGCTGGCCGGCGACGCGGCGCACATCCACCCCCCGACCGGCGGACAGGGGCTCAACCTCGGCGTGCAGGACGCGTTCAACCTCGGCTGGAAACTGGCAGCCGAGGTCAACGGCTGGGCGCCGGAGGGGCTGTTGGACAGCTACCACGCCGAACGGCACCCGGTGGGCGCCCGTGTACTGGACAACACTCGCGCCCAGATCACGCTCCTGGGAACCGATCCGGGTGCGACCGCGCTGCGGGAGTTGTTCTCGAAGCTGATGGACTTCGAGGAGGTGAACCGGTACGTGACCGAGATGATCACCGCGGTCGGGGTCCGCTACGACTTCGGCGAGGGCCACGAACTGCTCGGCCGGAGGATGCGGGACGTGAAGCTGAAACGGGGGCGCCTCTACGAGCTGATGCACGGCGGCCGCGGACTACTGCTCGACCAGACCGGCCGCCTCTCGGTGGCGGGCTGGGCAGACCGGGTCGACCACGTCGTCGACATCAGCGAGGAACTCGACGCGCCCGCAGTGCTGCTGCGACCGGACGGCCACGTGGCATGGGTCGGCGAAGATCAGCAGGATCTGCTCGACCACCTGCCCAAGTGGTTCGGCGCTGCCGTCAACTGAGAGCACAGCCGCGGCCCGAGGGGATGTGACCTGTCTCTGCCCCGAGTTCGGCACGGTCCGGTGCCGTACCGCCGCTGAGTGCCACGCCACCGGGCCGGGCCGGTCGCGATGCTCAGCGGGGCCAACTCAAGCGCCATCGCTGAAAAATCAGGAGGGGAGAGCCGTGGTGCCGGTCCGCAGGTTCCCAACCGACTTCATCGCCCGGGACAACCGGACCGGCAGCGTTCGCAGCTACAGCTACGCCTGAGATCTGGTGCGCTGGTGGCGGCGGCTGCGCGTGGTTGAGGTCGCGTGGGATCGCGTGACCTCAACCGAAGTCCGGGACTTCGGTCACGGTCCGGCAACCGGACTTCGAGGTACCCGCGCCCGCGGGAACGCAGTTGGCTGAAGCAGGCCGATCGGTCTCTGACGTCCGAAGACCTCTCAACCGCGGACAGGCTTCAGCCCTGCTCGCCGACGGCCTTGCACCCGCCCAGTACCTCAACCTGCTTCGGGAGGACATCGGCAAGGTGACCGGCGAGGGCGGCCTTGGCCGCTCAAGGTCTGGCCCGGGTGCAGGACGGCACGCTCCCGCTGCACCGCCTCATCCGAGCCCTCGTCCGCGAGCAGCTCACTGCTCCTGGGCGAGCCAATGCTGAGGTTCCATCAAGGTCCGGCTGCAGCTCGCCGAGGACAAGCTCGCCTGCTCGCCGCGTGCGCTGCCACCAGGGTGGTGTGGGGGTGCCGTCCGGATCAATCCGTACGGCCAACGCTCTTTCGGGGCGCCACGACGATGTCCGATTCGACGATGTCCGGTCAGGGGCGCTGTCCTACTGCCACGGAGGTGAGGGTGTGCCGTCCGGATCGAGCCCATGCGGCCACTGCTCATCAGGGCTGAACCCGGCCGTTCTGAAGGAGAAGAAGAGAGCGGGAATGCCACCACCGTCGACCACTTGCTTATACGCGGCAGCCAGGTCCTCGACCTCTCCGGCGTCCTCTCGAATACGAATGAGCCTGAGGAGGGCTTGAACGTCACCCGCTTCTACCAACGGCATGAGCAAGGCCTCGGCACCTGCTCGGTCCCCGACCGCGACGCGCAGCCTTGCCAGGTGACGCCGGGCTTCGGTGACGCCTGCGTCAACGGCCTGCCTGTAGGCAGCTTCTGCACCCTCCAGGTCTCTGGCTTCCTCCCGCAACGAGGCCAGGTGGTTCAACGCGAAGGCGTCGCCCGCTTCGGCGGCATTCTTGTAAACCGCTTCAGCTCCGTCCCGATCCCCAGCAGTCATTCGTAGCCGAGCCAGTTGCTGTTGAGCGCCGACGTCACCTGCCTCCGCAGCCTGCCTGTAGGCGGCCTCTGCTCCTTGCAGGTCCTTGGCTCGGATGCGCTGCAAGGCCACGTGCCAGATCGCTTCGGCATTGCCGGCCTGAGCCATTTCCCTGTAGGTGGCGTCGGCGCTTTCCTGACCGCCCCCTTCCAGGCTCCGAATCAGTGCCAGCGCACGCGCTGCGACGTCATTGTTGGCGCGCAGGAAGGCCTCCTCGGCACCTTCAAGATCGCCAGAGTTGTACCGCATCCAGCCCAGGGCGACCCCGCTCGCAGGGTCGCCGGCTCGTGCACCCTGCTCACGGGCGTACTCGGCGCCCTCGACGTCGCCGGTCTCTTCACGCATGCGTCCCAGGACAGCCCAGGCTCGGGCGGCGCCGGCTTCGGCGGCCTGCAGGCAGGCAGTTTGGGCGCCTTCCTCGTCCCCCTTCCTCTCGTACATCAGGGCCAGCTTCAGCATCGCTTCCGCGTTTCCTGCTTCGGCTGCTCTGAGGCAGAGGCACTGTGCCCACTGCAGACGGTGCCGGTGTTCAGCTGCCGTGGACAGGTTGAGCAGGTCGTCGGGGCTGGTGATGTGGTCGTGTGCTGCATGCCAGAACGAGGCAGGAGGGCACTTGAGTGAACGGATGCCACGACCGTGCTGTTCGAGGTAGTCGGCCAGCCGGAACATCGGTCCCGGTCTCTGATCCCGCTCGTGGCCCACAGCGGTCATTCCAGGCGCCCGGTGTCGGGGGCGCAATTTCACGCGGCGCAGCGGGGCTTGTTTGCCGTGGACGGGGCTGGCGAGCTCGGCGTAGACCTGTTCTGCCCAGTCCTCGGCCAGTTCGTCGTAGTCGTGGTCACTGAGGTAGTCGAGGGCAGCGTCTGTGAGGAAGGCCTGTGGGAGGTTTATACCGGCTCCCAGGCGGCGGGCGTCCATGGCTGCCTCGATGACGGCGCGCGCGGCTGGACTGCCGGTCTGATAGCGGTTGAGCAATTGTGGGGCGCCGGCCAGTTCCTGAGCCAGACGACCATGTTCTTCGGCTCGGGTGAGAGCGCTGGCCAGTAGCTGGTCACCGCCTCTTGCGAAGGCGGCCGCCGTGCGCAGAGCGTGCATGTCGAACGTGTCGGGGACAGCGACGGTGCGGCCGGCGAGTAGTTCGCGCGTGCGGCTGTGCCGGTCTGGGCTGTCAGGTCGCGGCAGAGAGGTGTACCGGTGCGCGTACTCAGGCCACAAGGTACCCAGCACCAAGATCGGCCCGCGATCCGGCTGGGTGAGCAGGTCATGCAGGGCCGCAGCGATGTACTCGCCATGCTGCGGATCACCGAGATAGTGCTGGGATTCGTTCAGCCACACCACCGTCCGAGGCTGGACGTTGCGCAGGTCTTCCAGCGCGGCGTGAGTACGGGTCGGGTCGAATGGGTGCCAGAGCCGCCAGCCTTTGGGGGCCAGGGGCTGGATGGCCTCCCAGCAGGCTCGTGTCTTGCCGGTTGATGAACTGCCGACCAGTACCAGCAGGTTGCTGTTCCCTTTCGCGGCCTCGACCACGGCTTCAGCGAGGAGACGGTCGTGGTCGCGTCTCACGTAGTGGGGGAGGGTCCGCCGGCCTGAGAGGCCGAGACGCCGCCTGTTGGCGTCAGCCGCCGTATCCGCGGGGTGCACCTCCAGGTCGTGGGGGTCCCAAGAGGAAATCGGCTTTCCTTGGGCCTGATCATCATCGGAGTGCGTCTCGGAAACGGCATCTTCCTGAGCCCGCCGCAGCTGATCCAGGAACTCCGCAGGCGGGAGATCAACCGCGCGAGCCAAGGCAGCGACGGTGGTGGGGGAGGGGGCCGGCTGACCGTCTTTCAGGGCGGCGTAGATGGTGGTGCGGCCCAGTTTGGTCCTGGCCGCGATTTGAGTCTGGGTCAGCCCGGACGTGGCCACGGCGTCCCTCAGACGGGCTCGCAGGTCTGCGAGTTCGACTTCGTCCACTTCCGCCTCCAGGACCGCGGCATGTTCGCCAGTGTTCATCATCGTTCGGTCCGCAGCCTGGCGAACGTCATCTCGACAAATCTCGGCGGCACAGTTTCCGACCCGAGTCCAGGAGTTCTTCGTGCATCAACTCGCCTACGTTGTCCAGGTTGCAGCGCTCGTGATCCTGACCGCGCTGCTTGTTGCCGCCGGCGCAGCCAAACTGGCCCGCCTGGACGGCGCGACCTATCCTTCGGCCATCATGCGGGCAGCCGCGGTCTTCGCTGCCGTGGTGACCCTTGCGGCCACCATCACTGCGGTCATCGCTCAACTGGTGTCCTAAGGCACCGGGGGGCGGCGGCTCTTCAGCAACTGAGATTCCAGGCCTGCTCGCTCCAGTTGGTGCTCTCCGGAGCAATGGTTTCGTGAAGGAGCTCCGTGGCGTCGCTCAGTGAGCGACGCCACGGAGCTCTTTGCATGATGCGGGGGTCGTTCGGTAATCGAGCCGGGCACTGTGTGCGGCCCATGGCTTACCCGACGCGCAGGCGCGGCGCAATTGATGAGCTCTTTCAGAGTGGCCACCCATCGGGTGACGGTCACCTGCTAGCTAGTTGCTCTGACCGGAAACGATCACCGGAGTGGTGTGATGGCCGAGTGTCTACGGCGGTGGATGTCGCGCAGGTCAACTCAAGGTCGTGACACGGCCTGTCAGTTCTCGGGTCTAGGTGTATGAGGGCTCGACGTTGGTGACGCTCTCGCGGAGGCGGGCTGCTGGCGGCTTTCCGGCGGCAGCACTATGCGGCCGGTGGTACTTGTAGTGGATGTTCCACACTGTGATCGCGGCCGACCGGGCGTCCTCGCTGGTGAACTCGCAGGCGTAGAGGACTTCCTCGGCCATGATGCGCTGGTAGCGCTCCACCTTCCCGTTGTGCCGAGGTGTGTATGGTTTGGTTCTCTGATGCCGGGTGCCTTGCCCGACGATGCGGGCGAAGTCGCCGGAGCGGTAGCAAGCGCCATTGTCGGTGACGACCCGGTGGATGTGGTTGATGCCGTGGGCGGCGAACCAGACCTTCGCCCGGGCGAGGAAAGCAGCAGCCGTCGCGCCCTTCTCATCGCCCAGCGGTTCTGTGTAGGCGAGCCGTGAGAAACCATCGACGACGGAGTGCAGGTAGACGTAGCCACGCTTCGCCCCGGCCGACTTCGCCCGACGAGCGACCTTGGCCTGATCGCTGTCCCGGCCGTGGATCCGCCACCCGCCGCCATCAGGGATCCGGCCGACCTTCTTCACATCCAAGTGCACCATGTGCCCGGGCCGGCGGGCGATGGTCTTCCCCGGCTTCCGGTTGTTCTCACCGCCTGGGTCGATGAAGCGGCGTTCGCCGAGGCCGAGCCGGGTCAGGTGTCGGCTGACAGTCCGCCGGTTGATCACAAAACCGATACTCACAAGTTCGTCGGTGATCCGTTGCGCGGACCACTTGTGCTCGCGGCGCCAGGACTCGATCTGCTCGATTGACCCATGCTGGAGTCGCGTTCGGACTCCGGTGCGGACTCGACGGCCGGTCTTGCAATCCCGCATCACCGTGTAGCCGCCAGCGATTTACCCACTTGCCGGCGCATGCGCGAGAGGATGCCCATCTCAGCGGCGACGTGGGCGATGGGACGTGTCTGGCACCGCTTCACGAGCCGCCTACGGCCCTCGACGCTCAGGGACGCATTCGCGTGGGGCACTCGTCGTCCTCTCGAAGTCAGACGACGGCAGGCGCGACACCTATCGTGCGCGCCTGGCGCATTGCGGCCTTTCAGTCCTGCGGTGCGACGCGGATACGGTTCCCGTCAGGATCGGCTGCGAGGAAGGTCAGCCCGAACCCCGCATCATGAGGCTCGCACAGGATCGTGACACCCTTGGAATTCCACTGCTCAAAGGTCGCGTTGAGCTCGTCGGGTCCACCGTCGATGGCCAGGCAAACCTCACTGGTGCGCGGGACGTCCGGTGACAGATCCTCGAACTGGCCAGACCACAGACCGAGGTCAGCGCCTGGCCCGAGGTCGAAGGTGATGTATCCCGAAGTCTCGAACGAGGGGCTCATGCCGAGGAGATCGCCGTAGAAACGAGCTGCGGCGGGAGCGTCGTTCACGTAGACGATGGACACGACGGATTTGGTCATGGTTGTTCCTTCTCACAGGTCGTAGGTACGCATCCACCAGCCTGGCCGGGATATGCGCCGCATCGTGTCGCAATTCCTGAAAAAATTGGTGTGTGACCCCAGATCGCTTCTTCACCCTGATGCTGCTCCTCGAATCGAGGGATGCCGTGACCACACAGGAACTTGCCTCAGCGCTCGGAGTGTCCCTTCGAACCATCACCCGAGACCTGAACTGGCTCCGCGACGCCGGTCTGCCGGTGACCGCACACCGGGGCCGCCTCGGAGGCGTGACCATGCTGCCCGGGTCCGGGCTCGACCTCACGCGACTCACACCGGGCGAGCGTGATCATCTGTCGCTCACTGGTCTGGATGAGAAACAACGTGCGGAGCTCAACGCATCGGTCGAAAGCCGGCGCGCGCTCTCCAAGATCGTCGCTACACAGCCACGTCGAGTTCATGAGCTCCTGCCGCTCACCGACGTAGTGCACGTGGACAGCCGTCCCTGGCGTCAGGCACGAGCTTCCGGCACGACTCCGGCTTCGCTGATCGGCACAGTGCGGCGAGGCCGCCGGCTACGGATCGAGTACGACAGCCCACGCGAGTCATGCCCACGCGACCTGGTCGTGGATCCCTACGGGCTGTTCGCCAAGGCCGGCATCTGGTACCTCGTCGCCGACTGTGCCCGAGTGCCACGGATGTACCGACTCGAACGGATCACGACGTGGAAAGAAGTCGACCAGCCACGACGGGTCCGCGAGAGCCAGACCCTGGCCACCGTCGCTGCAACGCTCATTGATCAGTGGGAGCACAACCACGCGATAGAGGTCAGCGCCACCATCGACCAGACCCAGATCGAGCGAGCGCAACGGATCTTTGGCCTACGACTCGTCCCGGACGACCATGAAGAGTCCGCCACTGGCCGTAAGGTAACGATCCGCTTCCTGCATCTGGAGGACGTGCGAGCACTACTGCCGTTCGGGAGCGCCATCACTGTGCACGGCCCCACCGAAGCCAGGGTTCACCTCCGCGACCTCGCCACCAATCTTGCCCACCACTATGCGCCGTCACCAACGTCCTGACCCGCAACATCTAGGGTCGCCCGCATGGCTGAGCCCTCCTTTCTGACCGCCGTCCGCGAGTCGTACGACACGGTCGCCGCCGATTACGTCGAACGCGTCCCGCCTCCAGCCGCGATGGACCCGCTGTCACGCGCGATGCTGGCGGGGTTCGCCGAACTCGTGCGCACGGCCGGTCTGGGGCCGGTCGCGGACCTGGGATGCGGCCCCGGCCGCGTGACGGCGCACCTGGCCGGGCTGGGAGTGTCCGCCTCCGGCGTCGATCTGTCACCGAAGATGATCGGGCTGGCCCGGCACGCCTATCCGAACCTGCGGTTCACCGCGGGCTCGATGACCGCGCTGGAGATGAGGGACGACGAGCTCGGCGGCATCCTGGCCTGGTACTCCACCCACCACACGCCCCCGCAGTGGCTGCCGACGGTGTTCGGCGAGTTCCACCGCACCCTCGCGCCCGGCGGCTACCTGCTCTGGGGAGACTATGTCGGCGATGAACGGCTGCAACCGACCCGGGGCTATGGCCATCCCGTGTCCTACGAGTCGTATCTCCTGCCCCTGAACCGCATGATCGGCCTGCTGGAGCGGGCCGGACTCGTCGTCACCGCGAGGCTGGAGCAGGAGCCTGGCGGACGGGTGAACAGACCGCACGCCTGCCTGCTGGCCCGCAAGCCCGAAAAGCTCTGACGGGGCTTGTTCCTGCGTCGAGGCCGCTCGTGTCAGATCGCCGACGGTCTCGGCGCGGCGGTCGGGCCGCGGGGTTGAGAGGGCGGCCGCCCCAGCGGATGCCTTTCTCGCTGCGGATGCGGATGCGGATGCGGATGCGGATGCGGATGCGGGTACGGGCGCGGATGCGGATGCGGATGCGGATGCGGATACGGGCGCGTTCGCGCCGCTGGGCGGCCAGGATGTCGGGGTGGCGGGCGTTCTGGTTGCGCCAGTGCGGGTAGAGGTGCAGCGCGCGGGTTTGGACGGTGTGGTTGGGGTGGTTGGAGTTGGCGAGGGTGAACTGCCGCAGCGGCCCGAAGTAAGCTACTGCCGATCATGCCTGTGCTGATGCTGGACCTCGACAACACCCTCGTCGACCGCGATGCGGCCTTCCTCGCCGCCGTCCAGGCATTCCTGGCCGAGCACGGACTGCCCGGCACCGACCTCACGTGGGTGATGACCGTCGACGCCGGCGGCTATACCGCACGTCCCGATGTCGCCGCAGCCATGACCGACCGGTATGGGACCCTGGTGCCAACCACCGCAATCCGTACGCTACTTGACAATGGCGCCGCCGATCGCGTCGTGCTGGCGGACTCCTCCCGCGAGGCCCTGAGCAAAGCGCAGGCTGCCGGTTGGACCTGCGTGATCGTCACCAACGGGCGTATCACGCAGCAGGAAGCGAAGATCCGCAATGCCGGACTCGACCGGCTCGTGCAGGGCTGGGTGGTCTCCGAGGGAGTCGGTCACAAGAAGCCGGATCCGGAGATCTTCCATGCGGCAGTGGAGGCCGTGGGAGTTCCCCTCTCCGGTGCCTGGGTCATCGGCGATTCTCCGCACGCCGACATCGCGGGCGCGAACGCACTCGGTCTTCGAAGCGTGTGGGTCTCGGACGGCCGACCGTGGACCCAGGACTCCTACCAGCCCACCCACGTTGCTGACGACGTTGCCTCCGCGATCAACCATGTCGTCGTGCGGACCGTGACGCCATGATGGAGTCCGACAGACGGCTCGGAGAGGTCAACGGCCGTGAGAACACGAACCGTTGACCGTCTGCCTCTCCGGCTCGGCCGGGGCGTGTGGAAGCGCCGCGCGTACGGAGGCGGTGGCAGTTCCGAGGCCTGTCAGGCCGTCGTGCCTGGTGTTCTGACGGTACCTCTGCGGAACCTGTCCCGTTGCCCGATGCTGCTCCTCGGCCGCCTCGGCGGCTCGGGGGTCAGGCGGACGTTTCTGCGGTGGCGGTCAGGACCGCGCGGCCGAGGATGTGGCGGGCCATGGTGAAGCCGAGGAACGCGGGGGTGGTGTCGGCCGGGACGCCGATGGTCTCGACGTCGAGGGCGTGCACGACGAAGACGTAGCGGTGCGGGCCGTGTCCGGCCGGCGGGGCCGCGCCGATGAAGCGCCCGATGCGGGCGTCGTTGGGCACCTGGAAGGCCGCCTCGGGAAGGCTCGCGCCGGTGTCGTCGCCGACGCCTTCCGGCAGTTCGGTGACGCCTTCCGCCAGTTCGGTGACGGTGGCGGGAATGTCGGCCACGGCCCAGTGCCAGAAGCCGGAGCCGGTCGGGGCGTCGGGGTCGTACATCGTCACGGCGTAGCTCTTGGTGCCCTCGGGGGCGCCGCTCCACGACAGCTGCGGCGAGACGTCCTTGCCGCCCGGGACACCGAACATGCCGGACATCTGCTCACTGGGCAGGGGAGCGCCGTCGGTCAGCGTGGTGCTGGTGACGGTGAAGGTCGCTGCCTCGGGGAGGCGGGCGAAGGGGTCGTTGTGGGGCGGTGTACGCACCGAAGGCGTCGAGCCGCACATCGATGCCATGCACCAGTTCCAAATAGAAGCCCCCGACGCCCTCGTCGTCACCCACCAGCCCAAAGTGGCGCGGGGCGACTGGACGGCCACCATCGGCGGCATCCCCGCCCTGGGAGTCCGGATGGCGACCGTCGCGCAGTGGCGGGGCGGCCAGATCATCCGCGAAATCCTCTTCATGCGGGAACTGCCCGCCGAGGAAGCACCCCGGCCGACCGCGCGCCCCTCGCTCACCCTCACCAATCCCGACAACGAGGACCTCAGGCGCGCCGCCGGCGTGTACCCGGGCTGGAGCTGCGTCATCCACGGCTCCGCCCTCGGAGGCCGGACGGTCACCTTCGCGAGACGGGAGAAGGGGCTGATCGTCGAGCAGTACGTCTTCGCCGAGTAGAGCCGTACGGCACGCCCGAACACGGTGCTGGCACGAGCGCAGCGGCAGATCAACGTGGCCAGAATCGGGCTCCTGCGTCAGCGCTCCCTCTGGCAACACTGGTCACGTATTTCATTGAGCTTTCAATTTCCTCTCGAAATCTGGAGAAGACATGGGCCTCAAGCACCCCCACGGCCGTACGCGCCGCACGGCCCGTTCCGTCGGCTTGACCGCCCTCCTCGCCGCCACCAGTGCCACCGCACTCGCCGCGGCACCCACGGCGTCGGCCGCCTCCACGGCCTCACTCACCGTCGAGGTGCCGGCACAGGTCCGAGGGGACGGCCCCTCCATCGTGTCCTTCGGCAGCCTGCGGATCGACGACGGCACCTCCGTCACGTGCGACGTACAGCGTCTCCGGAACCTGGCCCCGGCCCGTCATCGCCACCGACTACCAGGTCACCGCGGGCACCACCTACGGCATCTCCGCCTGGGAAGGCGCCAAGTGCGACTGGGACGACCCCGCGACGCCTCGGCGGACGCAGTCCCTCGGCGGCGTGACCGTCACACCCACGGTCGCCGACCTCTCCAGCGGCAGGTACCGGGTCACCATCCCGTAGCCACGACAGCCCTCCGCGGCCGACGAGCGGACCGCGCACCACGGATTCCGACGTCTGTCCTGTCCCGACCCCCCTGGCTGTGTGCGGGTGCCTAGGGTCGGTTCGGGGACCCCTTCGACGGCTTGGCTTTGGCGCTCGGCTTGCCCTGGCCCTTCCCGGGCTTATTCGCCTTCCCCGGTGACGGGGTGGTCTCGTCTGCTGAACTCGTCAACTCGGCGCAGTAGGCCGCAACCTGTTGTTCACCGCCCGCGGCCTGGACGAGGCGCTGCCAGGCCGTGGCGTTCAGGGCGTGGCCACGGTTCTTGGTGCGCTCGTAGGCGCGACAGTGCGCCTCGAGGTCCTTTGCCGTCTCGGGGTGCTGTGCGGACGCGGTCGGTGTCGTGCTGGGCGTGACGGGAGCAGAAGCCTGTCCGCCGGGTGGGTGCACCGGTGGCCGGGGTGGCCGGCGGGTGCTGTGGCTGGTGCCGGGATCGGGAGTGTCGTGCTGCTGCGTGTCCGTCGCGCGGATGGAGGCGAAGGCGATGCCACCCAGCAGCGCGCTCGTCACGAGGGCGACTGCTCCCCCGCGTGCCCATCGTTGCTTCTGGGTCCGTGGGCGCCAGTCGTCCCGGTGTCGGGTGCGCAGGGTCAGGTCGCCCGCCGTGCGTGCGCTGCGGAACGCCGCGACGGCGGCCTGCTCCGCGGTGGCGTCCACGGGCTGCTGCCGCAGTGCCTCGCCGATCTGTTCGGCCGCCCGCTCCAGCGCGGACGCGTCGTCGAGGCCGGTCGCGGCGCCGACGTCTTCAGGTGCACCGGGGCGCGGGGCGACTTCGCGCCTGAGGGCTTCGCCGCTCAACGGTTCATCTCCGTTCCGATCGGTGCTCATCTCGTTTCCCCCAGCGTCCACGCGACATCGCGTGTCACATCGTCGGGGCCGAGCAGACGCGCGAGGTTCCTCAAGCCGCGGCGGGCCAGAACCCGTACGACAGGGCGGGGCCTGCGCATCACCCGGGCCACCGCGGGATCATCCAGGCGTACCGCATGGCGGAGGAGGACCGCTTCGGCCTGGGCGCGGGGCAGCCGGGCGAGAAGGGCCTGGGCCGTCTCGGCGGACGGCGTCGCTCCGGGCGGAGCAGGGGCGGCGGGCGGTGCCACGGAGCTTCCCGACGAGCGGGACGACGCGCCGCGACGCCGCGGATGGCCGAGCGCGTGGCGCCGGGCGATGCTCGCCGTCCACCCGCGGAATCCGGGCCCGTCGCCGCGGAACCGTGGCAGCTCGCGGGCGATCTCCCGCCAGGCAGCGGCGGTGACGTCCTCGGCGCCGTCACCCGCGATCCCGCGCAGGTAGCCGAGCAGACCGGGGTGGACGAGCCGGTACAGCGTGGCGAACGCGGCCTCGTCACCGTCCTGGGCCTGAGCGACGGCGGTTTCCAGCGCAGGATCGTCGGCCGACACGCGCAGGGCATGCCCTCGTCGTCCCAACGTCCGTCCCCCCAATGGCCGGTCAGTGCCCCGGGAGCGTACTGCACCTCACATCGGCCTCCCAAATACTCGGTGGCCCCTCCACCCAACAGTCACGGACACCGATCACGGGCCGTACCGGGGAGCTGGCGGGATATTGTCCTCCGGCCTGACCTGCTGCCGGTGACTTGCGCAGGGGCAGGCCCGTCACGGGGGGAAACGTGCCTGCCCCTGCACGCCGGTGCCCGCTGCCTCCCCCAAGAGGGCGGGCCCCGAGACCCTCCTTTCGGGTCACTTCTTCCAGCGCGTCATGCACCGGGAGCGTCACGGGCGACAGCCGACGGTTGCGAGATCAACACTCTTGTGGCGATGAGTACTTGCCGTCGCCATGAGTTGGCCAGGTCACCTGGGGGCGAAGGCCCGTCGGGCTCTGCTTCCGGAGTCGTCATCCGGGATCGCGTAGGCGGGGTGGGCGGGGGAGAGCGCCTGCCGCCGTCGTGGGGCAGGCCGGGGCGCGATCGGGGAGACGGGGCGGCGGGGCGGCGTCCGATGGTGGCGGGCTCGGTGCGGGCACAGGGGTGATCTGCCGGGTTGCGGCGGTCACCGAACCGCGCAGTGGCGTGAAGCGGGCCGCTTGACTCGGAGGCATGCCGAGCAGACGGCCGGCGCCCGGGTTCCTTACTCATGGACGGCCGTACGGCTCCCACGCTCGGTTCCCTTTCGCCGAGCCGGTCACGGCCGGGTACTGAGCACCCATCAGCCCAGACACACCACGAGCAGGCAGACCTCGGGCAGTGGCGTCGATGCCTCATCGGGGTTGGTCTGGGGCGTGCCGGAGTTCGTGCCATCGGAGGCTGCGGGCGCCGAGGGCTGCTCCGCGGCCTCACCGGTGCGGTCCGGGGCCGTGTCGCTCGAGGACGGGGCGGTGGTCTGCGGCTGCGGGGCCGATGTCGCAGCGGGAGGGGGAGAATCGGCCGCGTCCGGCCGGGGGCTCGGCGCAGTCGTGCGGGGCGGGGCCGCGAGGGACTGCTGCCACGGGCCGTTGGCCGCCGGCGGCTGCGCCTTGGGAGTGGTGTGTGAGGACCGGTGAGTGGTGGGCGGTGTCGACGCCGGACGAGTGCGCTCAGGCGTCTGCTCCGTGGTGCCCATGCTCCGGTCGTCCGGCGTGGTGGCCGCCTGCGTCCGGTCGGTGGAGTGCCGGTCCATCGTGGCGATGGTCAGGCCACCACCGACGAGTGCGACGGCGGTCGCGACCGCAGCCCGGCGTTTGTTCTTCTTCCAGCGTGCCAGCTGGCGACGTCGTGCCGCTCGTCCCTGCCGCGCGGGCGGCATGCCCTCGACGTCGGCGGTCGGGGCCGCGCCGGGGGCCTCGAACTGGTCGGCATGCGTGATGCCGGGTGCGTCGCCGGTCGTCGGCGAGTCGGCGCCCCGGGCCGGGCCGGTGCGAGTGCCGACGGCGGGCGGAGCGATGTCCGGGGCGTAGGCACCGCACCCGGGACACACCAGGGCGCCGTTGAGATGTCGACGACACGAGGAGCAGTAGTCCATCTGCGGTCTTCCTGGGTTGCTTGCGACGTGGCCCACCGGGGCCTCGGCCGGTCACGTTCGTATGTGGGATCGAGCGGCCAGTCACGCTAACGGGGCTTTCGAAAGGCCGTGTGCAGCCTGTGTGGTGCTCCTGCGGAGATTCTCCCGACCTCTGGCATGGGTCCTCACTCACCCGTCCGGCTGCCCGTTCTTGCCCGGCCCGGGCGGAACCCGCGGGTCATCGGGTCCGCTTGCCCGTCCCGCGCGTCGGGGCGGCATGGTGACGGGGTCTCCGCACCGGACTGGCAGGAGGACAGGAGGACAGGAGGAAGCCACGCTCGGGGGCAAGCACTCGTGGCCGCTGCCCCCGGCTGATGGAGGCTCCGGCCTGCGCTGAGCTGCGGGGAGCCGGGACAGCCGATTTCGCGCTACAGGTATTGCGCGCAACTCGTGCTCGACGGGAGTCGGCATCTTGAGGGCGGAGTACCTGCGTTGCCGGTGGAAGATCTCCAGGTGTTCGAACAGGGTGGTGGACAGCTCCAGGCGGGTGCCCCCGCGGCGCCGGTCGAGCGGCTCGACGTGTACGGGTTCCGGCGGGCAGGGCCCGAGGAGTGCGCGTGTCGCGCCCTCGAACGCGGATGCCGTGCGAAAGTCACGGTGCTGGGCGGGCCGGATGCGTGCCGTGTCGTTTCGGGGGTATTCGGGCGCCACTAACCTGTTGCTCAGGACGAGGGTGGCGGTGTCGGCTCAGTGGTGCACGAAAACGCGGACCAGTCGCTGGCCGGCCGCCCGATCCTGTCGGCCTTTGCCTTCGAGGGCAGCGAGCCGATCGCGGCGGCCCGTCATGCCGCCCGCCGTTTCATGGCCGAGGTGCAGGCCGTGCACGGCATCCCGGTGTCGGACCGTGCGATGGGCACCGTGCAGCTGGTCGTCAGCGAGTTTGTGACCAACGCCTACAAGTACGCGCCCGGTCCCTGCCTGCTGGACCTGGAGGTCAGCGGCGGCGCCGTCCAGATCAGTGTATGGGACACCGAACCGACCCTGCCGACGGCCTGTACCGAAGATCCGGGTCGCGTTGGTCAGCACGGGCTGGAGATCGTCATGGGCGTGTGCCGCAGCTTCGAGGTGCGCCGCGAGCCGGTGGGCAAGCGCGTCACGGCCAGCATCGTGCTGGCCGACGACCCCGGCGGACACCCGGCCGGCTGCTGTGGCACCCCTGCCCGCGTGGTGTGACCGCTCGGGGGAGGCCGCCGTCTGCAAGGAGTCGTCGGGAAGCGACCTGAGCGGCCCGCCTGACCCGCACAGGGCGGGAGTCCGGGCCGCCACGAGGGCCGCTGTCAGTGCCTTGGGTCAGACCAGCCGGGGCGGGCGCGGCAGGCAAGGCCGGAAGCCGGTGACCGCCGGCCCACCGAGCAGCGGGTCGTACGTGAAGCGCTGGTGCTGCGCCGCTTGTCGCGGGCTGACTTCGCCAGGGTTTGTGCGCCGGTGAGGACCGGGCCGAAGTCGCCCAGCGGGCAGGGAACGGTGTGGAGATTCTCCCGTCCCCGTCCCCGTCCCCGTACGCGAAGTGTCTCTACGACCGGCGCAGCGCAGCGCTCAGTATTGCTCGGTCTCCACGAAGCCCGCGTCCCCGTCGTCGTCGGCACCGAAGGCGTCGGCGGCGGCGGTCGGGTCGAATCCGGGCGGGCTGTCCTTGAGACCCAGGCCCATGCCGGCCAGCTTCGCCTTGACCTCGTCGATCGACTTCGCACCGAAGTTGCGAATGTCGAGGAGGTCGGCCTCGGAGCGGGCGACGAGCTCACCCACGGAGTGGACGCCCTCGCGCTTGAGGCAGTTGTACGAACGGACGGTGAGGTCGAGGTCCTCGATCGGCAGCACCAGGTCGGCGGCAAGGGCGGCGTCCGTGGGGGACGGGCCCATGTCGATGCCCTCGGCGTCGATGTTGAGCTCGCGGGCCAGACCGAACAGCTCGACCAGGGTC